>JAEUJY010000107.1 GCA_016794525.1 Myxococcales bacterium
CGCGCCGCCGCCCGCGCACGTGACGCGGCGCTGGCTCGGGGCCGAGGTCGTGCTCACGCCGCTGCCGCTGGCCCGGCGCTGGGCCGCGCTCGAGGCCGAGGTCGCCGCGGCGCTCACCGACGAGCGGCGCGTGCCGCCCGCGCTGGTGGTGCTGCTCACCGAGGCCCTCGACGCCGACCAGGCGGCGCTAGTGCGTCCCAGCCTGCCGTCGCTGCTGGTGCTGCTCGAGCGCCAGGCCGACCTGCTCGAGCTGAGCGCGCTCGACACGCGCCACCGCAGCTTCGCCGAGGCGATCCACGCGCTCGCGCGGCGGCGGTTCGCCGTGCCCGAGCGGCTCGCCGCGCTGGCGCAGGCGTGGGGCGCGCCGACGTCGCGCCGGCGCCGTCGGCGGCGCTAGCCCAGCGCCAGCGAGGCTACGCTCTGGGCCTGCGCGGTGCGGGATCCTGGCGCGGTGGCCGCCGCGTCAGGCGTCGACGGCGCGCGCCAGCACGTAGCCCGCCATGCCGAGGATCGCCAGCGAGCCCGGCGTCCACAGCGCCGCGCGCACGTCGTGCAGCTGCGCGGTCAGGTAGGCGGCGAAGTGCAACAGGCGGGTGGCGGCGTAGCCGTACAGCGCGAGCTGCGCCGCCCACAGCGGCGGCGCGGCGATCACGAACAACAGGCCGGCGGCCAGGAACAGCGGCACGTTCTCGCCGTCGTTCTGGTGGATCCGGCGGACGCGCTCGACGTACTCGTTGGGGGCGAGCTGGTCGCCGGTCGGCGTCGGGTTGTACGGCGAGCGCCGCGCGTCCTCGGGGCTGCGGAAGCCGGCCTTGACCTTGGTCATCCGGTAGACCGTCAGCCACGCCATCGACGCCATCTTGAGGATCATGATCGCCGCGGCGATGGCGTAGACGCGGAACAGCGGATCGTGGAGCGACAGCGTCGTCATGCGTAGCCCTCCTGGGTGGCGCGGGCGCGGAACGTCCGGCACAGCTCGTCGACCAGCTCATCGTCGCGGTAGCGCAGCGGATCGTGGAAGCGCTCGACCAGCGCCTTCATCGCCAAGAGGCCGTGGGCCGCGATGTGCGCGGCGAACGCCAGGCGCCGCGCCGCCAGCGGATCGGCGCGGCGGCCCCGGGGCCGGCCGGCGTGCAGCCGGGTCGCGGCCAGCCCGAACAGCTGCTCGTTGAGCGGGCGGATGCGCGCCAGCAGCGCCGGGTCGGCCGCGTCGACGTCGGCCTGCTGGACGTGCATCGTCACCAGCCGGTAGCTGTCGAGGCGCGGCGCGTAGTAGCCGACGTAGCCGCGGATCACGGCCTCGAGCGCGGCCACGCCGTCGGGGGCGGCGACGCAGCCGGCCTCGACCGCCGCCGCGGCCGCCGCGCTCTCGGCGAAGACCACCTCGAACAGCAGCGCGTCCTTGGAGCCGAAGTAGTGGTAGAGCGCCTGCTTGGTGACGCCCAGCTCGCCGGCGACGGCGTCGAGCGTCAGCCCCGCCACCCCCCCGCGCGCCAGCACCGCGCGGGTCGCGTCGAGGATCTCGGCCCGCGACCCGTCGCGGCGGCGCTGGCGGAGGCGGGTTCGCGCGGGCGCGGCCATGGGATTGACGGTAGTCGAGTTTGCTTAACGCCGTCAAGCAAAGCCGAATGACCGTCCAGCGCCGCGGTCGGCGCGCCGCGCCACGCCGGCGGCGGCTCAGTCGCTCAGCCAGAACCAGAGCATCACGACGCCGATCGCGCCGGCGATCACGAAGCCGGCGATCAAGGCCAGGCCGAGCAGGGGGCCGAGCGCGACCACCGCGGTGGTCGCGAGCAACGCCTCGCCGGTGCGCGCGCGCCAGGCGCGCTCGTGGATCCATCCGGCGATCGCGATCACCAGCCCCGCCGCGCCCAGCGCGGTTGGCACCAC
This sequence comes from Myxococcales bacterium, assembly GCA_016794525.1. GTDB lineage: Bacteria > Myxococcota_A > Polyangia > Haliangiales > Haliangiaceae > UBA2376. Next base: position 1,891 of record JAEUJY010000107.1, read on the forward strand.
GTGGCTGATCGGCAGGCCGCGCGCGGCGATCAGCACCGACAGCGTGCACCCCAGCACCGCCGCCGCCATCGCCAGCACGAACGCGCGGTCGGCGTCGGGGCGGATCGTGCGGTCGCCGTCGCGCGGGCGGGCCTTCTTGCGGCGCGCGCCGCACTCGCCGCACGCCGCCGCGCCGCCGAGGTTGCGGTGGTCGCAGAACGCGCAGGTCCAGTCGGTGATCGACAGCGCCGCCGGCATCACCATCGTGCGCGTCAGGAGCGCCGCGCGGAGCAGCGCGAGCAGCAGCAGGCCGACGCCGGCGCCGATCGCCAGCCCCCACGGCAGGTCGCGGTGCTGGGCCCACCGGCTGGGCGGCGATGGCACCGCTACCAGCTCGATCACCGCCGACGTGACCTGGCCGCGCGGCGCGAGCTTGAGCAGCACGCCGGCGCGCCCGGTGCGGGTCAGGTCGCGCCCGACCGCTTCGCCGATCGGCTGGTCGCCGGTGAGGTCGTCGTCGACCACGGTCACGGTGATCTCGGTCGCGCCGGTCAGGGCGAACGGCACGTCGAGCGCGCACATCACCCGCGTCGCGTCGGGCGCGGTCGGGCACGACCCGACGCGCTTGCCGTCGATCGCGACCGCGAGCGTGGGGTCAGGGCCGGCGCCGCCGACCAGGTCCCAGGCCTGCCCGGCGGCGTTGCGTCGCGTGACCGTGGCGCCGGCCGCGCGCAGCCGGTACCGCCCGGGTCGCAGCCCCGGCGCCGCTGCCGTCGGCGGCGGGTCGTCGAACGCGTCCTCGGCCTCGAGCGCCGGACCGGCGTCGCGCTCGCGCGCCAGCCGCTGCTCGAGCTCCGCGGCCTCGCGCTTGACCGCCTCGCAGCCCGTCGCCAGCCCCGCCAGGACCACTACCAGGATCGCGCACCATGGCCTCGCCACCCCCCGAATGTAGCCGAGCCGACCGCGTCCCGCCGGTCAGCGCACGATGAACCAGCGCTTGCCGGCGGTGAGGTCGAGGTGCACGTGGTTGCGGTGCGGGCGGTTGAAGTTGGGCGTCAGGACGACGTTGAACAGGTACTGCGCCGCGATCTCGCAGACGATCGCGCGCAGCGCCTTGGTCTTGGCGGTCGGGCGGCGCGGCCGTGCGCGCTTGCCGCAGCTCGCGGCGCCGATCCGCCCGTGGTAGTCGTCGAGCACCGACAGCGTCGAGCCGTCGGCCAGCGTCAGGTGACCGACGTCGATCGCCATGCCGGCGTTGTGCTCCGACGACTTGCCGGCGCGCGGCCGGCGGTACATCGAGTAGTGGACCACCTCGACCACGTCGTGCGCGGCCAGCAGCTGCGCCAGGTCGTCGAGCGCCAGCACCAGCCGGCAGTCGGCGATCTCGTAGGGGCTGGTCGCGCGATCGGCCTCGGGGCCGCCGCCGTGGAACGCCACGCCACGCAGCGGCCCCTGCAGCCGCACCGGCATCGCGACGCCGTCCGCGGTCTCGGCGACGAACGGGATCTGCCGCGCGGTCAACTCGGCCGTGCACTCCTCGGCCGACAGCGCGCCGTAGCGCACCGCCGGCGTCGCCATCGGATCGCTGGGCGCCGGGTACAGCTGCGCGGCCGGCGTCCGCCACCGGTGCCGCTTGCCCTTGCGCTTGCCGTGCGGTCGCGCGTCGGCGCTCTGCGCGCACAGCGCGACCGCGATCAGAGCGAGGAGCCAGCGCGTCACGGGTCGGCCAGCCTAGCAGCGGCCCGCCACCGGCGCGAGGTCGGATCGCGGCGCGCCCTCGGAATACCGGTCGCCGCGCCGCGGTTCTCGCCCGGTGCGCGCGCTCCTCCTCGTCCTCCTCGTCGGCTGCGCGCCCGCCGCGCGCGCGCCCGCATCGCCCGCATCGCCCGATCGCTGGGCCCACGCGCCCGACGTGTGGCCGCGGTTCCGCGAAGCGCTCACCGGCGCTTGGCACGGCACCACCGCCGACGGCGCCGAGGTCGACGTCGTGTTCAGCCCGATCTCCGGCGCCAGCGCGCTCGCCGAGACCTTCGGTCGCCCCGAGCGCGCGACGATGACGCTGTACCACCCCGACCACGACGGCCTCGTCGCGACCCACTACTGCGCGCAGGGCAACCAGCCGCGTCTGCGCGCCACCGCGCTCGACGCGCACCAGCTCCGCTTCGCCGAGGCCGACACCACCGACCTCGATCCCGACGAGGCGCGCCTGGTCGAGCTCACCTTCACGCTCGGCCCCGACCGCTTCGAGCGCGTCGAAGACTACCTCGCCCCCGACGGCACCCACGAGCGCACCACCTGGCGCTTCGTCCGCGCCCCCGCCGAGTGAGGGGGGCGTCCCACCGTCGGCGCTACGCGGGCTCGAACGTCGCCGTGACCGCCGCGGTGCTCGTGAGGTTGATCGTGCAGGTCCCGACGCCGCTACAGCCGGCACCCGACCAGCCGGTGAACCGCGAGCCGGGGTCGGGCGTGGCGGTCAGGCTGACCGTCGTCCCCCGCGGGAACTCGAGGCAGTAGACGCTCCCGGGTGGACCGCACGGCGCACCGACCGGGTCGGTCGCGACCGTCCCCTGGCCCGCGCCGGCGCGGGTGATCTGGATGGCTGCCCGCACCTGGCGGAACTCGACGACGACGTTCGCGATCCCCATCGGGATGCACGGCGCGCTGGCGCAGGGACCGGACCAGCTCTCGAACGTCGAGCCGGCTGCGGGGAGCACGCTCAACGACACGTCGGTGCCCGCCGGGTAGACCTCGGTGCAGTCGCTGCCGCAGGTGATCCCGGGCGGCGTCGAGCGGACCAGGCCGTCGCCGTCGCCGACCTTCGTCACGTTCACCGTCAGCGTGCCGCGGTCGAACGTCGCGCGCACGTCGCGCGCGGCGACGGCGACGACGACGCAGTCGCCGGTGCCGCTGCAGCCGCCGCCGCTCCAGCCTGCGAACGTCGAGATCGCGTCGGGCGCCGCGACGAGCGTGACCGTCGTGCCGGTGGCGTACGCCTCGTCGCAGTCGCCGCCGCAGTCGATCCCCGGCGGCGTCGAGGTCACCGCGCCGTCGCCGGTCCCCGCCCGCGTCACGACGAGCGCGTGCGTGCGCGCGAAGGTCGCGGTCACCGTCGTCGGCGCGCCCACCGTCACCACGCAGGCGCCGTCGCCGGCGCATCCACCGCCCGACCACCGCACGAACATCGAGCCCGGCGCCGCCTGCGCGGTCAACGTGACGATCGCGCCCGGCGCGAACTCGGCGGTGCAGACGCCACCGCACGCGATGCCCGCGGGGGAGCTCACCGTCCCCGCGCCGTCGCCGTCCCGGAGCACGGTCAGCGCGAACGTCGCCGCCGCATCGACCTGCGGCCCCGTCGCCGCGTCGGTCGGCGTGACGGCGCGCGTCGACGGGTCACCGCACGCCGCCACGGCCACGGCCACGGCCGCGGCGATCGCGACGCCGCACCAGCGCGCTCGCGAGCTCCGAGTCGATCGGGTCATCGGCGGTCGCTCCTCCCGGCGCGAGCGTACCAAAGCGCCGCGCGTCCGGGGCATGGGGCGGCAGGGCAGGGGCTACGGCGCGGCCGCTGACATCGTCGCAGCGAGGCCGGTGTCGATCAGCCCCTGCCACTGCTGCGCCAGCGCGGTCGCGAACGGCGGGTCGTCGATGAGCACACCGGCCTCGATGTTGCGCGCGTGGGCGTTGTGGGTGAAGTTGGCCGAGCCGATGAGCGCGTAGCGGTCATCGACCACGACGCACTTGGCGTGGAGGTTGTGTGGTCGCCGACGCTCAGCGCACCCGGGTCCGGTGGATCTCGACCTTGGCCAGCCACGACGCGCGGAAGGCGTCGACCGTCATCGGGGCGTACGCGTAGAGCCACGCGACCGCGCCGCTGGAGTCGTCGCGGTGCAGGGTGAGGCCGCGCGACGCCCAGATCCACATGGTCTTGAAGCCGGGCATGCGCGACGGCTGCTTGGCCTCGGGCGAACCCAGCATCGCGTCGATCTTGTCGGCGGGGACCGCGTCGTGCGCGATGATCAGCGTGACCGCGCCATCGACGTCGTAGACCTGCAGGCCGGCCGGGGCCCCGGCGCTCGCCGGGTAGGTGCGGTAGCGCGTCGGCGATCCGCCGGGGAAGCCGGTCTGCTCCGGCCCGGCTGCGCCGAGCGCGCGATCGGCATCGGCGATGGTGCAGCCCACCGGCAGCCCACGCCACCCGCGGTAGTCGCCGGCGGCCAGCGCGCGCAGGGCATCGACACAGCTCGCCGCGGTGGTGTCCGGGGACGCGGCGTCGGTCGACGCCACGTCGGGCGCGGCGCCGTCGACGGTTGGCGACGGGGGGCCATCGGTTGGCGCGGACGGAGGCATGGCTTCGGCTTTCTGCGACTCGCCCGATGGCACCGCGCTGCGACTGCACGCGAGCGCGAGCAGCGACAGCGAGACGAGGAGGCGGGCGGGGGGCATCAGTGGTTGGGGATGATGATGACCTGGCCCGCGGTCAGCGCGGCGAACGAGACGCCGGGATTCGCCGCGGTCAGCGCGGGGACCGTCACCCCGTTCTGGGTGGCGATGACCGCGGCCGTCTCGGTCCGGGACGACGCGCCGTCGCTCGCGGAGACCACGCGATGCTCGCGGCAGCCCGGCGCGTGGAGCCGGCCTGTCAGTGGCTCGGCCGCGCCTGGATTGGCGCTGCGCAAGGTCGCCTCGGGCACGTTGACCGCCGTGGCCAGCGCCGCGAAGGTGGTGAGCGACGCCGGCACGTTGATCTGGTCCTGCGGGCCGGCCGGCGCGGTCAGCGCGCCACCCGCCGGCGTGTAGCCCATGTACTCGACGTGGCCCTGGAAGAAGATCGCCTTCATCGCGTTCTGCGCGCCGATCGCCGCGCCACCGAGGTGCCCCTCGATGGCCTCGGCGTGGCTCAGGTACTCCGCGTAGGAGCCCGGATCGTAGGGGCCGCCGATGATCGCCGCGCTGGGCGCGCCGTGGTCGGCGCCCTCGACCTGGGTCCGTCGCGCGACGTCCGCGCCTGCCGCGGCCGGCAAGAGGGGCAGCAAGACCTTCTTGGTGAAGTACTCGCAGAACCCCTCGCTGATCGTGCGGTTGCGGCGCGGCCACGCCTGCAGCGCGGGGTGCTCGAGCTGGTGGATGTACTCGTGGACCATGATGCGCCACGCGCCCCACTTGCTCGCGCGCTCGGCGTCCGATGGGACGCCACCGGTCGCCGTCGTCGATAGCCCCAGCGGGTGCGTGGTCGGCACGACGATCTGCCCCGAGTCGGGGTTGGACATCGCGAACCCGTGGCGGTCGTAGCGGGCGAGCTGCGCGCGGTTGGCCCTCACGAACGGCCGCACCACGGCGTCGCGCAGGAAGTTGCGCTCGGCATCGCTGCGCGTGTCGTCGAAGTGGTGCGCGGTCCGCGCCGTCACGCAGCCGGGTTCGGTCTCGGAGATCCAGCCGGCCAGGTCGGTCGGATCGATCGCCATGCCGGCGGCTCGGCGATCGCCGGGGTCCTCGGCGTCGAGCAGGTTGGGGTTCGGGCCGGTCGCGTGGATGGTGTACGCGGCGCGCGCGGCCTCTTGCGTCGTGGTCAGCGCCGCCGCCGTCGCGTACGCCGCGAACAGCGCGTCGGCATCTGTCTTCGCCGCGCGCCCGGCGCCCTCGAGATCGGCGACCGGGGTGCGGTGGTGCCGCCGCTGGCGCGCGACCGCGTCGATCCCGTTGGGGCCGCGCATCGCGGCGCGCAGGTGTGCGGCCATCGCGCGGTGCATCTCGCGGACGAAGGCGCGCCGGTTGCGGCTTCGGTTGGGTTGTCCAGGCCCGCCATCCCAGGGCGTCGGCGGCGCGCCGCCCACGCTGGCGGTGGTCGGGAACAGCTCGTCATCGATGGCGCCCTGGGCGGTGGCGTCGGGGATGGTCACGCCCGCGTGCAGGTCGGTCTTCTGCACCGCCCGGGTCGGGGGCCCGCCGCCGGCCATGTTGTCGAGCAGCGCCTCGGCCGACTCGCCACGGACGACGCGCGCGGCGACGGCGTCGGCGTGCTGCTCGTACGCGTCACCGATCTCGCCGACGCCGCCCTTGAGCGCCACGCCGGCCCGCTGCTGGACCACGTGGGCCGCCTCGTGGGCGGCCAGGAACAGATCGGGGGCCGACGCGAACGCGACGTCGCTGCCGGCGGCGTACGCCTGCGCGCCGATCGCGCTCGCCGACGCAGCGGCGGCGCCGCCGACGTGGGCCCGGACGTGGCCGACGTCGTGGCGACCGAACGACGCCTGGATCTGATCGCGGTGCGGCAGCGGGCCGCCGGGACCGGCGACGCCCGCCGCGGCGATCGCCAGCGGGTCGCCCTCGGCGTCGTCGTCGCCGGGGGCGTCCGGCGACGACGCGCGCTGGACGTGGTCGACGGGGTCGAGGAAGTCGAAGGGATCGCCCGGTGGCCTGGGCGTAGTGGTCGCCGTGGCGGGCGGGGCGGGCGTGGTGGCGGGCGCGGCGGGCGCGGTCGCGGAGCTGGTGCGCCGTCGCTGCAGTCGGTCGACGAGCGTCCGCTTGCCGGGCGCCGCTGTGCCTGCTGAGGTATCGTTCGCCGCTATTCCGTCGCGGTCCCGCCAGTCGCGCATGGCGCCTCCGCAGCGGACTCTAAGGCCGATCGCGCCTTGGCGTACATCACCTCTAAAGGGTGATGCGGCGTGCGGCGACGCGCGGCGCGTGTCCACCGGGGCGGACATCGACGCGACGGGTGTCGTCGCTGGTGGACACCGGCGCGGCCTGGCGGGCCTGCACGCGCGATAGCCGGCGTGGCACGGCGCGTGAACTGGCTGCGCGCATGCCGCCGATCACCTGCACGCCGAAGTCGCTGCCCAAGGCCAAGCTGCACGCCGCGGCGGCGCTCGCCTTTGGCGAGAACCCCGGCAACCGTTTTCCCATCGAGAAGCTGCTGCGCCTGGCGCCGTCCTTCGCGCCGACGCCCGACGCGATCGCGGTGCTGCGCGGCAAGTACTGGGGCAAGCGCGCGGTCCGGCTGTCGGTGTCGTTCCTCGACGGCGCGCCGCTGGCGCTGCGCCGCCGGATCGTCGAGCACATGAACGCCTGGCAGCGCCGGGCCGACGTGGCGTTCACGCTGGCCGATCGCGATGGCGACGTGCGGATCGCGCGCCTGGACGACGCGCAGCAGGGCGGCTATTGGTCCTACGTCGGCACCGACATCCTGGCGATCGACGCCGACCAGCCGACGATGAACCTCGAGGGCTTCACGCTGGCGACGCCGGAATCGGAGTTCCGCCGGGTGGTCCGCCACGAGGCCGGCCACACGCTCGGCTTCGTCCACGAGCACATGCGGTCTGAGCTGGTGGCGCGGATCGATCGCGAGAAGGCCTTCAAGTACTTCGACAAGACGCAAGGCTGGTCGCGCGAGGAGGTCGAGGCGCAGGTGCTGACGCCGATCGAGAACGGCTCGCTGCTCGGCAACCCCGCCCCCGACCCCGACTCGGTGATGTGCTACCAGCTGCCGCCCGAGATCCTGCTGGCCGGCGCGCCGCCGATCCTCGGTGGCGCCGACATCACCGACTCCGACCACCGGTGGGCTGGCAAGCTGTATCCGCGGGCCGACGCGGCGCCGGTCGAGTTGCTTGCGGTCGATGGCGGCGGTGAGGGCGTCCACGGGGCCGGCGAGGCGCGGGGAGGTGAGACGGGCCAGCCGCGCCGGCCCGTCGCGGTCATCGTCCCCGGGGGGGAGGCGGCGTATGTCGCGGCGCTGGTCGAGGCGTTGCGGTAGGGGCGCGGGGCACCCGAAATCAGCAACGGGCGGCCGGGCACAACAGCGACGCACGCGCTGCATCACCAGGTCGTGCGCGCCATCCATCAATCGCACCGGCCGCCGCAACGAGCGAGCCGTGAAAGGAGGAGCTATGGACACCCTCACCTTCGAGTTCAAGCTGGCCACCGCGCCGATGAGTCCGTTCGTCATCGTTGCAGGCGGGGCCGACGCCAACCGCGACGGAAGGATCGAGAACCAGAGCGAGGTCGACGTGTTCGCCGCGAAGGGCGGCAACCTGTGGTCGCGCTCCCAGACAGTGGCGACGCCGACGAAGGGGATGTTGTTCAGCGTGACCTTCACGATCGGGATCGGCGTCCGCTGGACCCTCGAGATCAAGAACGCGGCCGGCGCAGTGCTCTACAGCGGCGCGAACACGACGGTCTTCAACACCGAGAACGTGAGCTACGTGCTGTCATGAAGCGCATCATCATTGCACTCGCTGTGCTCGCCGCGGTGCCGGTCCCCGGACGGGCCGACGACAGTAAGCAGGAGGCGCTGACGCTGCTGCCGTGGACGGACGCCTCCGTCGTCTTCACGGCCGAGGACAAGCGGGCACGGGTTCAGTACAGCCAGGTGGCGGCCTCGGGATTCAGCGCCGCGTTCGAGGCGTCGGCGCCTCTCGACGAGGACACCCGGATCGCCGCGTTCACCGCCAAGAACCGCCTAGTGTCGGGATGGAAGGGGGGCTTCCAGATCGGCTGGGACACGCGTGCGCGTCGACTCGGCGAGTTGCAGGCGCGCCTGGCGGCCTTCGCTGATGCGCTCAAGACGCTGAAGACCGTGACCGACGCCCGCGTCGACGCAAGGGTGGCCTTCTCGATCGCACACGGGATCCAGGCGCAGGACCGGGAAATCCTTCGCCTCCTATGTGAGCGGCTCAAGGTCACCGCCGACGCCTGCGCCACGGCTCCAGCAGTGGCCCCGCCAGTGACACCTGGCGGGGGGATGGCTGCTGACCCGCCGATGACGGCGTTGGTCCTGGCGATCTGCAGGCAAGACATGGGCGTCGACTGCGATCCTGTTGGCTTTCCCGTGCTGGCAAAGCGCTTCCTGCAAGAGCGCTGCCCGCGCGAGGTCGACCTCACCAGCGAACCATGCTTCGCGGTCGCGTGGATGGCTGAGCGAATCGAGCTCACGCAGGCCTCGGCGACGGTCCTCGAGAACCACCGCCTGGTGCAAGAGATGTGGTCGCTGCTGGAGCAGGCGGACCCCGATCAGGCCAAGGAGCTGAAGGAGAAGTACGGGCGCCCCATCGACGCGATCGTGGCCGATCCCGACGCGTTCGCCGACACCCTCAAGGCGATCATGACCAAGGCTGCTCTCGAGCGGCGCGACATCCTCCTGACGGGCCAGGTGGTGGATGCGACCTGTGCGATCGCCGTTGCCATGGATGGCACGCTGTCGTACGACCGCGCCGAGGTCTACCAGGACGACATCGCGACCACGGCCAAGGACACCAAGGCGTACGACGCCGAGCTGGGCCTCAGCTTCTCGTTCACGCCGCATCTCCGCGGACTGTCTCTAAGCGCGCGGACTGGCATCGAGTGGAAGCGCGAGAGCGGCGCGAAGCCGTTCGAGCGGTGTACGGCTCCGGGCAGCGGTGACCCGACCGTGTCAGGGAAGCAGTGCGACCCGAAGGCGCTGTTTCGGGCCGGCGCTCAGCCCGCGAGAGAGACTGGTGGATATGTCCGCCTCGCGGTCGACTACCAGTATCACGGCTCACCCAAGGCCGACAGCTTGACCCCAGGCGTCGAGGCACGGCTCGGCATGGAGGGGCTGGGTGCGGATGAATCGCTCGAGCTGCGGCTCGCGCTGTTCGGCACCCCGGTCAGCGGCACCTCCGCCGCGCGCGTGGGCGTCGCCCTCGCAGCCGACTATGCCATCGATGCTGCCGACGATGACGCCGGTCGCTGGACGTTCACCCCGATGGCCTTCATCGGGGCGACGTTCTCGGGGTTGATGGCGAGCCGGTAGGACCGCACCCGGCCGGAGGTTGGCATGCGAAGAATCAACGACGGCTTCGTCGCGTTGTTGTTCCTGATGGCCGTGCTCTGGGTTGCTACGCTGGCTGCACCCAAGGCCTGGTACGAACGCTTGCAGGCAGCCGGCGATGCGGTCGCATCGATTGCGACGCTAGCGACCGCCTTCGCACTCTACTTGACGGCTCGGCAGTTCAGTCTATCGCGCCAGCAGTTCATCACGGTGATCTATGCCGAGATGAAAGAGCACTTCAGGAGAGTCAATCCTGAGAACTGGACCCCGAAGGCGCTGCGGGGAACTCTGAACGCGCTGGACTTCATCGCAACGGCCGTGCGGAACGGGCTCGTCGACGAGGCGACGGCATTCACGCTCAGCGGGGCGGCGTATTTGGACATGGTGGACCACCTGCGAAGTATCGAGGCCACCCTCTCGACAGGTGGCCATCAACGGACGGGGCCTGAGTGGGTCGAGTCTCAGGAGAACGTCAAGTGGTTGGAGTCGCGCTGGCGCGCACGTGTGGTCTCGGAGAGCATCTGTGTTGTTGGACAGAAGGAGGACGAAGATGCAGCGACAGGTTCAGAGTAGCACCACGACGCGACTTCTCACAGAAGCCGTTGCGGCACGCATTCGAGATGTGCTCTTGGAATGCGAAGGAACCGAGGTGGGCGAGTTCGTCATCATCGCGCCGAGCGCACCATATCAAGCCAAGCCGCGGGTGCTGCGCTTCATCGCAGGCGGCCCAGAGGAAGGCCTGGACTGCGACTGCTGCCACGGTACCGGACGGAAGTAGACAATTCGCGGCCCCGAATCTAAGGGATCACTTTCCGCCCGGGCGGTCCTGGATCGCCTTGGGGGCCATTGGGCCCAGGCGGGCAATTCATCGTGCAGCCGTTGCACGTAGCATTGTCTCCACGAACTAGTAGCCTCCCGCTGCCGCCGGGGCCGCCAGGCCCTCCGCGCCCACCATCAACCAAGACGTTGAGCGTGCCGCGGGGTCTCGCCTTTAGCACAACGGTGGCGCCTGGTCCCCCTGGAAGTCCCTTTTCACCAGCACCGCCGCGATCGAAGTGGTTTGCATTGGATCGGCAGTCGTTCAGTGCAGCATAGTAGTCGTCACTTCCCTGCGATTGCCACTGGCCCTGTATGGACTTTCCGCTCGGGCCCGATGTGCCATCCAGGCCGCGGCCGTCGATCGTCGCGGTGCCGCTCACTTCAATCCTTGAGGCATCAAGAATCAAGCGGTGCCCGCCCCGTATGCGAATGGTAACGCCGCCTTGGATTGCGATCTTTTCGCAGGTGATAGTCGTATCGCTGAGGAACTCTTCGTCAGAGCGAAACTCGCGAAGGAGGCAGTCGCCACGGGCATCCGTGGCGGCGTCCGCCAGCGGTGCATCCACGGGTGGTGCAATGCGCGCATCTGCAATGAACGTCGTTGCCGCATCGTATGCGGGCTGTGATACACCTGCGTCCGGGCCTCCTTCGCTGCTTCTGGTGCGCATCGACTTGACAGTCAGGGCGAGCGCAACAGCACCTGATAGGACGCCGGCACCCAGAAGTAGTCGAAGAAGAAGGCGCTTGTGGTGCCTCGGGGGCAGCGGCAAGTCCGCTGCTGTACCTGCTGTACCTGCTGTACCTGCTGTACCCATGTGAGACGCACTCATTGCGTCGGTCAGTCTTCGGCGCAGCTTCATGGCCTCCGCCACGGTCGTCGGCGGCGCTTCTGGTACGCGCTCAACCGCGACGTCTAGCTCGTCAATGAGAGTCCGCAACGTCGTGTCGGAACGGGCGGTCAACACGCGCCGACCAACAGTCTCGATGGTCTGCTCAAGAATCGTTGGCGTCCTTGGCTGCGAAGATGGCGGAGGAGGCGGAGGGGGACGGTACGATCGTAGCGCCGGGAATGGCCATCGTGCAGCCTCGTCCCGTAGGTCGTATCTATCGTTGTCTGCCACCATGCGGTGGTAGCCCGCGCCGCGGTTGAGGACGTAGCTCCTAGGCCAAATGACCAGTTCGCCGGCGTCTTCCTGCACCGAGAGGCGCAATGCCGCATAGCCATGGAGGCGTTGCACTCTCTTGCCAGCGTGATCGGTGACTGCTTCCAAACCGAACAGCGAGAGCCCTTGGAGACCCCGCCGGGGTAGCGCTCCGCCCTCAGCGAGAACGCGTGCGGCTGCCTCGTGCATGTGGCCGAAGAGATGCGCTGCGAAGCGGCCTGGACGGTCGATTTCCGAACGGAACTCGATCTGGGCGCGTGAGTGTAACCAATCCAATGGGTGGTGCGTTAGCAGCAACGCGGCGTGATGCTCGCGCAGCCACGACGGCGGGTCATCGTGAAGCGCAAGCAGTTGCCGCGAATCGACGGCGAGCTCGCCTTCGCGCATCCCGTCGCGAAGCTGTAGGAAGCTCGAATTGAGTCCGATCAAGGCGAGTCGAAGGCCATGTTTCTCTATCGTCGCGCGGAAGTCGCCAGGTAGTTCGCCAAGGTGGATCGGTTGGCCGTTCGCTTTCACGCGGCCGTTCCACCACGTCACGTACTCCGAAAACGCGGAGTCCACCAGTCGGCGGTGGGGGGCTCCGCGGTCAGAGAAGAACGAGTCGACCGTCGCTGGGGTCTCATGCCACCGGGCCAGCCGATCAAGCTCGTCAGACGGCCCGGGCCGTTGAAGATCGTGGTTGCCTGGGACCGCGAGGACGACTGGCGTCGAGCCCAACGGCCGGAGTCGTTCGAGAATCGACTGTAGGGCAAGATCGAATGCTTCGAATTCTGATTTCTGGCCGCGTTGCGTGAGGTCGCCTGTGAAGAGTATGGCGTCCCAGGGACCGGCCTTCTCGTGAAGGCGCTCGAGATCTTCAAGGAAGCTCTCTTTGACGTTCGGCCACAGCGTCCTCTGCGCGCCCATGCCCTGATGAAAGTCAGTTAGGTGGAGGAGTCCAATCGACGTCATCGGCTACTTGCCCTGCGCGTTGTCGATGACGAGGCGCCCCTTGGAGATCTCGATCCTGCCGGCCTTGGCGAGGAGCTGCTCGATCGGGTGCTGGGTTTCCGTGGGGCCGTTGACGTCGAGGAAGAGGTTGCGAGCAAAGACGTCGACCAGGCCGGTGGGCACTTGGCGGCCGTCGTCGGACCACTCGGAGGCGAGTTCGGCGATCCAGCTCGCGCGGAGGATGTCGGCCTTGTAGCGGCGGGCCATCATCTCTTGGGCGGCGTGCTGGCGGTGCCAGCTGTCGGTCCAGCGGAGGCCGTAGATGGCCATGCCCGAGAAGCCCAGCATGCCGGCGGAGAACGGCCACGCGTAGTGGGTGTCAAGCGTGCGGAAATACTGGACCGCTCCTGTGGCGGCGAGCGTGCCAAAGATGAGGAGAAGGCCGAGGATGCCGAGCCAGATGGGTCTGCGCCGCGCCTCGGTTTGCGGGCTGGTCGTTGACGTCTCCAGATCCTTCAGGACCTTCTCGACGTCCCCGAGCAGTTTACGACGGACGCGTCGCGCCTCGTCGGTCTCGAACTCGGCGACGCGCTTCTCGTGCTCGGCCTCGCGTGCGGCCAAGCGCTCTTCGCGTTCGGCCGACTGCCTCTCGAACTCGAAACGTGCCCGCTCGGTCTTCGCGGCAAGGGCCTCTTCCTTCTTCAGGAAGGCTGCCTCGAGTTCCTTCTGGCTGGCGCGCCTCGCTTCGGTCTCCCGCTTGGTGATGTCTGCCAAGAGTTCGCCGAGTTGGCTGAGGTGTGCTTGGAGGTCGGCAACCGAGCGTTCGCGAATCTGAAGCGAACCGTCGATGTCGGAGTGAACGTCAATCGCGTCGGCGTATGTGGTGAGTGGAAAGTGTCGTTGGAGCGCTTCAATGAGCCGCTCACGCTCGTCCGGAGGCACGTTGGCTTCGATATCGAAGCTGCCGCGCAGCCCGTCCTTGCACTGGTAGCGGAGGATGAGGCGGTTCCCGCCGTGCTGCGCGGTCAAGTCGGCGTGCGTGCACTGCGCGTACGGGAGACTGCCGAGCTTGCGCCAGGTTTCGAGACGGCGATCGCCTTCCCATTGGCCGGGGATGCCGTCGAAGGAAAAGTTGCCGATGTTGGACTGAAAGGAGGCTGCGTACTTGAGGATGCCGACGGACTGGGCGATGTCGTCAAATGCGCGCAGTAGCGCGTTCGGACCGGCTGGTTTGATGAAGAGACCGACTGGCATCGTGGGCGTCCTGGCTAGGCTTGCGATTCGTCTTGGGTGCCGCTACGGTGGTGTTGCGCGCTGGGCGTTCAGGGCGAAGAGGCGGTCGATAATGGCGTCTTCGAAGGCGGCGAGGGCGCGCTTCTCGGCGTCGGTGGTGGGACGACGCGCCGTGCGGCGCGTAGATCAGCCGCACCGCGGTGCGGTTGGTCAGCACGCCGATCGGGACGCGGCAGTGGCGCAACAGCCGGTCGAACTTCGCGGCCACCGGGTACTCCCACGGCCCGGTCACCACCTCGGGGCGGTCGAACGGCAGGCCGGTGGCGTCGCGCCCGAGGTCCCAGATCAAGAGCATCGGCGCGCCGTCGGTCGCGTGCGGCGGCACCAGCGCCGCGGTCGGCTTCACCACCTGCTGGCCCTCGGGCACGTACAGGGACAGCGCCGCCGGCAGCGCGTCGTCGCCGCGCACCCAGGCGGGCTGCCAGCCCAGCACGTCGGTGATGAACCCGCCGACGTCGGCGATCGCGTGGGCGCCGCTGGCGGTGATCATGCACGTGGCGGCCAGCGCCCGCTGCCGCTCCGGCGGCTGACGCTCCAGGCACTGCGCCTCGACCAGCACTGGGATCGAGACCACCAGGCCGTCGACCGGCTGCACCATGCCGAGCCACTCCTCGTGGAAGCGTTCCTCGTGGGTGCTCACGCGCGCCTCGCTGCCGCGGGCCGCGTCCCCCATGACGCCCGGATCGTCATCGCGCACGATGGTACGTCCGCGCACGCCCGAACGGAACCGCGTGCGCGCATCGGCCGCGCGAGAAGATCGCATCACCCGGCAGGGGTGATCGCGCTCAGCGGGTGCGTGGTAGCCAGTACCCGGGACGACGGTGGGTGTGCGCCACCGCTTCGATGCGTATCACCTCGCCGACCAAGCGATAGGCGAGCGCGTATGGGAACCCGGCCACCAGACGTCGACGTATCGCCAGGTCGTGCCGGACGCCCGGGAACAGCGGTGCGGCGGCTGGCACCGCGACGATCATGCGCAGCGCCCGCTCGACGGCGTCATAGAATCGAACGCCCCGGCCCGGGTAGTCCTGTTCGTAGTGGTCGGCCGCGGCGTCGAGCTCGACACGCGCTTCGCGGCTGAACTCGATCGCTGTCACGGTCGTGCGCGCAACCGCCGCCGCCCCTCGTCCAGCACCGACTCGGCGGGAACGCCCGGCGTCGGCTGAGCCACGCGCCTCTCGATTTCGGCTGCCCAGGCAGCCCGGGGGTCGGAGTCCTCGGCCTCGGCCTCCTCCCCGCTGCGGTGGAGCTCCTCCGCAGCCGCCGATCGATCGGCTGCGGGCATCCGGAGCAGTTCGTCGAGTTGGCTGGGACGCGCCACCATGAAACCAGCGTACGTCGGCGCCCTGGAGGTGACAACCGGGAAGGCTCGGCTCCGTCGAGCAGCGACCTGTTGGCCGGCGCGCTCGTCGCTGCTAGCCTGCGTCCATGGTGGCACTCGATGGTCGGGCGCGGCGGAAACTCCGGCGCGCCGAGTACGACCGGATGGTGATGGCGGGGCTGTTCCACGGCGAGCACGTGGAGCTGATCCGGGGGGAGTTGGTGGCGATGAGTCCGACCGGCAGCGTGCACAGCGCGGTGGTCACGGTCCTGCAAGAGCGCTTGATGGCGCGGCTGGCGCCCGCGTTCATGGTCCGGTGCCAGCAGCCGCTGGTGTGCGCGGACGAGTCCGAGCCCGAGCCCGACCTGGCGATCGTGGCGCGGCGGCCGTACCGCGAGGCGCACCCGGCGGCGGCGGCGCTGGTGATCGAGGTGGCGGACACCTCGGTGGACTACGACGTCGGCGCCAAGGCGGCGCTGTACGCCGAGAGCGCGGTCGACGAGTACTGGGTGATCGATCTGGGCCGCGGCGAGGTGGTCGTGCACCGCACGCGTGCGGCGGGACGCTGGACGTCGATCACCACGCACGCGGCCGACGCGGCCGTGGCGCCCGCTGCGCTGGCGCTGCCGCCGCTCACGCTGGCCGAGCTCCTGCGCGACGCGTAGGCCGCGGTCAGGCTGCGGCGTGACGCGAACTGGCAGCTCGACGGTGTGCGCGACGCGCGCGCCGAGTCATCACTCGACGATCAGGTCCGCGATCTCGATCCGGTCGGTGGCGTCCTCCATGGCGGCGGGGGCGGTGTGGACCTCGAGGTTCCGGAAGGTCGGGACCCATCCGGTGAAGAAGCCGATCCACACCGCGTAGCGACCGGTGGGGAGGTCGGGGCGCACGGTGGTGGTGACGCGATCGACCAGGACGTCGCCGGGCTGCCACGCGGAGGTGGGACACGCGCCGCCCAGCGGCTCGTGATCGGCGAGGTGGCGCGCGCGGTCGCCGTCGACGTGGACGAACACGGTCCACGGACGGTCGAGCGGCGCGAGCGCGCGGAGGTAGAGCACGAGCGCGAACGGCGTCCCGCGCTGCACGCGCGTGGGGAGGTCCCAGCCCACCAGCTCGATCTGCTCGGCGCGCTCGCCCCACACGACGCGCGCCGGCGGCCGGGCGCGGATCCCGGCGGGCTCGGCGCGCAGGCGGTGCGCCCGTGCGGCTTCGGCGCAGGTCGGTCGCTGCACCGCCAGCTCGACGTCACGCGCCCCTGCGGCGACGACGCGCGTCTGGCGCGCGCCATCGATCGCGACCACCTCCAGCTCGTACGCGCCGGGGGCGAGCGGGTCGATCGCGAACGCGCCGTCGACGTCGGTCACGCCCGATGGCGCCAGGCTCCAGCGATCTCGACGCACGCCGGTGCCCCACGCGTAGACCGGGACGTCGGCGACCGGCCGGCCCTCCTCATCGACGACGCGGCCGTGGATCGCCAACCGGCGCGGGTCGATCACCAGGCGCACGCCGTCGACGTGCGCGTCGCCGTCGGCGAGCGCGACCGGCGGCGGCGGCGGCCCGACGAACGGCAACGGCAGCGTCTCGTGGTCGCTCGCGTACACGCCCGCGGTGTAGGCGCCCCCGCTCATCTGGGCGCAGTCGAAGGCCCCGCGCGCGTCGGTCATGCAGCGCCCCTCGTCCGCGTCGCGGGCGAAGCGCACCATCACCTCGCCGACCGGCTGGCCGCGCCCATCGACGACGACGCCGGTGACGCGGGCGCCCGCGGCCAGGTCGAAGTCGAGGACGCGCTCCTCCGCCTCGCCGATCTCGATCCCGCCGCCTTCGTCGTACGCGCGCCGCCGCTTGTCGTCGACGAAGTAGCCGTAGGTCCCGGCGCGCAGGCCGTCGGCCCGGTAGCGGCCCTCGCCATCCGCCTGCGCGGCCACCCGGGTCGGCCCGTTGAGGTTGACGCGCGCGTACGGCACCGGCACGCCGCCGCGCCGCACGGTGCCCGACACGCTGGCCTGCACGGCGACCTCGAGCTCGAGCGCCTGCTCGGTGCCGGCGGCGATCTCGACGACCGCGGGCCCCGTCACGCGGAACGGCGGCGCGACGAAGCGCGCCTCGCCCGCCGGCACGCGATCGAGCACGAACGAGCCATCGAGCTGGCTGACCGCGGTGTCGGAGCGCCCACCGACGACCTGAACCGACGCCCCCGCGACGGGCTGGCCTGCGCGCATCACGCGCCCGCGCACGCGGCCGGTCGCGATCAGGCGGAGCTCGACGTCGTCACGATCGTCGCCGGCGGCGACAATCACCGGCTGGGTTGGCGCGGTCATGCCGCGCGCGGCGCCGCCGAGGCGGTGACGTCCGCCGTGGACGCCGCTGAAGCGAAAGCGGCCCTCGACGTCGGTCACCGCGACCAGCGTCGCCGACTGCTCGCCCGGCGGGCGGCGCCCGTCGAGGTCGGGCTCGATCCAGATCTTGGCGTCGGCGACCGCCGCGCCGTGCTCGTCGAGCGCCCGGCCCGCGATCACCGCCTCCGGCGTCAGGACGAGGTCGCGCCGCACGCGCCCCGCCGGCGCGCGCTCGAGCACCACGGCGCCGTAGCCCGGGGCGCGGACGACGACCCGCAGCTGCGCGACCGACTCGGCGCTCGGCAAGACGCACAGCTCGTAGCGCCCGTCGGCGTCCGCCTCAACTCCGATCACGTCTTCGCGCAGGAGCTGCGCGTAGGCGATCGGCGAGCCACCGACGTCCAGCACCCGCCCGAAGTACGCGCCCGCGCATGGCAGGAGCGCGAGCTCGAGCGCGTCCGTCGGCGTACGCGGCGACGGCTGCCGCAGATCCACGCGCGCGATCGCCGCGAGCCGCGCTGGCGCCGTCGCGCCGACCGCGTACTCGCGCGCGACCTGCTCGCCGAAATCGAACCGCCCGCTCGCGTCCGTGCGTTGCTCGAGCGCCGGCACCAGGCCGGCGAGCGAGAGGTCGCTCGTCAATCGCACCAGCACCCCGGCGGCCGGCGCGCCGCCGTCCACGACCCGGCCCGCGATCCGGCGCGCCGGCGCGCCTTCCTGCGCCATCCAGCCGGCCGGTCGCGCCGCCGCGAGCTGCCGCACGCGCGCGTACGCGTCCGCCGTGCCGGCACGGTCGGCCCGCGTGTCGGCCGCCGCCACGCCGCGCATCGCCCGGTCGTGCGCGTCGGCGTGCGGGCCCGCGCTCGACGCTGAACGCGACACCAGGAGCGCGATCACGACGAGCGCGGCCGCGCCGATGACGAGCGCCCACGCGCCACGGCCGGTCGCGCCGGCCCCCGAGGCGCCCGCGCCGCCGCCCGCGCCGGTCGCGGCCCCGCCGGGCGTCGCGAGCGGGCCGAGCGCCAGCAGCCACGCGCGCCGATCACCGCGGTGCGCGTCGTCGAGCTGCGCGCGCAGCCGCGCCAGCCCCTCGTTCACGCGCCAGCGGACGGTGCCGGCCGGCACGCCCTGCCGGCGCGCGATCTCCGTTGGCTCGAGCCCCTCGGCGTAGCGCAGCAAGATCGTCGACCGGTATGGCTCCTCGAGCTCGCTCACCAGCTGCGCCAGCAGCCGCTGCGCCTCGTGCCGCTCGAGCAGCTCGTCCGACGACGGCGTCGCGGCGTCGGCCGCCGCGGCCGCCACGCTCGCCTCGCGCGCGGCGCGGTTCGCGTCGCCACGCCAGCGGAACCGCGCCGCGTTCTCGAGGACGCGCCGCAGCCACGGCCGCAGCGGCCGAGCGGTGTCGGGCGGGTGCCGCAGCGCCGCCACCCACGCCTCCTGCACCAGGTCGTCGGCCGCCGCGCCATCGCCGACCAGGCTCCGCGCCAGCCGGCGCAGCCACGCCGCGTGCGCCAGGAGCGCGTGAGGATCGCGGTTCACAGATTCGGTGCTCATCGTGATCCGGACATGCAGCGCGCGGCCCGGCGTTGGCGGGAATCGACCACCGAGCGGCTGCCACGGACGTGGTGGCGCGTCAGGGCTCGGTCGTCACCCTGACCGGCAGGTCGACGGCGTGCTCGATGCGCGAGCCGTCGGCGCGGGTCAGCCACAGCGTGCCGGTGACGTGCTCCATGCTGCACTGGGTGAGCGTGAGCTCGCCGGCCTCGAAGCCGGTCGACGCGGCGGGCGTCTCGGGGCGCACGGTGGTCTTGACGACGAAGCCGTCGAAGCCGAGCGGCAGCGTGACCGGCTCGTCGGGGCAGCGGGTGAACGTGACCTCGAGCGACGCGAGCTCGGGGTGCGGCGGCGCGGGCGTGAACGCGAACGTCACGCGGTTCACGCCGTTGCAGTTGACGCAGTAGCTCGCGGCAGGCGGCAGCTGGCGGGCGGCGCAGCCGAGGGCGAGCGCGAGGACGACGACGAGCGAGCGGCGCGGCATCCTCCCAGCGTATCGCGGGGCGGCGCGGGCGGTCCACGCGGCGCGCGGTCAGGCGGCGACGACCAGCGCGATCGCGTCGGCCCAGGCGGCGACGTACGGCGCGGCGAACGCGCGGAACTCCGCGGTGAGCGCGGCGGGAACGAGCGGCTCCGGCGTGAACGCCTCGCCGTTGTAGTCGAGATGCCAGAGGTGATCCTGCACGTCGCTGGCGACGTCGTCGCGGAGCATGCACTCGGTCAGGCGGCGCACCGCGACCTCGGTCGTGCAGCGTCCGTCGGCGACGGCCCCGTCGAACAGCGCGACGGTGATCGCGAACTGATCGGCGTCGGCGACCTCACCGACGATCGCGGTGATCGCGTGCCACGGGAGCTCGCGGCCCGGCATCGACACGTCGGCCAGCTCGACCGGCGGCGCGGGCAGCGCGAGGATCCAGTGATCGGCCCAGGCGATCCCGCGGGCGCGCCCGAGCAAGCCCTCGTCGAGGCCGACGCGCACCACCCACCCCGAGCGCAGCATCGCGAGCGGCAGGGGCGCCGACATCGACATCGCGACATCCTACGGCACGTCGTCACCGACGCGCCCGCTGCGAGTTCTTCCGAGGTTCACAGAGCCACGCAACGTCGCGGTCGATCACCCCTTCAGGGTGAAGCGGGATGGCCGATACTCCGTGGTGCCGGCCGTGCGTCCGGCGTCACCCGCGATGCGCGTCCTGCTAGTCGACGACGAGCCCGGCGTCCTGAACGCCCTGGTCCGGCTGTTCACGCGGGTCGGCGCCGAGATTCGGACCGCGCCGAGCGCCGAGGCGGCGCTGGCGATCCTCGACGAGTTCGCGCCCGACGCCGTGGTGTCGGACCACCGCATGGCCGGCATGACCGGCGTCGAGCTGCTGCGGGTGGTCGGGACGCGCTTCCCGGCGGCGCGGCGGGTGCTGCTGTCGGGCTACGTCGACATCGACGTCGGCGACGACGTCGTGTTCCTGGCCAAGCCGTACGTCGCGGCCGAGCTGCTGGCGGCGTGTCGATGACGGTGCCGGCGTCGGCGACGTTCCCGCTGCCGGCGCGCCCGGTGCGCCAGGCGCGGCAGCTGTTCATCGTCGCCAACGTGTTCGCCACCGCGGTGTTCGTGGCGCTGGCGATCGAGCTGGGCGTGGCCCGCGGCGCGTGGCCGGTGACCGCGCTGGGCGCGGTCGACGCGCTCGGCAACCTGCTGATCACCACCTCGCTGATGCGGCGCATCGGCTACCGCCGCGCCGAGGACGTGCGCGCCGGCTTCAACCTCGTCGTGCTCGGCGCGGTGGGCTGGATCAGCCACTGGCACTTCCTCGCGTGGCTGTTCGTGCCGTTCGCCACCAGCCTGGCCGGCGTGCCCAAGGCCCCGGGCGGCGGGCAACGCGTGGCCGGGATCCTGGTCGGGTTCGCCGCGCTGGCGCTGGCGACCGGCGGTGGCCGCACCGAGCTCGCCGCGTTCGCGGGCCTGTCGTTGTTCGTCTACCTGTTGATCCGGGCCCACCTCGACTTCGCCGAGCGCATGCTGGCCGAGCGCGACGAGACGCTGGTGGCGCTGACCCGGGCCCAGGAGCTCGCGCTCAGCCGCGATCGGCTGGCCAGCATCGGCCGGCTCGCCGCCGGCATCGCCCACGAGATCAACAACCCGATGTGCTTCGTCACCGCCAACGTCGACGATCTGCTGGCCGACCTGCGGGCCGAGCCGGCGCTGTCGCCGCGCCTGGCGCCGTACCGCGACGAGATCTTGCCCGAGACCCAGGGCGGCATCGCGCGGGTCAACTCGATCGCCGGCGATCTGCGGCGGTTCGCGCGCGGCGAGCCGGCGGTGTTCACCGACGTCGATCTCTCCGACGAGATCGCGGCCGCGGTCCGGATCGCGCGGACCCAGCTGCGGCCGCGGCAGACGCTCGACGCGACGATCGCGCCCGACCTGCGCGTGCACGGCCTGGCCCGCCAGCTCGGGCAGGCCACGCTCAACCTGATCGGCAACGCGCTCGACGCGATGGCCGACGGCGGCACGGTCACGGTCACGCTGGCGCGCCGGGGCGACGCGATCGAGCTGGTGGTGGCCGACGACGGGCCCGGCATGTCGCCCGAGGTGCAGGCCCACATCTTCGAGCCGTTCTTCACCACCAAGGCGCCCGGGCAAGGCGTCGGCATGGGCCTCGCGGTGGTCCACGGCGTGGTCACCGCGCACCGCGGCCAGATCGAGGTCGACAGCGCCCCCGGCCGCGGCGCGCGCTTCACGATCCGCCTGCCGGCCTGAGGCCGGCGACGGTCGGCGTCGACCGTCATGATCACCGGACGAGGGTGAGGGCCACGACCGCGTCGTCGCGCCGCGCGCCGACATCCGGTGTGCCCTTGCAAGCGGCACGTGACGCACTACCATCCCGCCATGCGTGTGTGTGGCGTCGTCTCGTGTTGGAAACGGGTCGCGGTCGGTCGGGTGGGGCTGGCGTTGCTCGCGATCGCGGTGGCGTGTCGCGGTGTCGATGCGCCGCTATCGGCGCAGGATGCGCCGTCGGCGGTCGGCGCGGTGGCCGCGAGCGTGGCGGCGCCGGCGCCGGAGCTGCCGCCGGTGCAGGCGCTGGGCGGTCTCGCGATCCCGTTCCAGGAGAACCGCGGCCAGTGGGACCCGCGCGTGGCGTTCAAGGCGGACACGCTGAGTGCCACCGTGTGGGTGACCACCGATGGCGAGATCGTCCACGCGCTGGTCGGCTCGCCCCGAGGCGTCGGAGACCGGGCCGGGCGCGCCGCGGACGCTGGTGGCGCGCCTGCCTCCGGCTGGGTCTTGCGGGAGCGGCTGATCGGTGGCGCGGCCATGGCGCCGCACATCGTCGACGCGGCCGCCACCAACGTCACGTACCTGATCGGCCGCGATCCCGCGCGCTGGGCACCTCGGGTGCGCACCGCGACCCGGGTGTCGCTGGGCGAGCCATGGCCCGGGATCCAGGTCGAGCTGCAGGCCCACGGCGGCGCGGTCGAGAAGCTGTTCCGCGTCGCGCCTGGCGCCGACCCGTCGGCCATCGCGGTCGAGGTCGACGGCGCGCAGGGGACGCGGCGCGACGCTGCCGGGCGGATCCTCGCCGCGACGGGCCTCGGCGACATCGAGCTGTCGGCGCCGGTCGCCTACCAGGAGGTCGCCGGGGTTCGCCAGCCCGTCCGCGCGTCGTACGCGGTCACGGCCCGGGGCTATCGGTTCGCGCTCGGCGACTACGATCGGCGCCGCGAGCTGGTGATCGATCCCATCGTCCAGTCGACGTACCTGGGCGGGTCGTCGACGGACAGCCCTGCGGCGATGGCCCGCGCGAGCGACGGTGCGCTGGTGATCGTCGGGACCACGTGGAGCACCGACTTCCCGCACACCACCGGATACCAGCCGACGCACAGCTCCGGCAGCTTCGACGACATGTTCATCGCCCGCGTCGACGGCACCCTGACCACGATGCTCCAGGCGACCTA
This sequence comes from Myxococcales bacterium, assembly GCA_016794525.1. Taxonomy (GTDB): domain Bacteria; phylum Myxococcota_A; class Polyangia; order Haliangiales; family Haliangiaceae; genus UBA2376. The sequence goes on from JAEUJY010000107.1 coordinate 25,018, forward strand.
CCTCGGCGGCGTGGGAGCGGACCAGGCGACCGCGCTCGCGATCGACGCGGCGGGGAACGTGCTGGTCGCTGGGAAAGTCCAGTCCAACGACTTCCCCGGGACCTTCGGCGGTGCCCAGCCTATCTACGGAGGCGGTGGCGACATGGTGATCGCACGCCTCGAGCCCGGCCTGACCAGCCTCACCCAGGCGACGTTCCTCGGCGGACCATCGCTGGAGTCGGCGGTCGCCATCGCGATCGCGCCGTCGGGTGACGTGCTGGTCGGCGGAGATGGCAGCGGGACCTTTCCTGGGACCGCGGGCGGTGCGCAGCCGAGCCCGTCCTTCAGCGGCGACATGGTGGTGGCCCGCTTGAACGCCGGGCTGACCAGCCTCCAGCAGGCCACGTTCTTGGGCGGCGCGCAGGTCGACAACCTGAACGCCCTGGCGATCGACGCCGCCGGCGACGTGCTCGTCGGCGGATCCACCCTGGGCGCCGGCTTTCCGGGGACCGCTGGTGGCCTGCAGCCGACCGCGCTCGGCCTCCGCGACGGGGTGATCGCCCGGCTGAACGCCGGGCTCACCGGGCTGGTGCAGGCCACCTACTTCGGGGGCGCGGCGAGCGACGAGGTGGTGCGGCTCATCGGCGAGGCCGCGGGCACCGTGCTCGTCGGTGTGAGCACGAGCAGCGACGGCATCCCGGGCACGGTCGGCGGTGCACAGCCAAGCCGTGGCGGCGGCGACGACATGGTGCTGGCGCGGCTCGACGCGAGCCTGGCGAGCGTGGTCCAGGCGACCTACCTGGGTGACGCGGGCAACCAGCTGTTCGTCGCGATAGCGCAAGATCCCAGCGGCGACCTGTTCGTGCTGGGCGAAACCAACTTCGGGTCGGCCTTCCCCGGTACCGCGGGTGGCATCCGCGCCACGCCAGCCGGCTCGCGTGACATGGTCGTCGCCCGCGTGAACGGCGCGCTGACGGTCGTGGAGCAAGCGACGTACCTGGGCTGCACCGGCGGCGACTACCCGACGGACCTCGTGCTCGACCCGTCGGGCGACCTGTTCGTGCTCGGCACGACCGACGCGGTGGCCTTTCCCGGCACGCCGGGCGGGGCGCAGCCCGCCGGGGACGACGTGGTGGTGTCGCGGATCACCGGGTCGCTTCTGGCCGCGCCGGTGCCGCCGGCGCCGGTGATCACCGCGCCGGTCGACGGGGCGAGCGTCAACACGCCCAACCCGACGGGCGCTGGGACCTGCGTGCCAGGCACGTCGGTCCGCATCAGCAACGGCGGATCGGGCTCGTGCACCACGACGTGTCGGGCCGACGGGACGTTCAGCTGCGCCCTCAGCACGCTCGGCAACGGCGTGCACGTCTTGACCGCGTTCCAGGGCGATGTGCCGATCTGCCCTGTCATCGCCAGCCCGGCGTCGGCGGCAGTCACCATCCGCGTGGACACCGTGGCGCCGTCCGCGCCCGGCTTCACGTCGCCAGCGGCCGGGAGCACGGTCACGCGCAACCCGCCGGACGTCGCTGGCACCTGCGAGACCGGTGCGCTGGTCCGGATCTACGACACCGTCACGCTGTGCACCGCGACCTGCGTCGGGTCGACCTTCGCGTGCACGTCGGCGATCCCGCTCGCCAACGGTGCCCGCACGATCCGCGCAAACCAGACCGACGCGGCCGGCAACACCAGCACCACGACGACGCTGTCGTTCACGATGAGCGCGCCGGTGCCGCCGTCGATCACGATGCCGATCAACGGCAGCCTGACCAACGACCCGACGCCGACGATCGTCGGCGGATGCACGATGGGGCTGATGGTGACGGTGGCCGAGGGTGGCGCGCCGCTGTGTTCGGCGGCGTGCGCCGGCGCGACGTTCGCATGTACGCCGGCCGCGCTGGCGGATGGCAGCCACGCGATCAGCGCGACCCAGGTTGACGGGGCTGGCAGCTCCAGCGTGGCCTCGGGGGCCGTGACGTTCACGGTCGACGCGACCGCGCCAGCTGCGCCGGTGATCGTGGCACCTGCCGAGGGCAGCTCGACCAACCGGCGCGAGGCCCGTGGGTCGTGCGAGACCGGCGCCACGGTCACGGTCCGTGAGGGGGCGACCAGCCAGGGCACGGCGTCGTGCGCGGCGTCGACGTTCGTCATCACGGTGTTCTGGGCGGAGGGCGCGCACGCCATCACCGCCACCCAGACCGACCTCGCCGGCAACGTCGGCCCGGCCTCGCCGGTGCGGGCGTTCACGCTCGACGTGACCGTGCCGCCGGTGCCGACCATCACCACGCCGGCGGCCGGGAGCTGGACCGCCGACACCACGCCCGACCTCACCGGGGCGTGCGAGACCGGCGCGACGGTGACGGTGCGCGAGGGCTCGACGACGGTGTGCACGACGGTCTGCGTCGCGGGTGGGTACGCGTGCACGTCGAGCGACCTGGCGCCGGGCGCGCACACGATCGTGGCCAGCCAGCGCGATCCGGCCGGCAATGCCTCCCCGGCATCCCCGGGGCGGACCTTCTCCGTCGACACCGTCGCGCCGGCCGCGCCGGTGATCGCGGTCCCCGCCGAGGGCGCCACCGTCGGCGCGACGCTCACGATCAGCGGGACCTGCGAGGACCTGGCGACCGTGACGGTGCGCGAGGGCGCGACGGTCGTGTGCGCGACCGGCTGTGCGGGGACGTCGTTCACGTGCAACGCCACGATGCCTGCCGACGGGGTCCACGCGATCGCGGCCACCCAGGCCGATCCCGCGGGCAACACCAGCCCGCCGTCGCCGACCCGCACCTTCACCGTCGACGCGGTCCCGCCGGGGCCGGTCGCGATCACGTCGCCGATCGAAGACGCCGTGCTGGAGAACCGCAACCCGGTCGTGCGCGGCACCTGCGACGGCGCGGCGACCATCACGGTGCGCGAGGGCGCGTTGCTGCGCTGCACGGCGCCGTGCGTGGGCACAGCCTTCGAGTGCGTCTCCAGCCAGCTGAACGACGGCGTCCACAGGTTCGTCGCCCAGGCCACCGACCCGGCCGGCAACGTCGGCACGCTGTCGCCGCCCCGCACCTTCACCGTCGACACGCTCGCCCCCGACGCGCCGAGGATCACCGCCCCGGCCAACGACGCGAGCGGCACCGAGGCCCGCCCGCCGATCGCGGGCGCGTGCGAGACCGGCGCGACCGTCGATGTCGTGCGCGCCGGCAGCGCGCCGGTGTGCGCCGCCGTGCCGTGCGAGCGCGCCGCCTTCGCGTGCAGCCCGGCCGCGCCGCTGCCGCTCGGCACCAGCACGCTGACCGCGACGCAGACCGACCGCGCGAACCACCGCAGCGCTGCGTCGCCGCCGGTGCGGTACACGGTCATCGAAGAGCCTGCCGTCGTCGACCCGCCCGCGAGCGATGATGGTGGGTGCTGCGCGGTGGGGGACGCGGGCCCGACCGCGGCGTGGCCGGCGCTGGCCGTGCTCGGGCTCCTGGCGCGGCGGCGGCGTGACCGCGGCGCGATCGCGCGCAACCGGCGCGCCGCGCGGTCGATACTCGGCGCATGACGCGACGGCTGCGGCCCGCGACGCGCACCTATATACGGTGGCGATCGCCCTGTCGCAGCCGCTGTCGCACGGCGGGAATAGCGTGGGCAGGGCTCCAGTTGACAGGGCGGCTGGACGGGCTTACATCCCGGGCCGCTCCGTACCGTCTCTGAATCCCTACGCTTTCCGAGCTGTCGAGGAATCATGTCCGATCGTCTGAGCGAAGAGGTCGCGCGCTTTCAGGGTCGCTTCACCGCGCTGAAGGCCGAGGTCAGCAAGGTGCTGGTGGGGCAGGACGACATGCTGCACCGCCTGCTGCTGGGGCTGATGGCGGGCGGCCACGTGCTGCTCGAGGGCGTGCCCGGCCTGGCCAAGACGCTGGTGATCCGCACGCTGGCCGAGTCGCTCGATGGCACGTTCTCGCGCATCCAGTTCACGCCCGACATGCTGCCGGGCGACGTCATCGGCACCCAGATCTACAACCCGCGCGAGGGCAGCTACTCGGTCAAGAAGGGGCCGGTGTTCGGCAACTTCGTCCTGGCCGACGAGATCAACCGCGCGCCGGCCAAGGTGCAGTCGGCGCTGCTCGAGGCGATGCAGGAGCGGCAGGTCACGCTGGGCGAGCACACGTTCAAGCTCAGCGAGCCGTTCCTGGTGCTCGCGACCCAGAACCCGATCGAGCAGGAGGGCACCTACCCCTTGCCCGAGGCGCAGCTCGACCGCTTCATGCTGAAGATCAAGGTCGGCTACCCGAGCAAGGACGACGAGGTGAAGATCCTCGATCGCTACGCCGGCACCGCCAGCGAGCCGAGCGCCACCAAGGTGATGACCTGCGACGAGATCCTGGCGGCGCGCGACGTGGCGCGGCAGATCTTCGTCGACGACAAGGTCAAGCGCTACGCGGTCGAGCTGGTCGCCGCGACCCGCGATCCCAAGGGCGCCGGCCTGCCGCAGCTGGCGACGCTGCTCGACAACGGCGCGTCGGTGCGCGGCTCGATCGCGCTGATCAAGGTGGCCAAGGCGGCGGCGCTGCTCGGCGGCCGCACCTACGTCAGCCCCCACGACGTCAAGTCGATCGCCGTCGACGTGCTGCGCCACCGCATCCTGCCCAGCTACGAGGCCGAGGCCCAGGGCAAGACGGCGGATCACCTGGTCGCGCAGATCCTGGAAAACGTCGCGGTGCCGTGAGCCCGCGCGTCCCCGCTCACCAGGCGTGATCCATGCTTCCCGCTGAGCTCGCCCGCGAGGTCAAGCGCATCCAGTTCGTGACCGGTCGCCAGGTCGCGAACGTGATGGCTGGCGCGTACCTGTCGGTCTTCAAGGGCCGTGGCATGGAGTTCGACGAGGTGCGCCCGTACGTGCCCGGCGACGACGTGCGCACGATCGACTGGAACGTCACCGCGCGCACCGGCGAGCCCCACGTCAAGCGCTACGTCGAGGAGCGCGAGCTGACGGTGATGCTCCTGTGCGACGTCAGCCACTCGCAGGACTTCGGCTCGGGCACGCGCTCGAAGCTCGAGGCCGCGGTCGAGCTGTGCGCGCTCCTGGCGCTGTCGGCGGTCGAGAGCGGCGACAAGGTCGGCCTCTTGCTCTTCCACGGCGGCGCCGACGTCTACATCCCGCCGCGCAAGGGCGACAAGCACGCGCTGCGGATCATCCGCGAGGTGTTCGCCCGCGGCCACGAGGCGCCGGGCACCGCGTCGTCCCGGTGGAAGGCCACCGAGCTGCCGCGCCGGGTGTGGGCGTGGTTCCGGGGGCTGCGCGACGTCACCGCCCGCTCGCCCCGGCGCTCGACCTCGATCGGCGCGGCGCTGGAGTTCTGCCGCAAGGTGCTGCCGCGGCGCGCCGTGGTGTTCCTGGTCTCGGACTTCCTCGACGACGGCTACCTCGACGTGCTGCGCCACGCCAACCGCAAGCACGACGTCGTCGCGGCCCTGGTCACCGATCCGCGCGAGCGCGAGTTCGTGCCGGCCGGGCTGGTCACGCTCGAGGACGCCGAGTCGGGCGCGACCCGGCTGGTCGACACCCGCTCCGACGCCTACCGCGCGCGGGTCGCCGAGGACGCCGCCTACCGCCGCAAGCGCCTCGAGGAGAACCTGCGGGCCTCGGGCGTCGACCTCTTGCCGATCGACGCCAGCGGCTCGGTCGTCGATCCGCTCTTGCGGTTCTTCCGCGAGCGCGCGCGCCGGAGCAAGCGATGAAGGGCTGGCTGCGCGCGCTCGCGCTGGCCGCGCTCGTGGTGCCCGCGCTCGTGGTGACCATGGCGTGCGGGCGTCGCCACGCGCCGGCCGCCGAGGGCCCGCCGAAGCCGACCCCCGAGGCGATCACCAAGGTCAGCGAGAACGGCCCGGTGAAGGCCACGGTCAAGGTGTGGCCGCCGGCGCCCGAGCTGGGCGATCCGCTGTACCTCGAGCTGACCATCGAGGCCGGCCCGGGCGTGACCGTCGCGGCGCCGTTCGAGGATGAGGGCCTGGGCCGGTTCGCGGCGCTGGGCTGGGTGCACGACACCCGCCGCAAGGACGACGGCGGCACCGTCGAGGTCCAGACCTACACGCTCGAGCCGCCGGGCTCGGGCAAGCACCGCATCCCGCCGTTCCGCCTGCTGGTGACCGACGCCCGCGCCGCCGGCAGCGGCAGCGGCAGCAACGCCGCCGCGAGCGAGCTGCTCACCGACGAGATCCCGATCGCGGTGGCCCCGGTCGATCCGACCCGCGCCAAGGAGCCGCTAGCGCCGGCGCGCGGCGCGCTGCCGATCGTCGTCGGTGGGCTGGCCTGGTGGATGATCGCCGGGCTGGTCGTCGCGGCGCTGATCGCGATCGGCGCGGTGGTGTGGGGTGTGCGCGCGTACCGTCGCCAGGCCGTCGTGCGGCAGCGGGTCAGCGCCTACGAGATCGCGGTGCGGCGGCTGGCCGCGCTCGAACGCGGCGGCGCGCCCGACGAGACCGGCCTCGACGACTGGTTCGTCGAGCTGTCGGCGATCGTCCGCCACTACCTCGAGGATCGCTTCGCGCTGCGCGCGCCGGAGCTGACCACCGAGGAGTTCTTGCAGGAGGCGCGGCGCGCCGCCGGGCTGTCGAGCGCGCACCGCGAGCAGCTGTCGGCGTTCCTCGAGCGCTGCGACCGCGTGAAGTTCGCCGGCTACCGGCCCGACGCCGACGAGTCGCTGGCGACCTTGGCCGCGGCGCGGGCGTTCGTCGAGGACACCCGGCTCCGGGAGGCCGCATGACGCTGTTCGGGATCGAGCTCGCGCACCCGTGGTACCTGCTGGCGGCGCTGGCGATCGTGCCGGTCGTGCTGCTGGCGCGGTTCGCCGCCGGCCGCGTGCAGTTCTCGTCGCTGGCCGCGTTGCCCGCCGGCGCCACGTGGCGCACCCGGCTGGCGCCGCTGCCCGACGCGCTGTACGGCCTGGCCGCGCTGGCGCTGGCCGTGGCCCTGGCCGGGCCGCAGCGCTACGACGGCCAGCACCCGGTCAAGCGCCGCGGCATCGCGATCATGATGGTCGTCGATCACTCGGGCTCGATGCGGGCCCTCGACCTGTCCGACAAGGACCGCGAGCTGACCCGCCTCGACGCGGTCAAGCGGGTGTTCGAGCAGTTCGTGCTGGGCGGCGGCGGCCTGGGCGGTCGCCCCGACGACGCGGTCGGGCTGATCGCGTTCGCGCGCTACGCCGACACGCTGTCGCCGCTGACCCTCGATCACGCCAACCTGGCGACCGCCGCGCGCCAGGTCGAGATCGTCACCGAGCAGGCCGAGGACGGCACCGCGGTCGGCGACGGCCTGGCCCAGGCGGTCGAGCGGCTGCGGGCCGCGCCCCAGCAGAGCAAGGTGGCGATCGTGCTGACCGACGGCGTGTCCAACGCCGGCGAGGTCGCGCCGCTGGCCGCCGCCAGCCTGGCCAAGGACTCGGGCGTCAAGGTCTACACCGTCGGCGCCGGCACCAACGGCCGCGCGCCGATCCGCGTCGAGAACGCGTTCGGCCAGAGCGAGCTGGTGTCGATGCCGGTGCAGATCGACGAGGACACGCTCGAGAAGATCGCCGAGGCGACCGGGGGCGCGTACTTCCGCGCCACCGACCTCGACGGCCTGCGCCAGGTGTACCGCGCGATCGACAAGCTCGAGCGCACCGAGATCGACGAGACCCAGACCGCCGAGCCCGAGCAGCTGTACCCGTGGCTGGTGGGCCTGGCGATGCTGGCGATCGCCGCGGCGGTGACCTTGCGCGCGACCGCGCTGCGGAGGCTGCCGTGATGCCCGACTGGACCAACCGCGACCCGGGGTGGATCCACCTGGCGTGGGCGGTGATCGCCGCGCTGACGGTGTGGATCATCCTCGAGCTGCGCGGCAAGGACGCGCTGGCGCGCTTCGTCTCGCCGCTGATGCAGGCGCGGCTGGTGGTGCGAGCCAGCGCGGCGCGCACGGTGGTGCGGCTGAGCTTGACCGCGGTGGCGCTCGGCGCCTGCGTGTGGGCGCTGATGCGGCCGCAGACCAAGGGCCAGGACCAGGCGGTGATGGCGTCGTCGTTCTCGGCCGACGTGATGGTCGTGCTCGACGTGTCGAAGAGCATGCTGGCCGAGGACGTGAAGCCCAACCGGCTCGAGCGCGCCAAGTTCGAGATCGCCAAGATGGTCAAGGAGCTGCCCGGGCACCGGGTCGGGCTGGTGGCGTTCGCCGGCCGGGCCGCGGCGCTGTGCCCGCTGACCCCCGACCACGGCTTCTTCAACCTGGTGCTGCGCGGCGTCGACGTGAACAGCGTGTCGCGCGGCGGCACCCGCATCGGCGAGGCGCTGCGGGTCGCGACCAAGGCGTTCCCGGTCGGCCCGGGCGCCAAGCTGGTCGTGCTGATCACCGACGGCGAGGACCACGAGAGCTACCCGCTCGAGGCGGCCAAGGCGGCCAACGCCGAGGGCGTGCGGGTGGTCGCGGTCGGCCTCGGCAGCGAGGCCGGCAGCCCGATCGAGCTCACCGACCCCGCGACCGGCGCCAAGACCAAGCTGATGCACGACGGCCAGCCGGTGATCTCGCGGCTCGACGGCGAGACGCTGCGGCAGATCGCGACCGAGACCAAGGGCGTCTACGTGCCAGCCGGCACCTCGGCGCTCGACCTGGAGTCGATCGTGCGGCAGAACGTCAAGCCGATCCTGCGCGAGGAGGCCGACCGCATGTCGCTGCGCCGGGTGCGCGGCGAGCGGTTCGTGTGGCCGCTGGCGCTGGCGTTGATCGCGCTGATCGCGGCGCTGGCCGTCGGCGCCGGCGCCCGGAGGCAGGCATGAAGGCGATCGCGATGCTGGCGCTCGTCGCGCTCTTGGCCCTCTCGACGCTCGCGGCGTGTGGCGACGCCAGCGGCCGCGCGGCGCGCACCAAGTACAACGCCGGCGTCGCGCTGCTCGGCGAGGGCAAGCTCGACGAGGCGGAGCAGAGCCTCCTGGCCGCGCGCGACCTGGCCGGCTACGACGACGAGGTCCGCTTCCGCGCCGCGTTCGACCTGGCCGCGGTGGCGGTGGCCCGCGCCGAGGCCGCGCTGGCGGCGCAGCCGCCGGCCGCCGATCAGGCGATGGCGGCCTACGAGAAGGCCCGCACCTGGCTGTCCGACGCGGTCCGCCGGCGGCCCAAGGACGCCGACGCCCGCGCCAACCTCGAGCGGGTCGAGGCGCGGCTGCTGGCGCTGATCGACGAGGCCGGCCAGGGCGACAACGCTCTCGAGAAGCGGCTGGATCGCGCGATCGCCGCCGAGCGCGACCTGCGCGACGCGGCCCGCGCGCTGTGGGCCGGGCAGGCGGCCAGCGGCGGCGATCCGCTGGCGGCCAAGGATCAGTTCGAGGCCGCGGCCACCCGCCAGCGCACGCTGGGCGCCGAGGTCGGCACGATCGCCGATCTGGCCGGCGACGAGATCACCGCGATCGGCGGCAAGACCGAGGAGGAGCGCAGCGACGAGGAGAAGGTGCGGCTGGTCCAGCTGCAGAACCTCGACCTGTACGTGCAGGACGCGCGCAAGGCGATGACCGACGCGCGGCGCAACCTCCACGAGCTGGCCGGCGAGCTGGCCCACCAGCGCACCGGCGCCGCGCTCGAGTCGCTCAAGCGCGCGCGCGAGCAGCTGCTCGATCCGATCGCGGTGCTGCAGGGCGTCGCCGCCGACGAGGTCGAGCTGGCCCGGTACCTGGCGGCGCTCCAGGCCCACGCCGGCAAGGACGACCCGTTGCCGGCGTGGCTGACCGCGCGCGGCCTGGGCGGCGATCAGATCGACGTGCGGGCCCGCCTCGAGGAGGTCAAGGCCCGGCTGCAGGCGGCGCTCGACGCGCCGGCGCCCGGCGCCGACGGCGGCGCGCCCGATCCCAAGGCCGCCGAGGCGGCCAAGGTGAAGGCGCAGGTGGCCGCGGCGATGCCGTCGCTCGAGGAGGCGTCGAAGCAGATGAAGGTCGCGTCCGACGCGCTGGCCGCCGAGGACGTGGCCGCCGGGTCGGCCGCGGCCCAGGCGTCGCTGGTGGCGATCGCGACGGCGATCGAGCAGTTCTTCGCGCTGCGCCAGCTGATCGACGTGACGCTGGCCCAGGAGCGCGACGTGATCGCCGCGATCACGCCGCCGGCCGAGGGCGCCCAGGCGCTGCCGGCCGCCGAGCGCGCCAAGCGCGTCGGCGACGGCGTGGCCAAGAACCGCGCGCGGCTCGAGCGGATGAAGGCGCTGATCGCCGAGGAGCAGGACAAGGCGACCGCGCCGCCGCCCGCCGATCCCAGCGGCGCCGCGCTGGCCGCGCCCGATCCGCAGAAGCTCGAGGAGCAGAAGCAGCTGTTCGCCCGCGCCGAGGCGCTGCGCGCCGAGGCCGACGCCGCGCTGGTGGCGCTGGCCGCGGTGGCCGCGGGCGGCCAGGGGCCGCCGGCGCTCGACTCGGCCAAGCTGGCCGAGGCCAAGCTGGTCGAGCTGCAGAAGCTGTTCTTCTCGGTGATCGAGCACCTCAAGGAGCTGATCCGCGAGCAGGGCGAGACCCGCGACGACACGACGACGGCGCAGACCGAGGACGACGCCGGTCGCGCCGCGCGCCTGCCCGGGCTGATCGAGCGCCAGAGCACCCACGGCCAGATGGCCGAGGCGATCGCCCAGGCGCTGGCCAGCCAGGCCGACGCGGCCGCGCAGCAGGGCGGGCCGGGCGGCGCGGCCCCGGGCGGTGCGAGCGGGGCGCCCCAGGGCGGCCCGACGCCGCAGGCGCTCGGTCAGGCCGCTCAGGAGGTGCGCAGCGCCCTCGGGTCGATGCAAGATGCCACCACCACGTTGACCCAGGCGCGCGATCAATCCCAGCAGATGAGCTACGACATCGGTCCGGCGATCGAGTCGCAGAAGACCGCGGTCGAGCACCTCGAGAACGCGCTGCGCCTGCTGCAGCCGCCGCAGCAGCAGGACAAGCAAGACAAGCAGGATCAGCAGCAGCAGCAACAGCCGCAGCCGGACAAGCAAGACAAGCAGGACCAGCAGCAGCAGCAGAGCGCCGATCAGCAGCTGCAGCAGGTGCGCGAGCGCGAGGCCCAGCGCGAGCGCGAGAAGCGCGAGCGGCAGGCCGGCGGGGCCGATCCGGTGGACAAGGACTGGTGATGCGCGGCGCACGGCTGGTCTGGGTCGCCGCGCTGGCGACGCTCGCGTTCGTGCTCGGGGCGCCGACGGTCCGCGCCCAGCCGGGCGCCCAGGGGCGCTACCAGCTCGGCTCGAAGGCGTTCGTCGGTGCGCCGTTCGTGCTGGCGATCGTCGTCGACGGGCTCGAGGAGCAGCCGACGCCCAAGCTGCCGTCGCTGACGGTGCCCGGGCTCGAGATCATCGAGGGCGACGCCGACTTCCGCGGCGGCTTCAACCTGACCGTCAACGGCCGTCGCGTGCAGGGTGGCGGCGGCACCTGGGTGCTGACCTACCGGGTCACCGCCGAGAAGGCCGGCCTGTTCAACCTGCCGGCGGTCAACGTCACCCAGGGCGCGACGACGGTGCCGATCCGCGGCGGCAACCTCGAGGTCATCGACCTGCCGACGACCAACGACATGAAGTTCGCGGTCACGTTGCCGCAGCGGCCGGTCTACATCGGCGAGACGTTCCCGGTCGAGCTCGAGTGGCTCCTGCGCAAGAACCCGCAGGACCAGCAGTTCGGCGTGCCGCTGCTCAACATGGACACGACCTTGTCGGTGCAGGTGCCGACGCCGACCAACCCGCGCCAGGTGCTCGAGTTCGCCACCGACAAGGGCCAGCAGAAGCTCGGCTTCGAGCAAGATCGCGTGACCCGCGACGGGCTCACCTACGATCGCTTCCGCTTCCCGCTGCAGGTGACCGCGCGCAAGGCCGGGCCGATCGTGATCCCGCCGGCGTCGGTCGTCGTCGAGCTCGAGATCGGCCAGGGCCGCGACGCGTTCGGCTTCCCGGTCGCGCGCACCGACACGTTCCGCGCCACCGACGTCCAGCGCACGCTCGACGTGCGGCCGGTGCCCGAGACCGACAAGCCGCCGAGCTTCGCCGGCGCGGTCGGCTCGTCGTACTCGATCAGCGCGCGCGCGTCGCGCTCGGTGGTGCAGCTGGGCGAGCCGCTCGAGCTCGAGATCACGGTCAAGAGCGATCAGCGCCTCGACACCGTCAACCTGCCGCCGCTCGACGGCCCCGGCGGCCTGCCCAAGGCCAAGTTCGCGGCGCCGGCCGACGCGCCGGTCGGCGAGCTGTCCGACGACGGCAAGCAGAAGACGTGGAAGGTCTCGGTGCAGGTCACCGCGGCCGACACCACCGAGATCCCGGGGCTGGCGTTCGCGTACTTCGATCCGGCCAAGGCCACCTACCAGACCATCCACAGCGAGCCGATCGCGCTGTCGGTCAAGGGCGGCAGCGTGGTCGGCGCGGCGCAGGTGGTGGGCCAGCCGTCGGGCAGCGGCGCGCCGCCGCCGACCGCCGAGTCGTCGTCGGTGCTGTCGCTGGCCGGCGTCGACCTGGCGCTGTCGCCGCCGGGCGCCGGCGGCGGCCCGATGGGGCGCGGCGTGCTGTGGGCGATCGTCGCGGCGCTGTACCTCGCGCCGCTGGCCTTGCTCGGCCTGGCGCTGGCGCGGCGCCGCGGCGCCAGCCGGCGCGAGGAGGTCGGCGAGGTCAAGGCGGCGCTGCGCGCGCTGGGCGCCGAGATCGAGCGCGCGCGCCAGGCGCCGGCCAAGGACGCGGCGATCGCGCTGTCGCGGTGCCTGTCGACCACCGCCCGCGCGCTGGGCCGCACCGTCGACGACAAGCTGATCGCGCGGATCGAGAACGCCGGCTTCGCGCCCGACGCCAAGGGCGAGCCGCTGCCGTCGGAGCTGCGCGCCGAGCTGGCCAACCTGCTCGACACCTGGACCAAGGACGCGCGGCGCGGCGGCGGGCGCGGCGCGGCGGCGGCGCTGGTGCTGATCGTCGCCACCGCCTGGCCCGGCGCGGCCCGGGCCGACGAGGCGTTGACCGCGGCGCGCGGCGCCTACCAGGACGCGCTGGCCGCCACCGAGCCGGCGGCCAAGCAGCGCGCGTTCGCCACCGCGGCGGCGGCGTTCGGGCGGGTCGTCGCGGCCCGGCCGTCGGCCGCGGTCTACACCGACCTCGGCAACGCCGCGCTCGGCGCCGGCGATCTCGGCGCGGCGGTGCTGGCCTACCGCCGGGCGATGGCGCTCGACCGCGACGACGGCCGCGCGCGCCGCAACCTGGCGTGGGTGCGCAGCCGGCTGCCGGCCGAGCTGCGGCCGGCCTCGACCTCGGCCACCGAGACGCTGTTCTTCTTCCACGCCGCGTGGTCGCGCGATCGCCGGCTCCTGGTCGGCGCGTTCGCGTTCGCGGTGGCGATCCTGGTGCTGGTGCCGTGGCGCGGCGCGCGGCGTCGCTCGCTGACGCCGATCGCGGTGATCGGCGGCATCGTCTGGGCGACGATGACGATCTCGCTGGTCGTCGAGGATCGCCGCGCCAGCGACGCGGTCGTGATGCAGGCCGCCGAGCTGCGCACCGCCGACAGCGCGGTGGCGCCGGTGGCGCGCGCGACGCCGCTGCCGGCCGGCACCGAGCTCACGATCGGCGAGCGCCGCGGCGACTGGGTGCGGGTGCACCTCGCCGGCACGCTGTCGGGATGGCTCCCGGCCGGCGCCGTCGAGCGCGTCGCGCGGTGATCACGCGGCGGCCTACTCGTCGTCGCCGCCGCCGCTCGACGACGAGGGACCACCACCACCGCCGCTGCCCGACAGCTCGATGATCAGCTCGTCGCTCTCGACCTCGTCGTCCCCGGGGCCCATCATCGGCTTCGCGACGTAGGTGCTGGGCGCCGCGTCGCCACCTGCGCCCGGGCCGGCCGCCACGCGCGCGTCGTGCACCGCCTTGGTGTGCGCCTGCAGCTTCTGCGAGCCGCCCACCTTGTGGAGCTCCTGCTTCCACGCGCCCACGTAGGTGGGAAACACGCCCTTGGTGCCGTTGCCGAAGCGCTCCTGGAACGTGCCAGGCCCGAGCGCGACGTCGCGGATGAGCAGATGGGCGTGGCCGGCGCGCGCGCTGTCGATCAGCAGCACCATCGCCAGCTCGCAGATCAGCGCGTGGGCGGCGGCGTCGAGGGTCGGCACCGTGGCCTGGAGCTCGGCCAGCGTCGTGTGCTGGGCGTCGAGGAGGCGGCGCACGCACTGGTTCATCGCCGCCGGCTCGACATGCAGACGCGCGCAGGCGGCATCGAGGCTCTTGGCGATGTGGGCGTACGAGCGGCCTTTGCCGTCACGCCGCGTGTGCTCCTCACCCGCCTTGAGCGGGCCGCCGATCGCATCCTTGGTGTGGGCCATCGGCTTGATCAAGTAGAAGCGTCCCGACACCGCGACCTTGATCGGCTTGTCTTCCGGGCCGGCTTGGCCCACGCCCGGGAGCGCACGGTTGCGCTCCATGAACTCCTTCAGGCGCTTGCGCGTCGAGCTGGCCGAGTGCTTCTGCACCGGCTCGGTCGGCATTGGCGGTGGCTCGGCGCCCTTCTTGCCCTTCTTTCGCTTCGACGGCTGCTCGACCTCGGAGGCCTCGCCGTCCGACCGCGGGCTCTCGGACCCGCTGACGTCGCGGGTCATCTGGTAGCGCCGCGCCGCCGCCGCGGCGGCGGCCCCGTCGTCGTCGTCGTCGCCGTCGTCGTCATGCAAGGCGCGCTTGGGGCGCTCCGCGCCGTCCTCATCGTCGACCGGCGGTGTCAGGCGCCCGGCGTCGTAGTCGTCGCGGTTGCTGCGCGCCGGCTCGTCGCCGTCCAGCCACCGCACCATCGCGGGGTTGCCGAGGACGGGGCTCGCGGGGCGCCGGGCCTGGCGCTTGGCGGGCTCGTCGAGGTTGTCCAGCATCTCGGGCACACCGAAGCCGGTCGGCGCGGGCGGCGCTGCGCCGCGGCGTGGCCGCGACGGGGTGCTGCGGCTGGTGCGCTTGGCGCTCGACCGCTCCGACGGCGGCGGCAGGTACTCGTCGTCGTCGTCGTCGTGTCGGCTGTCCATGGCCGCCCCCCGGCAGGTGAAGCGACCATGGTGCGCCCGGCGTCCACCCCGCCGCAATCACCCCGGAGCGGTGATGCCGCTTGCGTCGCGGCCTACGGCGCGCCGCAGGCGAGCCACTCGCCGAGCTGGCGGCGCTCGGCCTCGGTCGGCTTCGGCGCGTCCTCGGGCATGATCGTGTTGACCGCGTTGGGCCCGGCCGCGGCCTGCTCGTCGATGTGCTCGATGGTCTGGCGCACGCCCTCGACGGTGTCGTAGTCGTGGAACGCGGGCGCGCCGTGGCGGGCGGCGCCGGTCTTGGTGCTCGAGTGGCAGTCGACGCAGTAGGTGTCCATGAACGACTTGCCGAAGTTCACGTACGTGAGCGTCTGGGTCGGCGGGCACACCGAGCCGGTCGGCTCGCCGTGCTCGCCACACGCGGTCAGGGTGAGCGCGGCGCACAGGCCGAGCGCGAGGATCAACTTCATGGGTACTGCCTTTCGCGAGCCGCGACTATAGCGGCCCGGCGGCGCCGTGGGCACCGCCGTGATCCTCGCCACCGTTGACCGCGCCGCGACCCGTGGTCGCAGGCCTCACATGCGGTAGTGGAACTGCACCAGCCCGTAGCTGGCGTTGTCGCCGCCCTTGCCCAGCGCGATCATCTGCAGCCGGCCCATCAGCACCAGCTCCATGTGCGTCTTGGGGAACCAGTGCAGGTTCACCTCGACGGTGTCGCGGTCGACGTCGGGCACCTTGACGTCCTCGTCGTAGTGGCCGAGGCCGACGTCGAGGAAGTAGCTGTGCGCGAAGAACCACGACGCCAGCAGGTACGCGACCGCCTGGTTGCGCTTGCCGCCGGCGTCGAACTTCTGGTGCACCACCTGGGCCTCGGCCGACAGCAGCACCTCGGGCCCGTCGAGCCACAGCTTGGCGGTCGCGCCGCCCTGGGTGCGGACGTCCTCGGCGCCGTTGGCGTAGCGGCCCTCGGCGCCGACCGAGATCTTGCCGAAGCGCTTCTCGGCGTACAGCGCGGCGCCGTCGCCGTCCTCGATGCTGTCCTGCCAGCGGTCGTGGACGAAGCCGGTGACGTGCAGCTCGGCGCCCGGCGTGACCCAGCCGACCGACGCGCCGTAGGCCTCGCTGAACAGCGGCGTGCCGCCGAAGCGCCGGGTGTACGCGGTGTGCTCGGCCAGGCGCAGGCCGTAGGTCGGCATGAACCGACCGGCGCGCGCGTAGAGGCCCTCGCCGGACTCCTGCTGGTGCCACTCGACGTAGTGGTTGCGCGACCACAGCACCGTGATCGGCGAGTCCTCGTTGGGGATCGTGAAGCCGAGATCGGCGACCACGCTCACCGGGCCGCGATCGGCCTGGACGTGCCCCTCGATCTGCATCGGGAACGCCGCCGGGCCGAAGCCGCCGCCGGGGTTGCTGACGCCGGCCGCGGCGCGCGCGTCACCGCCGAGGTGCAGCCACTCGGGCAGCTCCTTGGCGCCGTGCAGGAACGTCGGATCGCCGCCCCACTTGGCGTCGTCCTCGTCGGTGAGCTCGCCGTTGTCGTTGAGCAGGCCGCCGCCGGTGGGCGACAGGTGGCAGGCGCCGCAGGTCTGCTCGCGCGACAGCTGGTACTGCGGGTAGGCGTGGGCGATCCCGGCGGTGGCCGCGATCGCCAGGGCGATCAGGAGGGCGCGCTTCATCGGGGCGCTCCCGCGATGATCCACTGCTCGATCAGCGCGATGTCGGCGTCGGGCAGCGGGCCGTCGACCGGCATCCGCTTCTCGCCGCTGGTGCGCAAGATGAACAGCAGCTCGGAGTCGTTGGGCTCGCCGGTCTGCGGGGCGAACGGGCGGCTGTCGAAGGTCTCCTGGGCTGCCTCGACGCTCGACAGGTCGACGCCCTCGCGCTGCGTGCGCGCGCTGTGGCAGGTGGCGGTGGCGCACGACGGCGCCAGGATCGCCTTGACGATGTAGGCAAACTCGGCCGGCCGCTCGTCGGTCTCGGCGGCGCAGGCGCTGGCGATCAGCGCGAGCGCGAGGACTGGAACAAGGCGCATGAACGACTCCTTGGCGCCCGCAGGCGCGGGCCCGGGAGGTGTATCAGGCCGTGAGGCAGCGTCGCGAGTTCTTGGTGTCGCACCGCTGACGGTTCCTGACCGACGTTGACAGCCGTGGCGCTGCTCGGTACAGAGGGCGCGCAAGGAGTGCGCTAGCGAAGCAAGCGACCAAACCACGCGATGGGTGACGGGAAGCCGGTGCGAATCCGGCGCAGCCCCCGCTACTGTGACCGAGGACGAACGCGGCACTGCTTGCCACCGGGAGACCGGGAAGGCGCCGCCAGTAGGACGAATCGGGAGTCAGGAGACCGGCCCTTCGCACAACCTTCGGGGTGCAAGGGCCGCATGCGCGGTCGTTGGCCCCGCGTCACGTGGGGTGACACATGCAACGACTGAGCACGAGTGCGATCGCGATCACGGTAGGGCTGGGGCTGGGCGCCATCGGGTGCGGCGACAACAACAGCGGCGACGACGAGCCGACGCCGGACGCCGGCGTGGCCGGGCCCGTCGCCTACGCGGTGTCGGGCGACTTCGCCACCACCGGCGTCTTCACCGCCATCGACGTGGCGACCCGGACGGTGCACACCAACGCGCTGGCCGGCGTCGCCGGCGGCGATCCGTTCCTGCGCCAGATCGGCGACGAGGTGATGATCGTCAACCGCGACAGCGGCGAGAACGTCACGGTGCTGGGCGGCGCGCCGCTGGCGCTGATCGACCAGTACGGCACCGGCGGCGGTTCGAACCCGCAGGACGTCGCCGCGGTCGGCGGCACGCTGTACGTTCCGGCGCTCGGCACCGCCGGCGTGGTGGTGATCGATCGCGCCACCCGCGCGACCCGCACCGTCGCGATCGCCGGCGATCCCGACGGCAAGCCCGACTGCGTGTCGGCCTACGCGATCGGCGCGCAGGTGTTCGTCGCGTGCGGCCTGCTCGACGAGAACTTCGCGCCGCGCGGCGACGGCCTGGTCGCGGTGATCGACACCGCCACCGACACGGTCGCCACCACCGTGCGGCTGCCCGCCACCAACCCGGTCGGCCTGTTCGCGCGGATGCCGGGCGGCGACCTGGTGATCGGCACGGCGCCGTCGTTCAACGACTTCACGACGGGCTGCCTGGCGCGGGTCGGCGCGACCGGCGCCCACGCGACCAGCTGCCTGGTGACCAACGCCGCGCTCGGCGGGCTGGCCAACCACGTCGACGTGCCGGCCGACGGCTCGGCGATCTGGGTGTCGGTGACCGGCTTCGCGCCCGACTTCTCGTCGCAGTTCGGCAAGCTCCGGGCGCTCGATCCGGCGACCGGCGTGCCGGCGCCGGTCGCGTCCAAGGACGGCCAGCAGATCGACGACGTCGCCGCGTGCGGCGATGGCTACGTCGTGGCCGCCGACGGCACGATGGGCGCCAGCGGCATCCGGATCTGGAAGGACGGCGTCGAGACCACGACGACGCCGCTCGACATCGGCCGGCCGACCGGCTTCGGCAACAACCTGATCTGCCGCTAGCCGAGCGCCAGCGAGGCTGTCTCGGTGGGGCCACGCGGTCCACGCGGTTCGCCGAGCGAGCCTATCTCGCGCCTCAGCGACACACGAACGGGCGCCGCTGCATGCAGTGGGCGTCGCCCCACTTGCCGTCCTTGGGCCTGAGCCCGACGCAGTCCTCGCCGCAGGCGAAGTCGTCGGGCTGGCCCTTGCCGAACCGGGTGAAGGTCGCGGGCTGACCGTCGGCCCAGGCCCACGCGCCCTCGGCGCCGCGATCGCTCAGGCCGATCCAGTAGCGATCGTTGCCGCGGGCCTTGGCGGCGGCGGCCAGCGCGACGGCCTGGGCCTCGTCGTCGACGCGCGCCAGGTGGCGGCCGCGCGCGACGCACGCGGCCTCGGCCTCGGGCCAGGTCAGCGCCGGCGCGCACAGCTCGAAGCCGACCTCGCCGATCGCCACCGCGTCGCACGCCACCGGCGGCGCGGTCGGGCAGCTGGCCGGCGGCGTCGCGCCCAGGCACGGCAGCTGGGCGCGCACCTCGGCCGGACGCTCGCGGACGAAGCGGCGCAGCGCGGCGCGGGCTTGCTTGACCTCGGCGGCGTCGGCCGGACGGCGCGGATCGGCGCGCCCGGCGGCGTCGACCATCACGAACCAGCGCTCGAGCGTGCGATCGGCGACCAGCGCCTCGAGCCGATCGGCGGCGCGCGCCACCGCCGCCGCGTACGCGGCGCGGCAGCCGGCGTCGGCGAAGCACGCGGTGGCCAGCCGCCCGCCGGAGTCGGTCAGGTCGAGGTGCTGGCGGAACGTGCGGTCCAGGCCCCACGGCAAGAGCGACCAGCGATCGGTCGTGCGGTCGTGGTGCAGCCGGTAGTTGTGGGCGTGGCGGTAGCCGTCGAAGTCGCCGATCACCGCCGACACCGCCAGGTAGGCCGCGACCCGCGCGCGATCGAGCGGCCCGTCGGCGGCCCACAGCCGCGCCGGGTCGCGCTCGGCCAGGGTCGCCAGCGCGATCAGATCGGCGTGGCCCTGATCGTCGCCGCCGTCCTGCTCGAAGCGCGGCGCGTCGTCGGGGTACAGGTCGCAGCCGAACTCGCCCTCGTACAGCGTGCCCTCGTCGTCGCCGTACGCGCGCTCGAGCAGATCGCCGCCGATGGCCTCGAGGTCGAGGTACATGCCGAAGTCCTGGCCGTCGACCACCAGCTGGGCCCAGCCGGTGCGCGGCGCGGCGACGCCGAGGTCGCGGTGCAGGCGGTACCCCAGCGCCTCGCGCACCGCGGTCGGATCCTCGACGAGGTTGTTGAGGACCAGCTCCTTGACGCCGAGGAAGCGCTGCTTCTTGACGAACTTGTCGAAGCGGATCTTCCACGACGGCTTGCCGGCCAGGCCCTGGCGCGAGCGGTTGCCCTTCCAGCGCACGCCGACGTCGGCGTAGGTGACGCCGGCGTAGCGGAAGGTCGCGCGCACCCACTCCTTGGGGTGGGCGGCCAGCGCCGCCCGGGCCGCGTCGTCGAGCTCGAGCTCGAAGCGGGGGATGACCCGCTCGCCGAACAGTTCGTCGCGCGAGCGCGCCACGCCGGCCGGCGCGGCCTCGGAGCCGCACGCGGCCAGCGCGAGCGCAGCGACGACCGCCCAGCGTCGCACGTCAGACCGGGGTCGTCGGGTCGGTGGGCGGGGGCGCGGGCGGCGGATCGGCCGGCGGCGCGCAGTCGCAGTCGAGGCCGTCGGCGGTGCCGTCGCCGTCGCCGTCGGACACCGAGTCGTCGCCGGCGCTGTCGGCCGAGTCGACGGTCGAGTCCGAGTCGGACGGCGAGTCCGACTGCGAGTCGTGGTGGGCGCAGTCGGCGTTGGAGTCGGAGTCGCTGTCGGCGTCGTCCGAGTCGGACAGCGGGTTGTCGTTGCCGTCGTCGTCGCCGCCGCCGCTGTGGTGGCCGTCGCCGTCGTCGCCGCCCGACTCGTTGGTCGAGTCCGACGCGCTGTCCGACGCGCTGGCGGTGTCGCCGCACACGAAGCTGTCGACCTGGCCGTCGCCGTCGACGTCGGCCGGCGCGCCGGAGACGTCGCTGGTGGGCGCGCACAAGACGCCGGTCGCGGTCTGGTAGCAGGCGATCGACTGCGACGAGCTGCCGACGTCGGTGCCGGTGCAACCGACGAGCGCGAGGCCGAGGAACGAAGCGAGGGCGAAGAGACGCATGGGTACCTCCTGCCTGATCGCATGAGCAACGCGCGTGCCCGCAGCAACTGCGCGAGACGACGCAAGCGGCGCGTGTGCTGTGCAACGCGGACACGGGCGCCCTGCGCAGCCGGCGTACACGTGGGTGCTGCGGCTGTGAGGTGGCCTACCGTCGCTGCACGGCCCGCTACATCGGCGCGGTGCGTTGCCGGAACGGGCGGGCCTGCTTGATCAGGATCGAGCGGTCGGGCATCAGCTTCCACTCGACGTCGGCGGCCGAGCCCGGGTAGCGCACGCGGATGCGGGTCGAGATGTCGGTGAGGTAGCCGGCCAGCTCGTCGAGCTCGGCGTCGGTGAGGATCGCGTTGGCGACCGGCCAGTCCTGCGCCCACGGCATCAAGGACGAGCGGGTGATGACCTCGTACTCCGGCTCCTCGTACCAGGTGTAGTAGAGGATCTGCTCGGGCGTGGCGTCGCCGGTCGGGTTGGTGACCGACACGTCGCCGAGCTGGCTGTTGATGTAGAACGCCGGGCGCAGATCGGAGAACTGGTTGAGGGTCAGCGCGACGCCGTTGGCCAGCTCGTCCTCCTGCGCCGGGTGGACCAGCACGCCCATGCGCACCTCGCGCTGATCGACGCGGTAGAACTCGCGCTCGACGAACGCCTGCGGGTTCCACACCGACGACCACACCGTCTTGATCGCGTTGCCGAGCGCGGCGTCGCCGTCGCCCAGGCGCACGCCGACCGAGGTGTAGAGGCCGGCGCCGGTGAACTCGGCGAGATCCTCGACGTTGGTCGACGAGCGGAACCGGATCTTGGTGGTGTCGGCCCAGCGGGCGCGGCCGAGCGTCGTCACCTGGGCGAGCAGCGCCGGGTCGATCGGCGCGGTGTAGATCTGCCAGCGGATCGCGAACAGCCGCTGCTCGAGCTCGCCCTGATCGACGGTGCCGGCCTGGTAGTCGGCGATCAGCGCGGCGATCAGCGGCTCGACGCCGCTGCTGGTGAGGTGGCGGGCGTAGTGCGCGAACGGGATCGCCAGCGGCCGATCGGGCAGCGGCAGCGCGTGGCCGGTGCCGACGCCGACGGTGTACATCTCGCCGAGGTTGGCGGCCTTGGCGCCGATCGTGATGACGTTGGCGACGGTGGTGCGGGTGACGTCGAACAGCGGCAGCGTGACCGAGTCGTGGCGCGGCACCTGCGGCGTGGCCGGGCGCAGCGAGTCCCAGTAGGCCTGCGCCTCGGCGGGATCGCCGGCGCTGATCGTGAAGTCCTGGGGGCCGACCTCGAGCTTGACCAGCTGGTCGGCGAAGCCGCGCAGCCGCGGATCGTCCCAGGCGTCGCGCAGGCCCATGTTGGGCGTGCCGCGGGTCTGGGCCAGCACCGCGACGTGGGCCAGCGGGGTCTGGAACTCGGCGGTGATGATGCCGGCGACCATCGCGACGTCGTTGGGCACGCGGTCGAGCACGACCAGATCGGTCGGCGCCAGCGGCACGCCGTCGAGCGCGGCGGTCTTGCGGAACCGCAGCACGCCGTAGGCGGTGCCGGGGTTGAGCGGCTGGTAGATCTGGCCGCGGAACACCTCGTCGGTCGCGATCGTCGGGATGCGCGCCCGCAGCTCGGGCAGGAGGCGCTCCTGCTCGGCCGACACCGCGCGGTAGCGCAGCTCGTCGCCGTCGAAGATCGCGCCGCGCACGCGCTCGAACGCGCCGACGATCATGGCGGCGTCGGCGGTGTCGCCGGCGGCCAGCTCGTAGGTGAGCAGCTGCTGATCGACGTAGCGCACCAGCTTGCCGAGGATGAAGCGGCGGTTGGGGCGGCGGTAGTTGAGGATGTTGAAGTCGGCGAGGGTGCCGACCGCGGTCTTGCCGGCGAGGTTCAGGTGCTCGCTGGCGTACTGGTAGTGCAGCGCGTACTTGGTCGAGTCGATGAAGTGCAGCGCGTCGCCGTCCTCGCGATCGATGATGACCAGGATGGTCTCGGTGCGGGCGAAGACCGAGTCGTCCTTGGTCGTGGCCTGGGCGGCGAAGTCGCCGGGGCAGCCGACCCGGGCGATCGCGTCCTGGTGCGCGCCGACCGCGAGCTCGCAGGTCGGCGCGTCGTCGCAGGCGACCGCCAGCACGGCCAGCGCGGCGGTCAAGGCGAGCGCGCGCGGCGCGCGGCAGCGGATCACGGCAGCTCCTGCGGGTTGGCCGCGCCGGGCGTGGGCGCGACCGCGAAGAACAGGCCGGCGTGGTCGGGCACGCGCGCCAGCGACACGTCGGCCGGCTCGGCCGGGCCGCGCGGATACAGGAACAGCAGGCCGTCGGCGATCGCGCCGGCGGTCGTGACCAGGTGCAGCTGATCGGCGACGTCGAGCGTGAACGGCGCGTGCAGCGGATCGATCGGATCGGCGATCGGCGTGTTGTCGAGCTGGATCACCCGGTAGCCGCCGGGGTCGAGCAGCAGCGGCGCGCACGGCGCCGGCGGCATGACGCCGCCCAGCGGCAGGAAGTGGTCGAGGCGATCGGCGGCGTCGGTGAGGAAGTAGCCGCACAGATCGATCGGCGCGGCGCCGACGTTCGTGAGCTCGACCCAGTCGCTGCCCGCGCCGCGCGGCGCGACCTCGTTGATCACGAGGTCGCCGACCGGCTCGCTGCCCTGGCCGACCAGCGCGTCGACGCCGGCGTCGACGCCCGCGTCCGGGGTCGCGCCGGGATCGTCGCACGCGGCGACGGCGAGGAGCAGGAGCGGGAGATGGCGCATCGGCGAGCCGGGAGTCAGCAACCATCGTGCCACGGTCAACCCTGCGGGATGGCTGCGAACGCACCGGCCCGAGGCTCAGAAATCTGGCGGCGCGCCCCGGCGGCGCCGCGGATCAGCGCGGGCTGCCGTCGGCGGCGACCAGCCGGCCGTCGTCGCTGACCCGGAACGGGCTGCCGCGCTCGACCAGCGCGGTGATCGTCGCCGGCGGGCGCGCCTCGAGCGGCAGCCGCCAGCGCCGGTAGCCACCGCGGGCGTCGGCGGTGACCACGGCGACGTCCGGGTCGGCGGCGGCGATCGCGACCACCGCGCCGCGGTGCTCGGGCGACGCCGCGACCACGCGACCCGACGCCACGTCCCAGACCCGCACGCCGCCCGCGGCGGTGCCGGCCAGCGCGCGGGTGCCGTCGGCGGTGAGCGCGACCGCGGTGACGGTGCCGTCGGCGCCGATCATCCGGCGTGGCGGCTGGTCGGGCCCGGGGTACACGCGCACCGCTCCGCTGGCCTCGCCGACGACGATCTGGCCGGCGGCGGTGACGTCGATCGCGGTCACCCACGACGTGTGGTCGTTCCACGCGCCGCGCTGCGCGCCGGCGCCGTCGTGGCGGGCCAGCCGGTTGCCGGTCGAGATCAGCACGCCGCCGTCGGGGGTCGCGCGGGCGCGGATCGCGCGATCGTCGAGGGGCACCACCACGTCGGGACGCCCGCCCCGCGGATCCCACAGCGTCAGCGTCGGGCCGGCCAGCGCGATCCGTCCGTCGGTCAGCGCCGCGATCGCGCCGGGGCCGCCGGCGATCGACCGCTGCGCGATCGGCGCGCCGGTGGCGCGGTCCCAGACGTACGCGGTGGTCGCGTCGCGCCCGGCGACGACGTCGGGGCCCAGCGCGAGGTCGTCGAGCGGCGCGGCGATCGGGATCCGCCGCGGCGGCGCGGCCGGCGTGTCGGCGAGCGCGATCGCGTCGACGTCGGCCCAGGCCAGCCCCGGGCCGGTCGGCGCGTGCGCCAGCAGCGGCCGGGCGGCGGTCGACCAGCTCGCCGGCAGCACCTGCGCGAGCGGCCAGATCCGCGCCGCGCCGTCGCCGCCGTGGCTGATCAGCGCGTCGGCGGTGAACCGGACGCCGTAGACCTCGGCGTCGTGGCCGCGCAGGCGCGCCAGCAGGGCGCCGGTGGCCGCGTCGAGCACGACGATCGCGCCGTCGCCGGTGGCCAGCGCGATCAGCGTCGCGGTCGCCGCCAGGGCGCGCACGCGGGCGCCGCCCAGATCGCGGCGCCAGGTCGGGGCGGCCGCGGTCAGGTCGTCCCACCGCTCGAGCTGCGGGCTGGCATCGACCAGCACCAGCGCGCGATCGCTCCACGCGACGAGCTCGAACGCGCGCGGCCCGGTGCGGGTCGCGAGGACCGCGCCCGCGGGCGTCAGCACGGTGGCCGTGGTCTCGCCGATCACCGCGACGGTCCCGGCGTCGGCCACCGCGACGCCACGCCCGTCGAGCCGCGGCCCGCCGCCGCGCCCAGCGGCGATCGAACCGGTGGCGATCGGCCACCACGCGCCGGCCGGGTGGCCCGGCGCGATCACGGCGCTGCCGTCGGCGGTGAGCCCGAGCGCCGCGGTGCCGCGCGGCGCGCGGACGTCGAGCACGATCCGCCGGCTGGGCTCGTCCCAGACGACGAACGTCCCGTCGACGCCGCCGACCGCGACCCGCCGGCGATCGCGGCTCACCGCCAGCGTCAGCGCGATCGTCGGCAGCGTCGCGATCACCGCGGGGCCGTCCGCGCCCCAGCGGGTCACGCCGCCGCGGTCGTCGGTGGTCACCAGCACGTCGCCCGCGAGGTACGCCACGCGCGCGCCCCGGCTCACCAGCGGCGCGGTCGCGCCCGGGCGGCCGGTCGCGGCGTCCCAGCGCCGCAGCGTGCCGTCCCAGCCGACGGTGGCCACCGTCGCGCCGGCGGCGTCGACCGCGACGTCGGCGACGGTGGCGGCGGCGTCGTCGCCGTGGCGCAGCACCGGCGCCTCGACGGTCGGCATCACCGCGCCGAGCAGCGCGCGGACCTGCGGGCTGTCGTCGCCCAGCGCGTAGGCCCGGGCCAGGTACGCCGCCGCCTCGAGCGCGCGGCCGGCGACGGCGTGCTGCCGGCCGTGCTCGACCAGCAGGTTGCGGGTCTGGCCCTCGGCGCGGGCCGCCGCGGCCTCGGCCCGGCCCCGCTCGGCGATCGCCACCTGGCGCTGCGCCGCGGTGCGGGCGCGCTCGACGCGCAGGCCGCGCACGTAGATCGCCGCGGCGATCAGCGCCGCGACCACGACCGCGCCGATCGTCGATAGCGCCAGGCGGTGGCGGCGGGCCCACCGCCACACCAGCGTGCGCACGGGGTAGCGGTGCGCGTCGACCAGGCGCCCCTCGCTGAACCGCCGCAGGTCGGCGGCCAGCTCGCGCGCGGTGCGGTAGCGCTCGGCCGGCTCGCGCGCCATCGCCTTGTCGACGATCGCGACCAGCTCGGCCGGCACGCCGTCGATCTCGAGCGCGATCGGCGTCGGCGGCCCGCTCGCCACCACCTCGACCATCGCGTGGGCCGGGACGTCGGTGTCGTGGTACGGGCTGTGGCCCGCGAGCAGGTGGTACAGGAGCGCGCCCAGCGCGTAGACGTCGGCGCGCTCGTCGACCTCTTCGCCGCGCGCCTGCTCGGGCGGCATGTACGACGGCGTGCCGATCGCGCCGCCGGCCTGGGTCATCGCCGGGGCGTCGCCGCTGGCGCCGGTGTGCAGGCCGGGCTCGGCGACGCCGACCCGCTTGGCCAGGCCCCAGTCGATCACGACGGTCTCGCCGTAGGCGCCGACCAGCACGTTGTGCGGCTTGAGATCGCGGTGGACGACGCCGCGGCTGTGCGCGTACGCGACCGCCTCGGCGACCGCGATCGCGGTCGGCACCAGCGCCAGCCGCTCGGCCAGCGTCGCGCGCGCGGCGATCGCCTGATCGAGCGGCCGGCCGTCGACCTGGCGCATCGCGAAGAACGGGCGGCCGTCGGGCCACTGGCCGGCCTCGTAGATCGGGACGATCGCCGGGTGCTGCAGCCGCGCGGTGATCAGCGCCTCGCGGTGGAAGCGCGCGACGATGCCGGGGTCGGTCGACAGCGGCTCCTTGAGCGCGACCGGGCGATCGTGGCGGAGGTCGTGGGCGGCGACGATCCGGCCCATCCCGCCGCGGGCGAGCTCGGCGCCCCGCTCGTAGACGGCGGGGTCGACGACCGGGAACGTCCCCGGCAGCGCGACCGGCGCGGGCGCCCCCGGCGGCATCGACCGCGTCGCCAGCGCGTCGGCGCCGGGATCGACGACGTCGATGGTCTCGGCGCGATCGAGGCTGTCGCTGGGACCGGACGGCGGGGACACGCGGGCCGCCATGGTAGCGCGTCGGGCCGCGCCGCTGCGCGTCGGTCGCCGCGGCGCTATCGTGCCGCCCATGCGCATGCACCGGCTCGGCCGCACCGGCCTCTACGTCTCCGAACTGTGCCTCGGCACGATGACCTACGGCGGCAAGGGCTTCTGGGAGGTGATCGGCAAGCTCGGCATCGACGCCGTCGCCGGCCAGCTGCGCACGGCGCTCGACGCCGGCGTCAACTTCCTCGACACCGCCGACGTCTACCACGAGGGCGAGAGCGAGCGGCTGGTCGGCGAGGCGGTGCGCCGGCTCGGCGTGCGGCGCAGCGATCTGGTGATCGCGACCAAGGTGCGCGGGCGCGTCGGCAAGGGCGTCAACGACGCCGGCCTGTCGCGCGGCCACATCCTCGACGCGATCGACGCCAGCCTGGCGCGGCTCGGCACCGACCACGTCGACCTGTACCAGATCCACGGCGTCGATCCGGCGACCCCGCTCGAGGAGACGGTCCACGCGCTGGCCGACGTCGTCAAGGCGGGCAAGGCGCGCTACGTCGGCTTCTGCAACCTGCCGGCGTGGATGGCGATGAAGGCGCTCGCGATCGCCGATCGCGCCGGCCTGCCGCGGTTCGTCTCGGCGCAGGTCTACTACACGATCGCCAGCCGCGACATCGAGCGCGAGCTGGTGCCGCTGTGCAAGGACGAGGGGCTCGGCATCCTGCCGTGGTCGCCGCTGGCCGGCGGCCTCCTGTCGGGCAAGTACGCGGCCGGCGAGCGCGGCCCCGAGGGCGCGCGTCGCACGTCGTTCGACTTCCCGCCGGTCGACAAGCCGCGGGCGTTCGCGTGCGTCGACGCGATGCGGCCGATCGCGGCGGCCCACGGCGTGTCGGTGGCGCAGATCGCGCTGGCCTACCTGCTGCAGAAGCCGCAGGTGGCGAGCGTCATCATCGGCGCCCGCACCGACGCGCAGCTCGCCGACAACCTGGCCGCGGCCAAGGTGCGGCTGGCGGCCGACGAGGTGGCCGCGCTCGACGCGGTCAGCGCGCTGCCGCCCGAGTATCCGGCGTGGATGGTCGAGCGCCAGAGCAACGATCGCTTCCTCGAGGGGATGGACCGGCCGTAGCCGCCAGCAGCGCGGCCGGCGCGGGCGCGAGCGCCGCTGCGGCCCGCGGGAACGCGCCGCGGCCCGGGTAGTAGCGCGTGGCTGGCGGATCGGTCGCGAGCCAGCCGGCGCGGGCGGCGAGCCAGATGTCGTCGGCGAGCGTGTCGCCGATGATCGCGGCGTCGGCCGCCGGCACCCGCAGCGCGACCGCGGGCTCGCCGGTGGCGCTGGTCAGCGGCGCGAGCGCGACGGTGGCGCCGTCGACGTCGATCGTGGCGTCGGGGTAGGCCGTCAGCGGCGGCGCGGCGGCGGCGAGCGCCGGCGGCGCGTAGATCGGCAGCTCCGGGTAGGCCAGGCGCAGCGTCGCCAGGCCGACCTCGCGGGCCGGATCGATCCGCGTGACGAAGGCCGCGATCGGGATCAGGTCGCGGCGCTGCAGCATCGCGACGACCTGCATCGCGTCGTCGACCGAGCCCTGGCCGTCGACGACGATCGCGGTGCGCGGGCCGGCGATCACGTAGCTGTCGAGCGCGCCGAGGTCGGCGGCGCCGGTGTAGCCGTCGACGGTGACCTGCGCCGGCGGATCGGCGCAGGCGGCCAGCGCGGCGGCCGCGAGGGCGAGGGCGAGGGCGCGCATCGCTCAGCTCGGCTGCGCCGCGGTGGCGGGGGTGGCGGGAGCGGGCGCCAGCGTCGGCAGCCGCACCGCGCCGAGCCGGCGGCTCGCCGGGCGCAGCGCCCAGGACGCCAGCGCGATCGCGAGCAGCACCAGCGGCGTGACCACCTTGGCGGCCGGGTCGCCGGCGGCGCCGTGGGCGACCGCGGCGCCGGTCAGGTCGAACAGCATGCCGGCGTAGGCCCACTCCTTGAGGCGCGGCAGCCCGGGCGCGGCGATCGCCGCGGCGCCGAGCAGCTTCCACGCTCCCAGCAGCGTCGCCAGGTGGGCCGGGTAGCCGAGGTGCGCGAGCTGCGCGGTCAGGTCGTCGCCGCCGCGGAGGTCGACCAGGCCGCCGACGGCGAAGGCGGCGGTGGTGAGCGCGGTGGCGATCCAGTACAGGCGGGCCTGGGTGCGGTCGGTCATGCCGCCACTGTGGCGCGCCCGACGCCTGGCGCAATTGTGCACCAGTGCGACGCAGATGATACAAAATGATGCAAATGGACGAACTCCTCGAGACCGCCGAGCTGCAGGCCTTCGTCCACGCCGTCGACGCCCGGGCGCTGGCGCGCGCCGCGGTCGAGCTGGGCGTGCCCCGGGCCACCCTGAGTCGGCGGCTGGCGCGGCTCGAGCGGCGGCTCGGCGTGCGGCTGCTGCGCCGGACCACGCGCAGCCTGACCGTGACCGACGCCGGCGAGGCGCTGTACCGGCAGGCGCGGCAGGTGCTCGATGCGGTCGCGGCGGTGACGGCCAGCGTGCGGCGCAACGACGGCGAGATCCGCGGCGACCTGCGGGTGTCGATCCCGCCGATCCGCGCGCCCGAGCTGGCGGCGATGCTGACCGCGTTCGCGCGGGCCCACCCCGCGGTGCGGCTGCAGGTGCACGCGTCGACCGCCCACGTCGACCTGGTGCGCGACGGCTTCGACGTGGCGCTGCGCGCGACCACCACGCTCGAGCCGGGGCTGATCGCGCGCCACCTCGGCACCTCCGAGCTGGGCGCGGTCGCGGCGCCCGGCTACCTGGCGGCCCGGGGCACGCCGCGCAGCGCCGGCGACCTGGCGCGCCATCGCTTGCTGGCGGGCTTCGCGCGCGGCGCGACGCCGGCCACCCACTGGCCGCTGCGGCGCGGCGGGCAGGTGCGGATCGCGCCGGCGTTCAGCACCAACGACGTCGACCTGCTGGTCGAGCAGGCGGTCGCCGGCCTCGGCATCGCGCTGGTGCCCGAGCCGCTGGCCCGCGCGCCGGTGGCCCGCGGCGCGCTGGTGCCGGTGCTGCCGCGGGTGATCGGCGCCACCAGCCGGCTGTCGCTGGTCTACCTCGAGCGCGAGTTCATGGCGCCGCAGGTGCGCGCGTTCATCGACGCGATCGCGGCGCAGGTCGCCGCGCTGCCGATGCTGCAGCCGGCGCGCTGACCGCGGCGCCCGCCGCGACCACCTTGGCGATCGTCGCCCAGGTGCGGGTCGTGACGTCGTCGCCGAACGCGCGCGCGATCACCTGCATGAAGACCGGGCCCTTGGGGTGCGGGCGGTAGTGGGTGAGCGCGATCCGATCGGCGAGCCGCGCGACGCACACGCCCTCGTGATCGATCGGCAGCCGCGGCGCTGGCCGCGGCGCGGCGCGCAGGAACGTCACGACCGGCTTGGCGTCGGCGGGGACCGCGAGGTCGGCGAACGGATCGGCCGCGACCAGCGCGGCCAGCTCGTCGAGCGGGCGCACGATCGTCGGGAAGCTGCGCCCGAGCGCGGCGGTCATCGCGGCCTCGGCGCGGGTCGCCAGCGCCGCCGGCGTGCCGGCCGCGGTGAAGACGACGTTGCCGCTGCCCAGCACGGTGCGCACGTCGGTGAACCCGGCGCCCTCGAACGCCGCGCGCAGCGCCGGCATCGCGCAGTTGGTCGGGTAGACGCCGCGCAGGAACGCGGCGTGGCGGCGAGGCGAGGACATGGCGGCAGCGTAGCGCGCCCGGCGATCGCCGCGCTCACCGCGACAGGTAGTACGGCTTCCAGAAGTCGCAGTCGGCGGTGCGGATGCCGGCGGTCGTCGTGATCGTGCCGTCGAGCACCAGCGTCGGATCGGTGGCGCCGTAGGCCGGCCACGCCGGCGTGCCGCCGGGATCACCGCCCCGCGCGAAGCGGGTCCAGTAGCCCTGGATCGCCGCCGACAGCGCCAGGTCGGCGGCGGTCGGCTGGTACGGCGTGCCGCTCGGCGTGATGATCGCGCCGAACGTGCCGAACACGAACGGCACGTCGAGGCCGTGGACCGCGCCGATCGGTGTCACGCGGTACTGGAAGAAGTAGCGGAACACCGGCGCGGTCTGCGCGGCGGCCGCGCCGGCGGCGATCTCGCGCGACGGACAGACGAACCGCGCGTCGGTGGTGAGCCGGACGTAGGCGGCGCGCGGCGACGGGTAGGCGCTGGCCGGGTACTGCTGCAACGCCGCGTCGGCGACCGGCCCGAGCTGCGAGCGCACCAGCGTCGCGTACTGCGCCTCGGTCAACATCGCCGGGGCTTCGCGGCCGGTCTCGTCGGCGTTGGCGCCGATCGCGATCGGCATCGCGTGGTGGCGGCCGGCGCGGATCGCCGCCTCGGGCTGCTCGGTCAGCGTCACGCCGTCGATCACCGAGCCGTAGGCCGACGCGGCGAGCGCGCCGACCGGCTGGGCGTTGGCGCGGATCAGCGCCTCGGCGGTGGCGGCGCGGAAGCACGCCGCGCGATCGCCGGTGCAGCCGAGCGCGGTCGCGACCGCGTCGGCGGTGGTCTGGGCCTCGGCCCGGGTGTCGATGAACTTGCAGGCGCCGCTCTCGATCAGCGCGCGGTGGAACAGCCCGGCGGCGGCCGGCACCGCGAGCAGCGTGCAGGTGTTGCGACCGCCGGCCGACTCGCCGAACACCATCACGTTGGCGGGGTCGCCGCCGAACGCGGCGATGTTGGCGTGGACCCAGCGCAGCGCCTCGAGCTGATCGAGCGTGCCGTAGTTGCCGACCGCGCCGCCGGAGGTGGCCAGCGCCGCGTCGGCCAGGAAGCCCAGCTGCGCGAGGCGGTAGTTGATCGTCACGACGACGACGTCGCCGGCCTCGGCGAGGCGGCGGCCGTCGTAGAGCGGATCGACCGCGGTGCCGACCGCGTTGCCGCCGCCGTGGATCCACACCATCACCGGGCGTGGCGTCGCGGGCGCGCTGGCCGGCGCCCACACGTTGAGGTGCAGGCAGTCCTCGGCGCCGAGGAACGCGCCGCCGTCGTCGAGCTGCGGGCAGCGCGGGCCGAGCTGCGTGGCGTCGAGCTCGTCGGCCGCGCACGGCGCCGGCAGCGGCGCGCGCAGGCGCAGGTCGCCGATCGGCGGCGCGGCGTACGGGATGCGCTTCCAGGTCCAGGTCGCGCCGTCGGTGGCGCCGCGGACCACGCCGCTGGTGGTGGTGACGCGCTCGGCGGGCGCGCCGGGCGTCGGGGTGCACGGCGCCGCGGCGTCGGCGCCGGCGTCGACCGGCAGCGCGCCGTCGTCACCGCCACCGCCGCAGGCGGCGATCACCACGAGCGAGGACAGGGCAGCGATCCGCATCATCGAGATCATCGCAGGCATCGCGGTGGGGACAGCAACCGGCGTGCCGCGGCGATCGGGCGCGGCGCGAGGCAGCGTGCGGTGTCGCGCGGGCGGCGGGTGTCGCGCGCGTGGCGAAATCCGGCGAACACGTCGTCGCAGCGTCGGAGAATCCCGCACCGGGATCGCGTCCGGAGTGAAGGCGCGGCGCGCGCTTGCACGAGCGCCGCGGGCGCGCGTCGGGAACGACGTTGACAGGGGCGCATGCGATGACTGAACGTATGATCAGTCTCGATCGTGCACGACCATCATGAGCCGCCTGCTGGACGCCAAGGAGTTCGTCGATCGCGCGCGCGCGCGTTCGACCGCGGCCGCCGGCGCGCGGGTGCTGTCGCTCGACGACGCGCGGGCGCGCGCCGAGGTGGCGGGGCCGTGCTGGCAGCTCGATGATCTGGCCGGGCGGCTGACCGAGCTGTCGGGCGTCGGCGCGGTGGCGTCGCTCACCGCGGCCACCGCGCTGGTGCTCGAGGCGCAGCTGCGCGGCGAGCCGTGCGCGTGGATCGTCTTGCCGGGCTCGAGCTTCTTCCCGCCCGACCTCGCGGCCAGCGGCGTCGATCTCGAGGCGCTGGTGGTGGTGCGCACCCGCGACGCGATCACGCTGGCGCGCGCCGCCGACACGCTCTTGCGCTCGGGCAGCTTCGGGCTGGTGCTGCTCGAGCTGGGCGCGACCGGCGAGCTGCCGATGGCGGCGCAGGGGCGGCTGGTCAGCCTGGCGCAGCGCCACGACGCGGCGCTGGTGGCGATCACCGAGCGGCCGCGCGACGCGGCGTCGCTGGGATCGATCGTGTCGCTGCGCGCCGAGGCGGTGCGCGAGCGGGTGCGCGGCGGCGGCTTCCGGGTCGCGGTGCGCGCGCTCAAGGACAAGCGCCGCGGGCCGGGCTGGAGCCAGCCGGTGGCGGTGGTGCCGCCGGCGGGGTGGAAGTAGCGCGATGCGGATCGCCTGCGTCGAGCTGCCGGCGCTGCCGCTGCAGCTCCTGTGGCAGCGCGAGCCGGCGTGGCGCGCCGAGCCGACGGTGGTCGTCGACGAGGATCGGCCGCAGGGCGTGGTGCGCTGGGCGTGCGAGCGGGCGCGGGCGCGCGGCGTCTTGCCGGGGCAGCGCTACGCCCACGCGCTGGCGCTGGCCGGCGAGCTGCGCGCCGGCGTGGTCGCGCCCGAGGTGATCGCGGCCGGCGTCGACGCGATGGCGCGCCGGCTGCACGGCTGCACGCCCGAGGTGACCCGCGGCGACGACCTCGACCTCGGCACGTTCTGGCTGGGCGGCGCCGGGCTGGCCAGCATCTACCCGTCGGCGACCGCGTGGGCGCGGGCGATCGCGGCCGAGGTCGCCGCGCTCGGCTTGATCGGCGTGGTGGTGGTCGGCTTCTCGCGCTTCGCCACCTGCGCGCTGGCGCGGGCGTTGGGGCGCGGCCTGGTCGACGGCGACGGCGGCGGGCGCGGCGGCGCTGCGCCGGCGTCGATCGTGCGGGTGTTCGCGTGCGACGCCGACGAGAAGGCCGCGGTGTGCGCGGTGCCGCTCGATCGGGTCGGCGTCGAGCCGCGGCTGCGCGACGAGCTGGCACGGCTGGGCGTGACGACGCTGGGGCAGATGGTGCGGTTGCCGGGCGGCGGCGTGCTCGAGCGGTTCGGCGCGGCGGCCCACCGGCTGTACCGGCTGGCCACCGGCGAGGGCTGGGATCCGCTGGCGCCCGAGCCGCCGCCCGAGGCGCTCGACGAGCGGGTCTTCCTCGACGACGCCGAGGTCGACGCCGAGCGGCTGGTGTTCGCGACCAAGGCCGCGCTCGATCGCCTGCTGGCGCGGCTGGCGGCGCGGCGGCGCGCGCTGGTGGCGCTGTCGATCGAGTGGAACCTGCAGCGCGCGGTCGGCCACCACGAGCGCCGCGTCGACTGCATCAAGCCGGCGGCGCCGACGCTCGACGCCCGCGCGCTGCTCGGGCTAGTGCGCCTGCGCCTCGAGCACCAGCCGCCGGCCGCGGGCGTGGTGGCGATCCGGGTGTGGGCCGACGACGTCGCCGCGACCCGCGAGCAGCTGGCGCTGTTCGCCGAGCAGCCGCGCCGCGATCTGCGCGCGGCCGAGGCGGCGCTGGCCCGGCTGCGCGCCGAGCTGGGCGACGACGCGGTGGTGCGGCCGGTCTTGTGCGACGGCCACCTGCCCGAGCACCAGTACGGCTGGGCGCGGATCGATCGCATGGTCGCGCCGCGGCCGCGCCGCGATCAGCCGATCGTGCTGGTGCGCCGGGTGCTGGTGCGCCCGCGGCTGTTGCCGCCGCAGTCGCCGCGGGTGCGCGACGACGGCTGGGTGCTGTCGGGCCTCGAGCACGGCACCGTCACCAACATCGTCGGCCCCTACGTCGTCAGCGGCGGCTGGTGGGCCGGCGGCAACGGCAGCGGCGGCGACACCAGCAGCGACGGCGCCGGCGGCCCCGGCACCTACCGCGAGTACCACTTCGCCGAGATCCGCCGCGGCGACTGCCTGTGGCTGTTCCACGATCCCGGCCCGCGCCGCTGGTTCCTGCACGGCGCGATCGGCTGATCGGCGCCTCGTGACAACTGCGCGGGGCGCGCGACAACTGCGCGGGACCCGGCGTCCCGTCGCGGCGCGGGGCGCGTAGAATCGTGGGCATGGATGTCGCCTTCGACGCGCAGGTCGACCAGACGATCGCGGCGCTCGGGCTCACCCCGGCGACGCTCGCGCAGCGGTGCGAGCTGCTCGGTTACGACGCGGCCGCCAGCGCGCGGCTACGCCAGCTGGCGCCGAGCGCGATCGCGACGGCGCCGGCCTTCGTCGAGCGCCTCTACGAGCGGATGGGCGCGTGCGACGCGACCCGCGCGTGGCTGGCCTCGCCCGAGCTGGTGGCGCGGCTCAAGCGCGCGCAGCGCGCGTACCTCGCCAGCCTGATCGGCGACGCGCTCGACTGGGCGCAGGTGCGGCGCTGCGTCCGGGTCGGGATGGTCCACCATCGGGTCCAGCTCCCGCCGTCGTGGTACCTGGCGACCTTCGCGCACTGGGTCGCCGACCACGTCGACCACGCCTTCGCGTGCACGGCCACGGCGGCCGAGGCGGTGGCCGTCGTCGACGCGCTGCTGCGCCGCACGCTGCTCGAGGCGACGCTGGTCCTCGACGCGTACGGCATCACCACCGTCGAGGCGCTGCAGCGCGCGGCCGCCGATGGCAGCGTCGGCGTCGCGGGTGACGCCGCGGCGCCCGCCGCGCACGGCCGGGCCGCGGCGGCGCACGCCGGGCCGGTGGCGCGGCTGCGCGTCGACCACGACGAGGTCGAGCAGCGCCGTGCGTTCGTCGAGCTCGACGCCGCCGTCCAGGCCACGCTGCGGGCGGCGGCGCCCGCGATCACCGCGGCGGTCCCGGCCGTGGTGGACGCCTTCTACGCCTGGGCCGCGGCGGCGCCCGCGACCGCGCCGCTGCTGCCGCCGACGACGATCGCTCACCCGCCAGCTGCTGGCGTTCGCGCAGCGCCAGCCGCTCAAGCTCGAGGCGATCGGCATCAACGAGGTCGTCGCGGCGGTGGCCCGCGACGCGGCGCCGCCCGGTCGGCTCGCGGTCGTGCTCGCGCCGGAGCCCTGGCCGTGCCTGGCCGATCGCGGCGAGCTGGCCAGCGCGCTGCGCAACCTGCTCGGCAACGCGCGCGACGCGCGCCCGCACGACGGCACGGTGCGCCTGACCACGCGCAACGTGCCCCAGGCCGACGTCGATCCACGGCTCGCGGCGCGCCTGACCGATCACGTCGAGGTCGAGGTGGCCGACGACGGCCCGGGCATGTCGCCGGAGGTGATGCGCCACGCCTTCGAGCCGTTCTTCACGACCAAGGCCGCCGCCCGCGGGATGGGCCTGAGCGCGGTCTACGGGTTCGTGCAGCAGTGCGGGGGCCACGTCGTGCTGGCCAGCGCGCACGGCCACGGCACCGCGGTGCGCCTGCGGTTCCCGCGGACCGCGCCGGTGACGCCGGCGCAGCTCGCGCCGAGCGCGCCGGCGCGCCGGGTGCTCATCGTCGACGACGAGCCCGAGGTCCGCCGGGTGCTGGCGCGGCTCCTGACCCGCGATCGCTACCACGTCGTCGAGGCCGCCGCGGCCGACGAGGCGCTGGCGCTGCTCGACGCGACGGCGTTCGATCTGCTGATCACCGACGTCGTGCTGGGCGCCGGCATCGACGGCGTCGCGCTGGGGCGAGCGGCGCGGCGGCAGCGCCCCGACCTGCCGATCATCTTCGTCAGCGGCTACCCCGAGGACGCGCTCGAGCTCGCCGAGCTGGACGCGCGGCAGTGGTTCCTGCCCAAGCCGGTCGCGCTCGCCGACCTGCGCGCCGTCGTGCAGCAGGCGCTGGGCGCGCCGCTGGCCCTGACGTGAGGCGGCGCGCCGTCGGGCGCGGGCCGAGCGCTGACGCCCCGCGGCTCAGCGGGTGACGTCGAGGACGAACGGCGCCAGCAGCGGCGTGACCGCGTCGTGATCGGTGTCGAAGTCGAGGACGACGTCGGCGTGGCCGTGGTCGGGCAGGGTGTGGAACTCGACCGGCGCGCCCAGCGCCGTGAGCTCGGCGACCGCGGCCGGGAGCTGCTGCACCAGGAACGCCTCGTCGTGGTCGCCCATGGCGATCAGCATCGGCGCGACGTCGGCGCGGAAGTACGTGCGCGGCGAGTCGACGGCCAGCGCGGCGCCGAACACCCGCGCGGTGACCGTGCGGTTGAAGTCGGCCGGCTCGGGCGGCGGGTGCGCCGCCATGTCCTCGACGTCGAGGATCGGCGACAGCGGCGCGTAGCCGCGGACCCCGGCGAGGTCGACGCCGGCCGCGGCCAGGCGCGCGTCGTCGAACCCCAGCAGCGCGGTCATGTGGCCGCCGGCGGAGTGGCCGGCCAGCACCAGCCGGGTGGGATCGCCGCCGCGGGCGCCGATGTGGCCTTGCACCCACGCGACCGCGCGGGCGACGTCGGCCAGCTCGTCGGCCAGCGTCACGTCGGGGACCAGGCGGTAGTTGATCACCGCCGCGCCGATCCCGCGGCGCGCCAGCGCCAGCCCGACGTTGCCGTACAGCCCGACCACCGGCTGGAAGTACCGCTTGTCCTGGCCGATCCAGTAGCCGCCGTGGACGAACACCACCGTCGGGTAGCCGGTCACGCCGCGCGGCAGGTACAGGTCGAGCATCTGCCGCGGGTTGGTGCTGCCGTCGACGTAGGCCACGTCGTAGTCGAAGTCGACCACGTCGGCGGCGAAGAACTCCTCCATCGTGCCGGTGCACGCGGTGGTCGCCAGCGCCAGCGCGGCGAGCGCGGCGCGCATCAGAAGGTCCTCTGCACGTCGAGGCTGGGCCGCAGCCACACCGGCGTGCCGGTGGTGAGCGTCAGCGCGACGGTCCATCGGCCGGGCAGCGTCGTCGCCGCGCCGACGCCCTGGGTGAGGATCGCGCCGAGCAGCCGCTGCCCGAGGTCGCGATCCTGCACCGGCCCGCGGCCCGCCTCCGACACCGCCAGCGCCGCGGTCGCCTGGTGGAACACCTCGACCGGCCCGACGCCGCCGATCCGGGTGCGCACGCCCACGCCGAGCGTGTGGAACGCGAACGCCGAGATCGGGCGATCGTAGCTGTAGTCGACGTACGCCTCGAGGTGCGGCGCGCAGCGGAACCGCCGGCCGAGCTGGACCTCGACGAACGGCGTGTCGACGTTGACGCCGGCGCCGACCGCGACCGTGAAGCCGACCGGGCGGCGGTCGGGGCGGGCCCCGGGTTCGGCGACCGCCGGCGCGGCCGCCACGACGAGCAGCGCGGCTCCCCACCGCGCGAGGTTCTGGCGAGGCACGCCCGATGGTACGCGACAACCCCGCGGCCGGATCGGTCCGAGACATGTCGCGGGGATATGCGTGTCGATCGGCCCGTGACGATCGGATGGGGATCGTCGGGCGGGCGTTTGACGATCGGATGGGGATCGTCGGACGGCAATCCGGAGCGTCTGACGATCGGATGGGGATCGTCGGGCGCGTCGGAGTCGCGCGGGGGATGGCGGTATCGGAGGCGTTGAACGTGGGGCCGCGCGACGTCGTGCTGCTGGTGGCGCTGGTCGCGCTGATGGTCGCGCCGGCGGTCACGCTGGTGACCGAGCGGCCGGCGCCGCCGTGGAGCGACGAGCACCTCCTCGCGCTGTGACGCCGTGCGGAGCGGCGACGCGGCGGGGCTCAGTCGCGGGGCAGCGCGCGGACCCCGACGCACGCGCCGCCGCAGCAGCGCGGCGTGAAGTGCGCGGCGGTCTCGCCGGGGCGGCACATGCCGGCGATCGCGCAGATGCTTGCGTCGCACGACGCGGCGGCGCACGCGGCCTCGGCCTGGGCGGCGGCGGTGCGCGACCGCGCGACCGGGTCGGCGGTCGAGCACTGCGGGCACGCGCAGCAGCCGGGGAAGTTGGTCACGACGCAGTCGGCGTCGGCGGTGCAGGCGTCACCGGCGGACGTGACGTCGGGCGACGCCAGGCAGGCGTCGCCGCTGCCGGGCGGCGGGCTCGGCGGCGGCGCGGTCACCACCGGGTCGCCCGGCGGCGCGCTCGGTGCGGGCGCCGGGTGCGAGCACCCGACGACCACCATCGCGACGATCAGCGCGAGCCGCACGCGATCCCTCAGTACGGGATCTCGGCCTCGCGGCCGATCTGCGCGAGGAACGCGTCGAGCGCCAGCAGGCCGAGGTCGGCCTCCTTGCCGGTGCCGTGCTTGCGCGGCGACACGCCACCCGCCTCGACCTCCTTGTCGCCGACGACCAGCGCGTAGGGGATCTTGGCCAGCTGCGCGTCGCGGATCATCGCGCCCAGCTTGCCGTGCGAGCGATCGATCTCGACCCGCAGGCCGGCCGCCAGCATCTTGGCCTGGACCTCCTCGGCCCACGCGTGGTGGCGCTCGGCCACCGGCAAGAGCCGCGCCTGCACCGGCGCCAGCCACACCGGGAAGTTGCCGGCGAAGTGCTCGATCAGGATGCCGATGAAGCGCTCGAACGAGCCGTAGATCGCGCGGTGGATGACCACCGGGCGGTGCTCGGCGTTGTCGGGGCCGATGTAGCCCAGGTTGAAGCGCTCGGGCGCCAGGTAGTCGAGCTGGATCGTACCCAGCTGCCACTTGCGGCCGATCGAGTCGGCGACGTCGAAGTCGATCTTCGGGCCGTAGAACGCGCCGTCGCCGGGCTTCAGCTCGTAGGCCAGGCCGGTCTCCTCGAGCGCCGCCTTGAGCGCGGCCTCGGCCTTGTCCCACAGCGCGTCGTCGCCGAGCTTGTTCTCGGGGCGGGTCGCGAACTTGGCCGTGAACTGCAGCCCGAACGCCTGGTAGACCTTGGCGATCAGCTGGGTCAGCCGCTTCACCTCGTCGGTGATCTGCGACTCCATCAGGTAGATGTGGGCGTCGTCTTGCTGGAACTGGCGCACCCGGGTCAGGCCCGACAGCACGCCGGTGGCCTCGTTGCGGTGCAGCACGTCCTGGGTGTGCAGGCGCAGCGGCAGCTCGCGGTACGACCGGCGCTTCATCTCGAAGAACAGGTGGTGCGACGGGCAGTTCATCGGCTTGAGCGAGAAGCTCGCGCGCTCCTCCTCGGGCAGCTTGGGATCGGCCTCGGGGTCGAGGATCAGGAACATGTTCTCGCGGTACTTGCCCCAGTGGCCGCTCTTCTCCCACAGCATCTTGTTGAACAAGAGCGGGGTCTTGATCTCGACGTAGCCGTTGGCGAGGCACATCCGGCGCATCGCGTACTGCAGCGTCGTGAAGATCATCGTGCCGTGGGCGGTCCAGAACACCGCGCCCGGCGCCGCCGGGTGGAACGCGAACAGGTCG
This sequence comes from Myxococcales bacterium, assembly GCA_016794525.1. Classification (GTDB taxonomy): domain Bacteria; phylum Myxococcota_A; class Polyangia; order Haliangiales; family Haliangiaceae; genus UBA2376. The sequence continues at coordinate 64,894 of JAEUJY010000107.1, forward strand.
AGCTCCTTGCCCAGCTTGCGGTGGTCGCGCTTGCGCGCCTCCTCCTGCTGGGTGACCCAGGCGTCGAGCTCCTTCTGGGTGTGGAACGCGGTGCCGTAGATGCGCTGCAGCTGCGCGTTGCGGTGATCGCCGCGCCAGTAGGCGCCGGCCACCGACAGGAGCTTGATCACGCCGACCCGGCCGGTCGACGGGCCGTGCGGGCCGAGGCAGAAGTCGGTCCACTCGCCGTGCGAGTACAGGGTCAGCGTGGTCGCGCCCTTGGCGAAGATGTCCTCGATGATCTCGAGCTTGAACTTCTCGCCGAGGCCGCCGAACAGCGCCAGCGCCTCGTCCTTGGTGACCTCCTTGCGCACGAACGGGCGATCGGCCTTGATCTCCTCGTTGGCGGCCCGCTCGATCAGCTCGAGGTCTTCGGGGGTGAACGGCTTGTCGCGGGCGAAGTCGTAGTAGAAGCCGTCGTCGGTCGCGGGGCCGATCGTCACCTGGGTGCCGGGGAACAGCCGCTGCACGACGCTGGCGACGACGTGGGCCGCGTCGTGGCGGATCAGCTCGAGCGACTCGGGGTTCTTGGCGGTGAGGATCGCCAGCCGGGCCGACTGGTCCAGCGGCCGCGCCAGGTCGACGTCGACGCCGTCGACGCGCGCGTACAGCGCGGCCTTGGCCAGCCCGGCGCCGATGTGCGTGCGGACGAACTCGGCGATGGTAGTCCCGGCCGGGACGGACTTCTGGGAGCCATCGGGGAGGGTGATGACGACGTCGGGCGCGCTCATGGCGCGCGGAACATACCCGAAGACCCGTACCCCAGGCATAGCCGGTGGCGTCGCCGGCGCCCCGGCGGCCTGTTGTAGACTGGTGAGCGCGTGTCACAGCTGGCCAAGCTGGTCGAGTTCCTCGGGCGCGACGACGTCACCGAGGTGGTGCTGGCCACCGGTCGGCCGGTGTCGGTCAAGAGCGGCGGCCAGTACCGGGCCATCAGCCGGGCCAACCTCAGCCTCGAGCAGCTCGAGGGGCTGGTCGCCGACTCGCCGCTGGCGCCGCTGGTGGCGCACCTGCGCGGCGGCACGGTGACGCTCGAGGGCCAGCCGGTCGCGGTCGACGTCCAGGCGATGGGCGACGAGCGCGTCGTGCGGCTGACCCGGGCCGCGCGCCCCAAGGCCAAGACCCACGCGCCCAAGCCCGACAGCCAGCGCGCGCCGCGGGTGAAGCGCCCGACCACCAAGGCGGCGCCGATCGCGGTGCCCCACGTCGCGGCCGCCGCGCCCCACGTCGCGGCCGCGGTGCCCCACGTCGCGGCGGCGGTGCCCCACGTCGCGGCCGCCGCCCCTCCGGCCGACCGCCCGCGCATGCGGGTCAGCCAGGGCGACCCCGGCTTCGTGACGCTGGTGCGCTCGGCGCGCGATCAGCGGGCCACCGATCTCCACGTCGCCGCCGAGCGCCCGGCGATGGCGCGCATCCTGGGCACGCTGATCCCGCAGGGCCCGACGCTCGGCGCCGCCGCGGTCGAGCGGATGCTGGCGCCGCTGCTCGACGACGGCCAGCGCCGCGAGCTCGAGGAGCGCGGCTACGTCGACAGCGCGCTCGACGTGACCGGCGCCGGCCGGCTGCGCGCCAACATCGCGCGGGTGCGCGGCGGCTGGAAGGGCAGCTTCCGGCTGATCGCGATGGCGCCGCCGACGCTCGACCAGCTGGGCCTGCCCAAGGAGCTGGCGCGCATCACGACGTACCACCAGGGCCTGGTCGTGATCGCCGGCCCCAACGGCCACGGCAAGACCACGACGCTGGCGGCGCTGGTCGACCTGATCAACAGCTCCAAGGCCCACCACATCCTCACGATCGAGGACCCGGTCGAGATCATCCACCCGCGCAAGAAGTCGGTGGTGTCGCAGCGCGAGGTCGGGAGCCACACCAGGAGCTTCGCCGCGGCGCTCAAGGCGTCGCTGCGCGAGGACCCCGACGTGATCGTGATCGGCGAGCTGCGCGATCGCGAGACCGTCGAGATCGCGTTGACCGCGGCGGAGACCGGCCACCTCGTGATGGCGACGATGTCGACGCCGTCGGCGGCCAAGACCCTCGACCGGCTGATCGACATGTTCCCGGCCGACGAGCAGCAGCAGGTGCGGTCGAGCCTGGCGGCGGCGCTGAAGTTCGTGCTGGCGCAGCGGCTGCTCGCGACCGCCGACGGGCAGGGCGTCGTCGCCGCCGTCGAGCTGCTCACCGGCGTGCTGCCGCTGGCCGCGCTGATCCGCGACAACAAGCTGTTCCAGGTCGCCAGCCTGCAGCAGCGCGGCCGCGCGTTCGGGATGATCCGCATGGACGACTCGCTGGCCGAGCTGGTGCGCAGCGGTCGCGTCCCCGAGGAGGTCGCGATGCGCGCCTCGGAGAACAAGCGCGAGCTGGCCAACCTGCTGCACCCCGGCGCGGCGGCGGCGGCGGCGGCGGCGAGCGCGGCGGCGGCCAACCCGGCCGGCAAGGGCATCGCCGGCCTGCAGTCCCGCCTCGGCGGCCTGTTCAAGAAGGGCGAAAGCTGATGCCGCAGATCGATCGCCTGTTCGATCTCCTGCTCGGGCGCGGCGGCTCCGACCTGCACCTGTCGCCCGGCTACCCGCCGATGCTGCGGGTCAAGGGCGAGCTGGTCGCCGGCGCCGACCGGCCGCTCACCTCGGCCGAGATCGTCGCGCTCACCGACGAGATCCTGACGCCGCACCAGCGCGCCCACTTCGCCGAGGCCCACGACCTCGACTTCGCCTACGCCTACGCCGACAAGGCCCGCTTCCGCGGCAACTACCTCGAGAAGACCACCGGCCGCGGCGCGGTGTTCCGCACGATCCCGACCAAGATCCTCACGCTCGACGAGCTCAACGTGCCCGCCGGCGTGCGCCGCCTGGCCGATCTCACCGCCGGGCTGGTGCTGGTCACCGGGCCGACCGGCAGCGGCAAGTCGACGACGCTCGCCGCGATGATCGATCACATGAACAAGAGCCGGCGTGGCCACATCCTCACGATCGAGGATCCCGTCGAGTTCGTGCACCAGCCCAAGCAGTGCCTGATCACGCACAAGGAGGTCGGCGTCGACGTGCCGTCGTTCCTCGAGGCGATCCGCTCGGCCGGTCGCGAGAACGCCGACGTGATCCTGGTCGGCGAGCTCCGCGGCGCCGAGACGATGAAGCTGGCGCTGCAGCTCGCGAGCTTCGGCATCCTGATCCTCGCCACCGTCCACACCAACTCGGCGGCGGCGACGATCGACCGCTTCGTCAACGCGTTCGCCGCCGATCAGCAGCCGCAGATCCGCGGCCTGTTGGCCGACTCGCTGGCCGGCGTCGTCGCGCAGCAGTTGCTGCGCCGCGCCGACGGCTCGGGCCGGGTCGCGGCGCACGAGATCCTGATGGGCAACCTGGCGCTGGCGTCGCTGATCCGCGAGGGCAAGACCAACCAGATCGGCAGCTTCATCCAGAGCGGCATCAGCGAGGGCATGCAGGGCATGGACAACACGCTGGCCAAGCTGGTCGCGGCCGGCGAGGTCAGCGCGGCCGACGCGCTCGACAAGGCGCTGGAGAAGGATCAGTTCGCCAAGCTGCCGGCGGTCGCGGCGGCGCTCGACGTCGTGGTCGAGTAGCCGAGCGTCAGCGAGGCGATCTCTCCGGGCCGACGCGGTACGAGCTGCTAGCGTCGGCGCAGCGCGGTCCACAGCCCGAGCAGCACCAGCGCCAGGCCGGTCGTCGGCTCGGGGCCGAAGTCGCCGCCGGCCAGCGCCGCCGGCACCACCGGCACCAGCCCGACCGCGATCATCACCAGGCCGACCGCGGTCTCGTCGTCGCCGGGTTCGTCGATGGGGTGGGGCGTGCGCGCGTGGCGGTAGGGCGTCATGCCCAGACCGATACCGCCGCCCGCTTCAAGCCGGCGTCAAGATCGCGGCCGCCGCCATCAAGATCGATGGCGCGCCGCGGCGCGGGTCAGCGGCGGCGCCACCGGCTCGCGACGCCGATCGCCGCCAGCGTCAGGCCGATGGTCGCCTCGGCGCCGAAGCGGGCCCCGGCCACGGCGGTGGCGATCACCGGCACCAGGCCGATCCCGATCAGCACTACCCCGATCGCGTCGTCATCGACGCGGTCGTGCGCGGGCGCCGCAGGCGGTGGCGGATCGCGGTACGGGCTCATGCCCACTCAGTAGCGCCGCGCGCCTCAAGATGGCGTCAAGAGCCGACCGTCGCTGATCAAGGTTGCGTAAAGACGGTATGGTCGCGCCGCCGTGATCCCGCCGTTGCCGTCGACGCGCCCGTGGGCCTACGCCAGCGCCGTGGCCGCGGTGGCGCTGACCACCGCGGTCGGCCTGATCGCCTACCCCGAGCTGGCGCTGGGCGACATCGGCATGATGTACCTGCCGGCGGTGATGCTGGCGGCGCTGGCCGGCCGCGGGCCGGCGCTCCTGGCGGCGTCGCTGGCGGTGCTGGCGTTCGACCTGTGCTTCGTCCCGCCGCGGTTCACGTTCGTCGTCGAGAACCCCCGCCACGGCGTCACCTTCGCGGTGATGTTCGTCGCCGGGCTCACGATCGCGACGCTCGCCGAGCGGCTGCGCGGCGAGGCCGCGAGCGCGCGCCAGGCCGACCTGCGGGCCCGCACCGAGGAGCTGCGCAGCTCGCTCCTGTCGAGCGTGTCCCACGATCTGCGCACGCCGCTGGCGGTGATCACCGGCGCGGCCACCTCGGCCGCCGACCCCGCGGTGGCGGCGCCGGCCCGGGCCGAGTTGCTCGAGTCGATCGTCGCCGAGGCCCGGCGGCTCGAGCGCATGCTGGCCAACCTGCTGCAGCTGACCCGCGTCGAGACCGGCATCGTCCCGACCCGCGAGTGGGTCCCGCTCGACGAGCTGATCGGCGGCGCGCTGACCCGGCTCGAGCCGCTGCTGGGCGAGCGCGCGGTGACGGTCGCGGTGGGCGACGTCGAGGTCGAGGTCGACCCGGTGCTGTTCGAGCTGGCGCTGGTCAACCTGATCGAGAACGCGATCAAGCACGGCGCGCCGCCGATCGAGATCGGCGCGGCGGTCGCCGGCGGCAAGGTCGCGATCACGGTGCGCGATCACGGCGCCGGCGTGGCGCCGGGCGATCGCGGCCGCGTGTTCGACAAGTTCTTCCGCGCCTCGGCGGCGCCGGGCGCCGGGCTGGGGCTGGCGGTGGTGCGCGCCATCGCGGTGGCCCACGGCGGCGACGCCCGGGTCACCGCGCCGGCCGACGGCGGCGCCGCGTTCGTGATCGAGCTGCCGGCGGCGCGGCCGCCGACGGCGGGAGGAGGCTCATGACCCACGTGCTGATCGTCGACGACGAGGTCGCGATGCGGCGGCTGCTGCGCGCGACGCTGATCGCCCACGACTTCACCGTCGCCGAGGCCGGCTCCCTGGCCGAGGCGCGGCGGGCGCTGGCCGAGGCGCCGGCGCTGGTGATCCTCGACCTCGGCCTGCCCGACGGCGACGGCATCGATCTGGTGCGCGCGCTGCGCGGCGGCGGCGCCGCGCCGGTCGGCGGCGCGACGCCGGTCATCATCATCTCGGCCCGCGACCGCGAGGCCGACAAGATCCGCGCCCTCGACGCCGGCGCCGACGACTACCTGACCAAGCCGTTCGGGACCGGCGAGCTCCTCGCGCGGATGCGGGTGGCGCTGCGCCACGCGGCGTCGGCGTCCGGCGCGCCCGCGCCCGACGCGGTCTACGCCGTCGGCCCGATCCACCTCGATCTCGGCCGCCACGAGGTGGTCGTCGCCGGCAAGCCGGTGCACCTGACGCCGATCGAGTTCAAGCTGCTGACCCAGCTGGTGCAGCACGCGGGCAAGGTGCTGACCCACCGCCACCTCCTCCGCGAGGTGTGGGGGCCGGGCTCGGTCGACGAGGTCCACTACCTGCGGGTCCACATGGCGGCGCTGCGCCGGAAGATCGAGGTCGAGCCGGGCCGGGCTCGCTGGCTCTTGACCGAGCCCGGGGTGGGCTACCGGCTCCGCGATGGCGACGATTCAAGTGGTTGATACTTAGGTGCTTTTGCACCTTTATGGAATCTTTATGCGAACGGGTGGTAGGTCCCCCCGTCGCCGCGGGCGACACGATGACATCCCCAAAGCGCGAACGCGCGACCACGACCCACACGATCCCCTCCACGCCCGGCGCGCTCGCGGCCGCATCGCTCGGCGCCCTCGGCGTGGTCTACGGCGACATCGGCACGTCACCGCTGTACGCGGTGAAGGAGTGCCTGGCGTGGCCGCACTCGCCGCACGCGCTGCCGCCGACCCACGACAACGTCCTCGGCGTCATGTCGCTGGTGTTCTGGGCGCTGATGCTGGTCGTCGTGCTGAAGTACCTGGTGTTCGTGCTGCGCGCCGACAACAAGGGCGAGGGCGGCATCCTGGCGCTGGCGGCGCTGCTCGACAGCGACGATCACAAGCGGACCAAGCTGGCGGTGCCGCTGCTGGCGGCGCTGTTCGGCGCCGGCCTCCTGTTCGGTGACGGCGTCATCACCCCGGCGATCTCGGTGCTGGGCGCGATGGAGGGTCTGTCCGAGCAGAACAGCGACCTGTCGCACCTGGTCGTGCCGATCACGATCGCGATCCTGGTGGCGCTGTTCGTCGTGCAGCGGTTCGGCACCGGCAAGATCGGCGGCGTCTTCGGCTGGATCATGATGGTGTGGTTCGTCGCGATCGGCATCGCCGGCGCGCGCTGGGTGGTCAAGGCGCCCGAGGTGCTGCAGGCGGTCGACCCGCGCTACGGCCTGGCGATGCTGACCGAGCACGGCTGGCACGGCTTCCTGCTGCTCGGCTCGGTGTTCCTGGTGGTCACCGGCGGCGAGGCGCTGTACGCCGACATGGGCCACTTCGGTCGCGGCCCGATCCGCTGGGCCTGGTACGTCGTCGTGCTGCCGGGCCTCTTGCTCAACTACTTCGGGCAGGCCGCGCTGTTCCTGCACCACGAGCCGGGGACGATCAAGAACCCGTTCTACGGCCTCGTCGAGGGACCGCTGGTCGTGCCGATGCTGGTGCTGGCGACGATGGCCGCGGTGATCGCGTCACAGGCGTTGATCTCCGGCGTGTTCTCGCTGACCCGCCAGGCGATCCAGCTCGGGTTCTGGCCGCGCCTGACGGTGATCCACACCTCGGCCGAGGCCGAGGGCCAGATCTACATCCCCGAGATGAACTACCTGATGATGATCGGCTGCCTGGTGCTGGTGCTGCAGTTCCGCACCAGCTCGGCGCTGGCGGCGGCGTACGGCATCGCCGTGACCGGCACGATGGCGATCACGTCGGTGCTGTTCTACCGGGTCGCGGTGCAGCGCTGGCAGTGGCCGCGCACCCGGGCCGGGCTGTTGCTCGCGGTGTTCATGGTGTTCGACGTCGCGTTCCTGGTGGCGTGCGCGACCAAGGTCCTCGACGGCGGCTGGTTCCCGCTGTCGGTCGGCGTCGCGGTGTTCGCGGTCATGACGACGTGGTGGCGCGGCCGCGTCGAGCTGGCCAAGATCATGGACTCGGGCGCGGTGCCGACCGACCTGTTCCTGGCCGACCTCGAGATGAACCCGCTGCCGCGCGTCGAGGGCACCGCGGTGTTCATGACCTCGGGCACCGCCAACGTGCCCAACGTCGTGCTCCACCACGTCAAGCACAACCGCGTGCTGCACCAGGAGGTCGTGCTGTTCTCGGTGGTGACCGAGCCGGTGCCGTGGGTGTCGCGCGGCAACCGCCTGACCGTCACCCCGATGGGCCAGGGGCTGTTCCGCGTGGTGTCGCGCGCCGGCTTCATGCAGACCCCCGACGTGCCGGCGCTGATCGCCCGGGTGGCCAAGGACGGCGCGATCACCGCCAAGCCGATGACGACGACCTACTTCCTCGGGCGGCAGACGCTGATCGTCACCGGCCGCTCGGCGATGGCGCGCTGGCGCAAGGTGCTGTTCGCGTTCCTGTCGCGCAACTCGCGCTCGCCGACCGCGTTCTTCAACCTGCCGCCCAACCGCGTCGTCGAGCTCGGCCTGCAGATCGAGCTGTAGCCGGCGGCGCCGGCGGGCGGCGCGGTGTAGAACACCGGCATGCTCCGCCTCGGCGCGGCCTGGGATGACGAGCCGGCGCTGGCCACCGCGTGGCGCGCGGCGCGGCCGTTCCCGCACCTGATCGTCGACGGCGCGCTGGCCGACGACGCGGTGGCCGAGCTGCTGGCGGTGGTCGACGAGGAGCCGGTGTGGCCGTACGAGGCCGACCTGTTTGCGTTCGAGGCCACCGCGCCCGAGCCGACGACCGCCGAGCTGCGCGCGCTGCGCGCGGCGTGGATCGCGGCGCTGACCCCGCGGCTGGCGCGGATCACCGGCGCCGCGATCGGGCGCGCCGACCTGCGCGCTTACGCCTACCGCCCGGGCCACTACCTCCTGCCGCACACCGATCACCAGGCCGGCCTCGATCGCGTGCTGGCCTACGCGTACTACCTGCCGTCGCCGGCGCCGCCGCGCGGTGGCGAGCTCGAGCTGTACCGCTGCGAGGTCGCGGCCGACGAGCTGGTGGTGACCGAGCCGGCGGCGGTGATCGCGCCCGCGCCCAACCGGCTGGTGGTGTTCGCGGTCGGCACCGCGTCGCTGCACCAGGTGCGCGAGGTGCTCGACGGCGTGCGGCTGTCGCTGGCCGGCTGGTTCTACCCGTGACCGACCTCGGTGAGCTGTTCACCGCGCGCGCGGCGCTGGTGGTGCCGGCCGCGATCGGCGCCGCCGCCGCGGCCGAGGCGCGGGCCCGGCTCGCGCGCCGCGGCTACGCGCGCTACGCGCTGGTCGATCGCGGCAGCTACGACGTCGTGGCCGAGCCCGACGAGGCCGCGCTGTGCGCCGCGCTGGCCGCGCTGGCCGCCGATCGGCTGCGCCCGACCCCGACGGCGCCGCGGCCGACGCTGGCGGTGGTCGACGCGCGGGCGCTGCGGCTGGGGCCGGGCGACTTCGTGCTCGCGCACCACGACCGCGTCCACGAGGATCGGCTGCTCGAGCTGGTGCTCGATCTGTCGGCCGCGCCGGTCGCCGGCGCCGAGGTGCACTACCGCCGCGGCGGCCAGCTCTACCACCGGGTCGCGGCCGCGCCCGGCGCGCTGTCGATCGTCGAGCGCGACGGCGGCGTCACCTGCCACCACACCTACGTCAGCCGCCGGCAGCCCGACGCAGTCGTCCGGCTGGTGCTGCGCCTGCGCGCGCTCGCCGCCTGATTCCGCGCACGGGTTGCGGGCGGCGGCGGCCGCCGCGGCGTGTAGATCGGCGTGATCGCAGCGGCGCATCGGTTGGTATCGCGGGTGCATCGGATCGCCGCGCGAGGCGGAGCCTCGCCAGGAGGTCGCGATGACAACCCTCCAGGGACTCACGACGGCGGTGGTCGCGGCGACGGCGCTCGCGGTCGGAGCGTGCGGCGGTGACGACGGGAGCGGGCCCGACGCGGCGGTCGACGCCCCGGCGGTCACGGCGGCGGACTTCGCCGGCCTGTGGCTGATGACCGAGCTGATCGTCGACGATGGCGGCACGCCGTTGACGCTGCGGCGCGACGGCGTGACCCAGGCGCTGCGCGGCGATGCGCAGTTCACCGCGACCGGCACGCTGACCGGCGAGCTGCGGGTGCGGCAGGTCGCGCTCGCGCAGGGGCTGCCGGCCAGCGAGATCATGACGACCACCAGCGCGGTGGCGATCGAGCCCGATCGCTGGATCCTGACCGAGCCGGGCGGCGGCGTGCTGGTGTTCCTGGCCGCGCGCACCGGCGATCACCTGGTGCTGACCCACGACCCGAGCGATCCGCGCGACACCGCCACCGATCCGCCGATCGCGGTCACGGTCGACCGGGTCGCGCCGTGGTCGACGACGATGGTCGGCGCGTGGGAGCTGGTCTCGATCACGATCGGCGGCACGCCGCTGGTCGCCGGCGCGTGCGTCGAGCTGGGCGGCGGCACCTGGGGCACGATCGCGATGGCGATCGACATCGACGACCGCCTGATGTTCACCCGGGTCATGACCACGCGGCGCTACAGCGACGCCGCGTGCACCAGCGCCACCGGCACCGCCACCTCGACGCAGCTGGGCCTGGCCGAGGAGGAGGGCGGGGCGCACGCGCGGATCTGGGGCGTCGAGGGCGACACCCGCGAGTACCAGGCGTTCGATCTGGCGACCGCCGGCAGCGACCTGACGCTGACCCGCACCGCGTGCCTGCCGCAGCCGACCTGCGTCGACACCGCGCCGACCCAGGTGGTGGTGCGGCGGCGGCCGTGACTCATGGCGGCGGCAGCGCCAGCGGCTTGCGGAAGGCGAGGCCGCGCTCGTGGCCGGCCATCGTCTTGACCATGATGCGGTGGAACGGGCCGAGGCGATCGGCGATCGGCATGAACGCGTCGCGCAGCCCGCCGAGCAGCCGCGATCGCGACTGGAACAGCGGCGTGAGCAGGCGCGACATGCGCTGGTAGTGGCCGAGGTGGTGCTTGCGCGCGCGGGTGTACGCCGGCAGCGCGCGCGCGAGGTCGGGCCCGGCGGCCAGCGTCTCGGCCAGCGTCCAGGCGTCGACCAGCGCGAGGTTGGCGCCGTTGCCGAGCTGCGGGCTGGTCGCGTGGGCGGCGTCGCCGAGGAAGACGATCCGATCGCCGTGCCAGCGCTTCATCCGCACGTCGCGGTAGCGGGCCAAGAGCACCTGCGCGGGATCGGTGATCTGGGCCAGCACCGGCTCGATCCGCGGGTCGAAGCTGCGCACCTCGGCCTTCCACGCGTCGAGGCCGTCGGCCAGCCACCGCGCGTGATCGTCGAGCGCCAGGCTCCAGTACAGGCTGACCAGCGCGCGATCGTCGGCCGGGCCGCGGCCGGTCGGCAGCACGCCGTACATGCGCCGGGCGCCGTGGACCACCTGGTACAGCTCGTCCTTCCACGCCGCGCCGGGATCGTCGGCGACGAACCACAGCGCGCCGAAGCGGAAGGTCCCGGTCGCCACCGGCACGCCGGCGGTGGCGTGCAGCTCGGACACCGAGCCGTCGGCGACGACGACCAGCTGGTGGCGGCCGCGCGGGCCGGCCGGGCCGTGGACGGTGATCGCCTCGGCGTCACGGGTGACCGAGGTGATCTCGGCGCCGAGGTGCAGCGTCACGCCGGGCTCGCGGCGCACCGCCTCGAACAGCGTCACGAACAGCGTGCCGCGGTGCAGCCCGAGCCCGAACCAGCGCGGCTCGACGTCGGCGTAGCGCAGGTCGACCAGCGTCTTGCCGCGGTGGCGCATGACGTGGAGCCGGTCGATGCGCGCGGCGCGCTCGAGGATCGGGGCCAGGAGGCCGAGCCGCGCCAGCACCGCCTGGCCGGTGGGCTGGAGGCTGATGCCGGCGCCGACCGGCCCCGGCGCGGCGACCCGCTCGTAGACCGTGACCCGGTGGCCGGCCCGCGCCAGGAACAGCGCGACCGCGCTGCCCGCGGTGCCGGCGCCGACGATCGCGACGTCGAGTGCGGCGTCCATCGTCGATCAGGATCGCACGGATGGCCACGGGCCGTCACCGGGCGCCGCGGTGTAGACTCGCGCCCATGAAGCCGATGGTGCCGGTCGACCTCGACTACTTCGATCGCGCCCCGATGCGCGTGCTGGTCTCGGCGACCGTCGCCGCGCCGCCGGCGACGGTGTTCGCGGCGTTCGCGGATCCCGCCGACTGGACGCGGTGGTGGCCGATGATGCACCGCGCGGCCTGGACCAAGGGCCAGGGTGGCGTCGGCAGCGAGCGCCAGGTGGCGCTGCGGCTGTTCGGCACGTTCGAGGAGCGGTTCATCGCGTGGGAGCCGGGCGCGCGGTTCGCGTTCACGATGATCGGCAGCACGTCACCGGCGGCGACCCAGATGGCCGAGGACTACCGGCTGACCGCCGTCGAGGCCGGCACCCGCATCGACTGGACGATGGCGGCCACCCCCAGCGCGCTGGGCCGGGCGGCGCGGCCGGTGCTGACGCGGGTGCTCCGGCGGATGAGCGGCAAGGCGTTCCAGCGGCTCGGGCGCCACCTCGGCGGGTGAGGCGCCGGCCGCGGGATCGGCTACACTCGGCGGCGGCATGGGGGCTTGCTTCGCTCATCCGGCGGTCGCGGCGACGGGCAAGTGCGACGCGTGCGGCACGCCGATTTGCATGCGCTGCACCAAGGGCACGCTCGACGGGTTCATGTGCCCGCCGTGCGCGCACAAGCGCTACGGCCGCGCCAAGCTGATCACCGGGCTCAAGGTGGCCGGCATCGCGGCGCTGGTGATCGGCCTGGCGATCGCCGGGCTGGTGCTGGTCGGCCACGGCAACCGCACGACGCCGCCGCCCAAGAAGGTCGAGCGCGATCGCGATCCGGTGATCGCGGCGCTGCTCACCGAGCGCGATCAGGCGCCGTGCGACAAGCGGCTCATCCGCAAGCTCGCCGACGAGCTGGGGCGCAACGATCGCTACGGCGACGTCGTCGATCAGGCCAGCGGCTTCTTCGCGAAGTGCGGGCCGTTCCCGCGGCTGGAGTGGTCGGTGGTGTACGCGCTGCAGCAGCTCGGCCGCTACGCCGAGGCGGTCAAGCACGAGACGGTGATCATCGAGGACGATCCCTTCGACGGCGACTACTGGTGGTGGCGCGGCGAGGATCGCGGCCGCTCCAACCAGCCCGAGCTGGCGCTGGCCGACTACCGGCAGTCGTTCGCCAACAGCGACAGCGCCGCCGGCGGCAAGTTCGCGGCGGCGCGGGTGCTCGACGTCGCCGGGCCGGCCAGCCGCCCGTGCGACGGCGTCTGGGCGCTGCGCTACTTCCGCGATCACCTCGGCGGCGACGTCTCGGACGACGTGGCCCGCCGGGTCGACGGCATCCGGCAGGCCAGCCAGTGCGACGGCCAGGCCGGCCGCGGCGCGCTGACGGTCGTGCCCAGCGCCGCCGACGCGTCGCTGCGGGTCGAGGTGACGGTCGGCGCGGCCACCGGCTCGTTCCTGGTCGACCCCCGCTGCGGCACCACCGCGCTGGCCAGCGCCTTCGCCGCCAAGGCCCAGGTGGCCGGCCGCGGCGCGACGATCCAGACCGTCGCCGCCAACGTGCTGCGCACCGGCGCGGCGGCCACCGCGCCGGTGACCGCGGGCGGGGCGTCGGCGCCGGCGGTCGAGCTGGTCATCGTCGACGGCCTGCCGGCCGGGACCGACGGCGTGCTCGGGCTGTCGTTCCTGTGGCTGTTCCCGGTCATCGCCCTCGAGGACGGGGTGGCGGTGACCGATCAGCCCCCGGCGCCGTGAGTTCCCGGGAGGCCGTGTCGCCGCGCCCTCCCCGTCGGGTCATGCCCCGACGGGGCCCCACCCAGGACCTGATCATGTGGCGCAAGTCGACCGGCGATCGCGGCGCGGGCCGGCGATGCTGACCGGCGACCGCGCGCTGGCGGTCGGGCGCTGGCTGGTCGGCCGGCGATCGGTCTGCGATCGCCGCGCGGACCGGCGATCGTGCCGGGGAGGCAGCCCGCTCCGAGTGCGCTGTGGAGTTGCCGGCGGCGGTGGACAACCGCGCCTGGTCGCGCGCCGGCGAGCCCGCGTCGATGCCGTCGCGCGGTTGCCCACACCGCCTTGAAGAACGGCGCGGCCAGGAGCGCGCTCCGACCGCGATCGCCGGGGCGCCGTTCTTCACAACCCACACAGCGCGGATCGCCGGGCCCTGATCACTTCGT
>JAEUJY010000158.1 GCA_016794525.1 Myxococcales bacterium
GCGACGGCGTGCCGTTCGCGTGGCCCAAGGGCTTCGAGCCGATGCCGACGGCGGCGCCGCAGACCTGGCTCATGCAGGGCGGCTGGAAACGCGGCGGCCCGCCGCCCAGCCTGTGGGAGCGGCCGGGGCCGCTGGCGTGAGGCACCACGGCGCGCGCGGACGGTCGTCACCGCGCCGCGTGAACCTCCAAGGCTCGTCGGGGACGTCGGGCGAAGCCGGGACGCGTGGCGCTCGCTACTCGGGCACCTCGCCGGTGGTCATCTCCTCGGCGAGCTCGCGGCCGTGGGTGACGGCGTAGAACAGGCCCTCGAGCAGGAGCCGCATCGACGCGAGCACGTCGTCGCGGCCGCGCAGGCCGCGGCGGGCGGTCAGCGGCGCGAACAGCCGCTGCAGCGCCGGCTCGTCGAGCGACCACGCGTAGCGCAGGTGCGGCCGGGCCGGGCCCGCGAGGGCGTCGAGGAAGCGGTCGATCAGCGCGCCGGCCTCGGCGGCGAGCTCGCGCTGGTAGGCGACGAGCGCCGCGCGCTTGGCCGGATCGGCCTCGGCCTCGGCCAGCGCGTGAGCGCGCTCCATGCGATCGATCACGTCGGCGATGGCGCCGGCGCGGTCGCGGACCTGATCGAGCTTGCTGTTGAGCGTCGCGCGCACCAGGCCCAGCCGCGCCTCCCAGCCCAACGCCACGGTCTCGTACATCAGCTTCAGGTACTGGTAGCTGAGCGTGAGCATCGTGCCGCTCATCGCCAGCCCGGCGCCCCAGCTCGCGCCGCCCAGCTCGCCGAGGCTGCCGACCAGCTGCATGCCGTTGGTGATCACGCCGCGGGCGCCGTCGATCTTGCTCATCGTCGACGTCTCGCTCGAGAACAGGTCGAGGGCGCCCTCGACGATGCCGACCGCCGCCGCCAGCCCGCCGATCGTGCCGTTGAGCTTGCCCGAGGCCTCGTCGAGCACCAGCGCCGCGGCGTGGCGCTTCGCCGCGTCGGCGCGCTCGAGCAGCTGATCGAAGATGAACACCGTCTTGGCCTCGAGCACGTCGACCGCGGTCCCCAGCGTGCCGACGCCGGTGTCGCTGGTGGTGCTCTTGCCGTTCCACAGCTGGTCGTGGACGGTGGGGCCAGCGCCCAGCCCGGCCAGCTGCTGCAGCGCCGCGAGGCTGGCCGACAGCCGCGCGCTCGCCGCCTGGGGATCGGCGGCGTCGACCACCTCACCGCCGATGAACCCCGAGCGCTCGACCCGCAGGCGCTGCTGGTGGGCGATCAGCTTGGCCTGCTCGCGCGCGAGCAGATCTTCGATCCGCTGCGCGCGCTGGCCGCCACCCTCCTCGAGGGCGAGCTGGTGCAGCGGCCGGCGCAGCAGTCCGCGCACCCGCACCAGCAGCTCGAGCCGCTCGCTGGGGTCGCCGAGCTCGTCGACAGCCAGCCGCAGCAGCTCGCCGATGTCGGCGAACTCGTCGGGGCACGCCGCGAGCACGGCCGGCCGGCGCTCGGTCAGCACCGACTCGGTCATCATGGCCAGCTGATCGACCGCGTCGCGCTCGAAGTCGGAGTAGTCGGTCGCGACCTCGTCGCGCTCGTACGATGGAGTCGGAGCGCCGGGCGCCGGGGCGTGGACGTGCTTGGGAGAGGCCATCGCCGCGAGCCATCGCAACCGGCGCGCCACCGCGCGCAGCGCGCGGACCGCCGGATTCGCCGCGCGCGCTGCGCAGGGCCGGCGCAGTGAGCAGTTCGTGCTCGCGGTGTCGCCGAGGAGGTTGATCCCTTTCGATACTGAGCATATGTTCAGTATCGCGTGTCCGCCCCGTACGTCCCGCTGTGGTGCAAGACCAGCTTCTCGTTCCTCGAGGGCGCGAGCCAGCCCGACGAGCTGATCGAGGAGGCGCACCGCCTCGGGCTGACCGCGATCGGGGTGGCCGATCGCGACGGCGTCTACGGCATGGTGCGCGCCCACGTGAAGGCGCGCGAGCTGGGCGTGCAGCTCCTGCCCGGCGCGACGCTGACGCTCGCCGCCGCCGGCGCGACGCTGGTGCCGTCGCCGGTGGGCGCGCCGCGGCCGGCCGGGCTGCACGCCACCGCCGAGGACGACGGCGCCGACGCCGCGATGAGCCTGGCCCGCCGCGGCCGCACCCGCCGCGCGCCGCGCAAGCGCCCGGCGTCGACGCCGACCACCGGCGAGCTGTACGGCGCCGCGACGCCGGCGCCGGTGGGTGGACCGACGACGATCGTCGTGCACGCCGCCGATCACGACGGCTGGCGCAACCTGACCCGGCTGATCACCGCCGGCCGCCGCCGCGCGCCCAAGGGCACCGCGCTCCTGGCGTGGGACGAGCTGGCCGCCAACGCGCGCGGGCTGATCGCGCTGTGGGGCGGCGACGGCAGCCTGATCGCCGACGGCGACGACGCCGCGTGGCAGGCCAGCGCGACCGCGATCGGCGGGCTGCGCGAGGCGTTCGGCGATCGGCTGTACGCGCTGGCCACCCGCCACCGCCGCGCCGCCGAGGTGCCGATCGAGGCGCGGCTGCGGGCGCGCGCCGCGCAGCTCGGCCTGCCGATCGCCGCCGCCACCGAGGTGCTCTACCACACCCGCGCGCGGCGCCCGCTGCAGGACGTGCTCACCTGCATCCGCCACGGCGTCACGCTGGCCACCGCCGGGCGCCGGCTGCGCGAGAACGATCTGCACGAGCTCAAGGCGCCGTACGCGTTCACCAAGCTGTGGGCCGACGACCCGGCGGCGGTGGCGCGCACCGGCGAGATCGCCGCGCGCTGTCGCTTCGACCTCGGCCAGATCCGTTACCGCTACCCGCTCGAGAAGCTGCCCAGCGGCGCCACCACCAGCGAGCACCTGCGGGCGCTGACCTGGGCCGGCGCCCGCGGCCGCTACGGCGGCGAGGTGCCGGCCGACGTCGGGCGCCAGCTCGCCGCCGAGCTGGCGCTGATCGAGGAGCTCGACTACGGCGGCTACTTCCTGACGATGTACGAGATCGTCCAGTTCTGCCGGCGGTCGAACATCCTGTGCCAGGGCCGCGGCTCGGCGGCCAACTCGGCGGTGTGTTTCTGCCTCGGCATCACCGCGGTCGATCCGGTGCGGATGGGCCTCTTGTTCGAGCGGTTCCTGTCGCGCGAGCGGGCCGAGCCGCCCGACATCGATCTCGACATCGAGCACGAGCGGCGCGAGGAGGTGATCCAGCACGTCTACCGCGCCTACGGCCGCGACCACGCCGCGATGGTGTGCAACCTGATCCGCTACCGGCCCAAGAGCGCGGTGCGCGACGTCGGCAAGGCGCTGGGCCTGCCCGAGACCGCGCTCGATCGCGCCGCCAAGCTCTTGTCGTCGTGGGGCGACGTCGAGCCGACCGCGATCGCCCAGGCGCTGGGCCCGGGCGGCGGCACGCTCGAGCTCTTGGCCAAGCTGGCCAGCGAGATCCTCGAGTTCCCGCGCCACCTGTCGATCCACCCCGGCGGCTTCGTGCTCGGCCACGAGCCGGTCCACGACCTGGTGCCGATCGAGAACGCGAGCATGCCCGGGCGCACGGTGATCCAGTGGGACAAGGACGACCTCGAGAGCCTCGGGCTGTTCAAGGTCGACCTGCTGGCGCTGGGCGCGCTGCACCAGCTCCACCGCTGCTTCGATCTGATCCGCGATCACCGCGGCGTCGAGCTGTCGATGGCGACGATCCCGCCCGACGACGTCGACACCTTCGACATGATGTGCGCGGCCGACACCGTCGGGGTGTTCCAGATCGAGAGCCGCGCGCAGATGGCGATGCTGCCGCGGCTGCGGCCGCGCACGTTCTACGATCTGGTGATCGAGGTCAGCATCGTCCGGCCGGGGCCGATCACCGGCGGCATGGTCCACCCGTACCTGCGGCGGCGCCACGGCGAGGAGGAGGTGATCTACCCGCACGCCTGCCTCGAGCCGGTGCTGGCCAAGACGCTGGGCGTGCCGCTGTTCCAGGAGCAGGTGATGCGGCTGGCGGTGGTCGCCGCCGACTACACGCCGGGCGAGGCCGATCAGCTGCGCCGCGACATGGCGGCGTGGCGGCGCTCGGGGCGCATCGAGCAGCACCGCGAGCGGCTGATCGAGCGGATGCAGGCCAAGGGCATCGCGGTCGAGTTCGCCGAGCGGGTGTTCGAGCAGATCAAGGGCTTCGGCGAGTACGGCTTCCCCGAGTCGCACGCGGCCAGCTTCGCGCTGATCGCCTACGCGACGTCGTACCTGCGCCGCCACTACCTGCCGGAGTTCACCGCCGGGCTGCTCAACGCGCAGCCGATGGGCTTCTACATGCCGGCGACGATCGTCGGCGACGCCCAGCGCCACGGCCTCGAGGTGCGGCCGATCGACGTCGGCGCGAGCGCCTGGGACTGCACGCTCGAGCCGGCCGCCGGCGGCGACCTGGCGGTGCGGATGGGGCTGCGCTTCGTCACCGGCCTGACGCTGGGCGACGGCGAGCGCATCGCCGCCGAGGCCCGGCGCGCGCGGTTCGCGTCGGTCGAGGACTTCGTGCGCCGGCTGCGGCTCGACGATCGCGCCTACGCCGCGCTGGCCGAGTGCGGCGCGCTGGCCGCGCTGATGCCGGGCCAGGATCGCCGCGACGCGCTGTGGCAGGTGCGCGGCTGGGCCCGGCGCCAGGACGACGCGCTCACGGTCACCGCCGCCGAGCCCGACGTGCAGTTCGCGCGGCTGTCGCGGCTGGAGACGATCGGCTGGGACTACCGCGCCAGCGATCACTCGACCCGCGGCCACCCGCTGGCGCCGATGCGCGACTACCTGCGCCGCCGGCGCTGGCTCGACGCGCGCACGCTCGCCGCCGGCAAGCACGGCGCCCGGGTCGACCACGTCGGCCTGGTGATCTGCCGGCAGCGGCCGTACACCGCGGCCGGCGTCACGTTCATGACGCTCGAGGACGAGACCGGCTTCGTCAACCTGGTGGTGTGGAGCCAGGTGTTCGAGCAGCACACGCTGATCGTCAAGAGCGCGGTCCTGCTCGGCGTCACCGGCCGCCTGCAGGTGCAGGAGGGCGTGGTCCACCTGGTCGCCGAGACGCTGTGGATCCCCGAGCTGCCAGCCGCGGTGGCCACCGCGCCCAGCCGCGACTTTCACTGAGCCGGCAGCGGGACGCGGTGCAGGCTCGGGGGTGCGGCGTCGGCGGCGATCACGACCAGCAGCGCGTCGGACGTGCTGGCCAGCTCGAGCGCGGGCGCGTCTAGCACGAAGGTGGTGAGCGTGCCGTCGCGCTCGACCCGCCACAGCGTGGGCGAGGCGGCGAGCACGCCGCCGGTCGGCCGGGCCGGGCCGGCGATCATCCACAGCGCGCCGCCGGCCGCGGTCAGATCGTGGGCCGGGCCCGGCAGCGCGGCGATGACCGTCGCCGCATCACCAGCGTCGGCGGCCCGCGGATAGCCGAGCACGCGTGCGGGGGCGCCGGCGCCGCCGTTGTCGACCACGACGATCCGATCGTCGGTGACCGCGAGCCCGCCGCGGTCGGCGATCGTGGCGCCGACCGGGCGCTGAGCCGTCGGCGCGGCCAGCGGAACCTGCACGAGCTGGCCTTCGTCGATGCGCGCCGCCGTCGTCGTCAGCACGAACGCCTCGTCGCCGACGACGCGCGGCTGCTCGACCGGCAGGTCCGCCAGCTCCCCGACCGGCTCGCGCGCGTCGGTCGCCAGCGCGAAGCGCGTGAGCGCGGTCGTCGGGGGCCCCGTGGTCTCGGCCACGGTCATCGCCAGCACCTGCCCGTCGCGCAGCTCCAGCGGCGCCGCGCGGCACGCGCTGCCATCGGACAGGAACGGCACCGGCATCGGCGGCGCGCCGACGCGCAGCCAGCGGCTGTGGCCGCAGCCCAGGAGCGAGGTGCCGAGGCCCCAGATCAGCTCGTCGCCGTCGGCGACGACGAACGGGCCGCGCTGCTCGATGTAGTAGTCGGGCAGCGTGTCGAGCGTCGTGGTCGCGCCGGCGTCCCCGCGACGCAGCCGCAGCGATGGCGCGGTCTCGCCCGACGCCGCCTGCACCACCTCGATCCAGTACGGGTGCGTCGCCGACCACCTGCACCGAGCGCGGCAGCAGGTCCGCGCCGATCGCGTCCCCGGCCGGCAGCGCGCGTGGCGCGGTGTCGGTGCACGCGGCCAGCCCGGCGGCGAGCGTCGCGATCGGGATGAGCCGGGTGCGCATCGTCGGCGACATGCATATGCAGGCGCCGGGCCATCGCAACTGTGCAGAAGCGCGGTGCGGCGGGCCGCAACCGAGTTGGCAGTCGCCAATCGGCGGCGGCAGGCGTGGGTGATGTCGCCGCGATGTCGTGGTCGCGCGGGGTGGGCCCGTAAGAGGGGCAGACCGTCCAGGAGAACTGCCCGTGAAGACCATCCCTAGCCTGCTCGCCGCCCTCTGCATCGCCGCCGCCGTCCCGGTCGCGCTCACCGCCTGCACCGACGACGCCTGCGCCGGCGACTCGTGCGTGTGCTCGGCCGAGAGCGACTGCGCGCGCACCTGCGGCAGCGGCGCCGACTGCAACGTCGCCTGCAACGGCGCGCCGAGCTGCGACGTGACGTGCACGGCCGCGGCGAGCTGCGACGTCAACTGCGCCACCTCGGATCGCTGCACCGTCGCCTGCCCCGACAGCGGGTGCTCGGTGGCGTGCCCGGCCACCGGCTGTGTGGTCGACAACTGCCCGGACCCGTCGACCTGCACCGTCACCTGCGGTGGCGGCGGCGTCGCCACCTACGACGGCACCAACGCGACCTGCCCGTGACCGCCGCGGCTACCACCGCGCGCGCCGGCTCCGTATCATGGGGCGTGGACGCGCCGCGCATCCGCTGCCAGCTCGTGCTCGCCGACGGCGTGGCGCGGCGGGTGGGGCCCGCTGGGCTCACCATCGGTCGGCAGCCCGACTGCGATCTGGTCACCGACGATCCGGTGGCCAGCCGGCGGCACGCGCTGGTCCGCCTCACGATCGCCGGCGCCGAGGTGGTGCCGCTGGGCAAGGGCCCGGTCGAGATCAACGGCGTCGCGACCACCGCGATCACCGCGCTGGCCGACGGCGATCGCCTGGTGGTGCCGGGCCTCGCCGTCGCGGTGCAGGTCCGGATCGCGCGGCCCAACCCCGACGCCGGCGCCGGGTTCCAGCTGACCCGGCTGCGCGGCGGCAGCTTCGGCCTCGGCCACAGCCCGTTCGTGGTCGGCGGCGGCGCCGGCGACGACCTGGTGGTCAAGCGCTGGCCGCCCGGGGCGCTGCGCCTCCACCAGATCGACGGCGAGCTGTACGCCGAGGCCGTGGTCGGCGGGATCACCGTCGACGACGCGGCGCTCGCGGTCGGCGAGGTCGAGCCGGTCGCGCCGGGGGCGCAGCTCGCGCTCGCGGGCGAGGTGTTCGTGGTGGCGGCGCCGCCGGCGGCGCTGCCGGTGACCGCCGAGGCCGCGGCGCGCGGCCTGCCGACCGCGGTCGCGATCGAGACCTTGCCCCGCGGCGGCCGGGTGGTGTTCACGCTTGCCGACGGCGCGCGCGCGGTGTTCCTCGCCGATCGCCGGCTCGACCTGCTGGTGGCGCTGGCGCGGCCGCCGGGCGGCTACGGCGCCGGCGACTTCATCCCCGACGACGTCGTGCGCGGCGTGGTGTGGCCACGCAACCTCGGCGTCTCGCGGCAAGAGATCAACATGCTGATCAGCCGGTGTCGGCGCGACCTCGTCGAGGCCGGCCTGCCCGGTGCCCGGCTGCTCGAGCGCGCGCCGGGCGGCGGCGGCACGCGCCTGGCGCTGGCCGTCGGCGCGGCCGTGAGCATCACCTGACCGGCCCGCGGCCCAGCCGCCACCGGTCGCGCGCGCGGGAGGTTACGATGAGCGCGTTGTCCAGCCGGCCCGATCACGCCGTGCGCCTCGGCCGCTACCAGCTCCTGACCGAGCTCGGGCGGGGCGGCATGGCCGAGCTGCACCTCGGCCGGGTCCACGGCGCCGGCGGCTTCGCGAAGGTGGTGGCGATCAAGCGCATCCACCCGCACCACGGCCGCGACGCGCGCTTCGTCGAGATGTTCCTCAACGAGGGCCGCATCGCCGCGCAGCTGGCGCACCCCAACGTGTGCCAGGTCCACGATCTGGGCGAGGTCGACGGCGAGCTGTTCCTGGTGATGGAGTACCTCGAGGGCGTGTCGTGGGAGGAGGCGATGGCGGCGCTGCCGCGCGCCGGCGACGGCAGCGACCTGCGCTTCATCGTCGGCGCGTTCGCACAGCTGTGCGAGGGCCTGCACTACGCGCACACGCTGCGCGCGCCCGACGGCCGCGCGACGCCGGTGATCCACCGCGACGTCTCGCCGCAGAACCTGTTCGTCACCACCGCCGGCGTGGCCAAGGTCCTCGACTTCGGCGTCTCGAAGGTGCTCACCGAGGATCGCGTCACGCGGTCGGGGGTGGTGAAGGGCAAGCTCACGTACATGCCGCCCGAGCAGCTGGCCGATCAGCCGCTCGATGCGCGGGTCGACGTGTTCGCGGCGGGCACCGTGCTGTGGGAGGCGATCACCCGGGCCCGCCTGTTCAAGCGCGAGACCGACTACCTGGTGTGGAAGGCGATCACCGAGGAGCCGATCCCGCCGCCCAGCGCGCACCGGCCGGAGCTGCCGCCGGCGCTCGACGCGGTGCTGGCTCGGGCGCTGGCCCGCGATCGCGACGCGCGGTTCCCGTCGACGATCGAGCTGGCGCGGGCGCTGCGGGCGGCGACGGTCGGCCTGGGGCCGCCGCTCGATCAGGCCGAGCTGGGCGAGGCGGTGCGGCGCCACTGCGCGACCACGCTCGCGACCCGGGCGGCGCAAGTGAGCGTGGCGCTCACCGAGCCGGACGGCGATCCCGATCCCGACGCTGCGGCGACGATCCGGATGCCGACCGGCCCCGGCACCGAGGCCACCAAGCCATCCCGGCCGCGGGTCGTCGCGCCGACCGCGTCGGTGGCGCTGCGCGACGCGTCGGTGGCCAGCGCGCCGTCGGCGCTCCCGCCGCCGCGGCGCGGCGTGACGGCGCTGGTGATCGTCGGCGCGCTGATCGCCGCGGGCGGCGCGGTCGCGGTGGCGGCGCGCGGCTGTGGCGGCGCGCCGCCGGGGGGCGCGGCCCCGGGTGCCGCGGCGGTGGTCGATGCGGGCGCCGCGGTGGCGGTCGACGCGGGTGCCGCGGTGGCGGTGGCCGTCGACGCGGGCGCCGCGGTGGCGGCGGTGGTCGACGCGGGCGCCGCGGTGGCGGTCGACGCGGGCGCCGCGGTGGCGGTGGTGGCGCCGCGGCCGGCCGGCTCGCTGACGATCGACTCCGATCCGTACGCGACGATCTACCTCGACGGCCGACGGCTCGGCGACACGCCGCTGTTCCGGCAGCCGGTGCCGGCCGGTCGCCACCGGGTGCGCGCGGTGCGGGCCGACGGCGCGGCGCGCACCTTCACGATCTCCGTCGCGCCGGCCAAAGAACTATCCTACGGACAGATCGCATGGTGACCTCACGTCCGGTCCGTCGTTGTCTCGCCGCGCTGGTCGCGGTCGCGTTGAGCGCGCCGCTGGTGGCTCGGGCCGACAGCCCGGCGCTGGCCGAGGCGCGGCTGGCGATCCGCCAGGTGAAGTACGATCGCGCGCAGGCGCGCCTGGTCGAGGCGCTGCACGAGGGCGGCCACGCGCCGGCCGAGCTGCGCGAGATCCTCCAGCTCGCTGGCACCACGGCGATCGTCCTCGGCCAGCGCGAGGTCGGCGACCAGTACTTCCGGCAGCTGCTGGCGCTGGCGCCCGACGCCACCTTGCCGGCCGGGGTCGCGCCCAAGCTGCGCGACGCGTTCGTCGCGGCGCAGGCGGCGATGGCCGCGCTCGGCCGGCTCACGGCGCGCGCGCGGATCGACGCCGACGGCGCGCTGGTGGTCGAGGTGACCGCCGATCCGTTGCACCAGGCGGTCGCGATCGACGTGGTCACCGGCGGCGGCATCGAGGGGCGGCCGCTCCGCGCCGGCGCCGCCACCGGGCCTGGGCCGACCGAGCTGACCGATCTGATCGAGGTGCGCGTCCTCGACGGCTACGGCAACCAGCTCCTGGTCATCGCGGCCGACGTGATCGAGCGGCCGGCGCCAGCGACCGTGACGCCGCCCCCGGCGGCGGTGGCGACGCCCGCCGGGGTCGCGGTGCCACCGCTCGTCGGGGCGACCGGGCCGAGCGACGGTGTCGGCCCACGGCCGGCGCCGCCGCCCACCGCGCGCCCGCGCTGGCGCCGCTGGAGCACCTGGGCGATCCCGACGGTGGTCGGCGCCGGCGTCGGCGTCGGCTTCGCCATCGGCGCCGCGGCCGCGCGCGACGAGCGCGATCGCCAGCTCGGCGAGCCGGCTGGTCAGTTCAGCGACGCGTACGCCGAGGCGGTCGCGGACGCGCACGACCGCCAGCTGGTCAGCAACCTGGCGTTCGTCGCGACCGGCGTGATCGCGGTGACCGGCGCGGTGATGGTGCTGACCTGGCAGCCGCCGGCCCGGGTCACCACCGCGCTGCGCGTCGACGCCGACGGCGCTGGCGTGGTGGTCTCGGCCCGCTGGTGAGCGGGCGGCCGGCACGCGCTGGCAAACGCACGCCGGTGCGCGACGGCGCGATACGTCGGGCGGGGTGGGCGCTCTAGCAGGGCATGACGAAGACGACGATGAAGACCCTCGGTATCTCGCTCCTCATGCCCGCGCTGCTGGCGGGTTGCCTCGACGACGGCACCACCGACGCGCCGATCGCGACCCCGACCACGCCGGCCGTCGCCCCCAGCGCCGGCCCGGTCCAGCCCACGCTGCGGCTGCTCGGCAACTACACGCCGTCGGCGCTGTCGGAAGACGCCGCCGCGTGGGAGCCGCAGCCCACCGCCGAAGGCCCGAGCCGGGTCGAGACCGACCCCGAGCTGGTGGCCCTGGCCGACAGCCGCGACGGCCGGTTCGGCGTCGTGCAGGTCGACTTCGCGGCGCGCGCCGAGTACGTCGCCAGCTACGACCTCGAGGCGCTGGCCGCGGTCGCGCCCGAGCTGATGCGGCGCGGCCTCGCCGACGCCAGCAAGGGCCCCGAGGACCCGATGCCGGTCGTCGCCGACGGCTGGTCGAACAACATCGACAACCGCATCTCGTTCCAGGACTGGTCGCTGACCCACTCGACGTTGCGCAAGGTCGGCCGCGTCGGCGGCGGCTGCACCGGCGCGCTGTTCGGCAACCGGCTGGTGCTGACCGCCGCGCACTGCATCTTCGACAAGTACGGCGCGTACCAGCAGATGGTGAGCTTCCAGGCGCGGCGCAACGGCAGCGAGCTGCCGTACGGCACCGTCACCTCGCAGGGCGCGGTCTACCCGATCGCGTTCAAGAACGACGGCTGCCACACCGAGGCCGGCTACACCGGCGCGTGCGTCAAGAACGACTGGGCGATCCTGGTGCTGCCGCCCAGCCCGTGGGCCAGCTCGCCCAACGGCTCGCCGGGCTACTTCGGCGTGTGGTGGGCCGGCGACAGCACCGTCGCCAGCTGGAGCGTGCGCAACATCGGCTACGCCGGGTGTTCGAGCGGCATGGCCCCGGCCGGCTGCGTCTCGAACGTGGCGTACGGTGACCTCGCGTGCGCGGGCGTCGCGCCCCGCCTGAGCAGCCCCGACGACCGCTGGCCGCTGTACGGCGACAACGGCAAGATGGACACCGGCTGCGACACCAACGGCGGCCA
Organism: Myxococcales bacterium; assembly: GCA_016794525.1. GTDB lineage: Bacteria > Myxococcota_A > Polyangia > Haliangiales > Haliangiaceae > UBA2376. The sequence continues at coordinate 11,664 of JAEUJY010000158.1, forward strand.
CAGCGGCGGCCCGATCTACTCGTACGACCCGGGCGCCAACGGCCCGTACATCGTCGGCAACACCGTCTGGAACCAGTGCTACATGGGCTCGTGCGACTCGACGACCCAGTACTCGTCGGCGGGCATCCGCATCAGCGAGACGCTGGCCGGCTACATGATGAACCTGCGCGCCTCGTACCCGTGACCGCGGCGCGACTCTGGCGTTGATCCCCGCGTGCGACGATCGCTAAGATCGTCGCATGCTGCGTTTCGGCTGCGCGTCGATGCTCCTCCTCGGCCTGGGCGCGTGCGGCGGCGACGGCGGCGACGACCCGGTCACCGCCAGCGCCCGCGACGTGTGCTTGCAGATGACCAACCAGTTCCGCGCCGACAACGGCAAGCCGGCGGTGGTCCACGCGGCGGCGCTCGAGGCCTACGCCGACGAGGGCGCCGCCTACGACTTCCACCATCCCGACCCGCCGCACGCCCACTTCCGGCTCGACAGCGGCGGCGGCATCGCGTTCGCCGAGAACCAGTGTCCGCGCTGGGACCTGGCGTTCGGCGGCGGCGACCTCGCCCAGCTGGTCGGCGCCTGCATGCAGGCGTTCTACGACGAGGGGCCGGGCGGCGGACACTACGACAACATGATGGGGAACTACGGGACGCTGGGGTGTGGCCTGTACCAGGAGGGTACCGAGGTGACGATCATCCAGGACTACGGGCGCTAGCACGTCGCCTACTTGGGCTACGATCGTCGCTCGATGCGTCGGGCGTTCGTGACCTCGCTCCTGTTCGCGTTCGTCGGCTTCGCGCTCCTGTTCGGGACCGAGTTCTTCCTCGAGTGGCGCGCCGCCGGCTATCCCGGCGTCCACGACATGAGCTGGGCCGGCGAGAACAACGCCAAGCTGGCCGACGTGCTGTCGCCGATGGCGCGCGCGTACAACAACGTGCTGGCGATGCTGCTGGCGACGATCGGCCTGGCGATCCCGCTGACCGCCAACATGCACACGCCGAAGCTGATCGATCTGTTCCTCCGGGACCGGATCAACCGCGTCGTGCTGTCGTTCATGGCGCTGGGCGCGGCCCACGTGCTGTTCGTCGTCTACATCATCGGCCCGCGGTTCGCGCCGCTGTGGTCGGTGCGGATCGCGGTGCTGGCCGCGCTGGTCGGCTGGGCGATCTTGATCCCGTACTTCTTCTACGTGGTGCGGTTCCTCGACCCGTCGCGGGTGGTGCGGCGGCTGAGCGAGGAGGTGGTCCACCACCTCGAGGGCGTCGCCGCCGGCAAGCGCGAGCCGGCCAGCACCCAGGAGCAGGTCGCGGCGCGGATCGACCAGCTGGGCACGCTGGTGATGAAGTCGCTCGATCGCGGCGACCGCGGCATCGCCCGCGAGGGCATCTGGGCGCTCAAGCAGCTGATCGACCAGCACGCCAAGCACAAGGCCAAGATGCCGCGGGCGTGGTTCCGGGTCGACCGCGCCGACTTCGTCGGGCTGTCGACCGAGGCGCTCGACATGATCTACGACGACCGCACCTGGTTCGAGATGAAGTGCGGGCTGCAGCTGGCCCACGGCTACCAGGTGGCGCTGCACAAGGCGTCCGACGCGGTGTCGAGCATCTCCGACGCCAACCGGGTGATCGCGGTGCGGGCCGCCGAGCGCGGCGACCACGAGGCGCTGGCGCTGGCGGTGCGTTTCTTCAACAACTTCCTGCGCGAGGCGATCAAGGGCAAGAACGTCCACGCGGTCTACGACGTCTTCCACCAGTACCGCCTGCTGGCCAAGGACGTGTGCGACCGGCCGGCGCTGATCAAGCAGATCGCGCGCCACTTCGTCTACTACGCGACGATGGCGCGGCAGTACGGCCTGGTGTTCGCCCCGCAGCTGGCGATCTTCGATCTCGGCTACATCGTCCGCCGCGCGTACGAGGCCAACGCCGCCGCCGCGCCCGATCTGCTGACCAGCGTGCTGGCGCTGCCGCACCACACCCGCGGCGACCTCCACTCGATGGCGGTCAAGGCCAAGCTGATCCTCGGCGCGTTCTTGCTGGGCAACCGGCTGGTGCCGGAGGCGGCGCGGGTGCGGGCCAACCTGCTCGACGTGCCGCGGCTCGAGATCGAGCACGCCACCGAGGAGCTGCTCGCCGCCGAGCGGGTGTTCTTCGAGGTCACCGACCACCAGATCAACCTCGAGTACGTGCCGCCGGAGCGCCGCGAGCCGCTCCGCCAGTTCTCGGCCGAGCTGCTGGCCGACATCGGCGAGCGGGGGCACTGATGGCCGGCGCGCCGCTCGCCAGCGACGAGCCGCACACCTGGACGCTGGCGTTCGCCGATCCGACGCGCGAGGCGGCGTTCCTCGACGACTACGCCCGCGAGATCCGCGGCTTCTACCGGATCGCGCTGGTGGCGGTGCTGGCGCTGTGGTCGGCGTCGGTCGGCTTCGACCTGCAGGCCGACGCCGCCGATCGCACGCCGCTGTTCGCGATCCGCTTCGGCGCGGTGACGCCGGTGCTGGTCGCGGCGCTGGCGGTCGGGTTCTTGCCGTGGCCGTGGTTCCGGCGGCTGTGGCCGCTGGCGGCGACGGTGGCCTACGCCGCGGTGCAGGCCGGCGTGATCGGGCTGGTGATCTACGCGCCGGGCGAGATGAGCCAGCTGGTGGTCGGCGGGTTCTTGCTGACCGTGCTGATCGGCGCCGCGATGGATCTGGCGCGCGCGGTCCGCATCGTCGGCATCGCCAGCGTCGGCGCGGTCGGCATGGGGGTCGCGCTGGCGCGGTCGCCGTCGGTCGGCACCCGCGCGCTGTGGATCGATCTGCTGTGGATCGCGGTGGCGGTGGTCGGCGCGGCGGTGGTGGCGGTGCGCTTCGAGCAGGCGCGCCGCCGGCGCTGGCTCGACCGCGGCATCATCGAGCGCGAGCGCGATCGCACCGAGGCGCTCCTGGCCAACCTGCTGCCGCCGCCGATCGCCGAGCGGCTCAAGGACGGCCACCGGGTGATCGCCGATCGGCTGTCGGAGGTGACCGTGCTGTTCGCCGACCTCAAGGGCTTCTCGGGGCTGTCGACCCGGGTGCCGCCCGATCAGCTGGTGTCGCGGCTCGATCGCGTGTTCTCGGCGTTCGACGAGCTGGCCCGCGAGCACGGCCTCGAGAAGATCAAGACCATCGGCGACGCGTACATGGCCGTGGCCGGCGCGCCGGCGGCGCGCGCCGACCACGCGACCGCGGCGGCGGCGATGGCGACCGCGATGATCGCGCGGCTGCGCGAGGTCGAGCCCGCGCTCGAGCTGCGGGTGGGGCTGGCCTCGGGGCCGGCGGTGGCCGGCGTGATCGGGCGCTCGAAGTACAGCTACGACCTGTGGGGCGAGACCGTCAACCTCGCCAGCCGGATGGAGTCGCACGGCGTCGCCGGGCGGGTGCAGGTGGCGGCGCGGACCCGCGAGCTGCTCGGCGACGCGGTGGCGTGCGAGGCCCGCGGCACGATCGAGGTGAAGGGCCTGGGCGCGATGCCGACCTACCTGCTGGGCGCGGGCGACCCCGATCCGGCCGCTTGACAATACGAACGGTCGTACTATTCTGCCCATCGTGAAGTGGCTATCGTGAAGAAGGGCGAGACCACCCGCCAGCTGATCCTCGACCGCGCCACCGAGCTGGCGCGGACCGCGGGGCTCGAGGGCGTGTCGATCGGCCGGCTGGCCGACGACCTGGGGCTGTCCAAGAGCGGCCTGTTCGCCCATTTCGGCTCCAAGGACGCGCTGCACCTGGCCGTGGTCCAGCACGCCCGCGACGAGTTCGTCGCCGACGTGATCGCGCCGGCGCTCAAGGCCGCGCGCGGCGAGCCCCGGCTGCGCGCGATGTTCCAGCGCTGGACCGCGTGGGGCGGGCGCCCCGGCGGCTGCGTCTTCGTCGCGCTGTCGGCGGAGCTCGACGATCGGCCCGGCCCGGCGCGCGACGCGCTGGCCGCCGCGCTGCGCGACTGGCTCGACACGCTGGCCACCGCGGCCAAGATCGCCGTCGACGAGGGCCACCTCCGCGACGACACCGACCCCGGGCAGCTCGCCTTCGAGGCCTGGGGCATCATGCTCGCCACCCACGACGCCGGGCGCCTGCTCGGCGATCCCAAGGTCGCGGTCCGCAGCAAGCGCGCGTTCGACGCGCTGCTGGCGCGGCACCGCTAGCCGTTCGCAACCCCGGCAGGAGGACTCCGATGGCCACCGTCCGCTCAAATAATAGCACGAACGTTCGTATTGGAAGCCTGCTCGACGGGTTCCTGCGGCCGCCCGCCGTCGACCGCCCGTCCCGCGAGCGCGCGCTGCTCGAGGTCGCCGACGAGGCGGTGGCGCTGCCCGACGGCGTGCGCGCGTGGGCGTGGGGCCGGGGCCCGACGACGCTGGTGGTCCACGGCTGGGGCGGCCGCGGCGCGCAGTTCGCGGCGCTGGTGGCGGCGCTGGTCGAGCGCGGCCGGCGGGTGGTGGCGTTCGACGCGCCGGCCCACGGCGACACGCCGGGCGCCCACGCGACCCTCGACGACTTCGCGCGGGCGCTGGCGGCGGCCGCGGCCTGGGCCGGCCCGCTCGAGGCCATCGTCGCGCACTCGTTCGGCGCGGCCGCGACGACGATCGCGCTGGGGCGCGGCGTGACCGCCGGGCGGGTGGCGTTCGTCGCGCCGTTCTTCCAGCTCGCGGTGTCGCTGCAGCGCTTCGCGGTCCACGCGCGCCTCGACGCCGACGGCCAGGCCGCGTTCCTGGCGGCGCTGACCGACGCCAACCACGGCCACGGCGTCGACGCGCTCGACGGGCCGCGGCTGGCGCCGGCGCAGCGGGCGCCGCTCCTGGTGGTGCACGACCGCGACGATCGCGAGGTCAGCCACCGCGACGGCGCGACCGCCGCCGCGACCTGGCCCGGCGCGCGGCTGGTGACCACCGTCGGCCTCGGCCACACCCGCATCCTCGACGACGTCCACGTCGTCGGGCTGGTGCGCGACTTCGTCACCGGCGCGGCGGCGCCGGCCAGCTTCGTGCTCGACGAGGGCTGGCGGATCGAGCGCGAGCTGGCCGACCGCACGCTGCGGCCGCGTCCGGGCGCGCGTCCCGCGTGAGCTCGGAGCGTTGATCCAGATGCCGATCAGGGGTTGCGGCCGGTGGCCAGCGCGTGGGCCCACTCGGGGCGTCCGCCGGCCTCGGCGCGCCGCGCCGCCGCGCCCCAGTCGTACGCCACCGCGCGCAGCGTCACGTCCCAGCCGGCGGCGCCGCGCTCGACGATCGCGTAGCGGGCGTGCGGGCTGCCGGTGGCGACGCCGGTCGTCGGATCGTCGTCGTCGCGCCACGCCGGCAGGCCGACGCTGCCGGGGTTGACGATCGTCGTCGCCGCGTCGAGCGCCACCACCCGCGGCACGTGCGAGTGGCCGCACACGACGAGCGTCGCGCCGGCGGTGATCGCCGGCCGGGCTCGCGCGCCGACCTCGGCCGCGGTGGCCGCGCGCACGCCGCCGGCGGCGGCGCGGTCGAGCGTCTCCAGCCACATCGTCAGGTCGTCGTCGGGCGTGCCGTGGCACAGGTGGATGTCGTCGAGGCGGTGCGCGGCCGGCAGCGCCCGCAGCCACGCCCGCTGCGCGTCGTCGAGCTGCGCCGCCGCGAACGCGTCCGACGGCCCCAGCCGCGGCCCGCCGGCCAGCACCTGCCGCTCGTGGTTGCCGGCGATCGTCGGCAGCGCCAGCGGCATCAGCCGCGCCAGCGTCTCGCGCGGCCACAGCGGCCCGCTGGCGATGTCGCCGAGGTTGACCGTCGCGTCGACGGCGTGGCGCGCGACGTCGGCCAGCACCGCCTCGAGCGCGGGCAGGTTGCCGTGGATGTCCGACAGCACGGCGAGGCGGGGCATGGCGCGAGGCTAGCCAGGCCGCCGGCGCGGCGGAAGGGCCAGTCCGCGCACGTCGGCTAGACCAGCGCGCGGCGCTACCGCGGCGCGAAGTTGCCGCTCACCAGCGCCGCGACCGACACCGCGGCCAGGTAGCAGCCCAGCCCGGCGGCGACGAACACCGCGGCGATCGACAGCAGGTGCTGCTGGCGGTTGCGGCGCTCGATCACCACCACCGCGGTCTCGATCAGATCGTCCTGCAGCTCCTGGCTGACCCAGCGCAGCGCGGTGATCGTGCGGATGCACACGACCAGGCCGATCATCACCAGCGCGATGCCGGCGACCATCAGCCCCGCCGAGATCGAGCCCGATCGGATCATGTGCGCGCCCGAGAAGCCGGTGACCGTGACGGTCAGGCCGCACAGGCCGACCAGGATCTGCGCGTAGGTCTTCACCGTCGCGATCTGCCCCGACAGGAACTGCACCAGCTGGGTCGGCTGCGTGGCGAACAGCGCGTGCAGGCGGCGGGCTTCTTCGCGGACGTCCATCCGACCACCCACGCTACACGACGGCGTGGGCCGGCGACAGTTTGTCAGGTTTCGGACCAGCACAGGTCGACGCGTCGGGAGTCTCGCGTCGCGGGGGGAGGCTCGGCGGGGGCATGACCCCGCCGAGGGGGTTCGGCGACGAGCCCCCTGGAATTCAGAACTGGGTATCGAAGCCGAGCACCTGGTACAGCGGGCAGTAGCCGGTGGCGGCGGTGGCGAACGGCACCGCGGAGACGCCGAGCAGCACGCCGCTGGTGGTGTCGCTGAGGTCGCCGGTGGCCAGGCCGTAGACGCCGGTGCCGGCGAGGCCGAGGCCGATGACCGTGCGCACGACGCGATCGACCGTGCCGACGTTCTTGGGCAGCCCGAAGATCGTCGTCTCGCGCCCCGGCCCCGGCTCGGGCATCGGCGCCAGCTGGGTCTCACCCGGCACCGGGTCGGCGGCGGCGGTGCGCAGCGGGCGCGGCCGACCGAAATCGACGTGGTCGTCGGCCAGCGCGGGCGCGGCGACGGCCAGGGTGGCGAGCGCGGTCAGGGCGAGCGTCGAGCGAGACATCGCGAACTCCTTGGTGGTCATGCCTCCCAGGAGCCGCGGGGCCGCGCGGTGATTCGCGCCGTGGGTGTGGCGTACGGTCGCGGTCAGCGCTTCCGCGGCGGCCGGGCCGCGATCATCGCGACCGCGCGGGCGATGCGGCGCGCGCGGGTCGCCGGCTGCTTGGCGCCGCGCACCGCCTCGGCGTGCTCGCGCTGGTGGGTGAAGGCCAGCTCGCGCCAGCGGTCCCACGCTGGCGGCGTGGCCTTGAGCGCGCGCGCCAGGTCGGCCGGCGGGCGCACGGTGCGCGCGGCGGTGTCGAGCGCCAGCGTGACGGTCACGCGCTCGTCGCCGGCGAGGCCCGCGGCCTCGCGGTTGCTCCGCCGGAGCGGCACCCAGTAGCCGCCCATCGACGCGATCGTCGAGCGGTACGAGTAGCCGTCGATCGTCACCGTCACCGGCGCGCGGGCCTTGCCGAACACCTCGCGCGGATCGAACGGCACGGGGATGGCGCACATCGGCCCCTCGCGCCGGAGCTGGGTGCGGTAGGTCCGCGCGGTCATCGCCGCTTGGTCGCCGCCTTCGCGGGCTTCTTCGCGGGGGCGGGCTTCTTGGCGGCGGGCTTCTTCGCGGCGGCGGCGGGCTTCTTCGCAGCGGCGGCGGGCTTCTTGGCGGCGGCGGCGGGCTTCTTGGCGGCGGCGGGCTTCTTCGCCGCGGGGGCCGGCGCGGCGGCCGCGCCCTGGCCGCGCGCGGCGCGGACCGCGGCCAGCACCTCGTCGGCGTGGCCCTTCACCGACACCTTCGGCCAGTGGGCGAGCACGCGGCCGTCCTCGCCGATCAGAACCGTCGAGCGGATGATGCCGAGCATCGGCTTGCCGTACATGACCTTCTCGCCCCAGGCGCCGTACGCGGTCAGCACGCCGCCGTCGGCGTCGCTGAGCAGCGGGAAGTTCAGGCGGAACTTGTCGCGGAACTTGCAGTGCGACGCGATCGAGTCCTTGCTGACGCCGAAGATGCGCGCGCCGAGCTTGGCGAACGCGGGGCCGGCGTCGCGGAACGCCTCGGCCTCGATGGTGCACCCGGGCGTATTGTCGCGGGGGTAGAAGTAGACGACGACCAGCGAGCCGCGCAGCGACGCGAGCGACACGGTGTCGCCGTCCGACGACGGGAGCGCGAAGTCAGGGGCGAGTTGACCGACGGAGAGGGCCATGGCCGCGAGGGTAGCACCGGCGACGCCGCGGTTGAGTCCACCCGGCCCCGGTGCTACCACTGCGGCATGCGCATCGTGCTTGGCCTGGTCACCGCGCTGGCGCTCGCCGCCGGCTGTCAGAAGGACGCGTCGCCGGAGGCGTCGTCCGCCGCGCCCGCGCCCACCGCCGCCCCTGCCACCCCGACCGCGGCCGCGCTGCCGGCCGCCACCGCGCCGATGGCCGCGATGGGCGACCACGCGTCGTGCGGCGGTTCGTGCGGCGGCATGTGCGGCAACCAGGCGTGCGGCGGTTCGTGCGGCGGCGGTGCCGAGGTCGCGACGCCGGTGGCGCCGGCCGACGCGCAGTGGACCGCGCTCCACGTCGCCGGCATGCACTGCGGCGGCTGCGTCAAGCGGGTCAAGAACGCGCTGGCCAACGTCGACGGCGTGCTCGGCGTCGAGGTCGATCTCGGCAAGGCCGAGGTCCGGGTCGCGACGGCCAAGGGCAGCGACGCTCGCGCGATCGCGAGCGCGCCGATCACCGCCCTCGGCTACCAGGTGCTGGCCAACTGATGCGGCGGCCGGCCGCGCTCGCGCTGGCGCTCGCGCTCGCCGCGTGCGGCGGATCGCGCGCGTCGGGACCGGCGTGGCCCAAGAGCGCCGGCACCGTCGAGAACACCGATCCCGCGGCCGACGGTGGCGAGAGCCTCGAGCCGCGCTCGACCGAGCACCCGGCCGCGGCCATCGAGATCAGCGAGGAGCCGACGGTGGCGGCGGTGGTGCCCGACGCGCCGGCCGCCGCGGCGACGCCGACGCCCACGCCGACGGTGACGCCGACCCCGCCGGCGCCGACCGGCGAGACGATGGAGATCCAGGTCGAGGAGATCACCATCACGCCGGGCGACATCCAGGTCGATCCCTGAGCGCGGCCAGCGCGGCGGTGACCGCGGCCGGATCGATCGGCGCGGCCAGCGCGGCGGCCAGCGCGGCGACCTGCGTCGGGTCGGCGCCGGCGGCGCGCACGTCGGCCAGCGCGGCGGTCGGGTCGCGGCGCCCGGCGACGATCCACGCGACGCGGCCGTAGGGCACGCGGGCGATCGTGCGGCGGCCCTGCCACCACGGCACCGCCAGCGCCGGCAAGACCAGCAGGTCGGTGCGGTCGACGTAGATCTGCGCGTCGCGACCGAGCATCGACGCCACCGCCGCCGCCGCGTCGGGCGACAGCTTGGTCGCGGCCACCGCCGCCGCGGTCAGCGCCAGCGCGAGGCCGAGCTTCCACCGGCGCAGCGTCCAGTCGACCGGCGCGCCCAGCCGCGCCGCCGCGCGCAGCGCCAGCGCCAGCCCGGCGGTCAGCACCAGCGGCAGCGCGATGACGCCGCCGACGTCGCTGAGCTTGCCGGTCCAGGCGTCGGGCAAGGTCGCGTGCGGCTTCCACCACCAGTCGTTGATCGCCACCAGCGCGATCGCCGCCAGCGGCGCCGGCGCCAGCAGCTCGGCGCACGGCAGGCCCGGGCGTAGCCCGTCGGCCCCGGCCAGCCAGCGCCACGCGCGATCGTGGGCGCGGCGGGCGCGGCTCACTCGACGATGGTGATCGGTTCGAGGTCGAGCCCGGCCGGCGTCGCGTACGAGGTGTAGCTGCCGAGGCCGTAGGCGATCACGCCGAACGGCATGGCCGCGGCGATGTGGTGGGTGCCTCCGTCGAGCAGCGCCACGCCGATCTCGCGGCCGCCGATGGCCTGGAAGGTCGCCGTCAGCGGCGCGCCGTCGAGCGTGATCGCGAGCCCCGGCGGCCGGATCACCATCAGGTGGTTCTGGCCGTTGGTGCTGGCGTTGTACGAGGTCGGCATGATGAACGTGTAGTCGCTGCGGTACTGCTCGGCGGGGATCAGCACCGTCACCGCCGGGTCGCCGCGGGCGGCGGCCGGCGTCGTCGTGTTCTGGCCGACCATGTACTGCGCCACCATCACCGCGTGGGTCGCCTCGACGCGGAACGGCGTCGTGGCGTCGAACTGCAGCACCTCGCCGGCGTTGAGGGCCCCGCCGCCGACGCCGCCCTGCGGCGGCGTGACCGTGACGGTGGTGCCGTCGAAGCCGCCGACGACCCGCACGATGTTGGTGCCGACCAGGCCGCCGTCGCCGAGCGGCGCGCCGACGTAGTCGGTGCCCCAGGTCTCGACCGGCGGCAGCTGCTCCTCGAGGTGATCGCAGGCCTGCGCGTAGTAGGGCGCGTAGGCGCAGGTGTGGCCGCCGAAGACCTCGATCGGCCCTGAGGCGGTGATCCGCGTGCCGGTCAGGTCGTGCTCGGTCTCCTCGCAGGTGTCGAACATGTCGCAGGTCTGGCCGAAGATCGGGATCGTCTCGCACTCCTCGACGTGGTGGAACCCGGGGCGGCCGGCGACGCACTCGGGCGGCGGCGCCGCGGTGACGTGGGCGACCTCGCCGCGGCCGATCGTGAACGTCAGCGTGCCGCCGCGCGGCGTCGCGGCGATCCGCCCCGACACGTCGGCCTGGATCGCGCCGGCGGCGGCGAGCGTCACCGTGGTCGGCGTCGGCGACACGCCGACGATCGCCAGGTAGCCCGGGTAGCGGACGCTCGAGTAGTCGCTGCCGGCCCAGTTGACGGTGCCGGTGCGGCGCGACAGCGGCACCCAGCTCATCCCGACGTAGCGCCCGGTCAGCGCGTGGGCCGGCAGCAGCAGCGACGCGTCGTTGGTGTAGCTGAAGGTGTCGGCCACCATGTACTCGAACGGGTTGTACTGGGTGGCGATCACCGGCACGTCGGAGCGCAGCCGGTACGCGCCGTCGGCGACCAGCAGGCTGGACCAGCTGCCCTGGCCGATCGCGAACGACTGGCCTTCGATCCACGGCAGCACGATCGCCTCGAGACCGCCCGGCGGGATCGTGGCGTCGGCGACGGCGGCGCCGCCGCGGGTGACGTGGACGGTGGCGGCCTGCGGCGACGGGTTGGCGACGACGACGCGGAAGTCGAAGGTGGTCGACGACAGCTCGGTGGTGTTGGCCAGCGGCACCGGCCAGTACTCGCAGCCGACGTTGGACGCGGAGCGCTCGGCCTCGGCGCACAGATCGGCGCAGAAGCCGTCGCTGCTGCACCCGACGTTCCAGTCGGCGCAGTCGCGACCGAAGCCGAGGCCGGTGCCCTCGGCGTTGCACACCATCGACACGGTGCCGTCGCACTGGCGCGAGCCGGGCACGCAGGTCACGCACCCGAGCAGCGGGTCGCACGCCTGCGGGCAGGTGACCGGGTCGAGGTGGGTGCGGCCGTCGGCGGCGCACTCGTAGTGGACCGCGCCCTCGCAGCCGCCGGCGCCCGGCGTGCAGGTGCCGGGCTGGGTGCCGTCGCTCCCGCCGTCGTCGTCGTCGCCGCCGCCGCCCGACGTGGTGGGCCCGCAGGCGGCGAACGCGGTGGCGATCAGGGCGCTCAGGATCAGCCGGGCGGGGCGCATCGCCCGAAGCTACCGCAGGCGCGCGGCGCTGGACGCGCGATCGCTGCGGCCGATCACCGCGGCGGCGGCAGCGCGACGAACGCCTTGGCGCGCGGCGACCAGCGGTGGAGGGTGGTCGCGGCGTCGGGGCCCGACACCATCGCCACGACGCGGCGGCGGATCGTCAGGTCGGTGATCGGCGTGCCGGCGGGGAGCTCGCCCAGCCGCGCCAGCGCCCCGCGGCGCCACGCGTAGACGACGACGTCGGTGCCGACCGAGGGCTCGGCGCGCCCGCCGGTCCACGTCGCGCGCTCGACGACGACGAACGCCTCGGGGCGGCGATCGCCGTCGAGGTCGGCGTAGTCGACCGACACGATCCGGGTCGAGATCGTGTCGTGCGGCTTGCCGAGGTCGCTGTACAGGTGGACCTCGCTGTGGCCGTCGACCAGCCGGCCCTTCCAGCCCAGGCCGTCGAGGCTGCACCAGTCGACCGCGGTGATCGCCCGCGGCGGCGCGGCGGGTGGCGCGCCGCAGACCAGCGGCGTGGGCGGGGCGGCGTGGGCGGTCGCGGCGAGCAACCCGAGCCCGAGCGTCGCCGCGATCGTGCGTGCCATGCGGTGAGCGTAGCGCGGCGCGCCGCGTGGCGCCGTCAGAACGCGATGCTGTTGATGCAGAACTTCGGGCCGGTCGCCGGGAAGAAGTAGCCGACCGCCATGCACATCTCGTCGGTCTCGGCCGACGAGCCCTCGGTGACGGTGCGGTTGGTGGTGTTGTTGTAGTTGCAGCGGTAGGTCAGCGAGCCCGACGCGAACGAGTAGAACGGCTCGGCCGCCCAGTCGACGGTGCCTGGGTGCTCCCAGTCGTCCGACTGGAACACCATCGCGGCGCCGTCCTTGACCTCGGTGTGGATCGCCTGCTTGTGGGCGTGCGTCGACATGCTGAAGAACTTGGCGCCGGCCGGGACGGTGCAGGTGCCGCCGGCGGTGCCCATCGAGTTCGCCGGGATGTTGATCTGCGTGTTGTAGGTGATGAACGCGGCGGCCGGCGTGTAGGTCTCGCTGGCGGCGTAGGTCTCGGCGTCGATCACGACGTGCGCCGCGATGTCGGCGTCGCCGGCGTTCAGGTAGTGCATCTGCACGTAGACCTTCTGGCCGGCGGGCACGGTCATGCCGACGCCGGTGGGCATGATCGCCTCGTTGGTCGGGGTCTGCGCCGAGTAGGTCCAGTACGGGACGCCGCCGCCGGCGCCGATGCCGCCGCAGCTCTGGTCGATCGTGCCGTCGGCCTTGCCCGAGTCGCCGAAGAACAGGATCAGGTGGTGGCTGCCCGGGGTCATCGTCGACGACCACCGCTTGACGCCGAGCGTCTCGGTGGTCGGGATGGTCGTGTAGTAGCAGTACGTGACCTCTTCGCCGGCGTGGATCGTGATGTCCGGCGTGGTGATGCGGAAGGTCGAGCCAGGCGGGTTGGTGGCCGCGTCGACGGCGACGTCGTCGCCTCCCTGGTTGTCGCTGCCGCAGGCAACGAGGGCGATGGCGAGTGGAGCAGCGGTCAAGAAGCCAAAACGACGCATGGAGCCTCCCCGGCGAAGATTGCGTGCGGCAAAAGGTAGCAGTACGCGCGGCTCCGCCGTCAACGGCGAATGGCTCGCGTTGGGCTCGCGTTTCTGCGCGGTGCCGCGAAATTCGCGAGCGATCGCGGCAGGTTGGGACCCCGGATCCTGTCCCTTTCTGCGACGCGGTGCGGCCGAAAAGGTGTTTGATCGCGAGGGGTTGGGACCCCGGATCCTGTCCCCGCTAGGAGAGGCGGTCGCGGTAGTCGCGGTAGCCGAAGCGGCGGGAGACGTGGACCTCGCCGGTGGCGGGGTCGTGGGTGGCGATGTCGGGGAGGCGGACGCCGTTGAACATGGTGTTCTTGACCATGGTGTAGTGGGCCATGTCGAGGAACACGAGCTTGTCGCCGATGGCGAGGGGGCGATCGAAGGAGTAGTCGCCGATGACGTCGCCGGCGAGGCAGGTGAGGCCGCCCAGGCGGTAGGTGATGGCCTTCTCGCCGGGCTCGCCGGCGCCGACGATGACGGGCCGGTAGGGCATCTCGAGGACGTCGGGCATGTGGGCGGTGGCCGAGGTGTCGAGGATGGCCAGCGGCATGCCGTTCTCGAAGACGTCGAGGACCGAGGCGACCAGCACGCCGGTGCCGAGCGCGACGGCCTCGCCGGGCTCGAGGTACACCGCGACGCCGGGGTGGCGAGCCTTGAACGCGGTCAGGAGCGACACCAGGTAGTCGGTGTCGTAGTCGGGGCGGGTGATGTGGTGGCCGCCGCCGAAGTTGACCCACTTCATCCGGTCGATGAACTCGCCGAACTTGGCCTCGAACGCGGCCAGCGCGCGGTCGAGCGCGTCGGGGCCGAGCTGGCACAGCGTGTGGAAGTGCAGGCCGTCGAGCCCGTCGAGGTCCTCGGGGCGCAGGTTGGCGCGGGTGGTGCCGAGCCGCGAGCACGCGCCGGCCGGATCGTAGAGCGCGACCTCGACCTCCTGGTGCTCGTGGTTGACCCGTAGCCCGCACGACACGACGTGGCCGGCGGCGCGCGCCGCCTCGACGATCGGGCGGGCCCGCCGCCACTGGTTGGGGCTGTTGAGCACGAGGTGATCGACCAGCGTCACGACCTCGCGCAGATCGTCGTCGCTCCACGCCGGCGCGTAGGCGTGGACCTCGCCGCCGAACTCCTCGCGGCCCAGCCGGGCCTCGGCGATCGACGACGCGGTGGTGCCCTTGAGGTAGCGCTTGACCAGCGGGAACGTCGCCCACTGCGCGAAGCCCTTGAGCGCCAGGATGATCGTCACGCCGGCGCGGTCGGCGACCGACCTGAGGAGCTTGAGGTTGTCCTCGAGGGCGCCGAGATCGGTGACGTAGGCCGGGGTGTCGACCTTGGCCAGATCGAGGCGGGCGGCGACGTGGCCGCCCAGCGCGGCGCCGGCGCTCAAGCCGGGCGCTCCTCGACGTGCCACGGCAGGCCGCGGGCGGCGACGTCGGCCAGGAACGGATCGGGATCGAGCTGCTCCATGTTCCAGACGCCGGGCTGGTTCCAGATGCCCTTGGCGATCATCACCGCGCCCGACACCGCCGGCACGCCGGTGGTGTACGAGACCGCCTGGGCGCGGACCTCCTGGTAGCAGGCGGCGTGGTCGCAGATGTTGTAGACGAACACCTTGCGCGGCTTGCCGTCCTTCTTGCCCGAGACCAGGCAGCCGATCGAGGTCTTGCCGGTGTAGCCGGGCGCCAGCGACGCCGGGTCGGGGAGCAGCGCCTTCAGGAACTTGATCGGCACCACCGGCGTGCCCTGGTAGTCGACCTCGTCGATGCGGGTCATGCCGACGTTGCCCAGCACCTCGAGGTGCTTGAGGTAGCTCTCGCCGAACGTCATCCAGAACCGGATGCGCTCGAGGCCCTTGAGGTTGAGCGCCAGCGACTCCAGCTCCTCGTGGTAGAGCAGGAAGCTCTTGCGCTCGCCGACGCCGGGGTAGTCGAACATCATCGACACCGACAGCGGATCGGTCTCCTTCCACTCGCCCTTCTCCCAGTACCGGCCGCGGGCGGTGATCTCGCGGATGTTGATCTCGGGGTTGAAGTTGGTGGCGAAGGCCTTGCCGTGCGATCCGCCGTTGCAGTCGACGATGTCGACGTACTGGATCGTGTCGAACAGGTGCTTCTGCGCGTGGGCGCAGTACATGTTGGTGACGCCGGGGTCGAAGCCCGAGCCGAGCACGGCGATCAGGCCGGCCTTCTCGAACCGCTCCTTGTACGCCCACTGCCACTTGTACTCGAACTTGGCGACGTCCGGCGGCTCGTAGTTGGCGGTGTCGAGGTACGGCGTGCCGGTCGCCAGGCACGCCTCCATGATCGACAGGTCCTGGTAGGGCAGCGCGACGTTGATGACGACCGCCGGCCGCTCGCGCTCGAGCAGCGCCGCGGTGGCCTTGACGTCGTCGGCGTCGATCGCCGCGGTGCGGATGGTCTTGCCCTGCAGCTCGGCGATCTCGGCCGCGATCTTGTCGCAGCGGGACTTGGTCCGGCTGGCGAGCAGCACCTCGCCGAACACGTCCGAGGCTTGCGCGCACTTGTGGGCGACGACGCCGCCGACACCGCCGGCACCGATGATGACGACCTTCTTCATGGGGGCGGCAACCTAGCACAGCCGGCGGTGGCGGCGATGTAACCCGGGGCCGGCGGGGTGCGTCTCATGGCCGCCGCGATCGGGTCGGGCGGCAAGCGAGGAGCACCGTCGAGCATGTCCGTCCGCATCACCGCCGCGACCGCCGCCCTGGCCCTGGCCGCCTGCTACACCGACGCCGCCGAGCCGGCGGCGCCGGCCCCGACCCCGACCGCCGCCGATCCGACCCTGGGGCCGCCCCCGGCCGGCGACACCGTCGACCGGGTCGAGGTCGCGCAGTACGTCGGCACCTGGTACGAGATCGCCACGATCCCGCAGGGGTTCCAGGCGCGCTGCGCCGCCACCACCGCGACCTACGAGCCGCTGGACGCCGCCAGCGTCTCGGTGTGGAACCGCTGCCGCCTCGACACCGTCGACGGCGCGCCGATCGAGATCCGCGGCACCGCGCGGGTGGTCGAGCCGGCGTCGAACGCCCGGCTGGAGGTCGACTTCGGCTTCGCGCGCGCGCCGTACTGGATCGTCGATCTGGGCGTCGCGGCGTCGGGTGAGCCGTACCCGTGGGCCGTGGTGTCCAACCCGGATCGCTCGGCGCTGTGGATCCTGGCGCGCACTCCGAAGATTCCCGACGCGCGGTACCAGGCGCTGATCGACCGCCTGACGGCGCGGGGGTTCGAGCCGGCGCGGTTGCGGCGCACCGCGCAGACGCCCTGAGCCACCGCCGTTGCGCTGGTCGTTGTATCGTGACCCGGTGACCGCGGGGGAACGCGTCCCAGACGCCGTGCTTTCGGCGATCGCCGCGTTCGTCGCGGGCGACGACGGCGACGACGCGCGCCTGGCCCGCGCGGCGGCCGCCTGGATGCCGGCGCTGCTGGTGGTGATCGATCCCGCCGGGCGGTTCCTGTGGGTCAACCGGACCATCCCCGGGCTGTCGCGCGCCGACGTGCTGGGGCGGTCGATCTTCGACTTCACGCCCGAGGACGATCGCCCGCCGGCGCGGGCGGCGCTCGAGCGCGTGCTCCGCACCGGCCAGCCCGATCGCTTCGTCGGCTACGGCCCCGGCAAGCGCGGGCCCCGGTCGCGGTACCAGAACTGGATCGCGCCGATCGCGTCGGACGGCGCGGTCGTCGCGATGGTGATGATCACCCGCGACGTGTCGGAGGACTGGGAGCTGTACGACGCGCTGCGCGACCGCGAGCAGCGGCTGTCGCTCGCGCTCGACGCCGCCGGCATGGGGACGTGGCGGTTCGATCTGGCGACCGCCGCGCTCGAGCTCGACGACCGGGCCCGGGCGATCTACGGCGTGGCGGCCGGGCGGGTCGACGGCCGCGCCTTCACCGCCTCGCACATCCACGTCGACGATCGCGCGGCGGCGCAGCGGGTGGCGCTCGACGCGTTCGGCACCCGCCGCAGCTACAGCGCCGAGAACCGGATCATCCGCGACGACGGCACGGTGCGCTGGGTCGCGATCACCGGCTCGCCGGTCATCGACGAGGCCGATCAGGTCGTCGCGCTGATGGGCACGGTCACCGACATCACCGTGCGGCGCGAGCACGAGGCGCGGGCCCGGCAGGCGCAGCGGCTCGAGGCGGTGGGGCAGCTCACGGCCGGCATCGCGCACAACTTCAACAACATGCTGGCGGCGATCATCCCGGCGCTGGCGATGGTCGAGCGCGAGGTGTCGCCGCCGCTGGCCCACCTGATCCGCGGCGCGTCGACGGCGGCGACCCGGGCCGCCGAGCTGGTGCGCGAGCTGATGACGCTGGCCGGGTACCGCCGCGAGGCGCGGCGCGCGGTCGAGGTGCCGGCGACGATCGTCGAGCACACGCTGCAGCTGTGCCAGTCGACGTTCGATCGCGCGATCGCGATCGTCGTCGACGTCGCCGCGGGCCTGCCGGCGGTCGAGGTCGACGCCGGCCAGATCGAGCAGGCGGTGCTCAACCTGTTGCTCAACGCCCGGGACGCGGTGCGCGGGCGGCCCGAGCCGATGGTGGCGATGCGCGTCGGCCCCGGCGTCGACCCCGACGCGCCGGGCCGGCCGATGGTGGCGTTCATCGTCGAGGACAACGGCCCCGGCATCGCGCCGGCCGACGTCGAGCGGGTCTTCGATCCGTTCTTCACGACCAAGGAGGTCGGCGCCGGCACCGGGCTGGGGCTGTCGACCGCCTACGCGATCGCCCGCGAGCACGGCGGCGCGCTGCGCTACGAGCCGCGGCCCAGCGGCGGCGCGCGCTTCGTGATGACGCTGCCGGTGAGCGCGACGCCGCCGACGCCGGTCGCGGTGGTGCCGGCGGTGCGCGCGACCGGGCGCGGCACGGTGCTGGTGGTCGACGACGAGGCCTATCTGCGCGACGCGGTGTGCGCCGTGCTCACCAACGCCGGCTTCGCCACCGCCGGCGCCGACCGCGGCGAGGCGGCGCTGGCGGCGCTGGCCGAGCGCCCGGCGCAGGTCGTGCTGCTCGACGTCAACATGCCGGGGCGGCCGTGGCGCGAGCTGGTGGTGCAGCTGCGCAGCCGGCACCCGACCGTGAAGATCGTCGTCTTCACCGGGGCGGCGCTGGCCCCCGACGAGGCGCTGGTCGACGGCTGGCTGGCCAAGCCGGCGACGCCCGACGAGATCATCGGCGCGCTGGCCCGCGTGCTGGAGCGGTGAGGCGCCCCGCGGCGGTGCCCGCGGCGGCGCGCTCGTGCGACAGTGCGGCATGACCGACGAGCCCGACGACGAGGCCCCCAGCCGCCGCCAGCTGGCCCGCAAGGCGCGGCGCGACGACGGCGATCAATCGTCGCGGCTGGCGCGGGCGCTGATGGAGATGTCGAACGCCGCGCTGGGGCGGCTCGGGCTCGACGAGGCGCTGCGCGGCGAGGTCGACCGCGCGCGCCGCATCACGGCGCTGGTGGCGCGGCGGCGCGAGGAGCGGCGGCTGGCCGGCGTGATCCGCCGGGTCGACGCCGACGACCTCGAGGCGCGGCTGGCCAAGGTCCGCGCCGGCGGCGACGCCCACAACCGGCCGTTCCACCAGGGCGAGGCGTGGCGGGCCCGCCTGCTCGACGAGGGCGCGCCGGCGCAGGCCGAGTTCGTCGCCGCCCACCCCGGCGTCGATCCGATCCGGCTGGCCAAGATGGTGGCCGACGCGATCAGCGAGCGCGCGACCGAGCGGCCGCGCGGCGCCGGGCGGGCGCTGTTCCGCACGGTGATGGCGGCGCTGACCGCGGTGGCGCCGGAGGCCGACGCCGACGCCGCGGACGACGATGACGCCGAGGCCGACGCCACCTGACCGCGGGTGCGTGGCATGCTGCCGCCATGCGCAAACGAGGCTCGGTGGTCGCGCTGGCGATGCTGATGGCGGCGGCGGCCTGCGGCGGCAAGGGCAAGGAGGGCGCCCAGGGCGGCGGCGAGGCCGGGCTCGCGTCGTGCAACTCGCCCAAGTTCAGCGAGTGCAAGCAGTACAACCAGGCCAACCGCGCGCTGGGCGACGACATGCTGAAGAAGCTGTGCGTCGACTTCGAGGGCACCTTCGCCACCGTCGGCTGCGCCACCGCCGACCGCGTCGGCGCCTGCAAGAAGGACGAGGGCACCAGCGTCTTCTACAAGGGCCACCTGATGCCGCCGGCCGATCTCGAGGCGATGTGCGCGAGCACCGGCGGCGTGTGGCAGAAGCCGTGAGCGGACGGGCGGCCCGGCGATGAGCAAGCGCACCCGTCCCAAGCCGCGGCCCGAGCCGGTGCTCGGCCCCGAGCACGGCCCCACCTTCGCCGAGGTGATCGAGCGGATGGCGCTGGTCGACAAGACCTCGGGCCTGACCCGCGAGCTGATCGCCGACATCAACACCGCCGCCGCCGAGCACGCGCGCGTGACCCTGGCGGTGGTGTCTTGCTACACCTGCGACGCGCCCAAGGCGTGCTGCTCGCTGCTCACCAGCTGTTACCTCTACGAGGCGGTGCCGATCGCCGCGCGGTTGATCCGTGAGGGCCGCGACACGCCGGAGCTGCGGGCGCAGCTCAAGCAGCGCGCCCACGCGATGGAGACGACGCCCAAGAAGGACTACAAGCTGCCGTGCCTGTTCCTCGGCGAGCGCGAGCTGTGCACGATCTACGAGGACCGGCCCAGCGTGTGCGGCAGCCACCTGGTGACGTCGCCGGCGTCGGACTGCAGCGACCACACCACCGTCAAGATCACCAAGCTGGCGCACCCGAGCCAGACGACGGTGCCGCCGCAGGTCGACGAGGTGTTCCGCCAGGAGGTCGGGCTGCGGCCGCTGGGCGAGAGCTACCGCGGCGCGCTACCGCGGATGGTGCTCCTGTGTCTCGAGGCGTGGCACCGCCGCGACTACGCGGCGTTCCTCGCCGAGCGCGTGCTGCCGGCGTCGCACCGCTTCGAGTGGGCGGTCAAGTAGCGGCGCCGCCGCGTCCACGGCGCGCGACACGGCCGCGGTGGCGATCCACGCGGCTGGACGCGGGGCCGCGCGGGCGCGCGTGGCGCGAGGTCGGCGATGGCATCGCGCGTGCACGGTGCGGTCGACATGACCGCTCAAGAAAAGAACAACCTCGTCGAGATCGCACGGCAGCTGATGACCACGGCGATGGCCTTGGTCGCTGCCGAGGTCTTCTCCGGCCTGTCCCAGGGCGCGGCGCTGCTCGGCGTGGCGTCGGCGATGCTGCGCCAGGCCGGCGATGACCCTGACGCCGACGCCGCCGCGGTGCGCGCCGCCGAGTGCGCCGGCATCCTGGCGATCCCGTGGCCGTTCATCTACATCGGCAGCAACGCGTGGATCGCCGCGGTCCGGCAGCTCCGCGACGGGCTGCCGCAGTTCGTCGACCTCGAGCCGGTCGCGCGCGGCCGCGCAGCGACCGACGCCGCGGTGGCGCGGCGCGCCTCGGCCGCCGCGCGGTGGGAGGCGTTGCCCGAGGCGCAGCGCCGGGCGCTGACCGACCTCGGGCTCGGCGCCGAGCGCCTGGCCGGCCTGGGCTGAGTCCCGGATCAGTCGTCGGCGTCGCCGGGATCGTGCTGCGCGGGATCGGCGACCGCGGCGTCGGCGGCCAGCGCCGAGGTCACCTGGTCGCGCAGCTTGCGCGGCTTGAGCTTGAACAGCCCGCGGCTGGCCTTGCGCGCGGCGTCCTTGCCGGCCAGCAGGCGATCGTGGACCGCGCCGAGCAGCGCCGCGGTGTCGTCGGCGCCGCCGCCGTACAGCCGGACGTAGTCCTTGGTCATCAGGTGATCGACCACGGGGCTCAGCTGATCGTCGAGCGTGGCCAGCGCCTCGCGCCACGCCGCCGCGTCGGGCACCGCGTCGAGGATCGCCAGCTGGTAGCCGAGCTCCTTGGTGCGCCGGCGCCAGCGGTGGACCGCGCGATCGGACTGCTTGGCGCGCTTGCGGGCGTTGCGGGCGCGGCGGTAGGTGCGGGCCAGGCCGCGGGCCAGCTTGCGCGGGCGCAGCGTGTCGGGCAGCGCCGCGGTCAGCGCGTCGACGTGGGTGGCGGCCTCGGCGACGGCGCGCTCGAGCTCGGCCACCAGCGCCTCGGGCGCGACCTGATCGGGGGCGGCGCTCGCGTGCAGCGCGGTCGCGGCCGCGCCCAGCTCGTGCTGCGCGGCCACGCCGTCGACCACCGTGCGCGCGACGTGCTGGTCGCGG
This sequence comes from Myxococcales bacterium, assembly GCA_016794525.1. Lineage (GTDB taxonomy): Bacteria > Myxococcota_A > Polyangia > Haliangiales > Haliangiaceae > UBA2376. Next base: position 32,999 of record JAEUJY010000158.1, read on the forward strand.
GCCGGGCCGAGGGCCCGCCGCGCGTCGCCCAGGCCGCGGGCGATGTCGACGCGATCGCGCTTGGGCAGCGCGCGGCCGACCAGATCGACCAGCGCGCGCAGCTTGCGCAGCGCCTTGCGGACGGCGTGGGTCGCCTCGTGCGGATCGGCGGCGGCGGTGGTCAGCGCGCCGCGGGCCTCGGTCAGCGCGGCGGCGGCGGCGCGCACGACGCGGGCGCGCAGGCTGTCGTCGGTCGCGATCGGCCCGAGGTGCGAGGTGTCGGGATGGGCGTCGGGCGGTGGCGCGGACATGGCGCGACGATACCAAGCCGCGCCCCCATCCGGATCGCGGCGGGGTATCGTCACGACAATGTCACGCGACGAGTTCCCCGAGCCGGTGGCGAGTCCGTACCTGGTGCCGTTCGATCAGCCGTTCGACGCCGGGCGCGCGCCGACCCGGCCGCCCAAGGGCGGTCCCGACAAGAAGGACAACCAGGAGGCGCTGGCCGCGGCGATCGCCCGGCTGGCCAAGCTGCAGGAGCTGCTCTACGCCGACGACCGCTACTCGCTCCTGTGCGTGTTCCAGGCGATGGACGCCGCCGGCAAGGACGGGACGGTGCGCGCGGTGATGTCGGGCATCAACCCGGCCGGCTGCCAGGTGTTCGCGTTCAAGGCGCCGACCGCCGAGGAGCTCGACCACGACTTCCTGTGGCGGTGCCAGCGCGCGCTGCCCGAGCGCGGCCGGATCGGCGTGTGGAACCGCAGCCACTACGAGGAGGTGCTGGTGGTGCGGGTCAACCCGAAGTTCCTGGCCGGCCAGCGGCTGCCGCACGGCGCCGACGACCTCGACGGGTTGTGGGCGCAGCGCTACGAGTCGATCCGCGACTTCGAGCGCCACGCCGCCCGCAACGGGACGGTGATCGTCAAGTTCTGGCTGAACGTGTCCAAGGACGAGCAGCGCGATCGCTTGATCGAGCGCATCGACGAGCCGGAGTCGAACTGGAAGTTCAACGCCGGCGATCTGGCCGAGCGCGGCAAGTGGGACCAGTACATGGAGGCCTACGGCGCGGCGCTGGGCGCGACCTCGCGGCCGTGGGCGCCGTGGTACGCGGTGCCGGCCGACTCCAAGTCGTTCATGCGGCGCACGATCGCCGAGATCCTGGTCGACACCCTCGAGCGCCTGCCGATGGCGTGGCCCGAGGTGAGCGCGGCCAAGCGCGCCGAGATGCAGGCGCTGCGCGCGCAGCTCGCCGCCGAGTAGCCGCGGCCGCTGGGTTGATCCAGATCCCGGTCCGCGCGGTGGGCTCTCGCGTTTCGGGTTGGGGCCCCGTCGGGGTGTCCCCCTCGACGGTTGTCGCGCCGGGAGTCTCGCGTCGCGGGGGGAGGCTCGATCCCGGCTTTGCCGGGATCGAGGGGGCGGCGGCGACGAGCCCCCTGAAACTCAGTGGCCGCTGGTCGCGGGGCCGGGGCGCTTGCCGGCCTCGCCGCTCTTGAGCAGCGCGATGCGCAGCGCGATCGGCGCGGTGAGCTCGTTGGTCGCGACCACGCCGATGACCAACGCGAACGCCGCGTCGCCGAACGACGGGAACGCGCGCCGGACCAGCTCGGCCAGCGCCAGCGCCAGGCCGGCCTGCGGCACCAGCCCGATCCAGGCCAGCCGGCGCACCAGCGGGTCGACGTCGGGGCCGCGGGTGCCGATCCGGCTGCCGGCGTAGAACGACGACGCGCGCACGACGACGATGATCAGCACCGGCACCACCAGCGCCGACAGCGCGACCAGGTCGAGCTTGGCGCCGGCCAGCGCGAAGAACACCAGGTACACCGGCAACGACGCCGCCTCGAAGCCGTCGAGCAGCTTGTGGGTGTCGGCCTTCGACACGTTCTCCAGCCACAGGCCGGCGGTCAGCGCGATCACCAGCGAGTCGAGGTGGACCGCGTTGCCGACCTCGGCCAGCACGAAGCACAGCATGATCGCGAACAGGCCGACGCCCTGGCCGACGTGGAGGATGAACCGGCCGAGGATGACGCCGACGAAGATGCCGACGCCCATCGAGCCGAACACCTCCCAGGCGATGCCGCCGATCGCGGCCTTGACGTCGACGTTGCCGCCGATGATCGCGGTGGCGAGCGACGACGCGACGCCGAACGTGACGATGACGGCGAGGTCGGCGACGATCACCAGCGCCAGGATGGTCTTGGTCAGGACGCCGTCGGCGCGGGTCTCGCCGATCATCGCCATGACGACGGCCGGCGACTGCGCCGACAGCGCGACGCCCATCGTCAGCGCCACCGCGGCGGCGTGCTCGAGCGGCATCGCCGCCAGGAACGGCACGAGCGGACGCAGCGCCAGCAGCGTCGCGGTCAGCATCAGCATCGTGCCGAACACCGCGAACACCGAGATCCGCCGCACCGTGCCGAGCAGCGGCCGGACCTTGCGCAGGTTGAGCTCGGCGCCGGCGTTGAGCGCGAGGATCGCGGTGGTGATGCCGCTGACCAGCTTGAGCTGGCCGGTCATGTGCTTGTCGACCAGCGCCAGCACGTAGGGCCCGACGATGATCCCCGACGCGATGTAGCCGGTGAGCTTGGGCAGGCCGATCCGGCTGACCAGCTTGCCGGTGAAGTACGCGGTGAGCAGCAGGAAGCCGAACGCCAGCTCGGTGCCGCCGGCGTGCAGCGCCTCGGGCGCGAAGCTGCGCGCCGCCTCCATCAGGCCGGCCAGCGCCAGCAAGACCAGGAGCGGGATCACGCCGGCCCTCGCTCGTCGTCCGCGTCGTCGCGGTAGGTCGGCCCGGTGGCGGCGTCCTCGTCGTCGAGCTCGTCGATCGTCGGGGCGGCGGCGTCGATCGGGCCGGCGGCGCCGCTGGCGGTGGCGGGGCGGCCGGTGGGCGGCGTCGTCAGCTGGACCGCGACCTCGGTCATGATCGCCCCGCCGATCACCACCGTGACCAGCCACGCGCTGGGGGCGCCGCCGGCCGAGCCCTGGAGCGACACGACGAGCGCGATCGCCAGCGGCGACAGCGGCGACACCAGCACGCGCTGGTCGGCGTAGCCGCGCGGCAACAGCGCGCCGACCGTCGACCGCGCGGCCAGCACGCCGAGCGACTTGCCGATCACGCGGGCGACGACGAACGCCGGCACGATCACCCACGGCTTGGACGCGGTCACGTCCCAGGTGGCGCCGGCGACGATCAGGAACAGGAGGTGGATCGGTCGCTCGAGGTGGTTGAGGATGCGGAAGATCGCGTCGCGCTGGTCGCACGGGAAGTTCACCACCAGCGCGCCGGCGATGAAGCAGATGACGATCGGCGACAGGTACAGGTAGCCGGCCAGCCCCGCGCCCAGCGCCACCGAGCCCAGCACGACCGCGAGGAACTCGCCCTCGCTCTGCGGCACCCGCACCATCGCGAAGATCAGCACGCCGACCGCGACGCCGAGGCCGATCGCGACGAACAGCCATCCGGTGCCGGGCAGGGCCCAGCCGGCGGCGCCGGCCGGGCGGAAGTACGCGGCCACGAACAACAGGCCGATCACGCCGACGATCTCGTCGAGCTGCGACAGCAGGTGGTCGACGCTCTTGCCCTCGCGCCACGCGCCGGAGGCGAAGCCGCGGAACCGGCGCGGCGCGGTCATCGCGCCGGCGGCGCCGATCACGATCGCGTCGCGCCAGAACTCGGGCTCGCGCCAGTCGGCCAGCCCCAGCGCCAGCGCGAGGCCGGCGGTGGTCGCGGCGACCGCGGCGAACGGGCCGAGCGCCTCGACCACGACCAGGTAGCCGGTGCCGCGCGGCACCCGATCGAGCAGGCGCACGTCGAGCTGCGCGCCGATGATGAAGCCGAGCCACCCGAGCCCGAAGTGCAGGATCGGCTCCATGCGATCGAGCACGTCGCCGGTGAGGATGCCGATCGCCGGCTGCCGGATGATCACGCCGAGCGCGACGAACGGGAAGCCGGCGGCGATCACGCCGCTGATGCCGAGCCGGCGCTCGAGCGCGACGACCTTCTTGTGGCCGCCGAGGTACGCGAGCGCGAACACCGCGGTGAGGCCGAGGACCAGCCGCAGCACGACGCCGGTGCGATCGTGCGGCTTGGCCGGCGGCGTCGCGCTCGGGGGCGCGGCGGCCGGGGCGGGGCCGGCGTCGAGCGTCGTCGGGGCGGGGCCGGCGTCGAGCGTGGCCGGGGCGGGGCCGGCGTCGAGGCCCGCGGTGCCCGCGGCGGCCGCGGCGTCGAGCGGGGCGGGGCC
>JAEUJY010000165.1 GCA_016794525.1 Myxococcales bacterium
GGCCCCGCCCCGAGCGCCGCGCCGCCGCCGCCGCGCCCGCGCCCCGCCGCGCCGCCGCGCGATCCGCTCGCCGATCTCAAGGCCAAGACCGCCGCCTCGAGCCGGGCCGCCTCGGCCTCGGTCGACGACGAGCTCGCCGCCCTCAAGCGCCGCATGGCGGACGGGAAGAAGAAGTGATGCGCCCCGTCTGGATCGCCGTCGTCGCGCTCGTGTTCCTGCTCGTCACCGCCTGCTCCTCGTCCTCGTCCAACAAGCGCAAGCGCACCTGGCGCGTCGAGCCCGCCAAGCCCACGCACCACGCGCCCGTCGTCGCCAAGCACAAGTCGCACGAGCACCCGCACGGCGGCCACCCGCACGGCGCGAGTCCGCATCACCATCATCCGCACCCGCACCCGCACCTGGCCGGCCCCTACGGCCACCACCACCCGTACTAGCGGCGCCCGATCCACCGGACCGGCTGCGGGGCCCATGGGCCGCGTTGCCGGTCCCCCCCAAGCGCCTCACGTACAGACGTACGCTCGGCCTTGGGGCCCCACCGTCGCCTTGCCCCTGGGCCTCCTCGCTCGGTCCAGCATGACCCCAACCACCTGCGGTTTGAGCGGGACGGGAACGAAGACGGGATCTGTCTCTATCTCCGGTCGCGCTGCGCTCAAACCACCGGTGGTGGTGGTCTAGCTGGACCGCGCGAGGAGGCTCGCCCGCAAGGCGACGGGGGGGACCCAACCCCGAGCGTACGTCTGTACGTGAGGGTGTTGGGGGGGACCCGGCAACGCCGCGGGCGAGCCCCGCAGCCGGTCCGGTCGTGCAGGCACCGCGCGCCCCTAGTGGACGAAGTTGCCGACGCGCTCGTACCGCATGTTGAACGGGTTCAGGTGCAAGAGGCCGTCGCCGAAGCCCTTGTACTTCGGCGGCCCGAGCGACAGCCAGATGAACATGGCCTTGCCCTTGACGTTCTCGAGGGGCACCGGGCCCCAGACCCGCGAGTCGTTCGAGTTGTCGCGGTTGTCGCCCATCACGAAGACGTGGCCGGGCGGCACGACGTAGTGGTAGCGCGGCGTGCAGGTCGGCGCCGACGGATCGGGATCCGGCGCGGTGCGCTCGACCTTGCCGATCGACGCCTGCGTCGGGTGATCCGGGCAGCGCGGCGCGGCGTGGGCCTCGTCGATGTCCGAGCGCGGGAACTCGGCGGTGTCGGCGTCGCGGCCGTGGAACCGCATCAGCGCGGTCGCCCGCTCGAACTCGATGTCCTGCGGCGACACGCCGGCCGCGGCGCGCTCGGCCTGGTACTGCGCCCAGAACGCGGGCCAGCCCATCGCGATCGCGGCGGCCGCCGCCGGCCGATCGGGCCGGTGGTAGACCGAGAAGCCGTAGTCGCCGACCTTGGTGCGGAAGTGGCTCATGTCCTCGAGGTGCCAGCCGGCGTTGTTCTCGCCCTTGTGCGGCACCATCGCGTCGCTCGAGTCGCGGTCCCAGTAGCGCACCGCCGGCTCGGCCAGCGTCTCGGGCACCAGCGCGCCGTTGACGTAGAGCAGGTTGCAGCGGACCTCGACCTTGTCGCCGGCCACCGCCACCACCCGCTTGATGAAGTCGTCGCCGCGGCACGGCTGCTTGAAGACGATCACCTCGCCGCGGTGCGGGGTGCGCACGGTGAACAGCTTGGTGTCGGTGTACGGGATGCGCACCCCGTACATGACCTTGTTGACGAAGATGAAGTCGCCGATCTGCATCGTCGGGATCATCGACGCCGACGGGATCTTGAACGCCTCGACGACGAACGCCCGCAGCATCAGCGCGATCGCCAGCGCCACGCCGATCGACTCGGCGTACTCGAAGATCGGCGACTTGCGCGCGGTCGCGGCCAGCTTGTCGAGCGCCGCGTCGATCACCGGCACCAGCCGGCGCATCGCCGCCGCGTCGTCGCTCGCCACCGCCGCGCGCAGCTCGGCGACGTGCTTGTCGAGCGCGGTCCGCTCGGCGCCGCCCAGCTTGGCCCCGCCGCGCAGCGCCTTGCCGCCCTCCCGCACCAGCGCCCGCGCCTCCTTCTTGACCCGGCGATCGAGGCGGATCGCCCGCGGCGCCGCCGCCACGTCCGCCGACATCAGGACTCGACCTTCAGCACGGTGAGGAACGCCTCCTGCGGCAGCTCGACCGAGCCGACCGACTTCATGCGCTTCTTGCCTTCCTTCTGCTTGTCGAGGAGCTTCTTCTTGCGCGAGATGTCGCCGCCGTAGCACTTGGCGGTGACGTCCTTGCGCATCGCCTTGACCGTCACCCGCGAGATGATCCGGCTGCCGATCGCGGCCTGGATCGCGACGTCGAACATCTGCCGCGGCACCACTTCCTTCATCTTGGTGCACAGCTCGACGCCGCGGTGGTAGGCGTTGTCCTTGTGGGCGACGATCGACAGCGCGTCGACGCGCTCGCCGTTGACCAGCACGTCGACGCGGACGAGATCGCTCTCGCGGTAGCCGGCCGGCTCGTAGTCGAGGGACGCGTAGCCGCGGCTCATCGTCTTGAGGCGATCGTAGAACCCGAACACCACCTCGGCCAGCGGGATCTCGTAGACGACGCGCACGCGGCCGCCCGGATCGTAGTGCAGGCCCTGCTGCTTGCCGCGGCGCTCCTCGCACAGCTGCATGATCGGGCCGACGTACTCCTGCGGCAGGTGCACGGTCGCGGTGATGACCGGCTCCTCGATCTTGTCGAACTTGCCGCCGTCGGGGACCTTGGCCGGGTTGTCGACGATGACCGGCTGCTCGACACCGATCGAGTAGACCTTGTACTGCACGCTGGGCGCGGTCGTGATCAGGTTGAGATCGAACTCGCGCTCGAGCCGCTCCTGGATGATCTCCATGTGCAGGAGGCCGAGGAAGCCGCAGCGGAAGCCGAACCCGAGCGCGCTCGACGACTCCGGCTCGTAGGTGACCGCGGCGTCGTTGAGCACCAGCTTGCCCAGCGCGTCCTTGAGATCCTGGTAGTCGGCGGCGTCGACCGGGTACAGGCCGGCGAACACCATCGGCTTGACCGCCTTGAAGCCGGGCAGCGGCGCCTGGCACGGCCGATCGGCGTCGGTCATCGTGTCGCCGACGCGGGCGTGCGAGATGTCCTTGATCGCCGCGGCGATGATCCCGACCTCGCCGGCGGCCAGCTCGTCGACCTCGAGCAGGTGCGGCGTGCGCACCGCGACCAGCGTGCACTCGTAGGTCTGCTGGGTGTTCCAGAACCGGACCCGGGTGCCCTTCCTGACGACGCCCTTGAACACCCGGATCAGCACGACGACGCCGCGGAACGAGTCGTACCAGCTGTCGAAGATCAGCGCCTCGAGCGGGTCCTCGGCCTTGCCGGTGGGCGGCGGGATCCGCTGCACCAGCGCCTCGACCATCTCGGGGATGCCGAGGCCGGTCTTGGCGCTGACCAGGCACGCGTCGTCGGCCGGCAGGCCGATCGTGTCCTCGATCTGCTGCTTGATCTCGTCGGGCCGGGCCACCGGCAGGTCGATCTTGTTGAGGACCGGGACGATCTCGAGGTTGTTGTCGAGCGCGACGTAGACGTTGGCCAGCGTCTGGGCCTCGACGCCCTGCGCGGCGTCGACCACCAGCAGCGCGCCCTCGCAGGCGGCCAGCGAGCGCGACACCTCGTAGTGGAAGTCGACGTGCCCCGGGGTGTCGATCAGGTTGAGCTGGTAGTCCTTGCCGTCCTTGGCGCGGTACTTGAGGCGCACCGACTGCGCCTTGATCGTGATGCCGCGCTCCTTCTCGAGGTCCATCGTGTCGAGGAACTGGGCCTCGCGCTCGCGCTCGGTGAGCGCGCCGCAGTGCTCGAGGATGCGATCGGCAAGCGTGGTCTTGCCGTGATCGATGTGGGCGATGATCGAGAAGTTGCGGATGCGATCGGGCGGAGTGGACATCGGGCGGTTACCGATCGCGACCGGCCGGCTGCGCGGCCGGCCAGGTGAGCTGTTCGGGGAGGTGGTCGCGGTAGCGCTCCAGCAGGAGCGCCACCGCCTCGGACAGGCACGCGTCGACGTCGCGGCCGGTGCGCGCCGCCAGCAAGCGGAGCCGGTCGTCGTCGTCGGCCGAAACGTTCACGGACAGAGTGCGGCGCGCCACGGGCGGCGCACCATACGTTGCGATGTGTCACGGGTCAACGCTTGGGCCAGGTGCCGTGGCTTGCGCACCGACGGCCCGGGGTCTACGCTCCCGTCAATGTCCCCGCGCTTGCGTCTGGCCGTCTGGGCCGCTCTGGTGGTCGTCCCCGTGGCCGCCTGCAGCAAGAACAAGAAAGACAAGACCATCGGCAACACCGGGGGCGACGCCTCGAGCGACGTCGGCAAGGTCGATCCGACCCTGTGCGAGACCTCGGGCAAGAACGTGCTGTCGTACGACCTCAACCGCGACGGTCGTCCCGACGTCTGGAAGATGTACAAGGTCGAGGATCAGGGCGGCACGTCGATCGAGGTGCTGACCTGCAAGCAGGTCGACTTCGACCACGACGCCCGCAAGGACTGGGTCGTCGGCTACACGCCCAAGGGCAGCCCGGCGTTCGAGAAGGCCGACTTCGACTACGACGGCAAGTTCGACATGTCGGCGATCTACGATCCCAAGACCGGCAAGCGCATCGAGGTCGAGCGCGACAGCGACTTCGACGGCAAGTACGACATCAAGGAAGTCTACGACCGCTTCGAGGCGCTGACCGCGATCCGCCGCGACCGCAACGGCGACGGCAACCCCGACTACTGGGAGCAGTACAAGGACGGCTCGCTGGTCGCGATCCTCTACGACGACGACTACGACAACAAGGTCGATCGGCGCGAGGAGGTGCCGGGCAGCCGGCCCAAGTTCGTCGCCCCCGAGCCCGAGCGTGGCGACGCCAGCGGCACCCTCGACGCCCCGGCCGCCGGGTCGGGCTCCGGCGCCCCCGCGGCGGGCAGCGGCAGCAAGCCCAAGTGAGTGGCTCCACCGTCGTCCCCAAGCCCTGGGGCCACGAGCTGATCTGGGCCAAGACCGAGCGCTACGTCGGCAAGATCCTCCACATCAAGGCCGGCGAGGCGCTGTCGTTGCAGTACCACCAGGTCAAGGACGAGACGATCATGGTCCTGACCGGCCGGCTGCGCTTCGAGCACTACCTCGACGGCGAGGCGCCGGTCGCGATCGAGCTGGGGCCGCGCGAGCCGTTCCACATCACGCCGGGGCGGCGCCACCGCATGATCGCGATCGAGGACACCGACGTCGTCGAGGTATCGACGCCGGAGCTCGACGACGTGGTGCGGCTGTCGGACCGCTACGGCCGCTCGGCCTAGGCTTGACGCGGCCGCCGCGCCGCTTACGTTGAGCGCATGGACGCTGGCGCGCCGACGGTCGAGTCACCCTGAGGCGCCTCGCGCGCTGGACGTGGGGCGGGCTGGCGCTGGCGCTGCTGCTCGGCGGCCCGCTCGTGGCGCTGGCGCTGGTGCCCGGCGCCGCCCTCGCCGCCTGGCCGGTCTGGGCGCTCACGTTCTGGCCGGCGATCGCCTCGACGCTGGCCGCGATCCCGTACCACCTGCAGCGCGGCCTCGAGCCGGCCGACCTGCCCGAGGACGCCGCGGCGTGGACGCGGCGGCGGCTCGACGCGCTGGGCCTGATCGGCATCCGCGTCGCGACCATCGAGCGATCCCGCCGCGGCCCGTTCTACCACCCCGACGAGCAGGTCATCGTGCTGCCGCCGGCGGTGCACCGCCACACGGCGCGCGCCTACGCCGCCGCGGCCCACGAGCTCGGCCACGCGATCGTCCACCACCAGCACCCGCGGCTGAGCCGCTGGCTGCTCGCGGCGCGGCGCCACGTCGACGGCGTGTTCGCGCTGGCGATCGGCCTCTGGCTCGGCGGCGCGCTGACCACGACGCCGGCCCTCGACGCGCTCGGCCTCGCCGGGTGCGCGCTGGCGCTGGTGCTGGCCGGCCTGGTGCTGGTCGACGAGGTCGCGGCCAACCACGTCGCGGTCGCGCAGCTGCGCACCGCGCTCGACGCCGCGCAGCTGCGCCGCGCCCGCTGGCGCCTGGCCGCGGCGCTCGCCACGTACGTGGGCCACCTGCTGGCGATCGCCACGCCGCTGGTGGTCGGCCGCTGGATCCTCGATCGCGTCGACGACATCGACCTCCCGGCGCGGATCCCGACCGGCGCCGTCGCGGCGCTGGCCACCCTCGCCGCCGTCGTCGTGCTGGCCGGCGCGGCCGCGGCGCTGTGGCAGCTGGGCCGGCCGAACCGCGCCGGCGGTGGCTGGCTGCGGCTCGCCGCGATCGTGTGGGCGCCGCTGCTCGCCACCGCGCTGGTGGCGCACCCGGCCGCACCGGACTGGCGGGTCGCCCTCGCGCTGATCCCGGCGTGGGCGGTGCTCGCCACCCCGGGGTGGCTGGTGATCGGGCTGGCCGCCGCGGCGCTGCCCGACGACGTCGGCGGCGCGGCGTCGTCGCACCCCGGCGTCCGCCGGATCACCATGGCCACCCTGGCCCGGGAGAACGACGAGGCGTCCGTCGGCGCGCGGCTCGCGGGCGTCGCCCGCCACCTGTGGGCGGTGCCGCTGGCGCTGTGGTGGCTGCTCGCCTGAGCAGGACGCTCACGATTCCGCGGCCCTACGGTCCGCTCCCGGGACGCCGCAGATTGTGCAAAGCTACGCCGGTGCTGGGGCGTCTAACCCTGTGACGATGACTCCCGCGGAGCGCGAAGGGCAGACTGCGGCCCGGCTGGTGGCGCTGGCCAAGGCCGGCGACCTGCGCGCGTTCGAGGAGCTGGTGCGCCGCTACCGCCGCCGCATCTTCGCGCTGGCGCTGCACCTGACCGGGTCCAAGTCCGACGCCGACGACATCGCCCAGGACGTGTTCATGCGCGCCTACCGCGCGCTGGCCGGCTTCGAGGGCAAGAGCGAGTTCTTCACCTGGGTCTACCGCATGGCGGTGAACCGCTCGCTCAACGTCCGCCGCGATCGCGGCCGCCGCCCCGAGGATCCCTTCGACGACCCCCGCGTCGAGCTCGCCGTCGCGATCGACGCCGCCGGCGATCCGCGCAAGGCGGCCGAGCTGCGCCAGACCTACGCCCGGCTGCTGCACGGCCTCGACGGCCTGCCGCCCGAGATGCGCACGACCGTCGTGCTGGTGTCGCTGCAGGGCATGGCCCACGGCGAGGCCGCGATCGTCCAGAAGGTCAGCGAGGGCACGATCGCGTGGCGGATGCACGAGGCGCGCACCCGGCTGCGCGAGGCGCTGGGCCCGACCAAGGTGCCGCGCCGCCGCGGCCTGTCGATCGAGCTCGAGGGCCTGCTCGACGAGCTGGGCCTGCCCGTGCTGGCGCCCGGCCGCGCCTGAGCGCCGGCCGCGCCTGAGCGCCCGGCCGCGCCTGAGCGCCCGGGCGGCCCGCCGCGGCTACGCCTGCGGCAGGTCGAGCACGAAGCGGTACTTCACGTCGCTGGCGACCATGCGGTCGTAGGCGCGATCGAGGTCCTCGGGGCCGATCCGCTCGACGTCCGAGACGATGCCGTGGGCGCCGCAGAAGTCGAGCATCGCCTGGGTCTCGGGGATGCCGCCGATCAGCGAGCCGGCCAGGCGGCGCCGGCCGAAGATGAGGAGCCCGGTGTTGGGCGACGGGTGCGGCGTCGGCGGCGCGCCGACCACGCACAGCGTGCCGTCGCGGGCCAGGAGCTGGAGGTACGCGTCGAGGTTGTGGGCGGCGGCGACGGTGTCGATGATCAGGTCGAACTCGGGCCGGACCTCGGCCATCGCCGCGGCGTCCTTCGACACGACGACGCGATCGGCGCCCAGCCGCTGGCCGTCGGCGACCTTGCCGGCGCTGGTGGTGAACAAGGTCGTGTGCGCGCCCATCGCGTGGGCCAGCTTGACCGCCATGTGGCCGAGGCCGCCGAGCCCGACCACGCCGACCCGGGTGCCGGGCCCGGCGCCCCAGGTGCGCAGCGGCGAGAAGGTCGTGATGCCCGCGCACAGGAGCGGCGCGGCGGCGGCCAGATCGAGGTTGGCCGGCATCCGCAGCACGAACGCCTCGTCGACGACGATCGCCGTCGAGTAGCCGCCGTAGGTGCGGTGGCCGGGCTGGTGGGCGTCGGGCGAGTTGTAGGTGAAGACCGTGCCGTGGGTCTCGCAGTACTGCTCGAGGCCGGCCTGGCACGCGCGGCAGGTGCGGCAGCTGTCGACCATGCAGCCGACGCCGACCTTGTCGCCGACGGCGAACCGCGTGACCTTGGCGCCCACCGCGGTGACCACGCCGACCAGCTCGTGGCCGGGGACGCACGGGTAGACCGTGCCCGGCCACTCGCCACGGGCGGTGTGCAGATCGGAGTGGCACAGGCCGCAGTGGTGGATCGCGAACGCGACGTCGGTCGGGCCGGGGTCGCGGCGCGGGATGGTGATCGGCGCGAAGCGCGCGGTCGGCGACGAGACGGCAAACGCACGAGCGGTGGGCATGCGCTCGTATAGCCTGGCCCGAGCGCCGTGCACACCGCCGCGAGTTCGGCTATGACGCGGGCGATGAACACGCCGAACCGCTCGACGACCCACCGCGAGATCGACATGACGCGCCTGGCCGGCCTCGGGCTCGAGGTCGAGGAGCTCGCCGAGCAGGGCCCGCTCACCCCCGATCGCGTGATCGCGCTGGCCGAGGAGCAGGGCAAGCCGGCGAGCCACTACTACGCGGCCGTCGCGCTGGCCACCGAGGTCGAGCTGCCGACCGCGCCGGTGACCGCGGTGTTCTGCGTGGGCAAGTGCCAGAGCTGGGGCGCGCTCGAGTGCGTCGAGGCCGCGGTGGAGACGTGGGAGAAGCGCGGCGGCGGCTTCATGATCGCGGTCAAGAGCTGCCTCGACCGCTGCGTCGAGGCGCCGGTGGTGCAGCTGCGCACCCCGGCGGGCACCGCGCTGCTCGAGCGCGCCAAGGCGGCCGACGTCGTCGCCGGCCTGGCCGCGGCGCTGGAGTAGGCGTGCGACGGCTGCGACACCCGCGACGCGGCGGCCGCGCGACGGAATAACGCAGTCGGTCGACGCGGTTGGCTGGCGTGCCCTCGCGACCGGCGCTACGGTCGCAGCGCCCCCGCATGCTGCGCCTGTCGAAGATCAACAAGTACTACGCGGTCGGCAGCCACCGGCTCCACGTCTTGCGCGACGTCGACCTCGAGGTCGAGGGCGGCGAGATGGTGGCGATCATGGGCGCGTCGGGCTCGGGCAAGTCGACGCTGCTCAACATCCTGGGCATCCTCGACCGCTACGACGCCGGCGAGTACTGGCTGGGCGACACGCTGATCCGCGATCTCGGCGAGGGCCAGGCCGCGCGCTACCGCAACCAGTTCATCGGCTTCGTCTTCCAGTCGTTCAACCTGCTGCCGTTCAAGACCGCCGTCGAGAACGTCGCCCTGCCCCTCTACTACCAAGGCGTGCCGCGCCGGCAGCGCAACCGCACCGCGCTCCAGTACCTCGACAAGGTCGGCCTGGCCGACTGGGCCGATCACCGGCCGGCCGAGATGTCGGGCGGCCAGAAGCAGCGCGTCGCGATCGCCCGCGCGTTGATCACCAAGCCGCGCATCGTCCTGGCCGACGAGCCGACCGGCGCGCTCGACTCGAAGACCTCCGAGGAGGTCATGGAGCTGTTCGCCGAGATCAACCGCACCGGCATGACGGTGATCCTGGTGACCCACGAGGCCGACGTGGCGGCCAAGGCGCAGCGCACGATCCGCCTGCGCGACGGCAAGGTCGAACCCGAGCTGGTGGCGCGGGCGAGCTGATGTTCTCGCTCGATCGCTGGCAGGAGGTGCTGTCGACGCTGGCGCGGGCGCCGCTGCGCAGCATCCTGACGTCGCTCGCGGTGGCGTGGGGCATCTTCATGCTGGTCGTGCTGCTGGGCTTCGGCCACGGCCTGCGCAAGGGCGCCGAGAGCCAGTTCGCCGACGACGCCGCCAACAGCGTCTGGGTGTTCGGCGGCCAGACCTCGCAGCCCTACCAGGGCATGCCGGTCGGGCGCCGGGTGACCTTCACCAACACCGACTACGACAACCTGCGCCGCGTCGACGGCATCGAGCACCTGACCGGGCGGTTCTTCCCTGGCAGCGGCGGCCGGCCGTTCGGCGGCGAGCGCCCGGTCCGGGTCGGCGCCAAGACCCAGACCTTCGACGTCCGCGCGGTCCACCCCGACCACCTCTACCTCGAGAAGACGCTGATCACCGCCGGGCGGTTCGTCAACGACGCCGACCTGATCGAGAAGCGCAAGGTGTGCATCGTCGGCATCCCGGTGGCCGACTTCTTCTGGCACACCACCGACGTCATCGGCCGATCGCTCGAGATCGGCGGCGTCGCGTTCGAGATCGTCGGCGTCTTCAACGACGCCGGCGGCGACGACGGCGAGCTGCGGATGATCTACGTGCCGGTCACGACCGCGCAGCTGGCGTGGAACGGCGCCGACCGGCTCAACGCGCTGCTGTTCACGGTCGGCGACAAGGACGTCGACGAGACCCGCGAGCTGCTCGACCGGGTCAAGACCACGCTCGCCGATCGCCAGCGCTTCAACCCCGAGGACCCGCAGGCGATCCGCGTGCGCAACAACCTCGAGCAGTACGAGAGCTTCCAGCAGATCTTCTGGATCATCGAGGTCTTCGTCTCGCTGATGGGCATCGCGACCTTGATCGCCGGGATCATCGGCGTCGCCAACATCATGCTGATCACGGTCAAGGAGCGGACCCGCGAGATCGGCATCCGCAAGGCGCTCGGCGCGCCGCCGCTGTCGATCGTCGGCACGATCATGCAGGAGTCGATCTTCATCACCGCCGCCGCCGGCTACCTCGGCCTGGTGGCCGGCGTCGGGCTGCTGTCGCTGGTGGCCTCGGTGGTGCCCGAGAACGAGTTCTTCGGCGAGCCGCAGATCGACCTCAAGGTCGCGATCTACGCCAACGTGATCCTCGTCGTGTCCGGCGCGCTGGCCGGCTTCTTCCCGGCCTACTCGGCGGCCAAGATCAGCCCGGTCGAGGCGATGCGGGAGGGCACGTGATCGACGTCGACAGCTTCCACGAGATCGCGACCAGCCTGACCCGGCACAAGCTGCGCACCGCGCTGACCGCGCTGGGCGTGTTCTTCGGCCTGACGATTTTCATGCTGATGGTGTCGTTCGGCGGCTCGCTGCGCAGCGGCATCAACAAGAAGATGGCCGGCTTCGCCACCAACGCGGTGTTCCTGTGGGGCCAGCGCACCAGCGAGCCGTACGCCGGCCTGCCCGCCAACCGGCCGGTGGTGTTCGACAACGACGACATCGAGCCGCTGCGCAAGCTGGCCGGCGTCGAGTACGTCGCGCCGCGGAACCAGCTGGGCGGCTTCCGCGCCGGCAACGTCGTCAAGCACGGCTCCAAGGTCGGCGCGTTCCAGGTCGCCGGCGACTACCCCGACTTCCAGTTCATCTCGATGCCGCTGATCCGCGCCGGGCGCTACATCAACGACGCCGACATCGCCGACCGGCGCAAGGTCGCGGTGATCGGCGAGAGCGTCGCCAGCGAGCTGTTCGGCGGCGCCGATCCGATCGGCCAGGCGCTCGAGGTCAACGGCATCCACTTCGTCGTGGTCGGCGTCTTCGGCACCCGCGCCACCGGCCAGCAGGGTGACCAGCAGGTGCGCACGATCCACGTGCCGTTCACGACCTTCCAGCAGGCCTTCCACACCGGCAACCGGGTGTCGTGGTTCGCGCTGACCGGCAAGCGCGGCGTCGACGCCAAGGACCTCGAGCAGCGGGTCTACGCGCTGCTGCGCGAGCGGCACAAGGTGGCGCCGACCGACGACGCCGCGATCCGCGGCTTCAACGCCGGCGCGCAGTTCGCCAAGACCGAGAAGATGTTCGGCGCGATCGACATCGTCCTCGGCGTGTTCGGGCTGCTGTCGCTCTTGGCCGGCGCGATCGGCGTCTCGAACATCATGCTGATCAGCGTCCGCGAGCGGACCAAGGAGATCGGCGTGCGCAAGGCGCTGGGGGCGCGCCCGACCGCGGTGGTCGGGATGGTCATCGCCGAGGCGATCATGCTGACGCTGGTCGCCGGGTTCATCGCGCTGGCGGTGGGCGCGTTCGCGATCGCCAAGGCCGCCGATCGGATCGCGACGATGGGCCCCGACTTCCCGCTGGGCCCGCCCGAGGTGTCGTTCTCGTTCTCGGTGATGGCCACCGCCATCCTGATCGCCGTCGGCGCCCTCGCCGGCCTCATCCCCGCCGTCCGCGCCGCCGCGATCTCCCCGGTCGAGGCGCTGCGCGATGAATAGCCCGTCCGTGAGCCCCCCATGAAGCGCATCATCCCCGCCCTGATCGTCCTCGCCATCGTCGGCCTCGGCGCCGGCACCATGTGGTGGCTGTGGAAGAAGTCGCAGAAGCCGCCGGTCGTGGCCAAGACCGAGGCCGCCGAGGTCAAGGACATCGTCAAGAAGACCGTCGCGACCGGCGCGATCGTGCCGCGCGAGGAGGTCGAGCTGAAGCCGCGGGTGTCGGGCGTGATCGAGGAGCTGTACCTGCAGGCCGGCGCGGTGGTGAAGACCGGCGACAAGGTGGCCAAGATCCGGGTCGTGCCCGACGCCGCCGCGCTGCAGCGCGCCGAGAGCGGCGTGGCCGCGGCCAAGATCGCCTTCGACAACGCCAAGCGCGAGCTGACCCGCGCCCAGCAGCTCTACGCCCAGGGCGTGATCGCCGAGGCCGAGCTGCAGCGCTACAAGACCGACCTGGCGCTGCGCCAGCAGGAGCTGGGCTCGGCCGGCTCGGGCCTGACGATCGTCAAGGAGGGCGCCACGCGCGGCGGCCCGGCGTCCAACGTCGTCGTCACCGCGACCGTCGACGGCATGGTCATCGACGTCCCGGTCAAGAAGGGCCAGAGCGTCATCGAGTCGAACAACTTCAACCCCGGCACGACGATCGCCACCGTCGCCAACATGGGCGACATGATCTTCCAGGGCCAGGTCGACGAGAGCGAGGTCGGCAAGATCAAGGAGGGCCTGCCGCTGGCGATCAAGATCGGCGCGCTCGAGAAGGAGACCTTCGAGGGCAAGCTCGAGTACATCGCGCCCAAGGGCAAGGCCATCGACGGCGCGATCCAGTTCGAGATCAAGGCGTCGATCACGCCCAAGGCGGGCGTGTTCATCCGCGCCGGCTACAGCGCCAACGCCGACGTCGTGCTGGCCAAGCGCGAGAAGGTGCTGGCGATCCGCGAGGCGCTGGTGCAGCAGAAGGACGGCCAGAGCTTCGTCGAGGTCGAGGTCGCGCCCAAGCAGTTCGCCCGCCGCGACGTGAAGCTGGGCCTGTCCGACGGCATCTGGGCCGAGGTGGTGTCGGGGGTCACCGACAAGGACAAGATCAAGCAGCCGGCCAACGCCGGCCCGGCGGCGATGAAGGGCGGCCCCGGCGGCCGGCCCGGCGGCCCGCCGCGCGGCAGGTAGCAGCCCGTACCGCGTAGCCCCAGAGAGTGGCCTCGCTGGCGCTCGGCGAGCCCCGTCGGGCCGTTCTTCGCTGGGATCTGCGCCGGCTTGTGTGGTAAGAGCGCCGCCCTGCGAGGCCTGTCATGAAGACGCTGACCGAATTCTCTGTCGTGATGCTCCAGCGCGGCGCTGCCGCCCGTACCGCCAAGACCGCCGAGGGGATCGCGGCCGAGGCGATGGCCGAGGCGGTCGCGACCGCGCTCGCCATCCCCGCCGAGCGCGCCCAGCGCTTGCTCGAGGCCCTCGACGTGGTCGGCGGCGACCTCGACAAGGTCCGCCTGGTCCGCGTGTTCCAGGGCGAGAAGGGCCCGATCGGCGCGACGTCGGTCGGCGAGTTCCACTACGCCCTCGACCGCGTCGTCGCCGGCGGCGGCAAGCGCGGCCGCGGCGGCGATCGCGACCGCGGCGGTGATCGCGGCGGCCGCGGTGGTGATCGCGGTGGTCGTGGCGGCGGCGGTGGTGGCGGTGGCGGTGGCGACCGCGGCGGCTTCGGCGGCGGCGAGCGCGGCCCGGCCAAGCCGCGCGGCCTCGGCGCCCTCAAGGCGCTGGCCAGCGGCGACAAGAAGGAAGGCGGCGACCGCGACGACCGCGCCCGCCCGGGCGAGATCCCGCGCGCCGGCCTGGGCTGGGTCCTGACCGCCGCCCCGCGCGACCCGCGCGGCGAGCGCAAGGGTCCTGGCCGTGGCGGCCCGCGTCGTGACCGCGGCCGTCCCGGCGGTGGCCCCGGCGGCGATCGCGGCGATCGCCGCGGCCCGCGGCCCGGCGGCCCGGGCGGTCCTGGTGGCCCCGGCGGCCCCGGGCCCGACGGCGCCAACGCGGCCCCCGGTGGCGACGATCGGCGTCCGCCCCGCGGACCCCGCGGTCCGCGCCCCGATGGCCCCCGCGGTCCGCGCCCGGACGGCCCCCGCGGCCCCCGCCCCGACAACCGTGGCCCCCGCCCCGACCGCGGCCCGCGTCCGCCGATGAATGCCGGCGCCGCGCCCGCCGTCCAAGCGCCGGCGACCAGCGAGCCCGCGGCCGCCCCCACCGAGCCCGCTGCCGACAAGTCATAGTCGCTGCAACGACTTTCGCGCGCGGGTGTCGATGGGAGTAGACTTCGCGCGGAGGTCCCCATGTCGCTCAGGTCGCTCTCCTCTGTCGTCCGATTCGCGCCCGCGGTCCTCGCCGTGGCGCTGGTCGCGCCGGCGCACGCCGACGTGTCCAAGAAGGTGATCGCCGCCTGCAAGGGCAAGATGATCATCTCCACCGCCCCGATCGACGGGAGCGACGAGAAGGGCACGATCGCCGCCTGCAAGCAGAAGGGCGGGATCAAGCTCCAGGGCAGCCAGAACGGCAACGACGTCCAGGAGTGGACGTTCAACTACACCGCCTTCCTGTCGAAGACCGGCGGCAGCTCACTCAAGCTCGAGTTCTACGACGGCGACAAGTACTCGGCCGACCGCACCCTGACCGGCATCGACCCCAAGGATCCGGTGCTCGAGGGCGACATCACGATCGACGAGGACGAGGGCCTGACCAAGGGCAAGACCTACACGCTCAAGCTGGTCGGCAAGGTGAAGGGCAAGGAGGCCACGATCTCCTCGGCCGTCGTCACGATGAACTGAATTGTTGGAGGGTTTCTCGCGAAACCCTCCCCCACCCGAGACGTTCTGAAGACCACCAGACGTCCGGGTTCATGACGACGGAGCCGCGAGCCCCACGTGGGACGCCGCCTGGATCTCCTCCCACGTGGGACGCCCGCGGATCTCCCACGTGGGACGCCGCGCGGAGCTCCCGCGTGGGACGCCGCCTGGATCTCCCACGTGGGACGCCCGCGGATCTCCCACGTGGGACGCCGCCTGGATCTCCCACGTGGGACGCCCGCGGGTCTTCACGTGGGACGCCGCGTGGATCTCCCACGTGGGACGTCGCGTGAGCCGGCTCAGCGAGCGGCGGCGGCCAGCGAGGCGCGGGCGGCGGCGACGACGGCGTCGGCGGTGAGGCCGAGCTTCTCCATCAGCACCTCGCCGGGCGCCGAGGCGCCGTAGCGGTCGAGGCCGACGACCTTGCCGTCGAGGCCGACCAGCTCGCCCCAGCCGTAGCTGACGCCGGCCTCGACCGCGACGCGGGCGCGCACGGCGGGCGGCAGCACGGCGTCGCGGTAGGCGGCGTCCTGGGCGACGAACTGCTCCCAGCACGGCAGCGACACCACGCGGGCGCGCACGCCATCGGCGGCCAGGCGATCACGCGCGGCCAGCGCGACCTGCACCTCGGAGCCGGTGGCGATCAGGATCACCTGGGGCGCGCCCTCGCTGTCGGCCAGCACGTAGCCGCCGCGGGTCACCGGCGCGTCGACCGGCGCGACCACCGGCAGGTCCTGCCGCGACAGCACCAGCGCGACCGGGCCGTCGGTGCGGGCCAGCGCCGCCTGCCAGGCCCGCGCGGTCTCGTGGGCGTCGCACGGCCGGATGACCCACAGGTTGGGCATCGCGCGCAGCGCCGCGAGGTGCTCGATCGGCTGGTGGGTCGGGCCGTCCTCGCCGACGCCGATCGAGTCGTGGGTCCAGACGTAGATCGCCGGCAGGTGGTTGAGCGCGGCCAGCCGCACCGCCGGCCGCATGTAGTCGCTGAACACGAAGAACGTCGCGGCGAAGCCGCGCACGCCGCCGTGGTAGGCCATGCCGTTGACGATCGCGCCCATCGCGTGCTCGCGGATGCCGAAGCGCAGGTTGCGCCCGCCGCCGGCGACCGACCAGTCGCCGCCAGGGACGATGGTCTTGGTCGACCCGCCGAGGTCGGCGTCGCCGCCGAGCAGCCACGGCACCTTCGCGGCCAGGTGCACCATGCACTTGCCCGACGCGACGCGGGTCGCGACCTGCTCGCCCGGCTTCCAGGTCGGCAGGCCGTCGGCCCAGCCGGCCGGCAGCTCGCCGCGCTGCGCGGTGTCGTACTGGGCGGCCAGCTCGGGGAACGCCGCGCGCCACGCCGCGAACCGGGTCTCCCAGTCGGCGCGGGCCGCGGCGCCGCGGGCCGCGATCGCCGCGAAGTGCGCGCGCACCGCGTCGGGCACCAGGAAGTGCGCCTCGGGATCCCAGCCCAGCGCGCGCTTGGTGGCGGCGACCTCGTCCTTGCCCAGCGGCGAGCCGTGGGCCGACGAGCTGCCCGCCTTCTTCGGCGAGCCGAAGCCGATCGTCGTGCGCACGCAGATCAGGGTCGGCCGGGCGGCGTCGGCCTTGGCCGCGGCGATCGCGCGATCGATCGCGTCGACGTCGCGGTCGCCGTCCTCGACCCGCAGCACCTGCCAGCCCAGCGCCGCGTAGCGCGCGCCGACGTCCTCGCTCATCGACAGCGACGCCGGGCCGTCGAGCGTGATGCGGTTGTCGTCCCACAGGCAGATCAGCTTGCCCAGGCCGAGGTGGCCAGCCAGCGACGCCGCCTCCATCGCGACGCCCTCGACGACGTCGCCGTCGGAGATCAGCGCGTAGGTGTAGTGGTCGACGACGGTGTGGCCGGGGCGGTTCCACAGCTGCGCCGCGAACCGCTCGGCGATCGCCATGCCGACGGCGTTGGCGTGGCCCTGCCCCAGCGGCCCGGTGGTCGACTCGACGCCGGCGGTCAGGTGGAACTCGGGGTGGCCCGGCGTCTTCGAGCCCCACTGCCGGAACGCCTGCAGCTCGGCCATCGGCAGATCGAAGCCGGCCAGGTGGAGCAGCGAGTACAGGAGCATCGACCCGTGGCCGGCCGACAGGACGAAGCGATCGCGATCGGGCCAGCTCGGCGCCGCCGGATCGACGACGAGGTGGCGCTGCCACAAGGCGTACGCCATGGGCGCGGCGCCCATGGGCAGGCCGGGGTGGCCGCTGTTGGCGCGCTGGATCGCGTCGATCGACAGCGTGCGGATGGTGTTGATGGCCAGGGCGACGACGTCGGGCTCGGTCACGGCCGCGGACCCTACCCCAAGGGTGCGACGGCGGACACAGCGAACCGGCGGGATCCGGTAAGCTCGCGCGCACATGGCTCACCGACCCGGATTCGCCCGCCTCGCCACTGCCCTGTTCGCCCTGGCCGCCTGCGGCGGCAAGCCCACCAAGGTCGCGCCCCCGGGCCCCGGGACCGGCGCGGGCACCGGCAGCGGATCGGCGGTCGTCGAGGACACCAAGCCGCCGGTCGAGCCGCCGGCGCCGCCGCGGGCCAACCGCGCGCCCGAGACCTTCGCGCCAGGGTGGAAGACGGTCGGCGTCGGCCAGACGATCTCGTTCTCGGTGGCGGCGATCGATCAGGACCTCGACGACGTGAAGGTCGAGGTGATGTCGATGCCGGCGTCGGCGACGTTCGATCCGATCACCCAGACCGTCACCTGGACCCCGACCAAGGCCGACCTGCCCAAGGCCAACTTCACGCTGGCGGTCACCGAGCTGACCGGCCCCGGCGCCGGCCAGCCGCCGCAGTCGGTGTCGTGGGACATCGCGGTGGCCAAGAAGAAGCAGCCGGTGCCGACCGCGCCGTGGGCCGGCGACGCCGCCGAGACGCTGTTCACGATCCGCGAGCCCAAGCGCGTCGAGGCCACCGCCAAGGCCTACCCGTTCGACGAGCTCCTGGCGTGGAGCGCCGAGACGATGCGCGCGCCGCTGCCGCCCGAGGCCGCCGCCAAGCTGCCGCCGCTGGACAAGGCGCTGCTGTTCAAGCAGTTCCTCAAGAACCTCGCCGTCACCCACGGCAACCCGCGCCTCGATCCCGACGCGCCGACGTTCGACAAGGCGACGTTCGGCGATCCGAAGGACTGGCGGCTGGTCGTCGTGCGCCCGCGCATCGACAAGAAGTTCCACGAGCTCCGCCTCGTGTACCAGGCGGTCAAGGCCCCCGAGCCGGTGTTCGCGATGTTCCGGGTGCGCCCGGTCGAGGATCTGCCGACGCTGCCGCCCGAGGCCAAGGCCGAGAACAACAAGGTCTTCGACGAGCTGTTCTGGAAGCACCTCCTGACCGCCGACGGCGCGGTCAACCCGAAGTGGAAGAAGGATCCCAAGGCCCACGGCGCCGCGGTCGCGGCGTTCGTCAAGGGGGTGCTGTCGTACCAGGGCACCGCGCCGTGGGCGCGCTCGGCGTTCATCGCGCTGCCGACCGAGGCCCGGCTGGGCGGCGGCACCACCCGCAACCCCGACGGCACCTACGCCTCGGGCGACGGCTGGGCGTGGAGCGTCCAGAAGCCGATGGTCGCCGCCGACGGCGCGACCCAGAGCTACGTCAACATCGGCATCCCCGGCTTCTGGACGATGACGGTGCCGTCGGCCGATCAGGCCGCGTGGATCCCCAAGTGCGCGCCGACCTTCGACCCCGACGACAAGGGCCACAAGCCCGGCTACGAGGCGCTGTGCCGCAAGGCGCTGGGCTTCGTCGACCTGCCCGACCTGTCGGGCAAGAAGCCGGCGCCGGGCAAGCTCGACGCGGTCACGCTGTACCGCGACCACAAGCTGGGCCCGGCGGTCGCGCTGTTGCCGCTCGACGACGGCCGCCGCGATCACGGCGAAGAGAACGGCATGACCTGCTCGCAGTGCCACATCCGCGACTTCGGCGTGCGCGACTACGGCGACCCCGCGACGGCCGATCCCAAGGCCGGCGCGCCCAAGGCCGGCAACCACCCGATCGCCACGCTCAACTTCCAGATCGTGCCGTCGCACCGCTGGGAGGCCTACACGCTCGAGTTCATGGCCGACCAGGAGTGCAAGGCCAAGGCGTTCCTCGCCGCCGAGCTGGGCAAGGAGTCCAAGCTCACCTGCGTGCTGGCCGACGCCAGCGCGCCGCGCATCGCCCGGCCGCTGCCGGAGTGATCGATGGCGGGTGACAAGAAGCTGCCGGTGGTCAAGGACCCGCCGGCGCCGGCCAAGGCCGGCAAGAAGGCCGGCACCGCCGGCTGGGGCGCCTTCACCGACGGCGGGACCGCGCCGCGCTACCTGATCGCGGCGCGCGTCGTGATGGTCATCGCGCTGGCCGCGACGATCCCGACGATCCTCGGGGTCAGCCACGGCAGCCGCATCCTGTGGACGATGTGCATCGCCGCGCTGCCGCTGTTCTGGGTGGTCGCCGGCTACCACGTGTGGCGGCGGATCTGCCCGCTGGCGGTGGTCGGCCAGGTCGGGCGCCTGCTCGGCCGCCCCGGCACGCGCAAGGTCGAGGGCTGGCTGACGACGAACTACCTGTACCTGCAGCTCGGGCTGATGCTGGTCGGGATGTCGTTCCGGCTGGTGGCCACCAACGGCAGCCCGCTGTGGCTCGCCGGGTTCCTGGCGGTGGTCGTGGTGGTGGCGGCGATGGTCAGCCTGATCTGGTCGGGCAAGACCTGGTGCAACCTGATCTGCCCGGTCGGCCTCGTCGAGAAGATCTACACCGAGCCGGCGCCGCGCGCGGCCGGCGGCGTCGAGCCGACCTCGCAGTGCTCGCCGTGCGTGGCGTGCAAGAAGCACTGCCCGGACATCGACCTCGAGCAGGGCTACTGGAAGGAGATGCCGGAGACCGAGGTGCGCGGCCGGCGGCTCGCGTACTACGCGTGGCCTGGCATCGTCACCGCGTTCTACGTCTACTACTACCTGGTCGCCGAGACCTGGGACTACTACTTCACCGGGGCGTGGGCCTACGAGACCGACCAGGCCTCGCGCTGGCTCGACCCCGGCTTCTACTTCGCCCAGGGCGTGCCGCGCGTGGTGGCGGCGCCGCTGACGTTGATCGCCGGCGGCGCGCTGTCGTTCGCGGTGTTCGCGCTGGCCGAGCGCGTCGGCCACCGGCTGGCCCGCCGGCGGCTCGCGGCCGACGCCAGCGCCGAGGCCAAGGCCGAGGCCACCCGCGACGTGCGCCACCAGCTGCTCACCGTCGCCGGGTTCGTGGCGATCAACTGCTTCTACTTCTTCGCCGGCCAGCCGTCGCTGCGGCGGCTGCCGAGCTGGGTGGTCCACGGCTGGGGCGTCGTCGTCGTGTTCGCGACCGCGGCGATCTTCTTCCGCCGGTGGAAGCGCCGCGAGAGCGAGCACGTCCAGGAGCGGTTCGCCCAGAAGATCCTGCGCAAGTGGGAGTGGGGCGACGCCCCGCCGTCGGACGACCTCAAGGACATCTACCTGCTGCACAACGAGCGCACCAAGCAGCGCGAGGCGCGGCTGCGCGCCTACAAGGAGACCGTGCGCGAGCTGGTGGCCGACGGCCTGGTCACCAAGGGCGAGCTGGTGATCCTCGACAGCCTGCGCGCGCAGCTCGGCGTCTCCGACAAGGACCACGCCAAGATCCTGGCCGAGCTGTCGGCCGAGGAGCGCCAGCTGTTCGACCCCGCCTACCAGGGCTCGGTCGAGCAGCGGCTCAAGAGCCAGCAGTACAAGAAGGCGCTCGAGCGGCTGGTGATCGAGGCCGCGGGCGGCGGCGTCGCCCCGAGCGAGGCGTCGCTGGCGTCGCTGGCCGCCGATCACGGCGTCGGCGCCGACGACGCGGCCGCCGAGCTGGCCCACCTGCTGGGCCCCGACGGGCCGATCACCGCGCTGATCACCGCCGAGGTGCGCGCGATCGAGCGGCTGGCCGCGGCGGCCCGCGCCGCCCACGCCCAGGACGCGGTCGGCAGCGAGTCGGCGACGCTGCGCTTCGTCGCGCACACCGCCCGCTGGCGCGGCAGCGCGCGCGCGGTGCGGGCGCTCGGCCTGCTGGCGGCGATGGCCCGCCGCGACGAGATCGGCGCGGCCCGCGCCGCGATCGAGGCCAAGCCGGCGACCGCGCCGGCCGCGGTCCACGCGCTGCGCGGCACCGCCCCCGACGCGCTGGTGCTGCCGCTGCACGCCGCGCTCGAGGCGCTGTGGCACGGCGGGCCCGAGCCGCTGGCGCCGGCGCCGCTGCTGGCGATCGTCGACGACCCGTCCCGCTACCTGCGGGCGGCGGTGGTGATCGTGCTGTCGCGCTTCGACGACGAGGGCGCCCGCGCGGCGCTGGTGGCGGCGATGGACGACGGCGACGCGATGGTGCGCCAGGCCGCGGTGCGCGCGCTCGGCGCCCGGGCCCGACTGACCCGCGAGCTCTTGCAGAAGGCGCTGGCCGACGTCGACCCCAAGGTCAAGCAGGCCGCGGTGCGGGCGGTGGCCGGCGGCTCGTCGGGCGAGTACCCGGCGGCCGACGCCTCGGCGCTGGCCCAGACCGTCAAGGGCATCGGCAACGCCGGCGTCTACGCCACGCTCGACGCCAACGCCCGCGTCGAGACGCTCACCGAGATCGAGCGGCTGATGCTGCTGCGCCAGGTGCCGATGTTCGGCGAGCTGGCGCCCGACGATCTCGACGACATCGCCGCGGTGGTGGTCGAGCAGCACCTCCAGCCGGGCGGCGACGTGTGCAAGGAGGGCGACGCCGGCGACGCGGTGTACCTGCTGGTCAAGGGCAAGGTCCGCGTCTTCACCGGCGGCGGCGACCGCCCCGAGCGGACGCTGTCCGAGCTCGGCCCCGGCGCGTGCATCGGCGAGATGGCGGTGTTCGACGCCGCGCCGCGCTCGGCGACGGTGCGCGCCCTCGAGCGCACCCGCCTGCTGGTGGTGCCCGGCCGCGAGTTCAAGGACCTGCTGGCCGAGCGGCCGGCGATCGGCGGCGCGATCATCACCGAGCTGGTGCGGCGCATGCGCGGCATGATGGCCGGCTGAGTTCCACGAGGAGCGTCGCGGCACCTCCTCCCGCGGGATCGACGCCGCGCCTCCCTCGATCCCGCCCGCGCCACCGGCCGCGAGCGCGGCTGGCGCCGCCGCGGCGTGCGTGGTCTGCTCGCGCGGCAATGACCAGCCTCACCAGCACCCCGGCATGGCAGGCGCTGTGCGCGCACCACGCGGCCATGGCCGGCGTCACGATGCGCGAGCTGTTCGCCGCCGACCCCGGCCGCTTCGAGCGCATGTCGCGCGAGGCCTGCGGCCTGTTCGTCGACTTCTCCAAGCACCGCACGACCGACGAGACCTGGCGCCTGCTGCTGGCGCTGGCCGCCGACGCCGACGTCGCCGGCTGGCGCGACCGCATGTTCGCCGGCGCCCACATCAACGCCACCGAGGACCGCGCCGTGCTGCACACCGCGCTGCGCAACCGCTCGGGCCGGCCGGTGGTGGTCGACGGCGTCGACGTGATGCCGCAGGTCACCGCCGTGCTGGCGCAGATGCGCCGGGTCAGCGATCAGCTGCGCGCCGGCGCCTGGCTCGGCCACACCGGCCAGCCGATCACCGACGTCGTCAACCTCGGCATCGGCGGCTCGGACCTCGGCCCGGTGATGGTGACCGAGGCGCTCGGCGCCTACGCCCACCCCACCCTGCGCGCGCACTTCGTGTCGAACGTCGACGGCACCCACCTGGCCGAGACGCTGCGCGGCCTCGACCCGGCGCGGACGCTGTTCATCGTCGCCAGCAAGACCTTCACCACCCAGGAGACGCTGACCAACGCGCGCAGCGCGCGGGCCTGGCTCTTGGCCGGGCTCGGCGCCGGCCCCGCGGCGGTGGCCAAGCACTTCGTCGCGCTGTCGACCAACGCCAAGGAGGTGGCGGCGTTCGGCATCGACACCGCCAACATGTTCGAGTTCTGGGACTGGGTCGGCGGCCGCTACTCGCTGTGGAGCGCGATCGGCCTGTCGATCGCCTGCGTGATCGGCATGGACGCCTTCGAGGAGCTGCTGGCCGGCGCCCACGAGCTCGACGAGCACTTCCGCACCGCGCCGCTGGCCGACAACCTGCCGGTGATCCTGGCGATGCTCGGCGTCTGGTACGCCAACTTCTTCGGCGCCGCCAGCCACGCGATCCTCCCCTACGACCAGTACCTGCACCGCTTCGCCGCGTACCTGCAGCAGGGCGACATGGAGTCCAACGGCAAGGGCGTCGATCGCGACGGCCGGCCGATCACCGACTACACCACCGGCCCGATCATCTGGGGCGAGCCCGGCACCAACGGCCAGCACGCCTTCTACCAGCTGATCCACCAGGGCACGCAGCTCATCCCGGCCGACTTCATCGCGCCGATCGAGAGCCACAACCCGCTGGGCCCGCACCACGAGATCCTGCTGGCCAACTTCTTCGCCCAGCCCGAGGCGCTGATGCGCGGCAAGCTGCCGGAGGAGGCCCGGGCCGAGCTGGTGGCCCAGGGCCTGCCGGCGGCGCGGGTCGACGAGCTGGTGCCGCACAAGACCTTCCCCGGCAACCGCCCGACGACGTCGATCCTGGTGCAGCGCCTGACCCCGCGCACGCTGGGCGCGCTGATCGCGCTGTACGAGCACAAGATCTTCGTCCAGGGCGTGGTGTGGCGGGTCTACAGCTTCGATCAGTGGGGCGTCGAGCTGGGCAAGCAGCTGGCGTCGCGGATCCTGCCCGAGCTGGCCGCGGCGGCACCGGTGACCGGCCACGACGCGTCGACCAACGGCCTCATCAACCTGTACAAGGCCCGGCGCCCGCGCTGACCGGCGGGGTGGCCCGTGAAAGCGGGCGTTGAATCCGGGGCGCCGGCCGCGTACGCTCGGACACCATGAACCTTCGTCGCGAAGCTACCAAGACCATCTGGAAGACCGTCGTGTTCGCGGGCGCCATGCTCGGCTCGGCGGCGTGCAGCAAGTCGAAGCCGGCGGCGACCACGCCCGACCCGGCGGCCAAGGAGGCGGCGCCCGACGCCACCGCCGACGGCACCCAGCCCAACCCGTGCGGTGACGACGGCGCGGTCAACCCGTGCGGCGACGGCAGCGACGATCCGTGCGCGGATCCGTGCGCCGATCGCGTCCGCGGCGTCAGCGACGAGGGCGACGTCGGCCGCGGCTTCGTCCTCTCGTGAGCCGAGGCCGCCGGGCGCGCCAGGCCCCGGCCCGATTCACGGCGTGAAGGCGGCGGTCATCACCACGAAGGCGACCAGCGCCACGGCGCCGGCGACGATGGCGAGGATGGTGGCGGCCCCCGGGTGGCCGCCGTGGGCGAGGACGGCGGCCAGCGCCACCGGCGCGACGAACACGACGGCGGCGGCGACGCCGCAGCCGATCAGTGTGTTCCGCGTGCTGGTGGTGCGGCCGATCCGGTGATCGTGCCAGGCGATGTCGTAGACCAGCCGCTTGCTGGCGGCGAGGGCCGCGAGCGCCGCGACGACGATCAGCCACCAGGCGAGCACGGCGCCAGTGTCGCACGGGCGCCGCGGCGGCGGCGATCGCGGTGCGATCGGGGCCGGGTTTCGTGCTATGCGGCGGCGCCATGATCGCGTTCGCCAATGTCAGCAAGCAGTACGGCGGGCAGGTGCTGTTCGTCGAGGCGTCGTTCCAGGTGAACCCGGGCGAGAAGATCGGCCTGGTCGGGGCCAACGGCGCCGGCAAGAGCACCGTGTTCCGGCTGATCGTCGGCGACGAGCTGCCCGACGACGGCCAGGTCGAGCGCCCCAAGAAGCTGACGCTGGGCTACTTCCGCCAGGACGTCGGCGAGCTCAAGGGCCGGTCGATCCTGGCCGAGACCTGCGCCGGCGCCGGCGAGGTGGCGACGCTGGCGACCGAGCTGGCCCGCCTGACCGCGCAGCTCGAGGAGGGCGGCGACGACCTCGACCGCGTCGTCGAGCGCTACGCCGACGTCGAGGCCCGCTACAGCGAGCTGGGCGGCTACCAGCTCGAGGGCCGGGCCAACGCGATCCTGGCCGGCCTGGGCTTCGCCCCCGACAAGCTCGGCGACGACGTCGGCACGCTGTCGGGCGGCTGGAAGATGCGCGTCGCGCTGGCCCAGATCCTCCTGGCCCAGCCCGACGTGCTGCTCCTCGACGAGCCGACCAACTACCTCGACCTCGAGTCGATCCTGTGGCTCGAGGCGTGGCTCAAGGCGTTCCAGGGCGCGGTCGTGATGACCTGCCACGACCGCGAGATCCTGAACCGCATCGTCAGCAAGATCATCGAGATCGACGGCGGCACCGCGCGGACCTACGGCGGCAACTACGAGTTCTACGAGCGGGCCCGGGCCGAGGCCGCGGCGCGCTACGAGGCCGAGTACGCCCGGCAGCAGGCGATGCTGGCCAAGGAGAGCCGGTTCATCGAGCGGTTCGCCGCCCACGCCGCCAAGGCCGCGCAGGTCGCGTCGCGGGTCAAGAAGCTCGACAAGATCGAGAAGCTGGCGCCGCCGCGGCGGATCATCGAGAAGAAGTTCGGGTTCCGCGCGCCGAGCCGCTCGGGCGACGACGTGATCCGCTGCGAGGGCCTGCGCAAGGCCTACGGCGCCCGCACGATCCACGACGGCCTGTCGCTGACCGTGCGCCGCAAGGAGCGGTGGGCGGTGATGGGCGAGAACGGCGCCGGCAAGTCGACGCTGCTCAAGATGATGGCGGGCGCGTTACCGCCCGATGCCGGCGCGGTGACGATCGGCGCCGCGGTGGCGATGGGCTACTACGCCCAGCACACGATGGACAACCTCGGCGGCGATCGCACGATCCTCGAGGAGCTCGAGGCCCACGCCCCGGCGGCCAACCAGGGCACGCTGCGCAACCTGGCCGGCGCGTTCGGCTTCCACGACGACGACGTGCTCAAGCCGGTGCGGGTGCTGTCGGGCGGCGAGAAGGCCCGGCTGGCGCTGGCCAAGCTCTTGTACGACGCGCCCAACCTGATGATCCTCGACGAGCCGACCAACCACCTCGACATCGTCACCAAGCGGGCGTTGATCAACGCGCTGGCCGAGTACGAGGGCACGCTGGTGTTCGTGTCGCACGACCGGCAGTTCCTGCGGGCGCTGGCCACCCGGGTGCTGGAGCTGAGCAGCGGCGGGCCGCGGCTGTACGGCGGCAGCTACGAGGAGTACGTGGCCTCGACCGGCCGCGAGGCGCCCGGCATGCGCGCGCTGGAGTAGCCGGGGCGGGATCGGCCCGCGGTCGGCGCGACCGCCGTGGTACCACTCGCTATCGAGGCCTCGTGACCACGCGCACCACGCTCGCTGCCGTCGACGCCGGATCCAACGCGATCCGCGTGGTGATCGCCGAGTGGACCGCCACCGGCCTCAACCGCATCGAGGCCGAGCGGGTCCCGGTCCGCCTCGGCCACGGCGCGTTCACCCGCGGCGTCCTCGACAACGACACGATCGACGCCGCGGTGGCGGCGTTCCAGCACTTCCGCGCGGCGTTCGATCGCCACGCCGTCACCCGCTACCGCGCGGTGGCGACCTCGGCGGTGCGCACCGCCGACAACCGCGACGTGCTCCTGCACCGGCTGGCCCACGAGGCCGGCATCGAGCTCGACATCATCGACGGCGACGAGGAGGCCCGGCTGATCCGCAAGGCGGTCACCCACGCCTTCGCGTCGCGCCCGCCGCCGCGCTGCGTGCTCGACCTGGGCGGCGGCAGCCTCGAGGTCAACCTGTACGATCCGGCCCGCGCCCGCTGGCGCGCCTGCTCGGCGCCGATCGGCACCGTGCGCCTGCTCGAGACGATGGGCCTCGACGGCGCGATCGCCGAGGACGGCGCCGGCATGGTCCGCCGCTACGTCGCGACGCTGTTGCAGTCGGTGATGCCGCCGATCCGCGAGCTGGGCGTGGCCGCGGCCTGCGGCGGCAACGCCGAGGCGCTGGCCCGCATCTTCCCGGGCGACGGCGAGGGCGGCGCGGCGATGCCCGGCTTCGACCTGGCGGCCCTCGAGCGCGGCCTGCCCGAGCTGCTGGCGCTGACCGTCGACGGCCGGATGGAACGCTACGGCGTGCGCCGCGATCGCGCCGAGGTGCTGGGCGTGGCCGCGCTGGTGCTGGCGACGGTCGGCCGGCAGCTCGGCATCACCCGCTTCCTCGCGCCCGGCGTCGGCATCCGCGAGGCGGTGCTGCTCGAGCTGGCCGAGGCGATCGACGAGGCGCCCGGCCACGGCGACAGCGAGAAGGACAAGGCGGTCGTGACCGCGGCCCGCGCCTTCGCCAGCCGCGTCGACCACGACACCAGCCACGGCGAGCAGGTGCGGCGCCTGGCCCGCGCGCTGTTCACCCAGCTGCGCGATCTGCACCAGCTGCCCGAGCACCTCGGCGTCGTGCTCGAGGTCGCGGCGCTGTTGCACGACGTCGGCGAGGTGGTCCACACCCGCGGCCACCACAAGCACAGCGAGTACATGATCCGCTGGGGCCGCATCCCCGGGCTGGCCGACCCCGACCGCGAGCTGGTCGCGACGCTGGCCCGCGGCCACCGCAAGTCGGCCAGCGAGGCCAAGAAGGTCATCGCCGAGTCGGCGCTGCCCAAGGATCAGCGCGGCGCGGCGCGGCGGCTGCTGGCGCTGTTGCGCCTCGCCGACGGCATCGACTCCGGCCACCGCCAGCGCTTCGACGGCCTCGTCGCGTCGCGCGCCGGCAACGCGGTGGTGCTCGACCTGGTGACCGCCGCCGAGCGCGGCGGGGCGATCGACCTCGAGGAGCTCCTGCGCAAGCGCGACCTGTTCGAGGAGGAGTTCGGCTGCACGCTGCAGGTGACGATCGGCCGCCCGGTGCTGCCGGCGGCCGCGGCGCCCGACCGACCCGATCCGTCGCGGCCCGAGCCGCCCCGCTCCGACGGCGGCTCCGCGGCGCGCTCGCTGGGGCGGCGGCTGCCGTGACCACGCCGGTCGTGCGGGTCGCCACCGTCGACGACGTCGGCGTGATCCTCGGCTTCATCCGGGCGCTGGCCGACTACGAGCGGCTGGCCGACGCGGTGATCGCCGACGAGGCCGCGCTGGCGGCGACGCTGTTCGGCCCGCGGCCCGCCGCCGAGGTGCTGCTGGTCGAGGCCGACGGCCGGCCGCGCGGCTTCGCGCTGTTCTTCACCAGCTACTCGACGTTCCTGGCCAAGCCGGGCCTGTACCTCGAGGACCTGTTCGTCGAGCCCGACGCCCGCGGCCGCGGGCTGGGTCTGGCGCTGATGGCGACCTTGGCCGGCATCTGCGTGGCGCGCGGCTACGGCCGCTTCGAGTGGTCGGTGCTCGACTGGAACCAGCCGGCGCTCGACTTCTACCGCGCGCTGGGCGCGGCGCCGCAGGACGAGTGGACCGTGCAGCGGCTGACCGGCCCGGCGCTGGCCGCGCTCGCCGCTCGCGCGCCGGCGTAAGGTCGCGTCGGTCGCGCGCGTTGTCCGGGCGTGCCCCGCCCGCCTCGCCTCCTCCTCCCCCGCCTCCTCGTCACCACCGTCGCGCTGTCGGCCTGCGCCGCCGGCGGCGCCATGAAAGCCGCGCAGCCGGTCGCCGCGACCTCGGCGGCCGGCGCCGCGTCCCCGCCCACCGACGCCGGCGCCACGCCGGTCCTGCCCGAGCAGGTCGTCGTCGAGGGCGCGCTCACCGTCGAGGTCACCGACGTCGGCGACCTGATCCCGGCGCTGCGCGCCCAGGTCGAGGCGGTCGGCGGCCGGATCGTCTACGAGGAGTCGAGCGGCGCCGCGACGTCGTGGCGCGCCGAGGTGAAGCTGCGCCTGCCGCCGGATCAGGTCGAGCCGATGGCGGCGTGGCTGGCCGGCCACGGCCGCATCGTCGACAAGCGCGTCACCGGCACCGACGTGTCGCGCACGCTGTTCGATCAGGATCTCGCGCTGGCCAACCTCGAGACCACCAGCGCGCGCCTGACCCAGCTCCTGGCACAGGGCGGCCTGGCGATGGCCGACATCCTGGCCATCGAGCAGGAGCTGACTCGCATCCGCGGCGAGATCGAGCGCATCAAGGGCGAGCACCGCTACCTCGCCGATCGCGTCGCGCTGGCGACGATCGAGCTCGCGCTCTACCGGGCCGACGGCGCGGTGCGGGTGGCGTCAGCCAAGGCGTACCCCGGGCTGCGGTTCGCGGCGCTGTCGCTGCTCGATCCCGACGGCCGGCGCCGCACCCGGCTGGGCGGCGGCCTGGTGCTGCACACCGAGCTGCGCACCGCGAGCTTCGAGCTCGACGTCTTCGCCCCGACCACCGACGGCGCCGGCGGCCCGTCGCGCCGCGCCGCGATCGCGACGCTGGGCGGCGCCGGCTACTCCGACTTCCTCGGCCGCGGCCGCCGGAAGTTCGGCAATCCCTACCTCGGGCTGCGCATGGGCTACGCGTACGTCGACAGCTCGCGCTTCGCGATCCAGGGCGAGGCCGGCCTCGAGCTGTGGAAGCACCGCCACGCGCTGATCGACGTCAACGTCCGCGCCACCGGGCTGATCGGATCGCGCACCGATCTGGCGCTGGTCAGCGGCGCCAGCGCGGTGATCGCGTTCTAGCCGAGCGCCAGCGAGGCTACTCGCTGGGTCTACGTGGTACGAGCCGCGAGCCGAGCGCTAGAACGCCTGGCGGTAGCCGACGATCAGCCGCGGCTTGTAGCGATCGATCCCGTCGAGGGGCATCGCGAGGTCGACGCGGAACGGCTCGGCCGACAGCTGCGGCGTGAGGCTGCGCAGCCCGAGGCCGACGTCGTGGTGCAGGTCGACGGTGCGGACGGTGTTGCCGGCGCCGGCCAGCTCGTAGAACGCGACGAAGCCCCAGCGCAGCCCGAACGGCATCCGCACCGAGCCGGTGCGCAGCTCGCTCTGCCACACCAGCGCCCGGCGGCCGACGAACGCGCCGACCGGGAAGCCGCGCAGGCCGGCGTCGCCGCCGACGAAGATCCGCCGGTTGGCCTGCTCGCGGAAGAAGCCGGTGGCCTTGGCCTCCGACACCAGCCGCAGCCACGCCACCCGCGGCGTCACCAGCCGCAGCGACTGCGTCACGCTGCGATCGATCAGCGCGCCGTCGTCGAGGCGGGCGCCGACGCCGCCCGACGTCGTCAGCAGGCCGTCGCCGCCCAGCGGCACGGTCACGCCCTCCTCGAACGCCACCGTGCCGAACGCGTTGTCCGAGCCGAGCCAGGTCGGCGCGACGCCGAGCACCAGCTGCACCCGCGGCCCGATGCGCACGCTCTCGGCGACGTCGAACGAGTCGACGTCGCGGTAGTCGCGGTAGCTGGCGGTGAACAGCTCGTAGCCGGCGAACACCCGGCCCGAGCGCTCCGAGCGCGGCATCACCTCGGCCGCGAAGTCGGCCCGCGCCGCGGCGTCGCCGGCGAAGTCGGCCAGGACCGACGGCCGCTCGCTCGACAGCTCGTAGCCGAGCTTGGGCCGGTGCTTCCAGCGCGCCCCCGACGAGCGCACCACCTGCACGCTGGCCGACCACTGCCGGTCGCGGTACTGCCAGGGCAGCGCGTCGTCGCCCGGGGTCGACGGCGCGTCGTAGGTGCGCAGCACGTTGCCGCGGTAGCGGCGGACGATCGCGTTCTTGTGGCTCCACTCGCCGTAGACGCC
The DNA here is from genome assembly GCA_016794525.1 of Myxococcales bacterium. Classification (GTDB taxonomy): domain Bacteria; phylum Myxococcota_A; class Polyangia; order Haliangiales; family Haliangiaceae; genus UBA2376. The sequence goes on from JAEUJY010000165.1 coordinate 30,653, forward strand.
CCAGGTCGTGGCCAGCGACCACAGCGGCCGGCTCACCGACACCGTGCTCTCGCTGCCCTCGAGCTCGTAGCTCTGGCGGTTCCACAGCGGGCCGCCGGCGGCGCGGACGTCGAGGTGGCGGCCGAACGCGTTCTTGTCGATGAACACCGGCCCCAGCGAGAAGGTCGCCTGGTCCATGCGGAACGCCAGCGCCGCCAGCGTGCGGCTGCCGAAGAAGTTGTTCTCCGACAGCGAGATCGTCAGGAACGTGAACGTGCCGTCCTGCAGCTCGCCGTTGTAGTTGGTGCGCAGGCTCCAGACGTCGCGGGTCACCACCAGCAGGTCGACCTCGTCGGGCGCGCCCGACGCTGGCCGCACCGCGACGATCACCGCCACCGAGGTGTTGAGCGGATCGCGCAGGTGGCGGATCGACTCGTCGATCTGGTCGGCGTCCCAGCGGTCGCCTGGCCCGAGCACCAGCTCGCGGCGGATCATCTTGGCCTTCGACCGCCAGTGGAAGAGGTTGGCCCAGCGCAGGAACGGCGTCTCGTCGCCGAACACCGGCAGCGTCGTCACCAGCACCTGCCCGATCCGCTTCCCCGTCGGCGCCGGATCGATCGCCAGCCCGCGCGCCACCAGCGCCCGCCGCAGCGACGCGCGCTCCAGCCCGCCCAGCAGCGCCACGGGATCGCAGGTCGGCGCGCGCTCCACGCACGCCGCCCGCATCGCCGCCCTCGCCTCGCCCTTCAAGACCGGATGCTCCGCGAGCGGATCGCCCGTGTTGCCCGCATCCGTGCCCGTGCCCGTGCCCGTGCCCGTGCCCGTGTCCGTGTCCGTGTCCGTCACCGATCCCGGTCCCGATCCCGATCCCGGATCGGGAGCCGGATCGGGAGCCGGATCGGGAGCCGGAGCCGGATCGGGAGCCGGATCGGGAGCCGGAGCCGGATCGGGAGCCGGAGCCGGAGCCGGAGCCGGAGTCGGACCCGGAGCCGGACTCGGAGCCGCCGTCCCCCCCGTCCCCTGCGCCGCGCTCCGCCCCGCCATCGCCCCCAGCGCGGCCACCACGACGATCCAGCGCGCGCGGCCGAGCGACTTCACGGACCTCCGATCCTACCCGCCTCCGATCGGCGGCGGAACCAGCCTCGTCACTCACTTGCGCTCGCCGTGACGCCCACCGCACCGACCCGCGGCAGTACAATCGGCGCCACGTGTACTGCCCGGTCTGTCGATCCGAGTACCCCGAGGGGTGGAAGCGGTGCCCGACCGACGAGGCGCAGCTGCTCCGCGGGCCGACCGTCGGCAAGTACAAGATCGATCGGGTGATCGGCCAGGGCGGGATGGGCGCGGTCTACCGCGCCGAGAACCCCGACACCCAGACCCAGGTCGCGGTCAAGCTGCTCCACGGCGGCAGCGCCGGCCAGGAGCAGGCCCGGGCCCGGTTCCAGCGCGAGGCGGCGGCGGTGGCCGCGCTGCGCACCCGCCACGTCGTGTCGATCCACGACTTCGGCAACGACGTCGACGGCACGCTGTACCTGGTGATGGAGCTGCTCGAGGGCCACACGCTGCGCAAGGAGATCGCGCGGCCGCCCGACGCGATGCCGATCGGCCGGGTCAACCTGGTGCTCGACGGCGTGCTGCGCGGCCTGGGCGCGGCCCACCGCGCCGGCATCGTCCACCGCGACCTCAAGCCGGAGAACGTCTTCATCGCCCGGACCGACGACGGCGAGGTGACCAAGCTGCTCGACTTCGGCGTCGCGCGCACCGCCGCCGCGACGACGCTGACCCAGTCGGGCGCGCTGATGGGCACGCCGGCGTACATGGCCCCCGAACAGATCGCCGGCAACCGCGGCGAGATCGGGCCCTGGAGCGACGTCTACGCGGTCGGCGTGATCCTCTACGAGATGCTGGCCGGCGTCGCGCCGTTCGCCGCCGACTCGATGACCGAGATCCTGTCGAAGGTGCTGTCGCGCGATCTGGCGCCGCTGCGCAGCGTCCGCGCCGGCCTGCCCGAGGCGGTCTACCAGCTGTGCGAGCGCGCGCTGGCCGACGCCGCCGGCGACCGCTTCGCCGACGCCGACGCGATGCGCGACGCCTGGGCCGCGGCGTTCGCGACCTTCCCCGCCGACGTGCGCGCGGCGCCGGTGCCGCGCTTCGGCGGCGATCGCGGCGGCGGCGAGATGGCGTCGGCGCCGACCGCGGCGGCGACCGCGTCGGGCACGCCCGGGCCCGAGCGCCGGCGCGAGCGCCAGCAGGACCTGCGGTCGCAAGATCGCAGCGCCGCCGAGCACCCGTCGACGCGCACGCCGTCGCGGCGCGGCCTGCTGGTCGCCGCGGGCGGCGTCGCCGCGGCGGTGGTGTCGGTCATCGCGGTCACCGGCCGCAGCGGCCAGCACCGCGGCACGACGGCGCCGATCGACGCCGCGCCCGCGCTCGACGCCGCGCCGGCCCTGCCGCTCGACGCCGGCCCGCCCCTCGACATGGTGGCGCTGCCCGGCGGCGCGTTCACGATGGGCTCGCCGCCCGACGTCGTGAAGCGCTACCCGTCGGCGCTGGCGGCCCAGACCACCGAGGTCGCGGCGTTCCTGCTCGATCGCCACGAGATGACGGCGATCGAGCTGGCCAGCGCGCTCGGCCGCGCCCCTGGCCCGAACGATCAGCCCGACCTGCCGGCGCGCGCCGTGACCTGGGCCGACGCGCAGCGCGCGTGCGCGGCGCTCGGCAAGCGCCTGCCGACCGAGGCCGAGTGGGAGTACGCCGCCCGGCGCAGCCCGCTGGCGATCGGCGACGCGGTGCTGCGGCGGCCCGGCGTCGACGGGCCGGCCGCCGTCGGCAGCCACCCCGGCGACTGCACGACCGACGGCGTCTGCGACCTGCTCGGCAACCTGATGGAGTGGACCAGCGACGGCACGCCCGCGGCGCGGATCGCCCGCGGCGCGTCGTACGGGGTCGGCCCGATCGACCCGTGGTACGCGACGGTCGCGGCGCGCACCGCGGTGCCGCCCGATCGCGTCGACCCCGAGCTGGGCGTGCGCTGCGCGGCCGACGCGCCGCGGAGGACGCGGTGACCGCGCGCGCGTGGGCGCTGGCCGCGGTCCTGCTGCCGCTCCTGCTCACGATCGGCGCCGCCCCGGCGCGCGCCGTCGATCGCGACTGCCCCGCCGATCAGGCCTGGAGCCCGAACCTCGGCGCGTGCGTCGCGCGCCAGGCCACGCCCAAGGCCAGCCCGTCGGCGCGCTACTACGACGCCAGCGCCCGGCTCGATCGCGGCACCGCCGCCGAGGCGGCCAAGGCCGTCGGCATCCTCACCGCGACCTGCGGGGCGCGCCACGCGCCGTCGTGCACGCTGCTCGGCTTCGTGCTCGAGCGCGGCCGCGCCGGCGCCCGCGATCCGGCCGCCGCCGTCGAGCGCTACCAGCGCGGCTGCGAGCTCGGCGACGCCGACGGCTGCCTCGGCGCGGCCAGCGTCTGGGCGCTGGGCCTCACCGGCGATCCCCAGCCGGCCAAGGCGATCGCGCCGCTCACCCGCGCCTGCGCGCTGGGCAGCGGCCGCGGCTGCTACGTGCTGGCCGACAAGTACGCGGTCGCGCTCGGCGTGCCCGAGGACGATCGCCAGGCGGCGACGCTCTACGCCCAGGCGCTGGCCCGGCTGTCGACCGAGTGTCCGGGTTCCGGACCGTCCTGCTACTACCTGGGGCTGGCCTACCGCGACGGCAACGGCGTCGCGACCGACGCCGTCGCCGCGGCCCGCGCGTTCGCCACCGGCTGCGACGGCGCCAGCGGCGCGGCGTGCTTCGCGCTCGGCGAGCTGTACCGCGACGGCGCGCTCGGCGACGGCGAGCGCCCGCGCGCCCTCGACTACTTCGATCGCAGCTGCCAGCGCTACGACAACGCCGACGGCTGCCACGCCGCCGGCGCGATCCTGGCCGCGCGCGACGACGCCGATCCGGCGCGGCTGACCGGGCTGGCCGAGCGCGCGTGCCAGCTGTCGACCGCCGCCTGCGACCTGGCCGCGTTCCTGTACGCCACCGGCAAGGGCGGCGCCAAGGACGAGGCCCGAGCCACCCACGCCTACGTCACCGCCTGCCAGGCCGGCAACGCCACCGCGTGCTCGGCGGCGGCCGCCCGCATCGCCCACGGCGCCGGCGTGCCCGCCGACGGCCCGCTCGCGGTGCGGATCTGGGAGCGCGCGTGCGAGACCGGCTCGGGCAGCGACTGCTACCAGGCCGCGCTGGCGCACCAGGGCGGCGAGCTGGTCCCCGCCGATCCGGCGCGCGCGCTGGCGCTGCTCGAGCTGGGCTGCGTCCGCAAGAGCGCCGCCGCGTGCGAGGACGCCGCGCTGGCCCGGCTCGACGGCGTCGGCGGCGAGGCCGACGTCGCGCGCGCGACCAACCTGTTCGACATCGGCTGCGCGCTGGGGCGCGGCGAGACCTGCACCGCGTGGGGCGACGCGCTGCGCGACGGCGACGGCGTCACCGCCGACCGCGCCGCTGCGCTGGTGGCCTACCAGCGCGGGTGCGCCGCCGCGATCCCCGACGGCGCCGCCTGCGCCGCGCTGGCCGAGCTCACCGACGACCGCCTCGCCGGGCTCGGCGCGGCCGCCCGCGCCTGCCGCCTCGGGGACGCCCGCGCGTGCGAGGCGCTCGACGACCGGGCCCGCGCCGCCAAGGCCGACGACGCCACCCGCCAGGCCACGGTCGCGACGCTGACCGAGGGCTGCGCCGCGACGCCGCCGGTCGAGGCCGCGTGCACGACGCTCGCCGGCCTGTACGGCTACGGCGGCTACCTGGTCACCGCCCAACCGAGCCGCGGCCACGCGCTCGCGCTCGACGCGTGCCGCCGCGGCGCCCGCGAGGCGTGCCTGTTCGCCGCCGACGATCTGGCGAGCGGCGCCGGCGTGGTGGCCGACGCCGGGGCGGCGCGCGGCCTGTACGCCGAGCTGTGCGACGCCGACGTGCCGACCGCGTGCTTCCGGCTCGGCACGCTCTTGGTCGACGACGATCGCGCGACCGACGCCGCGCGGCTGTTCGCGCGCGCCTGCGACGACGGCCTCGCCAGCGCGTGCGCCAGCCTCGGCTTCGCCGCGTACACCGGCCGCGGCGTCGACTGGGACGTCGCCCGCGCCCGCGCGCTGTACCAGCAGGCGTGCGACGCCGGCGACCCGTGGGGCTGCGCCAACCTCGGCGAGCTGGAGGAGCTGGGCGTCGGCGCGCCGCCGGATCCCGCCGCGGCCCGCGCGCACTACCAGGCCGCCTGCGGCGACGCCGGGTCCGCCGGCTGCGCCCGGCTGGCGCTGGCGCTCGAGGCCAGCGACCCGACCGCCGCGCGCGCCCACGCCGCGCGCGCTTGCGACGACGGCGATCCGCTCGGCTGCGCCGCCGCGGCCCGGCTGACCACCGCCGACCCGCCGGCGCGGGCGCGGCTGGCGCAGCGCGCCTACGATCTCGCCGAGGCCCAGGCCGCGACCAACCCGTACGCCGCGTACCTGCTCGGCCGGTTCGCCGCCGACGGCGTCGGCACCGCGCGCGATCGGGCGGCCAGCGAACGCTGGTTCGATCGCGCGTGCGTCGGCCGCGATCCCAACGGCTGCCTGGCCGCCGGCGCCGCCCACGCCGACGCCGCCCGCGGCGATCAGGCGGTGGCCGCGTACGATCGCGCGTGCGCGGCCGGCGTCGCCCGCGGCTGCGAGCTGGCCGCGTCGGTGCGCCGCCGGCTGCCGCTCGGCGTCCGCGGCTGCGCGTGCCGCAGCGGCGGCGAGCCGCGCGATCTGGCGATCGCCGCGCTGGCCGCGGCCGCGCTGCTCATCCGCCGGCGGCGCGCGCGGCCAGCGTGACCCGCGGGCGGCGCGCCAGGTCGGCGATCGTCGTCGCCGGCGCCGTCACGCCCGACGCGTCGAGCAGCGCCGCCACCGCCGGCCCCTGATCGTGGCCGTGCTCGACGGCGATCCAACCGCCGGGCGCCAGCCGCGCCGCCAGCCCGGCGACGATCCGCCGGTAGAAGCCCAGCCCGTCGGCGCCGCCGTCGAGCGCCAGCCGCGGCTCGCGCTGCACCTCGCGATCGAGGCCGGCCAGCTCGGCCTCGCGGATGTAGGGCGGGTTCGAGACGATCAGGTCGAACACCTCGTCGCCGACCGGCGCCCACAGGTCGCCGACCCGCACCTCGACCCGCTCACCGACCTGGTGGCGCGCGACGTTGCGGCTCGCCACCGCCGCCGCCGCCGCCGACACGTCGGTGGCCAGCATCGTCAGGCCGGGCAGCTCGCGCGCCAGCGTGATCGCCAAGATCCCCGAGCCGGTGCACAGGTCCAGGCCGCGCCGCGGCCGCGCCTTGTCGGCGCCCAGGCGATCGAGCACCGCCTGCACCACCGTCTCGGTGTCCGAGCGCGGGATCAGCACGTCGGGTGACACCTCGAACGACCGCGACCAGAACTCTTGCTCGCCCACCAGGTACGCCAGCGGCTCGCCGCCCAGCCGGCGCTTGATCAGCCCGCGCGCCGACGCCAGCTCCTCCTCGCCGAGCGGGCGATCGAAGCCGGTGTAGAGCTGCATGCGGGTGCAGCCCAGCGCGTGGGCCAGGAGCACCTGGGCCTCGAGGCGCGCGCCGACGATGCCGGCGTCGGTGAAACGCTTGGTCGTCCAGTCGAGCACCGCCGCGGTGGTCCAGGTGGTCAAGGCCCCTCACGTACCACGGCCGCCGGCCGCGCGATCACGACCAGGTCGGCGTGGTTGATCCCGGTCGGCCCGGTGCTGAGCGCGTCGCCGATCGCCGCCAGCACCGCCCCCGAGTCGTGGCCGGCCAGCGCCGCCGCCGGATCCAGCCCGCGCGCCGCGGCCCGGGCCCACGAGCCGCCGTCGACGATGGCCCCGGCGTCGGGGCCGGTGCCGTCGACGCCGTCCGACGCGCCCACCAGCACCACCGCGTCGCCGCCCGCCAGCCAGCGCGCGCATCCCAGCGCCAGCTCGCTCGCCCGCCCGCCGCGCCCGACCGGCCCGGCCAGCCGCACGGTCCATTCGCCGCCGCCGACCCACCAGCCGCCCGGCGCCAGGCCCGCCGCCACCGCGCGCAGCGCCGCCTCGACCTCGGCCACGTCGCCGCACAGATCGCGATCGTGCAGGGTCGCCGTCGGCCCCGCCGCCCGCGCCGCCGCCCGCCGCAGGCTCGCCAGCCCGCTCACCAGCACCACCTCGTCGCCGGGGCGCGCCGGGACCGTCGGCCCCGAGCCCACCACCGCCACGTCGTCGCCCGGCACGTCCGACACCACCAGCGTCAGCACCCGCCCCGGGCACGCCGCCGCCAGCCGCCCGCCCTTGATCGCCGAGCGCGCCGTCCGGGCCGCGTTCAGCGCCGCGATCGGCGCGCCGCCGCGGGCCACCGCCTGCACCGCCGCCACCTTGGCCGCGAGCGTCAGGCCCGGGGCCGGCACCGCCGCCAGCGCCGACGCACCGCCCGAGATCAGCACCAGCAGCGTCGCGTCCGCCGCGACCCCGGCCGCGATCGCCAGCGCCGCGCGCCCCGCCGCCTCGCTGCGCGCGTCGGGCACCGGGTGCGCCGCGGCCCGCACGTCGAAGCGCGCCAGCGCCGCTGGCACCGCCGCCCCGTCGGGGTGGATCACCAGCGCGTCGATCAGCGCGGGCCCCAGCGCCGCCACCGCGCCCGCCGCCATCGCCGGCGCCGCCTTGCCGATCGCGATCGCCGTCACCGGGCCCGCCAGCGAACGGCCGGCCAGCGCCGCGCGCACCGCCGCCGCCGGATCGCACGCCGCGATCGCGTCCGCGAACACCGAGGCCAGCCGCGCGCGCAGATCCACGCGCCGAGGGTAGCGTCGATCACAGTCGGATGGCCGGTCGTGCGCCGCGACCGGTGATAAGGTCCGGCCCGCATGGACGCGCCCGTCGCCTCGCCCGAGACCTTGTCCCCCGTGCGGGCCCGCCGGCTGCCGATGGGCCTCGAGCTGGCGCTCGTGGTGCTGGTCGCGACCGCGCTGCTCTTGCCCGGCATCTGGCGCTACAGCCTCGTCGACCCGTGGGAGACCCACTACGGCGAGGTCGCGCGGCGCATGCTGAACGATCACGACTGGGTCCACACCGACTGGCAGAACGAGGGCTTCCGCTCCAAGCCGGTCTTGACCTTCTGGCTGATGGCGTCGTCGATGCGCGCGCTCGGCCACGGCGAGGACGGCGGCTACTCGGGCGAGATGACCTCGGGCCCGAGCATCCTGCTCGCGATCCGCCTGCCGTTCGTGCTGCTCGCGGTCATGGGCCTGACGCTGATGTGGTTCATGCTGGCGCGGCTGGTCAACCGCCGCGCCGCGTGGCTGTCCTTGCTGACGATCGGGACGTGCCCGTTCTTCTTCATGATCGCCCGCCAGGGCATCACCGACATGACGCTGGTGGCGTTGTTGCTCGGCGCGTTCTCGATGTTCCTCCTGGCCAGCGAGGACGGCGACGGCGCGATCCGGCCGCTCGGGCGGCTGCTGCGCCTCGGCCCCAACCGCGCGATCACCTGGGACGCGCGCGCCGTCGCGTTCGTCCTCGTCGGCGGCTTCATCCTGGTCCAGGCCGTCTACTACTTCTGGTACTTCCAGATCGCGCGCTTCCCGGTCACCGGCTTCCGGGTCCCGCCGATCCGCCAGCCCGGCTTCGTGATCGCGCTGCCGATGGTGCTGGGCGCGATCTACGTCTTCGCGCCGTCCGCGTACAAGCTCTACCGCGCCGTCCACATCTGGGTGGTGCTGCTGATCATGGGCCGCCCCAACGCCTGGGCCGAGGCGCGGCGGCTCGGCGCGCCCGGCTTCTTCTCCTACCCGCTGGCCGGCCTGATCCTCGCCGTCCAGGCCATCTCCGGCGAGCGCGGCGGCTGGGCGCTCGCGCACCGCCGGGCGCAGCGCTTCGCCGACGTCGCGCCGCTGGCCAAGGACGGCCAGATCTACCTCATCTTCTTCTGGGCCTTCATCGGCGTCAGCGTGCTGGGCAAGGGCATCCCCGGCCTCGGCATCGCCGGCGTGTGCTGCGCGCTGTTCGTCATCTTCCAGAACCGCTGGGCCCGGCTGATCGACGGCGGCTTCGAGATCAAGCGCGGCATCGTGCTGCTCCTGATCATCGTCTTGCCGTGGCACGTCGCGATGTGGCTGCGCGAGGGCCCGCTGTTCATCAGCGAGTGGATCTTCACCCACAACCTCAACCGCGCCGCCGCCGGCGTCCACGGCGATCGCGGCACGTTCGACTACTGCTTCGGCCAGGTCGGCTACGGCATGATGGTGTGGGCGGCGCTGGTGCCGATGGCGCTGGCCGGCGCCGCGTTCGTCCCCGCCGCCAACCTGCGCGTGGCGCGCGTCCGCTTCATGATCGCCGCCTGGGCGATCGCCGCGGCGACCTTGTTCTCGCTGTCGCAGACCAAGTTCCACCACTACATCTTCCCGGCGGTGCCGGCGATGGCGATCCTGGTCGCGCTGTGGCTCGACGACGTGCTCGCCGGGCGGGTCAAGCCGAGCTGGGTCATCGGCGCGTTCGGCGCCGCGGTGGTGCTCCTCCTCGCGCGCGACATGATGCACGAGGAGAAGCAGTGGATCGAGATGTACATCTACCGCTACGACCGCCCGTGGCCGTCGAACCCGCCCTACGGCATCGACACCTCGGACGCGTTCCTGGTGATCGGCCTGGCCGGCGCCGCGGCGGTGCTGTTGCTCGGCACGCGGTGGAAGCGCACCGCGGTGGTGGCGATCGGCGCCACGGCGCTGGGCACCGCGCTGTGGGCGATGCACGTGTACATGCCGATCGCCGGCCAGCACTGGGGCATGCGCGACGCGGTCGCCCGCTACTATCGCGAGCGCCACATCTACGGCCAGCAGCTGGTCTACGCCAACGCCCGGCAGTTCGTCGACGACTGGGCGCCGGTGATCAAGGCCGGCCGCACGTCGTGGGAGTTCGACACCGTCGTGCCCGAGAACTTCCTCGACGGCCAGCCGATGACGGTCCGCATCCAGATCCAGGGCCTGCCGCCGGGCCAGGCCGCCGACGCCGAGTTCGTGGCCCGCGGCACCGGCACGGTCGTCGGCGAGCACACGATCCGCATCGACTTCGCCGCTGGCCAGCTGGGGCCGATCGCCGCCGCGGTCGAGCGCCACAAGCGCGAGCGGCGGATCGCCTGCGCGCCGCGCCCGCGCCCGGGCCGGGTGGCGTGCGCCTACCGCATCGTCGACGCCGACCGGCTGATCGCCTGGCAGCTGTACTGGCGCGGCGAGAACTTCTGGAGCGGCGACGAGATCTGGGGCCCGATCCCCGAGATGAAGACCGCGGTGAAGGAGACCGACAACGTCGCCTTCCTGCGCTACCTCAACGATCGCGCGATCGCGCCCGAGGGCCGCACCTACTACGTCGTCACCGAGGCCGGCCGCCCGCCGACGCTCAAGACCGTGCTGCCCACCCAGACCGCCCGCGAGACCGTCCAGGTCATCGACACGACGAGCAACAAGTTCTCGCTCGCGGTCTTCCAGCTGTGAACGCGGCGCGGCGCGGCCACGCGCCCCGGGCGCGGGACGCGAGCACGACGGGATCGTAGCGCGGCGAGGCGCGACGCGCACGCGAATCGCGAAACTGGCGAGGGAGGCGGGTGTCCTACCCGACATGGCCGTCGGTAGACCTCGGGGCGCGTCGGTGCGTCGAATGAAGGTGCTATGCTCCGCGTTGACGGTGTCAGAGCCTTGCGGAATGTCGGCGCGGTCTGAACGGTCGAACATGGGGCGGCCGCTGCCCCGCCCAGGAGTCGTACGCCATGGCTGACGACGCGGCACCGCCGCCCTCCCCTCGCATCGATCTCGCCGTGGTCCGCGGCCTGATCGGCGCGGCCCGCACCCGGCTGCGCCTCCAGGGCGCGATCGAGGGCGCCGCGACCGGCGCGATCCTGGCCTCGGCCAGCGCGCTGACCGCGGTGTTCCTGGTCCGCACCGAGGTCATCGCCGAGACCACCGGCATCGGCCTCCTGGCCGCGTCGGCCGGCGTCGTCGCCGCCGGCGCGCTGCTGGGCGCGATCGGCAAGCACGACGACGAGCACGTCGCGCGCCGGATCGACCGCGCGTCGGGCCTCGCCGATCGCCTGTCGACGGCGATCGCCTTCGAGCGCACGCTGCGCAACCCCGGCCCCGACGCCGAGGCCGACGCCGACACCACCGCGCTGATGCACGCCGCGATGCGCGACGCCGCGGCGGTGGCGCCGCGGGCCAGCGTCGCCAAGGCCACGCCGTTCCACAAGCCGGCCGATCTCAACCGCGCGCTCGCCTTCATGGCGATCGCCGCGGTCGCCGCCGTGCTCGGCGTGAAGATGCCGCCTCGCGATCCCGCGGTGATCGCCGCCGTACCCGACGCCGCCCGCCGCAGCGCCGAGGTGACGATCACCGGCGAGCGGCTGTGCGGCCCCACGGCCAAGCCCGAGGTCGCCTGCAACCCGCCCCAGGCCCTGGTCTACGTCGGCGACGACGCCGGCGCGGTGGCCGCGCCGATCATGGCGTGGACCGGCGGTGGCGTGGTCATCACCGTGCCGGTCGGCGCCAAGCTCGGCAAGACCCAGCTGGTCGTGTGGGCCAAGGGCAAGCGCATCGGCGCGGTGCCGTTCGAGGTCATCGCCGACGACGACCCGCGCAACTTCAAGTCCAACACCGTCGCGATGGATCCCGACGACGACGCCTACATGCGCGACCTGGTCGCCGACCTGCGCGCCACCGCCAAGAAGGACGACGTCAAGGAGCTCGACGACTACGCCGCCAAGATCGAGCAGCTGCTCGATCAGGCCGAGCGCGGCGAGCTCACCAAGGAGCAGCTGCTCGAGGCGATGCAGCAGGCCCAGGCCGAGCTCGAGCAGCACACCGAGAAGAACCCCGAGCAGATCGACAAGGCGCTGGCCGAGACCGGCGACGAGCTGGCCAAGAACGAGCAGACCAAGGAGCTGGCCGAGGCGCTGAAGAAGGGCGACCTCGAGAAGGCCAAGGCCGAGATGGAGAAGCTCGCCGACAAGCTCGACCAGGGCGAGCTGAACCAGCAGCAGACCCAGGAGCTGGCCAAGGCCCTCGAGAAGGCCGCCCAGCAGTTCGAGCAGAAGCAGGCCAAGCAGGACCAGCAGGAGCAGGCCAAGCAGGACGAGATGGAGGAGCAGGTCCGCAAGCTCGAGAAGGAGCGCGACCAGGCCAAGACGCCGCAGGAGAAGGAGGACGCCGAGCGGCGCCTCAACAAGAAGAAGGACGAGCTCAAGCAGCTGCAGAAGGATCAGGAGCAGCAGGACCAGTCGGCGCAGCGCGAGGCGCTCAAGCGCCTGCACAAGGACATGGACAAGACCGCCCAGGACCTGCAGCGCAAGAAGGATCCCAACGACCAGCAGAAGTCGCAGGACCAGCAGAACAAGGACAACCAGAAGCAGGCGTCGCGCAGCATGCGCGACGTCGCCAACGAGACCGGCAAGGTGTCCCAGGATCAGCGCAAGCAGGCGGCCCAGAAGAAGGTCGCGTCGCAGATGGACGACCTGCGCGAGGCGATGCGCCGCGCCAAGCAGCGCGGCAAGCAGGGCGGCCAGAGCCCGTTCGGCAAGAACCGCCAGGGCCAGAACCAGGACTTCGCGCGCCGCGCCGCGGGCCAGCGCCCCGGCCAGGGCCAGGGCCAGGGCCAGGGGCAAGGCCAGGGGCAGGGCCAGGGGCAAGGCCAGGGTCAGGGCCAGGGCCAGGGCCAGGGCAACCAGAACGGCGGCAACGGCAACCAACCGCCGACCGGCCCCTCCGACACGTACGGCGACGGCCACGACGACAACCTGGTCGGCGACGCGACCGGCAAGTCGGGCAACACCACCGACGAGAGCGTCTCGGGCGCCCAGGGCAAGAAGGGCCCGTCGCGCCGCGAGACCATCCTGTCCGCCGCCCAGAAGGGCTACGCCTCGACCAGCTACCGGCAGGTCTACGCCGACTACAAGAAGATCGTCGAGGACGTGATGCGCACCGAGAAGGTGCCGGCCAGCTACAAGTACTACGTGAAGAAGTACTTCACCAAGATCAAGCCACACGCCATGAACTGAGGAGCGTCGACGGAACCCGCGCCGGTCCCCGTCTCCGTCTCCGTCTCCGTCTCCGTCTCCGTCTCCGTCTCCGTCTCCGTCTCCGTCTCCGTCTCCGTCTCCGTCTCCCGTTTCCAGCACCCTCCCCTCCACCGACGAGAAACACCCCACGCCCATGACCCAAGCCGCTGCGCTCGCTCGTGACGTCGAAGCCTCCGTCGCCTCGTTCACCGCCGACCTGCGGCGGGTCAAGGATGAGATCGCCAAGATGATCGTCGGCCAGGACGGCATCATCGAGGGCGTCTTGATGTGCCTGCTGGGCGGCGGCCACGCGCTGCTCGAGGGCGTGCCCGGCCTGGGCAAGACGATGCTGGTGCGGACGATGGCCGAGACCATCCACGCCAGCTTCTCGCGCATCCAGTTCACGCCCGACCTGATGCCGGCCGACATCGTCGGCACCAACGTCATCGTCGAGGATCACGCCGGCAAGCGCTTCGAGTTCCAGCGCGGCCCGATCTTCGCGAACATCGTCCTGGCCGACGAGATCAACCGCGCGACGCCCAAGACCCAGTCGGCGCTGCTCGAGGCGATGAGCGAGGGCTCGGTGACGGTGGCCAAGACCACCCACAAGCTCGAGAAGCCGTTCTTCGTGCTCGCCACCCAGAACCCGCTCGAGATGGAGGGCACCTACCCGCTCCCCGAGGCGCAACTCGACCGCTTCTTCTTCAAGCTGGTGGTCGACTTCCCCGACCACGCGGCGCTGCACACGATCCTCGATCGCACCACCAGCGATCACGCGCCCGAGCCGCAGGCGGTGATCGACAAGGCGCGGGTGGTCGAGCTGCGCGAGCTGGTGCGCAAGGTGCCGCTGGCGCGCTCGATCCAGGACTACGCGGTGCGGGTGCTGCAGGCGACCCACCCCGAGACCAAGGAGGCCACCGCGCAGAGCAAGAAGTACCTGCGCTACGGCGCCTCGCCGCGCGGCCTGCAGGCGATCATCCTGGCGTCGAAGATCCGCGCGCTGCTCGAGGGCCGCTACGCGGTCGCGATCGACGACATCCGCGCGGTCGCGGCGCCGGCGCTGCGCCACCGCCTGATCCTCAACTTCGAGGGCGAGGCCGAGGGCATCCGCGCCGACGCCATCATCGCCGAGATCCTCGCGTCGACCCGCGAGACGGCGTGAGCTGATGGCGCTCCTCGCCAAGAAGCAGCCGGCGCCGGCCACCGCCGGGGCCGCCCGCGCCGCCGATCGTTCGGGGCTGTTCGACGAGCGCTTCCTGCGCACGCTCGAGCACCTGCACATGGTGTCGCGCAAGGTCTTCGCCGGGAACCTGCGCGCCGAGCGCCGCACCCGCAAGGTCGGCTCAGGCATCGAGTTCGCCGACCACCGCACCTACGCCCGCGGCGACGACTTCCGCTACATCGACTGGAACCTGTACGGCCGGCTCGATCGCCTGCTCCTGCGGTTGTTCGAGGAGGAGGAGGACCTCCACATCTACATCCTCATCGACTGCTCCGACTCGATGGCGATCGGCAACCCGCCGAAGATGCACTACGCGATGAAGGTCGGCGCGGCGCTGACCTACGTCGGCCTGGCCAACCTCGACCGGGTCGCGATCGTGCCGTTCGCGGCCAAGCCGCTAGGCCGGCTGCCGCCGTCGCGCGGCAAGAACCGCATCTTCCGGGTGTTCGACTTCCTGCGCACCGTCGACATCGGCGGCCAGACCGACGTCGCCGAGGCGATGAAGGCGTTCGTCAGCCAGCACAAGCGCCGCGGCCTCGCGGTCCTGATCAGCGACTTCTACGATCCGCGCGGCTTCGAGGAGGGCATCAACACGCTGCGCTACAACAAGTTCGAGCCGTTCGTGCTGCAGGTCTACGACCAGCGCGAGGCCGCGCCCAACCTCCACGGCGATCTGGCGCTGGTCGACTGCGAGACCGGCGAGCTGCGCGAGGTCACCGTCTCGAAGGCGCTGCTCGAGGCCTACACCCGCGAGCACGAGAAGTACTGCAAGGAGCTCGAGGACTTCTGCACCCAGCGCGCGGTGCCGTTCTTCCGCACCCACACCGGCCTGCCGTTCGACGAGCTGGTGCTGCGCATCTTCCGCTCGGGGGGCTTCCTCCGGTGACCTGGCTGACCCCGCTGGCGGCGCGCACCGTCGGCCTGACCGCGCTGGTCGCGGCCGGGCTGATCGTCATCGCCTACCTGCTCAAGATGCGGCGGCGCCGGTTCGAGGTGCCGTTCTCCAGCCTGTGGAAGCGCGTGCTCGAGCAGCGCGACGCCAACGCGCTGTGGAAGCAGCTCCGGCGCTGGCTGTCGCTCCTGCTCACGCTGGCGATCGTCGGGCTGGTGGTCGCGGCGATCCAGGCCCCGACCCTGGGCGTCACCGATCGCCGCGCCCGCAACGTCGTCATCCTGCTCGACACCTCGGCGTCGATGCGCGCCACCGACGGCGATCCCGATCGGCCCAAGCTGACCCGGTTCGCCCGGGCCCAGGAGCGCGCCACCGCGCTGATCGACGCGATGGGCGGCGGCGACCAGGCGATGGTGATGCGGGTCGACGCCCAGGCCACGCCGCTGTCGCGGTTCGCCAGCGACAAGCCGCTCCTGCGCAAGGTCATCGCCGACGTCCAGCCGGCGGACACCGGCGCCGACCTGCCCCGCGCGCTGTCGGCGGCCGCCGACGCGCTGCGCGGCCGGCAGAACCCGATGATCGTGGTCGTCTCCGACGGCGCGTACTCGGAGCTCGAGCGCAACCAGGTGAGCTGGGATCCGCCCGCCGCCGACGGCCCGCCGCCCGAGGCGACCCCGGGGGCCGGGACCGACGACGATCCCGAGGCCACCGCCCGGGCCAAGAGCTTCGCCGCGACCCAGCTGGCCGCGGTCGACCTGTCCGGCATCGACGTCCGCTACCTGGGCGTCGGCTCGCGGGCCGAGAACGTCGGCATCGCGGCCTTCAACGTCCGCCGCTACATCGCCAACAAGGCCGCGTTCGAGGTGTTCGTCGAGGTCCAGAACTTCGGCAGCGAGCCGGCCCGGCGCCAGCTGGTGCTGTACGACGGCGAGACCGCGATCGAGACCTGGCCGATCGAGCTGGCGCCGGGCGAGCGCCGCCGCGAGATCAAGCGCGAGCTGCCGGGCAGCTCGAGCCAGCTGCGCGCGACGCTGCGCCCGGTCGACGGCCCCGGCGGCACCGACCCGTTCCCGCTCGACGACGAGGCCTGGGCGCTGATGCCGTCGCGCAAGAAGCAGCACGTGCTGCTGGTGACCAAGGACAACCTGTACCTCGAGGGCGCGATGCTGGTGTACGACAACATCGACATCGCCAAGACCACGCCGGCGGCCTACGACGCCGATCCGGCCGGCGCGGTGCTCGACCCGGCCACCAAGAAGCCGTTCGACGTCGTCGTCTTCGACGACCACACCCCGGCGGTCGTCCCGCCGCCGCCGATCAACGTGCTGTGGTTCCACCCCGACGGCGCGAACTCGCCGTTCGCGATCCGCGCCGTGCTGCCGCGGCCGCGGATCACCGACGTCACCGACGCCCACCCGGTGATGCGCTGGGTGACGCTGTCGGACACCAACTTCGACAGCGCCAACGTCTTCGCGATCGATCGCGCCAAGGGCGAGGTCGCGCTGGCGGCGTCGGTGCGCGACCCGGTGGCGGTGGCCCGCCGCGACAACGGCCGCAAGCTGATCGGCTTCGGCTGGTCGCTGGGCGGCACCGACCTGGTGCTGCGCGTCGCGTTCCCGCTGCTGCTGGTCAACAGCCTCGACTGGTTCGCCGGCGACGACTCCGATCTGGTCACGACCTACGCCACCGGCACCCGGCTGCGGATCCCGCTCGACGGGCTGGTCGGGCTGCGCGAGGTCACCGTCGTCGACCCGGCCGGCCACCGCGGCCAGGCGCCGGTGGTCGACGGCGTCGTCACGCTGGCGACCCACGCCGTCGGCGTCCACCAGATCCTGGCCTACCCGCCCACCCCCGACGGCCCCAGCCCGGAGCCGATCGCCTCGCTCGAGGTCGCGACCAACCTGGCGTCGGCGGTCGAGTCGCAGATCGCGCCGGCCACCGACCTGACGCTGGGCGGCCGCGCCCTCGCCGCGCCGCCGACCTTCGCCGTCAGCGCCCGCCGCGACCTGTGGCTGTACGTCGTGCTGGCGGTGGTGCTGCTCTTGTGCGTCGAGTGGATCACGTACCACCGAAGGATCACGGTCTGATGTCGTCCCCGGGTTCTCGCCTCCGCGCCGCGCTCGATCGTCGCGCGCTCCTGGCCATCGCCGTGGCCGTCGCCGCGGCGATCGGCATCTACCTGGGCATCGACGCCTGGATCGGCGGCCGCGCGGTGATCAAGGTCACCGGCGTCGGGCCGCGCCCGATCGAGCTGCTCGATCCGCGCTGGCTGGCGCTGGTCGCGATCGCGCCGTTCTTCTACCTGGTGCGGCGCTGGTCGCTGACCGACCTGTCGATCGCGCAGCAGGTGCTGCAGGCCACCGTGCGCACGCTGGTGATCGCGGCCGCCGCGATCGCGCTGGCCCGGCCGACCTGGATCACCCGCGACTCCAAGGTCGCCACGGTCGTGCTGGTCGACGTGTCCGAGTCGGTGTCCGAGAAGCAGCTGGCCGCCGCCCGCGCCTACGTCGACGAGCTCGACCAGGCCAAGGGCGCCGGCTGGATCAAGGTCGTGACCTTCGCCGAGAAGCCGCTGGTCGCCGGCAAGCGCGACGGCCACTGGCAGATCGATCGCCACACCACCGGGCCGGCCAAGGGCGGCGCCGGCACCGACGTCCAGGCGGCGATCCAGCTCGGCTACGGCCTGTACCCGCCCGGCCACCTGCCGCGGATGGTGGTGGTCACCGACGGCAACCAGACCCGCGGCGACGTGGTCAGCGAGGCCTACCGCGCCAAGGAGATGGGCGTGCGGCTGAGCTGGCGCACCTTCGCCGAGGATCAGGTGCAGGAGATCCGCGTGGTCGGGCTGCACCTGCCCGACGAGATCAAGGTCGGGCAGCCGTTCGAGATCATGGCCGAGGTGTGGTCGACCCACGCCGAGACGGTCACGCTCAACCTGCGCCAGGACGAGTTCCCCAACGCGCTCCAGCCGAGCCAGACCCTCGAGCTCAAGGAGGGCGTCAACCGCATCCCGTGGAAGAGCGAGGCCAAGCGCGCCGGCGCCACGACCTACCGGCTGCGGCTGAGCAAGTACGCCCACGACACCGAGAAGGCCAACAACGAGGCGGTCATGACCGCGCCGGTCAAGGGCAAGCCCAGCGTGCTGTACGTCGAGGGCGGCGTGCTGCGCGAGCCCGGCGCCGCCGGCTACCTGCAGCGCGCCCTCGAGCACGAGAACATCGACGTCGAGGTGCGCGGCCCGCGCGGCCTGCCCGGCACCGCCAAGGAGCTCGAGAAGTACGACCTCGTGCTGGTGTCCGACGTGCCGGCGCACTTCGTCGGCGCCGGCCAGATGGCCGCGCTCGACCAGTACGTCTCGAGCCTCGGCGGCGGCCTGATCATGGCCGGCGGCGAGGACTCGTTCGGCTCGGGCGGCTACCAGGCCACCAAGATCGAGCAGATCATGCCGGTGCGGTTCGACTCCGAGAAGACGCGCGAGCAGCCCGACGTCGCGGTGTGCGTCGTCATCGACCGCTCGGGCTCGATGCAGGGCGCCAAGATCGAGGCGGCCAAGGAGTCGGCGCGGGCCACCGCCGAGGCGCTGTCGCCCAACGACATCCTCGCCGTGGTGGCGTTCGACAGCGAGGCCCAGGTCTACGTGCGGCCACAGCGCGCCGCCAACAAGATGCGCATCTCGGCCGACATCTCGCGGCTGCAGTCGGGCGGTGGCACCAACATCTACCCCGGCCTCAAGGAGGCCTTCGAGGTCCTCGAGGGCGTCAACGCCAAGGTCAAGCACGTCATCCTCTTGTCCGACGGCGAGGCCCCGTACGACGGCCTGGTCGAGCTGGTCCAGGACATGCGCTCGGCGCGCATCACCGTGTCGGCGGTCGGCGTGACCGGCGCCGATCGCAACCTCCTGTCGATGATCGCCGACAACGGCGACGGCCGCCTGTACATGACCGACGACATCGGCGCGCTGCCGCGGATCTTCATGAAGGAGACCACCGAGGCCCAGAAGTCGCAGCTGGTCGAGGACGCGATCAAGGTGCGGGTCGCCAAGCGGGTCGAGGCCATCGAGGGCGTCGCGATCGAGGCGGCGCCGCCGCTGCACGGCTACGTCACGACCAAGCCCAAGCCGACCGCCGAGGTGATCCTGGTATCGGATCTCGGCGAGCCGATCCTGGCGCGCTGGCGCCACGGCGCCGGCACCTCGGTGGCGTGGACCTCGGACGTCAAGAACCGGTGGAGCGCCGACTGGATCGCCTGGGGCGGCTACCCCAAGTTCTGGGCCCAGCTGGTGCGCACCAGCATGCGGCGCAAGGTCTACGACAGCTACGATCTGTCGGCGACGATCGACGACGGCCGCGCCAAGGTCACGGTCGACGCGATCGACTCGGGCGACCAGTTCGTCAACAAGCTCGACACGACGCTGCAGGTCATCGACCCGGCGACCAACGCGGTCAAGCAGAGCGTGCCGATGTCGCAGACCGCGGCCGGCCGCTACGTCGCCGACTTCCCGATCGAGCGCTACGGCAGCTTCCTGCTCAAGGCGATCCACTCGCGCGACGGCAAGGTCGTCGCGGAGAGCATGGGCTCGGTGGCGCTGCCCTACCCGCTCGAGTTCCTGAAGACCACGCCCGACGCCAGCGCGCTCAAGCAGGCGGCGATCGTCACCGGCGGCAGCGACCAGGTGAGCGCGGCCGACGCCTGGAAGCCGGGCGACGAGTCGATCGCGTTCACCCAGGACCTGTGGCCGTGGGTGCTGCTCGGCATGATCGGCCTGTTCGTGCTCGACCTGTACGCCCGCCGGGTGCGGCTGTTCGGGTATCGCACGATCAAGTTCGAGTAGCGCGCCGGCGGGCCGGCGGCGGGGGGCCGAGATCGCGGCGGGCCGAGCCGATCAACGCGGCGACCGCCGGGTGGGTGACCCGTCGCTCGAGCGACAGCACGAAGTACGGCTCGACCAGCCCGGTCAGCGCGCCCACCAACTGGGCGCCGAGGCCGTCCTCGACCTCACCGCGCAGCGCGGCGCGCACCGGGAACAGGCCGTGGGCGGCGGCCCCGAGGGCGCGCAGCGTCCCGGCGTCGTCGACCTCGCCGACCTGGGTCACGCGCACGCCGCGCTCCACGAACCAGCGCTCGAGGCCGCGCCGCAGCGCCGCCTCCGGCCCCGGCATCAACACCGGCGCGCCGTCGAGCGACGCCGGAAACCCGCGCCGATAGCGCGCGGCCAGCCGCGGCGCCGCGTAGAGCAACACCTTCGACGTGCCCAGCGGGTGGGCGTGGAGGCGCAGCGCGCTCCCCGCGGGCGGCACCGTGTCGCTGATGATCGCGTGGAGGCGGCCGCTGGCCAGCTCCTGGACGAGGCGGGCGATGTCGTCCTGACGGATCCGCACCGCGCCGCCGCCGCCCGCGGCGAGGGCCGGCTGCAACAACCGGGCGATCATCGTCTTCGGGATGGCGCCGACCGTGCCCACCTCGAACCGCCGCGGCGCCGAGACGTGGCCGCGCGAGAAGTCGAGCAGCTCGTTGCCGATCCGGAAGATCTCGGTCGCGTACTGCTGGACCTCACGCCCGAACGGCGTCAGCGCCAGCGCGCGGCCGCGCCGCTCGAACAGGCGCTCGCCCAGGACGTCCTCGAGCGCGCGCAGCTGGACGCTGAGCGTCGAGTGAGTCAGCCGGAGCGCCGCCGCAGCCCGGGCCAGCCCACCCTCGCGCGCGATCATCGAGAAGTAGTAGAGGTGCTGGTAGTTCAACCAGGCCATCGACCGATGTTTGTCGAATCGACAACAGAGGTCAATGTTTCGACATGGACGACAACGGCGACGGCTGCGATGGTGGCCGCAGAGGACGCCATGCAAGCCCCGCCGCCGTCGCCCCCACCCAGCTCGCCGCCCGCCACCGACGTCGCCCCGGCACGACGGCGCGGCACCGTGCTGCTGGTGTTCGCGGGCACGCCCAGCTCGGCCACGCTCGCGACGATGCTGGCCGCCGCGGCCAACCTGGGCCGCACGATCACGTCGATCACCGTCGGCGTACGGACCGGCGCGGTCCTGGTGACCGAGCCCGAGCTCGCCCGCGCGGCGGCCGCGGCGCGGGCCTCCGACGCCGCGGTCGTGGTGGTCGCGGGCGGGACCTCGGCCCGGGTCGTGCGACGCCTCACCTCGGCGGCGCGCCTGCCCGTGCTGGTGGCGCGCACGCGCCAGCCGTGGTCGACGGTGGTCTCGGCGACCGACCTGCAGGCGCCGGGCACGCCAGTGCTGGCGGCCGGCTCGGCGGTCGCCGCCACCCGCCACGCCGAGTTCGCGGTGGTCCACAACGTCACCCCGGCGTGGCAGGAGGCGGCCGCCCTCGACTCGACCGGCGGCACCGTCGCCGCGCACGTGGCGCGCCGGCTGCGCCGGCTGGCCCGGCTGGCCGCCGCCGTGACGCCGACGCCCGCCGTCGTGGTGTGCGCCGGGCCCGAGGCGCCGCGCGCGATCGTCGACGCCTGCGTCGCCCGCGGCGCCGATCTCGTCGTCGTCGGCATGCGGCGCCCGCGCGCGACCCGCACCGACCGCTGCGCCGATCACGTCGTCGCGTCGACCCCGGGCAACGTGCTCGTGGTCCCGCTCGGCGCGCGCCGGCGCGCGCGCGCGGTCGAGGTCACGGCGTGACCGCGGCTGCGCTCCCGGCGCCGCGGCGGATCCTCGTCGTCACCGACCTCGGCGCCGCCGGCAGCGAGGCGGTGCGCGCCGGGGCCCGGCGGGCCGCCGCGACCGGGGCCGCGCTCGCCGTAGTCCACGTCATGCCCAGCGTCGGCCCCACCGCGCTCGCCGCGCACGAGGCGGCGGTGACCACCCAGGTGCGCGCCGCGCTCACCCGCCAGGTGACCCAGTTCGCCCGCCACGCCCGCGCCGCCGAGTTCGTGCGGACCGGCGGCGTCGCCGAGCAGGCGCTCGCGCTGGCCCAGGGCTGGGAAGCCGACCTCGTCGTCACCGGCGCCCCCGAGGATGGCGCCGTCGACACGCTGCGGATCGTCCGCCACGCGGCCGCGCCGGTGCTGATCGCCCGCGCCACCGATGGCGCCGGCCCGGTCATCGCGTGCACCGACTTCTCGGATCCGGCGCTGCCCGCGGTGCAGACGGCGGCGGACGAGGCCCGCCGGGCCGGGGCGCGGCTCCACGTGCTGCACGCCTTCGAACCCATCCCCGCGGCGATCGTCGGCATCGAGGGCCGCGGCATCGTCCCGACGGCGGAGTGGACCCGCGCCCGCCGCGCCGACGCCGAGGCGCGCCTGGCCCGCGCGCTCGCGGACACCGGCGTCGACGGCGACTACGCGGCGCTCGAGGGCGCGGTCGCGACGACGCTGCTGGCCACGGCGCGCACCCGCGGCGCCCAGCTGCTGGTCCTCGGCACGGTCGGCTGCACCGGCGTGACCCGCTTCTTGCTCGGCAGCGTCGCCGAGACGCTGGTGCGCGACGCCACCTGCCCGACGCTGATCGTCCGGCTCGCCCTGCGCGATGGCGGCACGTGAGCCTGGCCTGGCGCGACGCCATTCCCCCCGCGACGGTCGCGGCGCTGCTCGTCGGCAGCTTCGTGCTCGGCCACCTGCTCGCGGCGATCGCGCGCCCGCTGCTGGTCCGCGTCGCGCGGCGCAGCGCGTGGGAGTGGGACGACGCGCTGATCGGCTCGCTGGCCGCGCCGGCCGGCGTGCTGGTGGCGTCCCGGGCGCTGACCGCCGCCACCACCTGGCTCGACCTCGACGCGGCCGGCCGGCGGATGGTCGAGCGCACCGCGATGGGGCTGACCACCGCGCTGGTGCTGTGGGCCGGGTTCCGCGCGGTCGACGTCGTCGTGGCCGCCCTCGGGCGCCGGCCGTGGGCCGCGGACCGCCCCGCGACCCGCTCGCTGCTCGCGATCGCCGGCCGGGCCGCCAAGGCGGTGTTCGCCGCGATGGCCGCGATCGTCGTGCTCGCCGACCTCGGCGTCTCGGTGGCGAGCCTGATCGCCGGCCTCGGCATCGGCGGGCTCGCGCTCGCGCTGGCGTCGCAGAAGACCGTCGAGAACCTGTTCGGGACGCTGTCGATCGGCATCGATCAGCCGCTGCGCGAGGGCGACTTCGTCCGCGCCGCGGGCTTCCTCGGCACGGTCGAGACGATCGGCCTGCGCTCGACCCGGCTGCGCACCCTGGATCGCACGCTGGTCACGATCCCGAACGGGCAGCTCGCCGATCAGCACATCGAGCAGTTCTCGGTGCGCGATCGGATCCGGCTCGCGCTGACGGTGGGGCTCGAGTACCGCACGACGGCCGACCAGCTCCGCGCCGTGCTCGACGGGCTCGAGGCGTGCCTGCGCGCTCACCCCCGGCTGTGGCCCGACGCCGTCGTCGTCCGCCTGCAGGGCTTCGGCGCGTCGTCGCTGGACATCGAGGTGATGGCGTGGTTCCAGACCTCCGACTGGTCGGAGTTCCAGGCCATCCGCCAGGACGTGCTGATCGGCTTCATGCGGGTGATCGAGGCCTGCGGCACCGCGCTGGCGTTCCCGACCCAGACCATCAACCTCGCGCGCCCCGCGCCCTGACCGCCGGCGCCGTTGGCACCGCGCGGCGCGGCGGGTACCGTCGGCGTGTGCTCGACGACGCCTCCCACTACCGGGCGCTGGCCGCCTGCTACGCGCGGGGCGCGCTCGGCCGGCTCGACCTCGACGACGACGCCGCGCTGGCGGCGGCGGTCGCGGCCGACCTGCGGCTGCACCGCTTCAAACGCACGGCCGGGCTGCCGCGGGTGCGGGCGGTCTTGGGCGCGCTGCGCGGGCTCGGGCCGGCCGCGATCTGCGACGTCGGCAGCGGCCGCGGCGCGTTCCTGTGGCCGATGCTCGACGAGTTGCCCGCGGTGGAGGTGGTGGCGCTCGACCTGTTGCCGCACCGGGTCGCCGACCTGGCGGCGGTGGCCCGCGGCGGGATCGCCCGGCTGCGCGCGATCCGCACCGATATCGAGCGCGCCGGCCTGGCCAGCGACGTGGTCGACGTGGTCACGCTGCTCGAGGTGCTCGAGCACGTGCGCGACCCGGCGGCGGCCGCGACCGAGGCGCTGCGGCTGGCCCGCCGCGCGGTCGTCGTCACCGTGCCGTCGGTCCCCGACGACAACCCCGAGCACGTGCGGCTGTTCGACAAGGCCAGCCTGACCGCGCTGTTCGTCGGCGCCGGCGCCCGGCGGGTCGCGGTCGACGGCGTGCGAGGCCACCTGGTGGCGGTGGTCCACCGATGAACCTGCCGATGCACAAGTACCCGCGCACGCCGCACCTCGAGGGCTCGCGGCTGCAGCCCGGCGATCAGGATCTGGCGCAGGCGCCGCTGGCGTCGCTGCGCGGCGCCTACGTCGTCGTCGAGGAGAAGCTCGACGGCGCCAACGCCGGCGTCAGCGTCGGCGACGACGGCCGGGTCCGCCTGCAGAGCCGCGGCCACATCCTCACCGGCGGGCCGCGCGAGCGCCACTTCGATCTGTTCAAGCGCTGGGCCGCCTGCCACGCGGCGACGTTGGCGCGGGTGTGCGCCGACGGCGCCACGCTGTACGGCGAGTGGCTGTACGCCAAGCACACGGTGTTCTACGACCAGCTGCCGCACTACTTCCTGGAGTTCGACCTGCGCGATCGCGACGGCCGGTTCTGGTCGACCGCGCGCCGGGCCGCGCACCTCGCCGCGTGCGGCGCCGCCGCGGTGGTGCGCCAGGTGCCGGTCCTGTGGGCCGGCGTCGTCGAGGATCCCGCCGCGCTGCCGGCGCTGGTGGCGACGTCCCTGTACAAGTCGCCGCGCTGGCGCGACGCGCTGGCGGCGGCCGCCGCAGGCGCCGAGGTCGAGCCCGAGGTCGCGGCCCGCGAGACCGATCCGGCCGACCACGGCGAGGGCCTGTACCTGAAGGTCGAGGACGCCGACCACGTGCTGGCCCGCTACAAGTGGGTGCGCGCGAGCTTCCTGACCAGCGTGCTCGACTCGGGCAGCCACTGGCTGGCGCGGCCGATCGTCCCCAACCAGCTGGCCGCCGACGTCGACCTGTTCGCGCCGGAGCCGCCGTGACGACCGGCGCCCCGACCGCCGCGCCGCCGATCGCCGTCCCGGCCCCGGGGGCCGCGCCCGACGACGTCGCGCTGGCCGCGACGCTGGCGCTGGTCGCCGACGCCGAGGCGCTGGCCGCGACGCCCCAGGATCCCGGCTTCCACGCCGAGGGCGACGTCTGGCTCCACACCCGGATGGCCGTCGCCGCGCTGGTCGCGGATCCAGCGTGGGCCGCGCTCGACGCCACCGGCCGCGCGATCACCTACGCCGCCGTGCTGTTCCACGACGTCGGCAAGCCGGCCACCACCCGCCACGAGCCCGACGGCCGCATCACCTCGCGCGGCCACAGCGCCCGCGGCGAGCAGGCGGTGCGGGTCGCGCTGTGGCGCGCCGGCTGGCCGTTCGCGTGGCGCGAGCACGTCTGCGCGCTGGTGCGCTCGCACCAGGTGCCGTTCTTCGGCGTCGATCGCCCCGACGCCACCGCGCTGGCGCTGCGGCTGAGCCTGAGCCTCCGCCACGACTGGCTGACCGTGGTCGCCACCGCCGACGGCGCCGGCCGCCGCTGCGCCGCGCCCGGCGATCAGGCGCGGATCCTCGATCAGTGCGCGCTGTGGCGCACGTGGTGCGACGAGCTCGGCGTGCTGACCGGCCCGGCGCGCTTCGCCGACGACCACAGCCGGGTGATCTACCTGGGCGACGCCTCGGGCACGCGCAGCCCGGCGGTGCCGGCCTTCGACGACACCGTCGCCGAGGCGGTGATCCTCAGCGGCCTGCCGGCCAGCGGCAAGTCGACGTTCCTGGCGGCGCACCCCGCCCTGCCGCAGGTGTCGCTCGACGATCTGCGCGACGAGCTCGACGTCGACCCCGCCGACGACCAGGCCGCGGTGATCATGCTGGCCCGCGAGCGCGCCCGCGAGCACCTGCGGGCCCGCCGGCCGTTCGCGTGGAACGCCACCAACCTGTCGCGGTCGCTGCGCGGCAAGCTGATCGACCTGTGCCGCGACTACCGCTTCCGCACCCACGTCGTGTACTGCGAGGTCGATCCCGCCGAGCTGGCCCGGCGCAACCGCGCCCGCCCCGAGGCCGCGCGGGTGCCGGCGCGCGCGATCGAGCGGATGGTCGGCCGCTGGACCGTGCCGACGCCCGACGAGGCGCACCGCGTGAGCTACCGGGTCGCGCGCGACGAGGGTCCGCTCGCCTGGCCGCCGGCGGACGCCCGATGAGCTACCCGTGGCCGCGCCTCGCCGAGGCCCTCGACTTCACGCCCCGCCGCACCGCGGCACCGTTCGACCTCACCGCCAGCTTCCGCCAGATCGAGCGCGACCTGACGCCGGAGGTCGTCGCACCCCCCATCGCCAACTCGCACCTGCTGCGCGGGACGTGGCGCGACCGCCGCGCAGTCATCGCCAACCATCGGGTCGGCGTCGGCGACGATCGGCGCGCGTGCGCGTCGGTGGTGGTCGAGCTCACGCCGCCGCTCCACCTCGCCGCGGTCTTCGGCGCCCCGCGGCAACTCGACCCGGTCGACCAGGTGAAGCTCGCCGGCAGCCACCGCTGGCTGTCGTTCCAGGGCGCCGACGCCGACGCGGCCCGCGCGTTCCTGCTCAGCCCGGCGCCGCCGTCCGACCTGCCCGAGCAACTCGCGGACGCGCTCGACCGCGGCTGCACGGTCACCAACTCGAAAGTGTGCTGGTCGATCGACGACGCCGAGGTCACACCGGACCGGGTGCGCGCCGCCCTGGACGCCTGTCTAGTGCTGGCTGCCGGGCTCGAGGCCCGGCGCGCCACGCTCCCGGCGCCGCCGTGGGACCTCGACCTGCGCCGCGGGTGGGGCGACCACGCCGCTGCCAGGCGCTTCGCGTTCGATGCGTCGCGCGCGTGCCTGCGCGGCGACATCGCCGGCGCCTCGCTCGAGATCGCGATCGAGGAGTGCGGCCCGTGCCTGGACACCACCGTCGACGTCCAGTTCCCCAGCTCGATCGGCGTCGGCCTCGAGCTCCGGAAGGCCGCCGCGGTGCCGCGGCTGCGCCGCTGGTTCGGCCGGGGCCTCAAGGTCGGCGAGCGCGCCTTCGACGACGCGTTCGTGGTGCGGGGCACGCCGGCCAGCCACGTCCGGCGGGTCCTGGCCGCGCCGTCGCTGCGCGCCGCGCTGCTCGGCGTGGTCGGCGACGTGGCCGATCTGCGGATGAGCCCGCACCGCGTGTGGTGGCGGCGCGCCACGCCGATGCTCGAGCGCGCCGCGCTCGACCGTCACGTCGACGCAGCGGCCGCCGTGGTCCGGGCGCTGTTCGAGGCCGGGGGCGCGGCGCCCGGGCCGTATCGCTAGCCCGCCGTCGACGAATTGACCATGGCCACGGGCGCGCCGACTCGGGCACGTACCGAGTATGGCAGGCACCGTCGAGCTCGAGACCATCGCGTCCAACCCTGTCCCCGGCGGCGTCAGCGGCTCGGTGACGTTCAAGATCCGGGTCGACAACGGCCCGGCGGCCTACCTGCTGGTGGCCGTCCCCGGGCCGGTCGCCAACACGACCGCGCTGATCACCGACGCCTGGGAGCGGCTGGCGGCCGGCGCCGGCGAGTGGATCACCACCGCGCGTCGCGAGATCGGCGAGAACGCGATGGATCAGATCGAGCACGTCGTCGTGCTGATGCTCGAGAACCGCGGCTTCGACCACGCGCTCGGCTGGCTGTACGAGAACGACCACCCGCTGGTGAACCTGCCGGCGGGCCCGGCCCGTCCGCCCAGCCAGGCCAACCTGCGGGACTTCGAGGGCCTGGCCGGCCTCGACCTGGCGACCTTGACCAACATCATCGGCGAGTCGCCGGAGACCGCGCTGGTGTCGTCGCCGCCGATCCGCGGCGCGTCGTCGCCGATCGCGCCGCCGCAGAACCCCCACGAGGACTACGTCCACATCTGCGCCGACATGTTCGGCGCGCCGTTCGAGCAGCTCAAGCGCGGCGACATCAAGCCGGCCAACGTCACGATGAAGGGCTACCTCGCCGACTTCGCCACCAACTTCGACGACGCCTGGGATCCGGTGGCCTACAAGCGGATCATGGAGACCTACCTGCCGGCGCAGCTGCCGGTGCTCAACGGCCTGGCCAAGCACTACGGCGTCTCCGACCAGTGGTTCTGCTCGGTGCCGTCCCAGACCAACACCAACCGCGCGTTCCTGCTGGCCGGGACCGCGCGCGGCATGGTGACCAACGGCTTCTACCCGTACAAGTACGCCAAGAAGAGCTGGGCCTCGGACCAGCTGCCCGCCGACACCCGGACGCTGTTCGACGTGCTCGAGGAGAACGGCAAGGGCGCGGCGTGGATGTACTTCTGGTCGGGCAACTGGCCGCCCTACCCGACCGGCGACTGGACCTACGTCCGGATCATGTTCCCGCGGCTCGGCGACAAGAAGTACGACACGAACTTCGCCAAGATCGACGACTTCTTCACCCGGGCCAAGGCCGGGACGCTGCCGGCGGTGAGCTTCCTCGAGCCCGAGTTCGGCGGCGGCGCGACGATCGACGCGACGCTGCAGAAGAACACCAACGACTACCACCCGGTCCAGGACCTGACCAAGGCCGAGGACTTCGTCCAGCAGGTCTACGACGCGGTGTCGCGCGGCCCGGCCTGGAGCAAGACGCTGCTGCTGATCACCTTCGACGAGAACGGCGGCACCTACGACCACGTCCCGCCGCCGGCGGCCACGCCGTCGACCACCCCGGCGTCCAACGCCGACGTCGCGCCGCTGGGCTACGAGCAGCGCGACCTCGACAAGGACACCCGCACCCAGCTCGGCTTCGGCTTCGACATGTTCGGCGTCCGGGTGCCGACGCTGGCGATCTCGCCGTGGGTGGCCAAGAGCACGGTGTTCCGGTCGCCGACCGACGTGCCGTTCGATCACACCTCGGTGATCGCGACGATCCTCGAGTGGCAGGGCATCGATCGGGCCACCTGGAACCTCGGCCAGCGCACCGCCGCGGCGCCGACGTTCGACCTGGTGGTGTCGCTGGACCAGCCGCGTGATCCGAGCGACGCCAGCGTCGGGCTGGCCTTCGGGCCCCGCCCGGTGCGCGCGCCCAACGCCGTGCCGCTCACCTACGGCATGACGTTCCGGCTGCAGCACGCCGGCAACCCGTGGGGCCCCGGCCAGGATCCCGGCACCGGGCTGTGGTGGGCCACCGCGGCGCGCAGCCTGCTCACGTACTACCCGCAGGTCTCGGCGCGGGCCTCCGACGCGGTGACGCTGCGCCTGGTCAGCCCGACCAAGGCGCTGGGCCAGCCGGTGCTCAACAACGACGTCGTGCTCGTGGTCTCGACCGAGAGCGACCTCGGCAGCGCCAACGTGCTCGGCGCCTGGGCCGACTCGGCCAACCTGTACTACGCCAAGGCGGCGCTCGCGACCGACGGCGGGCAGAGCTGGTCGCTGCGGCTGCCGGCCTACCGCGTGTCCGGCGAGCCGGTCTACGTGGGCGATCAGGTGTTCTTCGCCAGCCTGCGCGCCAAGTACGCCTACCAGCGCATCGTGCCCGAGGCGCCGTGGCTGAACAGCAAGCTCGGCGCGTGGGCGATCTGGACGATCATGGGCCAGGGCTGAGGCCGCCGCCGCGCGGCTCAGCCGCTGGTGCTGGCGGCCCAGCCCGCCAGCGTGGCCGCGAGCTGCGCGCGCAGCGCCGGCATCACCGCGGCGCGGGTCGCCTGGCCCTGGGTGCGCTGCCGCACGTGCGCCAGCGGCTGGCCGGCCGCGCACAGCGCGAACGTCGCGGCGCCGCCGAAGGTGCCGCCCGGCTCGTCGGTGATCTCGGGGTCGTCGGCGACGACCGCGTAGGTTGGCGTCGGCATGCTAGCTGCTCAGGCTGGCCTGCCAGCCGCGCAGCGCCGCCGCCAGCTCCTGTTGGGCCTGGCCGATCAGCGACGTCGGCGCGCTGCTCGGCGCCTCGACGGTGAGCTCGAGCTGCGCCTGGGGTTGGTCGTTGATGAGCAGCAGGAACACGAAGTCGCCGCGCGTCGACTGTCCCTGCGCGTCGGGCACGAAGCTGGCGTTGGCGAGCCATACGGTGTAGTCAGGCACGAGGGTCCTCCATGGGCAGCGCGCGGGCGCGCGCGATCACATCCAGGTGAAGCCGAGCGGATTCTGCGGCGGCACCTGGCTCAGGTCGGCGATGGTCAGCGGCCGCACGTAGGTGCGGTCGGGCGCCTCGATCGCGTTCACGGTCGCGATCAGGTCCCAGTTGTCGGGCGTCAGCGGCAGCCGCGGGTTCCAGTGCGAGAACAGCCGGGCGCGGATCTCGGCGGCGACCCGCGCGTCGTCGATGAACGCGACGATCTCGCCGTCGTACACCATCGAGCGGTAGGTCAGGTTGGCGGTGCCGACCATCGCGACGCGATCATCGAACAACGCCAGCTTCGAGTGCAGGTACGCCGGCGCGCTGGGGCCGGCCGGCGCGACCACCGCGGTCGGCGCGTAGAACCGCACGCCGCCATCGATGGCGATGAGGTCGCGCAGCCGGGTGGTGCCGGCGCGGCCGTCGGGGAGCGCCCACTCGAGGGCGTCGTCCTCGAGGTTGCGGTTGGCGATCCCGCTCGAGATGCTGCGCCACGTGCTCCAGAAGTTCCAGTCCTGGCGCAGCCGCCAGCGGGTCGCGGTGGCGCGGGTCAGCACCAGCGGCCCGCCGAGCCCGCCGGGATCGGGCACCGTGCAGGTGGTGCACGTCGACAGCGCCAGCTTGGCCCACGACACGTAGTTGAACCACTTGAAGGCGGCCTCGTCGGCCGGCCAGTTGTTGTTGAGGTTGACGATCAACGTCGGCGGCGCCGGCGCCGCCAGCCGCGCGATCAGCGCGTCGACCAGCGTCGGATCGGTGAAGCCGTAGTTCTCGAAGTAGATGTAGTCGGTGGCGGCCGCGATCTCGCGCACCAGGCGCGCCTGGATGTCGGTCTCGCGGAACCAGCCCTCGGCGTTGGTGGTGGCGATCGCGACCCGGGCGGCGCCGGTCTGCGGGTCGGCGTACGCGACCTGGGCGGTCGCGTTGGCGACCGCCGGCAGCCCCGACTTGGTCCACCGCCGCAGCCACTCGCGCTCGACGTCGGAGGTCGCCGGCCCGCGCAGCCGCACCGCCGTGTCGTGCCAGTGCATCGGGTACAGCGCCCGATCGTGCGCGACGACGTCGTAGTACGACGCGAGCAGGTTGAACCCGCCGATCAGGCACGTGCGCTGACCGGCGATCGACGCGATCAAGACCTTCTGGTGGTTCGACGCGCCGGGCACCCAGCGGTTGATCGGCTCGAGGTAGATGCGCATCGGCACCGCGCCGCCGCCGAGCCCGGCGTTGGCCAGGTTGACCGCGGTCTGCAGCGCGAGCGCGCCCGCCGCCATCTGATCGGCGGCCTGCTGCGCCTGCTGGCGCTGGGCCGGGCCGACCAGCCGCTCGATCACGTCGCCGGTCATGCCGCGCACCGCCGCGGCCTCCCACGCCGCGTAGACGATGATGTCGACCTGGTGGCCGGCGGCGGCGGCGGCGGTGAGGCGCGCGATCAGCGTCGGACCGCCCGGCCCGAGCGGGCACGTCGCGTCGGCGGCCCAGTAGGCCAGCCGCAGGTAGGTCCCGGCCGCGGCCGGGGCGGCGACGACCGCGTCGACCTGCGCGCGGAACTCGGCGAAGAACTCCTCGCCATCGAGCAAGAACTCGACCTCGTTGTCGTCGGACTCGGCGCTCGACATCGGCAGCTCCTGTCAGCGGGGCGAGGGGCCGCGGCGGACGTGCCAGCGACCGGGGGCGGTTGCGGGAGGCGCGGGCGCCGGGCGCAGCGCGGGGGCGCGCGACACGATCGCGGGGGCGCGCCACGCGACCCGCCGCGCCACGCCGGGCGTCGCGGGCGGCACCGGCACCGGCGTCCCGACGGGCGCCGGCGCGCGCGCCGGGCCGGGCCCGAGCTCGTGGGCGGCGATCGATCGGTGGCGGGCCAGCGCCGCGATGGCGTGGTTCCAGCGGACTCGGGATGGTCTGGGCATGGGGTGCTCGGCGCGCGGCGCCGCTCCTGCCGACCACGGTGCCCAAGCGCGGGCGCCGTGGCGATAGTCAATTCGTCGACGGCGCGGCGTCATCCGCCGCGCCGCGGTGGGCCGCTCGCCGCGGCGGCGAGGCGCTGGCTCGCGGCCGCCAGGCGCTGGTTGATCTGGCGCTCGGCCGCACGGATCTTCTGCGCGGTCGCGCGCACCGCGTCGACCAGCACCGGCGGCATCGCGGTCGGCGGCATGGCGGTCGGCGGCGTCGCGGTCGGCGGCGTCGCGGTCGGCGGCGTCACCGTTGGCGGCGTGGCGGTCGGCGGCGTGATCACCGGCGGCGCGATCACCGGCGGCGCGATCATCGGCGCCTGATAGCTGGGCAGCTGGTAGCTCGGGGCCACCACGTCGCGCGACGCGGCCGGCGCCTCGACCACCGGCGCCGCGATCGTCGCCGGCACGACCGGCTGCGGGCTGGGTGGCCGCAGCAGGTCGCTCAGGTCGCCCAGCGCCGCCGGCCATCCGCTCGCCCGCACCGCGCGCACCGCCGCCCGCCGCCGCCTCACGGCGACGGGCTCGTCACGACCGGCCCCAGCGTCGGCGGCGCGGTCTTGGGGCTGAGCACGTCGAGCAGCAGCTGGGCCAGGCCGCGGGCGTAGCGGAGGTGGCTGGCGTTGGCGCGCGAGGTGATCAGGTCGCGCGCGAAGCCGGCGTTGAGCGCGCGCATCAGCTGCGCCGACACCCACGGCAGCTGCTGGTACTCCGGCTTGTTGCCCAGCGCGCACGTCGCCATCTCGACCGGGAACCAGCGCACGTGGTTGTAGGCCAGGCTGCCGGTGCGCCCCTCGTTGATCGCGAGGTTGATCGCGTCGACGTCGACGCCGGGCGGGTTCGCCGCCTGGAAGAACGTGTCGGTGGCGTCGGCGCACAGCGGCGCCAGCGCCGCCGGGGCCAGCTTCACGCCGAGATCGGTCAGCTCGCGCAGCGCCGCGTCGGCCGGCTGCTCGCCGGGGCCGACCGCGCCGCCCGGCACGACGTACTGCACGGCGTTGCGGCCCACCGTGGCGAACTGGTAGCGCCCGTGGGGCGGCAGGTAGATGTTCTTCTGCGCGAGCAGGACGTCGGCGTTGCTGCCGTTCCGCCGCACGACGGTGACATACGCGTGCATCGCAGCCTCCTGAGGCTTGGTCCGGGTGGGTCGGTCCCTCGACAGGCCGGCCGTGATCAGCGCTGCCGCGCCGCGTGGGTGCCGCCGCCACCGCTGCCGCCGCCACCGCCGGCCGCACCGCCGCCGCTGCCGCCACCCGCCGCGCCGCCCCCGCCGCTCGGCGGCGGCGGGACCGTGGTGCCCGGCTGGAAGTAGCCCATCACCTGGGCCGCGGCGTTGCCGACCTGGACGAACGCCTGGCTCGCGGTCGTCAGGTTCGACGTGATCGTGTTGAACAGCGGCACGAGGTTGGGATCGGCGCCCTCGGTCTGGATCAGCTTCTCGGTGATCACCGCCAGCGCCGCGGTCGACACCGCGCCGAGCTGGCGCAGCAGCGACGCCGCGTCCTGCACCACCATCGCCGAGGTCTGGGACACCGCCTCGTAGGCGAAGCCGGGGCCCAGGAACACGCCGGTGGCGCGAGGCGGTGCGGCGGCCGCGCCGCCGGCGGGCGGTGCGGAGACGCGAGCAGGCAGGGTGTTGTCGTCGGGCATCGCGGCCTCCACGGGCAAGCACGTCCGCGTTCACCGCGGACCAAGACGGACGTCGGCGACGCCCGCCATCACTTCATGAGCGAGAGGATCTTGGCGGTGGCCACCGCGGTCACCGCCTCGCCGATCTGGTTGACGTTGTGCTGAGCGGTGACCGCGTTCTGCATGCCCAGCGCGAAGGCCTGGGCCTCGGCCTGGAAGAACATCCCCAGCGCGACCGACGCCGCCTGGCCGACGGTCGCGGCCGCGGTCTGGGTGATCGCGTCGGTCACTTGCGAGTTGACGGTGTCGGCCATCGAAGAGCTCCTGGGGGTCGGTCAGCGGCGACGGGACGGCGGACGGCCGCGACGCGCGGCCCCGCGAGGAGCCCGCGCGACGCGACCACCGTCACGGGTACTTCGGCTTGGTCACGCTCAGGATCTCGCTGATCCCGGCCGACTCGGCCGCGGTGTCGACGCCGTACAGCAGCGCGACGCCCTGGGTCGTCACGGCCTGCAGCACGGTGTTGGCGTTCTGTCCCGCCGCGGTCGCGTTGTGGGCGGCGATGCCCAGCGCGCTGCCGGTGGCCTGGAACAGGTTGGCCATCGCTTGCCCGGGCGCGCTGCCCAGGATCTGGACGTTGGTCTGGGTGACCGCGTCGGTGATCTGTGGATTGACGGTATCGGCCATGGTCGTTGCTCCTTAACGCGGGACGGCGGTGACGGGGACGATCACTTCTTGCCTGCCGCGAGGATCTCGGCGATGCCGACGGCGGTGGCGCTGGTGTCGACGCCGTACAGGAGCGCCACGCCCTGCGTCGTCGTCGCCTGCAGGATCGTGTTGGCGTTCTGCTGCGCGGTCGTGGCGTTGTGGGCGGCGTTGGCCAGCGCCTGGGCGGTGGCCTGGAACAGCGCCCCCATCGCCATGCCCGGCGCGTCGCCGAGAATCTTCACGTTGGTCTGGGTGACGGCGTCGGTGATCTGGGGATTGACGATATCGGCCACGGGAGTTCCTTTCGCGAGAGGGTTGGCGCGGAGCGCGCCGCACGATCGCTTGTCGCCGATCGCGGCCGGCGCGATCCATGGTCATTTCGTCGACGCGCGCACGATCGCCGCGCGCAGCGTCGGTAGATCATCGGGAATCGCCACCGACAGATCGACGTTGCGGACGATCGGCGCGGTGGTCGGGAACCGGGTGAGGTTGGTGCGGCCGTCGGTGTACTGCCACAGCATCACCTGGGCGAGCGGCCACCCCTCGGCCTCGGCCGACGGCATCGTCGCGGTGTAGCCGGGGTTCCACAGGTAGTCGGCGCCCATCCGCGCGGTGATGCCGAGGTCGCGCATCGCGCCGCGGCCGTACATCAGCACGCGCTGCCCGGTGACGGCGCGGACCCGCGCGACGAAGGCCTGGACCGTCTCGATCACCGTGGCCGCCGCGGCGTGGTAGTTGGGCCCGCGCTCGCTGCCGCGCTCGACGTCGACGATCGGGATCAGGTCGCCGTCGCCCCAGCCGCCGGCGGCGTCGACCGTGCGCAGGTAGAAGTCGGCCTGATCGACCGCGCGCGCCGGATCGAAGATCAGGAAGTGGTAAGCGCCGCGGAAGAAGCTCTG
Source organism: Myxococcales bacterium (assembly GCA_016794525.1). Classification (GTDB taxonomy): domain Bacteria; phylum Myxococcota_A; class Polyangia; order Haliangiales; family Haliangiaceae; genus UBA2376. The sequence continues at coordinate 66,093 of JAEUJY010000165.1, forward strand.
GCCGTAGCGATCGCCGGCGGCGGTGACGACCTGCGGCCACCGCGCCTTGAACCACGCCACGCCGTCGACGCTCCACCGCGCCGTCGAGCCCCACGCCTCGGTCGCCTTGAGGATCACGCCGACGTAGCGGCGATCGGCGACCAGGCCCAGCCACGCCCGCGCGTCGGCGTGCCCCAGCTCGCTGTGGTCCGACGCGTCGACCACCAGCCGGGGCAACTTGGCCACCAGCTCCCCGGCGATCCAGCCGGCGTGCGCGTCGGCGGTGACCGGCAGCCACCCCGCGCTGGGCGGGCCCACGACCGCCAGCTGGGTGCCGCGCCCGACGGTCGCCACCGGCGGCGCGTCGGTCGAGGGGTGCGGCCGGAGGTTCGCCTCGTCGGCGGTCACCTCGACGAAGTAGGCCGGCGTCATGGCGCCTCCTCGAGCAGCGCCGCCAGCGGCAGCGCCTGCACCAGCGCGGCGCGGGTGTCGAGGCCGAGCTTGGTCATCGCGCGGCGCAGGTGGGTCGCGACGGTCGAGGCGGTCAGGCCGAGCTCGAGCGCCGCGAACTTGTTGGAGTGGCCACGCACGGCCATCTCGACGACCTGCCGCTCGCGATCGGTGAGCGCCGCGCTCGCCGACGGCCCGGGGCGCTCGCGGGCCAGCAGGTAGCGGCGGTCGTCGGCCTCGAACGAGTCGAGGATCGTCCAGCGGCCGTCGAGCAGCCCGCGCCACACCGCGTGGGCGACGCGGTCGGCGTCGGCGCGCGGCGCGACGTCGCGCTCGAGCGCCGCGGCCAGCGCGCGCAGGTCGGCCGGCCCGGCGGCCGCGCTCTCGAACTCGAACGACACGGTGCGCTCGAAGCGCACGGTCAGGTGCTCGGTGGCGGTCATGCGGAGCTCCTCGGGTCAGGGGCCGAACAGCGTGATGAGCGTGTCGCCGCCTTCGACGACGGTGGCCCCGCGCGGCAGGCGGGGCAGCGCCACGGCGCGCAGGCGCTGCGGCGGGTCGAGCAAGCGGATCGCCCGGGCGCGGACGCAGCCGCCGGCGGCGCGCCCGATGACGTCGAAGGCCAGGCCGGGCGGCGTCGGCGCGACCTCGACCAGCGGGCCGGCGGCCATCTCGATCAGCACCAGCGGCACCAGCGCCGCCGACGCGAGGCTGGCCGGGCGGTTCGCGAGCGACGCCAGCGCCGCGCGCGCCTGCTCGTCGGCGCACGGCCGCACCTCGCCGGCCGCGGTGGCGGCGAACAGCTCGCCCAGCCCGGCGATGGCCTGGCGCGACCAGTCCGCCAGCGCCGCCATGAACCCCGCGGCCGGATCGGCCGCGCGGTACGGATCGCGCGGCGCGGCGGCGGCGGTGCGCGCGAGCGCGGCGGCGAGCCCGGCGTCGGCGGCGGCCGTCGGCGGGACCTGCCACGGGTTGCGCCCCCGGGCGGTCAGCGTCGTCCAGGTCGCGTGCCACGGCGGCGCGCCGACGGCGGCCTCCCCCAGCGCCGCGGCGATCGCGGCGCGCGCCGGCCCCAGCGCGTGGACCGCGCCGTCCTCGATCCACGCGTAGCTGTGGCGCCCGCGCTCCTCGAGCACGGCGCGATCGAGGCGCGGCGTGCCGACCGTGACGCCGGGCACCGCGCGCAGCCGGCGCGCCAGCGCCGCGTGGGTCGGCGCCGCCGAGGTCGCGTCGAGGGCGCCGGCGCCGCCGATGGCCGGGGCCGCCGCGTCGGGCGCGGGCGGCGCCGCCGGCTCGAGCACCCACGGCCCGCGATCGCTGCGCGGCGTCGGGGCCGCCGCGATCGCGTCGTGGTGGTCGAGGGCGTCGCGCAGCGCCGCCAGCCGGTGCGCCGCGCCGGCCAGGAACGCGGCCGCGGGATCCGGCGCCGCGACCAGCTCGCGCAGGTAGCGTTCGGCAGCGGCGATGGCGACGGTCTCGCCGCGCGCGGCGAGCCGCTCGGCCAGCGTCCGGGCCAGCGGGACCAGCTCGGTGGTTGCGATCCGGGCGAGCAGCGCTGCCAGCATGGGGCTCCTACGCGCGGCGACGCGGGGTCGCGCCCGACGGCGCGGCGGCGGGCGCGCCGCTGCGCGCGGGCGGCGTCGCCTTGGCGCGGACCGGCACCGGGGTCGTGAACAGCTGCCGCACCGCCGCGGCCGTGCTGGCCTCGGAGACGACCACGTTGTTGTGCTGGAACGCCGTCGCGTTGTGCGCGGCGATGCCGAGGCTGGTCGTCAGCGCCAGCATCTGCTCGCCCAGCGAGATCGCCGGCGTCGCGCCCAGCACCTGCGTGACCGCGTCGACCTCGGCGCCGCGCGCGCGGTCCGCGCCGCCGCGCGCCGACGGCTCGCGGGGCGGCGGGGGCACCGGCGGTGGCCCCGGCACCAGCTCGGCGGTGACGGTCTCGGTGACGGTGACCTTGCTGCGCGCCATGGGTCAGCCTCGGCTCACGGGTAGCCGGACTTGTTGGCGCCCAGGATCTCGGTGATCCCGACCGCGGTCGCGGCGGTGTCGACGCCGTACAAGAGCGCCACGCCCTGCGTCGTCGTGGCCTGCAGGATCGTCGTGGCGTTCACGCCCGCGGCGGTGGCGTTGTGCGCGGCGTTGCCCAGCGCCTGGCCGGTCGCCTGGAACAGGCTGGCCATCGCCATGCCCGGGGCGTCGCCGAGGATCTTGACGTTGGTTTGCGTGACGGCGTCGGTGATCTGCGGATTGACGATGTCGGCCATTGCTTCCTCGCTGCGTGGGAGTTCGCGCGCGCCGACCGAGGCACCCCACGGCCAGCGCGCGGTCGCCACAGGCGACGATCGTCATTTGCCGTCAACCCACCGTCGTCCTCCATAGTCAATTCGTCGACCGCGCGCTCGCGGCGTCACCGACGATCGCGGAGGTGCACCAGCAGCTCGGCGCGCGACACGACGCCGAGCTTGGCGAACAGCGCGGCGATCTGGTTGGCGACCGTGCGCTCCGAGGTGCCGCGCCGCCGCGCGATCGCCCGGTTGCTCTCGCCGCGGGCGATGCCGTCGACGATGTCGCGCTCGGCGCGGGTGAGCTCGAGGGACACGGCGGGCCGGGCCGGCGCGCTGACGACGGCGACGACGCCGTCGCCGGGATCGATCGTCCAGACCCGGAGGCGACGCGTGGCAGGCGATTCGGGAGGATTGCTCATGGCGGTCGGCGATGCGCAGGCGCGCGACGTCACCCGGCGGCCCCTGCGCCGATGCCGGTGCGTGATCGCCACCGTAGACGCCGCGCCGTGGCCGACGCGATGTCACGTCGATATCAGCGCCTGGTCGAACCGAGGTGCGCATCCGGCACGCCGAACCATCGCTCGCTGCCACCTCGAGCCCCCGGCGGCGAAGCGTCGCCCCCCACCGCCGCGTCGCCATCGCCGCGCGAACACGCGCGCGCGCGCTGGCACTGCCGTTGCTCTACCGCGAGCCGTCGTACCCAACGAGGACCTCCATGCGCACCTTGGTTTCGCTCCTGACCATCACCTCGCTCGCCGCGCTCGGCTGCGCCAGCGACTCGTCGACCGGCAGCTACTCGAACGCCGTCACCGGCGTCGACTGTCGCCCCGATCCCGGGAGCTACATGCCGCACGATCCCGACGCGCCGCCGACGGTCGACTGCTCGACCCCGCACGACGACGTGCCGCAGCCCGGCGAGCCGTGCTGCGAGTTCCCCCAGCCCGGCTGCGACAAGGACGGCTGCTGCGACGACGACGTGATCGTCGAGCCCGAGCCGCCGCCGCCGGCGCCGCCGGACGTGATCTGAACCGCGAGATCCAGCCGCAAGATCCGGATCCCGGTCCCGGATCCCGATCCGGATCCCGATCCCGATCCCGATCCCGACCCGGATCCCGATCCCGACCCGGATCCCGATCCGGGTCCCGCCCCCGATCCCGCTCCGCCCCCGCGCTCCCTCCCCTCTCCTCGCCTCGCTAGAACTTGTAGCCGATCCGCAGGAACGCCTGCCCGATCAGCGTCGTCGCCTGCGGCACGCCGCCCCCGCTCAGGTTCGTCACGATGAGCTTCTGCGTGCCCACGCCCAGCGCGCCGGTGACGAACCAGTCGCGCTTCCAGCGGTAGTAGCCGGTGGCGTTGGCCTGCAGCGCGGTCGAGTTGGCGCTGCCGTAGCAGGTCGTCACCTGGCCCGGCAGGCACTGCATCGTGGCGTTGTCGTCGGCGGTGGTCACCCACGACAGGTCGCCCATCACCTGCGCCTTGCCGTCCTTGAGCTCGCGCGACGCGCCCAGCCGGACGATCTGCGCGGTCGAGCGCGCGTAGCTGGCGTCGCCCAGGCCGATCGTGCGGATGAACGTGCCTTCGAGCCGCAGCCCGCCGTAGAACTCGCGGTCGACCGCCTGGACGTGGAGGTCGAGCGACTTGGCCGCCGGCAGCGGCTGATCGACGGCGCCGGCCTCGAGGACGACGTCGGGGCGACGCCGCCCCTGCAGCGCCGCGGTCAGCTCGAACCGCCGCCCCTTGCCCAGCAACGCCGACACCGCGGCGCGCGCCGCGGTGGTGCCGATGCGCTGCACCTTGACGTTGTTGACGACGACGCCGTCGAGGATCGCCTCGTTCTCGAGCTGCTCGCGCACCTGGACGTTGAGCGCCTCGGTCGAGAGGTGGTTGGCCCAGAGCTGGAAGCGCAGCCGCGGCGACGGCTTCCACTGGAAGCCGCCCGAGGCGTTGGTCGCGGCGGTGCCGGCCGAGCCGTACAGATCGACGATGAAGTAGTGCCAGACGTCGAGCGCCGGCGAGCGCCGCCAGTAGCCGTTGGCCGCGACGTACAGGCGGGGCCGCTCGTAGGTGCCGGTGCCGCCGTACCCGCCGTCGCGGCTGGTCGGGACGATCGCGACCGCGCCCAGCGCGCCGTACGAGTTCTGGGTCCGGTAGGCGCCGCCGAAACCGCCGGTCGCCGGCATGACCCGCCCGGTGGGCTGGTTGGCCTTGTCGATGCCGGGCGCGTAGTCGGTGGTGATCGAGCGCGAGCCGCGCAGCGGGTACAGCCCGGCGAAGCCGAGGTACGTCCATCGGCGGTTCTTGGCGTAGTCCAGCCGCACGCCGTCGATCTTGATCGCGCCGAGGTCGGCGATCACCTGGCGACCGAAGAACAGATCGCTGCGCCGCCCGCCGCGCACGACGTACAGCTCGCGCAGCTCGTACTCGTTCTCACCGAACAGGCCGGCCTGGGGGCGCGCCGGATCGGCGTTGCCCTGGTCGTACGGGTTGGGCACCACGCGCGCACGCGCGTCGATGCGCGCGTCCCAGCGACCGCCCTTCAGGTGGCGACCGTCGAGCTGGGCGCGCAACTCGGTCCACATCCGCGCGAACGGGCTGCCGTTGTCGGGCGGCACCATGCCGCCGTAGGTGGTGCCGGCGACGCCGCTCTCGGCGAAGTAGAACGACGACGAGGTCAGGCTGCCCTGCCACAGCGTCTTGTCGCGGTCCTCGTCGTCCTTGTCGACGTAGAAGCGATCGCGCTCGTCGGCCTGCGCCCGCGCCGTGCCGCGCTGCACCGCGAGCACGGCCACGCACACGCCGGCCACCACCGCCGCGCGCCCGATCATCGGCACACCGACTCTCGGCCGTAGCTGGCCGCCGACGCGCCCGCCCAGCTGTTGGGGTTGTGGCAGCCGGCGCAGGTCGCCTGCGCCGGGTGGGTGACGCCCCCGATGTTGCCGGCGCGCAGCGCGTCGTCGCGATGGCAGCCGACGCACTCGGCGGTGATCGCGCCGTAGTTGCCGGCGCGGTGGCAGTCGTTGCACGCCAGCGTGCGGTGCAGGCCGGTCAGGTTGCAGCCGACGGTGGTGTGATCGAAGCGCGCCGGCGCGAACGACATCTGGGTGTGGCACTCGCCGCAGCGCGGGGTCAGCGCGTTCTGGTGGACGTCGTCCTGCCGGTGGCAGTTGATGCACAGGTTGCCGGTGCCGGCCATCGGGCGGCTGTCCTTGTGGCAGCGCGCGCACGCCAGGTTGTCGTGGGCGCCGACCAGCGCGAACCCGCCGACGTCGTGGAGCGGCTTGATGTCGGTCCAGTCGGTGGTGGTGTGGCACGACTCGCAGACCGTGCCGTACTGGCCGCGGTGGACGTCGGGCTCGGGGTGGCAGCCGAAGCAGTTGGTCGGGCGCGGCTTGAAGGTCTGCGAGGTGTGGCAGTCCGAGCACCGGACGGTCAGGTGGCCGCCGGTCAGCGGGAACGCCGACATCGTGTTGTGGTTGAAGGTGTTGTCGCCGTCGACCTTGTGGCAGCGCTCGCAGCCCTTGCCCAGGCGGCCCTTGTGGACGTCGTCCTTGGCGTGGCAGCCCTCGGCCGAGCAAGTCTTCGGCGTGCCGGTGTAGGCCCGCGTCGGGTGGCAGTCCGAGCAGTCGGCGATCTTGGCGTGGAAGCCCTCGAGCGGCCACTTGGTGTCGTCGGCGTGATCGAACCGCACCGCGTCCCACACGCCGGGCAGGTGGCAGCGGCTGCACTCGTCGCCGAGCTTGCCCTTGTGCAGGCTGTCCTCGTGGCAGCGCACGCCGCACTCGGCGGGCGTGTCCTTGAACGTGTCCTTGGGGTGGCACTGCGCGCACTTGACCGGCTTGTGCCCCTTGATCAGCGGGAACGCCGACTTCGGCCCGTGGAACGTGTCGACCGTGCCCGGCTTGAGGTCGACCTTGCCGGCGCCCTGGTGGCAGCCGAGGCACTGGCTGTCGGTGTACTTCTCCTTGGGGTGGACGTTCTTGTGCTCGTGGCAGCCGCGGCAGCCGACCGAGCCGGCGTCGAAGCGCTCGAAGTCGGCCGGCGTGCGGCCGCGGTGGCAGGCCCGGCAGGTGACCTCGTCGTGGCGGCCGGTCAGCTTGAACTTGGTCTTCTTGTCGTGGTTGAAGTTGGTCGCGCCCGACACCCAGCTCGTCGACGACAGGTGGCAGCTCGCGCAGCTCGGCGGATCGCCGCCGAACGCGCTGAAGCGGTCGCCGTGCTTGTTGTCGTCCTGGTGGCAGCCACCGGCCTCGCAGGTCTTGTCGGGCTTGCGCTCGCCCAGCGCCTGGGTGTGGCAGTCCTCGCACTTCATCTTGCCGTGGGCCCGGCCCAGCGCGAACGTCGTCTTCTTGTCGTGGTCGAACTTGAACTTGTCGAGGGCGCCGTAGGCCGGCGAGTGGCACCACTCGCACTCGCGCTTGCCGAACAGCATGCCGTCGTGCGGGCTGTCGTGGCAGTTGCCGCAGAAGTCGGGGTTGTTGCCCTTGAGGTTGAACAGCGCCTTGGGGTGGCACTTCTCGCACGACACGTCCTCGTGCGAGCCGACCAGCGGCATCGACGCGTCGCGCTTGTCGTTGTGGTCGAAGTCCTGATCGCTCTTGGGCGGGTTCCAGATGCTCTGGCCGTGGCAGCGCTCGCACGCCAGCATCTCGCGCCGCTCGAAGCCGTGGGGCTGGTCGTCCTTGTGGCACGACCCGCACAGCCGATCGGTGCCCAGGTAGACGCGCAGGCCCTGGCGGTTCTTCTTCTTGTGGCAGTCGGCGCAGTCGACGGCGGTGTGCTTGCCCTCGAGGCGCCAGCCGGTGACGTCGTGGTCGAAGCCCTTGGTGCCCCCGGGGATCGCGGCCCAGCCCATCAGATCGAAGCCGCGGCCCTTGTGCTCGTTGTGGCACGACGAGCACTTCTTGCCGCTGACCTGGCTCGACGCGTGGAAGCCCTTGCCCGACGCGATCCGGGCCTTGAGGTCGCTGTGATCGTGGCAGCCGAGGCACTTGTCGTTGAGCGCGTCGCGGCCGTTGTTGTGGCAGTCGTTGCAGTGATCGGGGCCGTCGATGCCGGCGTGGCTCTCGGACAGCGCGCCCGGCGACGAGCTGAAGAAGTCGCCCTGCGCGCGGGCCCGGCCCGGCGCCAGCACGAGCACGCCGAGCGCGAGCAGCGCGAGCGCGAGAGCGGTGGGACGGCGCATCGGTACCATCGACTCTACCAGGCGCGATCCCACGAGATGTAGATGTGCGCGGCGGAGAACACCGTCAGCAGCACCGTGAACGGCACGTGGACCTTCTTCCACGAGTTCAGGAGCAGGTTGGCCTTGGGGGCGATCACCGCGCCGCGCTGGATCAGCAGCATCCGGCCGGTGCGGCGCACCAGGTCGCGCCGGGCCTTGCCGTCGACGCCGACCCGCCCGAGCCGGCTGCGCCGGGCCAGCCAGCGCCCGGGCCGGCGCAGATCCTCGACCAGGAGCCAGGTCAGGCTGGCGACCAGCCCGTAGTGGGCGGCGACCCGCCCGGCGCGCTGGCCGTGCTCCCACAGCTCGCGATCGATCTCGCTCATCGCCACCGGGTGGCGGCTGCGGTGGTGGGCGAACGCGCGCTCGTGGTCGAGCTGCTCGAGCTCGCGCCCGCTCGAGAGCTCCGGCACCTGGGTGTAGAGGTAGCGGCCGATGAAGCCCGACACCGCGACGATGACCATGCTCCAGAACGCCAGCGACACCCAGCTCGAGAGCTTGAGCGCGGAGTGCAGCGCGACGAACATCGGGCCGACGGTCCCGGCCATCAGGTGGAAGTCGAACCACATCGTGTTCGACGCGATCCAGCGGAACGCGCGCAGCCGGCGGAACATCGGGTAGATCGCCGCGATGATCATCAGCCCGGTGCCGACCAGGCCGCACTGGATGGCCAGCTCGTTGCCGGACCGGAAGCCGACCCGCTGCAGCGCCAGCTCGGCGGTCGGGAACTCGCCCGAGGCCCGCAGCTGCGCGTACTGGTACGACATCGTCGGCGCGTACAGGCGCAGCAGCACCTCGGCCAGCGCGACCAGCCAGGCGACGATGCCGACCGTCCACAGCAAGAGCGGGCCCCAGCGGCCACGCCGGACCTTGGCGCTGCCGCCGGATCGCTCGTCGACGCCCTCGGTGAACGGGTACGTCGGCAGCACCTCGCGCCGGTCGGGATCGAGCTCGGCGTCGTAGCCGGCGCGCGCCGCGATCGCGATCGCCGGCGAGCGCTCGCGGAACAGATCGTAGGCCGAGATCTCGATCAGCGCGCCGGTCGGGCACGCCGACACGCACGCCTGATCGCCGTAGGCGCCGCAGTGGTCGCACTTGTTGGCGATGCGGCGCACCCGCGCGACCCGGCCGGTGCCGGGCCCGAACGCCAGCGCCTTGGCCTTCTCGAGCCGGGCCCGGAAGTCCTTGTTGAACGCCGGGCTGCCATCCTCGACGTCGATCATGTCGATCGCGCCGTACGGGCAGCTCTGGGCGCAGGCCGAGCACCCGGTGCAGGTGGCGTCGTTGATCACCACCTCCTTCTTGACCGGGTCGAACTTGATCGAGTCGTAGGCGCAGGGGTCGATGCAGCGCTGATCGGTGCAGGTGCGGCAGGTGTAGACGAAGTCCAGCATGCCGAGCTGGTAGCCGCCCAGCGTGAGCCGCCGCGCCCCGTAGCGCTCCTCGCACGCGATCTCGCACTGCTTGCAGTCGATGCAGCGATCGAGCTGGCGGACCCGCACCGACTCGCCGGACACCGAGATGCCCTGGCGCACGAAGAAGTCGAGGATCTCCTGCTTGACGCCGGTGATGCCGTGCAGCCGCTGCCGCGACAGCGTGATCGCGCGACGGAAGCGGGCCTCGAAGAACGGGAACCGCACCGCCACGTCGGCGACCAGCCGCTGCGTCAGCGTGACGATCGTCGATGGCGCGGTCGCGAAGAACGCGATCGGCGCGCCGCGCGCCGCCTGCACCGCGCCGCTGTTCCACAGGTCGCCGTCGGTGAACAGCGCGACGTTCTTCTTGGCCAGGCGGGCCATCGGGATCGGCTTGATCAGCGACACCGACTCGCGCTCGTCGTGGGTCATCTGCTCGAACTGCGCCTGCTCGGCCTTGCGCTCGGCCAGCTCGGTCGCGTCGAACACGCCGGCGGCGATCTGGCCGGCCACCAGCACGATGACCGGGGGCGCCGCGCCGCTGGCGTCGGCGGCGTCGGCGACGATCGCGTCGCGCTCGACCTGGCGCAGGGCCAGATCGCCCGAGGCCAGCGCGCCCACCAGCAGCTCGTTGGGGACGCCGTCCAGGAGCGGCAGCTGCCGGAGCTGGGCGTAGCCGGCCCGGAGCGCCGGTGCTAGCATCGCCGCCGGATCACCCGCCAGCATGCTGGAGTCGAGCGCGCGAGAAGGGTTCATGGCCGGCGAAGCCCGTGGCGTGGACGAGGTGAGCACCCGGAAGCTGGTGAAAGCAAAGGCTGGGCCGCGCGGTGCATGGCTCGAAAACTCTGGCGATTGTACCAGCTTGCCGCGGCCGCGCGGGCGATCCCGGCGTCCGGATCGGGGTCTGGCCTGGACGGTCGCGGTGTCAGCAGTCCTCGCAACAACGGCGGCGGCCGCCGCCGAACCGGCTCCAGCCACCCGGCCGGTGTCTGATCTCGATGGGATCCAGCTGTGGATCGGGCCCGCCGGCGCGGCGCGGACCAGCGCCGCGGGGTGGGAGTCGACCTGGGGTGGTGGGATCCAGGTGCTGCGGATCCGCGAACATCGCGCGCTTGCGGCGGTCGGCGGCTGGCTCGGCGCGTCCCACGACGCGTCCACCGACGGCGGCCGGGTGTGGCTGGACGCGGTCGCCGGCACCCGGCGGCTGGGCGGGTGGATGCTGGGGGTGGCGGCGGGCCCCACCGTCGCCCTGGCCGGAGATCACCACCCGCGCCTGGGCGGCGCGGTCGCGATCTGGGGCTTCCTGGGGGTGGTCCCGGTGGTCCGGGTCGGCGTCCTCGACGAGGCCGGCGCGTTCGTCGAGGTCGGGGCCAGCCTGTCGTTGCCCGCCATCCGGTGGTAAGTCGAATCAACAGCATCCGCTGGTTGACAGATGGCGCCGGTAACGGTACTTGTCCTTCCGCCTTCGGGGCGTAGCGCAGCCTGGTAGCGCACTTGGTTCGGGACCAAGGAGTCGGAGGTTCAAATCCTCTCGCCCCGACGACAAAGAGCCCATGACCCATCCGGTCATGGGCTCTTGCTTTTGGCGCACCTTTCCGGAGGCGGTTCGCCGCATCGCCGCCGGCGGTGCGTGGTATGGATCGGGCGTGGTCGCGACGAGTCAGCAACGGCCGGAGATCGCCGCACTGAACGTCCTGGTGGTCGACGATGACCCGGACGTGTGCGAGTACCTGCATGATTTTCTGACGTCGGAGGGCTACACGGTGACGGTCGAGCACGACCCGACCCAGGCGCTCACCACGCTGCGCGGCGACGAGTTCCACCTCGCGGTGCTCGATCTGATGATGCCCAAGCTGTCGGGCATCGACCTGCTCGCGCAGATCCGCGAGATCGACGACGACATCGCGATCATCATCCTCACCGGCTACCCCAGCCTGGAGACCGCGACGTCGTCGATCGAGCGCGACGTCTCGGCGTACATCCGCAAGCCGTTCACGGTCGACGACTTCCGCGAGGCGATCACCCGCATCGCCAAGAAGAAGGGCCTCATCCTCCGCCGCGAGGACGAGCTGCACGCGACGATCGGGCGCTCGATCCGCGAGCTGCGCAAGGCCCGCGGCCTGACGCTCAAGCAGATGTCGCGGCGCACCAAGCTGTCGGTGTCGCTGCTCTCGCAGATCGAGCGCGCCGAGTCGAGCGCCAGCGTGTCGTCGCTGTGGAAGGTCGCGACCGCCCTCGACGTGCGCCTGACCGAGCTGTTCGGCACGTTTTGAGCGCCGCGATCGGCGAGCTGATGGCGTGGCTGCGCGACGCCGGGGCCACCTGCGACGGCCTGGCGGTCGGCCCGGTGCCGACCGGGCGCGGCATGGTGGCCACCCGGGCGATCGCCGCCGGCGAGGTGGTGGCGCGCATCCCGCGCGGGCTGCTGATCACCCGCGAGCACGCGCGGGCGTCGTCGGTGGGTCGCCAGCTGCGCGACGCCGGCGTCGAGCTGTCGTCGAGCCACGCGACGTTCGCCGCGTGGCTGTGCGTCGAGGCGCGCCGCGCCGCGTCGCCCTACGCGCCGTACCTGCGGTCGCTGCCGGCGAGCTACGACGGCTTCGCGCTCCACGCGCCGGCCGACGAGCGCGCGCTGCTGCTCGGCACGCTGACCGGCGACCGGCTGGCGCTGCTCGAGCACGACCTCGCCCGCGATCACGCGCTCGCGGTGGCGCGGGCGCGGCTGATGGCCGGCGTCGACCGCGCGACGTTCACCTGGGCCCGGCTGTGCGTCGGCTCGCGCGCGTTCGCGGTCACGATCGACGGCGTCACGACCAACGCGCTGGTACCGCTGGCCGACCTGATCAACCACGCCCCGACGCCGGTCACCCGCTGGGCCTACGATCAGGACGCCGCGGCGTTCACGCTGACCGCGGTGGCCGACGTCGCCGCCGGCGCCGAGCTGACCGACAGCTACGGCGCCAAGAGCAACGGCCAGCTCGCGGTGCAGTACGGCTTCACCCTCGACGACAACCCGGCCGACCTGGCCGAGATCGCCGGGCGCGCGGTGGGCCTGCCCGACGACGACGAGCCAGCGCAGGCGCTGTGGAAGCAGCTCGGCCGCGATCGCGATCCGCCGGCGCAGGTGGCGGCGGCGCTGCACGCGGCGTGCGCGGCGGCGCTGGCCCGGCTGCCGGCCGACGACGACGACGCGCGGCTGGCGCGGCCCGACCTGACGCCCCGGGCCCGCGACTTCGTGCGCGCGCGGCGCGGCGAGCGTCGGGTGCTCGCCGCGTGGCAGGCCCGGGCGCTGGCCTACCCCGCCGCGGCGACCGCGCGCGACCGCAGCGCGGCGATCGTCGCCGCGTAGTCCGGCGTCGCGAACACCGCCGAGCCGGCGACCAGCACGTTGGCGCCGGCGGCGGCGATCGCCGCGACGTTGTCGAGCTTGACCCCGCCGTCGACCTCGATGTCGACCTCGGCCCGGCCGGCGTCGTCGAGCATCCGCCGCAGCGCGGTGATCTTGTCGAGCACCGCCGGGATGAACTTCTGGCCGCCGAAGCCGGGGTTGACGCTCATCAAGAGCACCATGTCGACGTCGGCCAGCACCCAGCGCAGCGTCTCGAGCGGGGTCGCCGGGTTGAGCACCGCGACGGCGCGCTTGCCCAGCTCGCGGATCGCGCCGAGCGTGCGGTGCAGGTGAGTGCAGGCCTCGACGTGGACGCCGATCAGGTCGGCGCCGGCCTTGGCGTAGTCGGCGACCCAGCGATCGGGCTGCTCGATCATCAGGTGGACGTCGAGCGGCCGGGTCGTGACCTTGCGCAGCGCCTCGACCACCAGCGGGCCGATCGTCAGGTTGGGCACGAAGTGCCCGTCCATCACGTCGACGTGGATGTAGTCGGCGCCGCCGACGTCGCAGGCGCGGACCTCGTCGCCGAGGCGCGCGAAGTCGGCCGAGAGGATGGAGGGCGCGATGCGGATGGGGCGCACCGGCGCGTTCTACCGCGAATCGCGCCGGGAGGCGCGGCTCACGGCGCTCGCCGCAGCCGGGCGGCGAAGAAGCCGTCGGCGTCGTGGCGGTGGGGCCAGGTGCGCGCGGCGCCGCCGTCGACCACCGCGGCCGGCAGCGGTGGCGCCTCGAGGCTGAACCCGGGGTGGCGCGCCAGGAACGCCGCCAGCTGCGCCGGGCCCTCGGCTGCGGTGATCGTGCACACCGCGTAGATCAGCGCGCCGCCGGGGCGGACCCGCGCCGCCGCCAGGTCGAGCAGGTCGCGCTGCAGCGCGGCCAGCCCGCGGACGTCGTCGCGGGTGAGCCGGGTGGCCGCCTCGGGGTGGCGGCGCAGCACGCCGGCGCCCGAGCACGGCGCGTCGACCAGCACGCGATCGTAGACGCGGTCGGCCGGCAGGCTGGCCAGCGCGCCGACGTGGGCGGTGATGCCGGCGAGCCCGAGCCGCGCCGCGGCGCCCCGCGCCAGCTCGAGCTTGGTCGCGATCGGATCGACCGCGTCGATGCGCGCGTCGCCGGCGAGCTCGGCGAGGTGCGTGGTCTTGCCGCCGACGCCGGCGCACGCGTCGAGCAGCCGCTCGCCGGGCTGCGGATCGACCAGCCGCCCCACCAGCTGCGCGGCGAGATCCTGGACCGTCCACTGGCCGGCGCGGAACGACGGCGACCGCGCCGGATCGCCCAGCCCGCGCACCGCCAGCGCGTGATCGTCGAGCGCGGTCGGCTCGACCGTCGCGCCCTCGGCCACCAGCGCCGCGGTGACCGCGGCCGGCGTCGCGCGCCGGCGGTTGACCCGGATCCACAGCGGCGCCGGCGCGGTCAGGCCGGCCACCGCCGCGGCCAGCTCGTCGGGCGGCACCTGCGCCGCGACCTCGTCGACCAGCCAGCGCGCCAGGCCGTGCTCGACCGCCAGCCGCTCGCGCGGATCGGTCGGCAGCGGCGGCTCGCCGGTGGCCGCCAGCTTGCGCAGCACCGCGTTGACGAAGCCGGCGAGCTTGGGGCCGAACCGCCCGCGCACCGCCGCCACCGCGTCGTCGACCGCGGCGTGCGCCGGCACCCGCAGGAACAGGATCTGGTGGGCCGCGACCAGCAGCGCGGCGCGCACCGGCGGCCGGGCCTTGCGCAGATCGGCGTGCGCGGCGAGCGCGCGCTCGAGGCGCAGCTGGTGGCGCAGCGTGCCGTAGGTGAGCTCGGTGGCGAACCGCCGGTCGCGCTCGTCGAGATCGGCCACGGCCAGCTCGCCGCCGAGCGCCAGCGTCGCCCACGCGCCGCGCTCGCCGACTCGCCCGACCACCCGCCGCGCCACCTCGCGGGCGCTGCCGGCGCGCGTCGTCACGACGCCGCCGCGGGCCGCAGGAGATCGCCGATCGCCAGCCGGCGGCCGTTGGCCAGCTCGCGCGCGGTCAGCCGCTTGCGCCCCGGCAGCTGCAGCTCGCGCACGACGACCACGCCGTCGGTGCACGCGACGTGGGCGCCGGCGTCGTCGATCGCGACCACCGTGCCCGGCGCCGCGGCGACCGCGCCGGGGCGGGCCCGCGCGCCGAACAGCTTGGCGGCGTCGGCGCCGAGGTACGCGACCGCGCCCGGCCACGGGTCGACGCCGCGCACGTGGGCCGCGACCTGCGCGCACGGCCGCGCGAAGTCGATCCGGCCGTCGTCCTTGGTCAGCATGCGCGCGTGGCTGGCGCCGGCGGTCGGCTGCGGCGTCGCGACCACCGTGCCCGCGGCCAGCCCGGCCAGCGTCTCGACCAGCAACGCCGCGCCCAGCGGCGCCAGCCGCGCGAACAGCTCGCCGGCGGTCTCGTCGGGGCCGATCGCCAGCGCGCGGGTCGCCAGCATCGGGCCGGTGTCCATGCCCTCGTCGAGCTGCATGATCGTCACGCCGGTCGTGGCGTTGCCGTCGATCACCGCCCACTGGATCGGCGCCGCGCCGCGGTACGCCGGCAACAGCGAGCCGTGGACGTTGACGCAGCCGCGCGGGAACGCGGTCAGGATCGCCGGCGGCAAGATCCGCCCGTACGCCACCACCACCGCCAGCTCGGCGCCGGTCGCGGCGAGGCCGGCCGCGACCTCGGGCGGCCGCAGCTTGGTCGGCTGGATCACCGGCAGGCCGAGGCGCTCGGCGGCGACCTTCACCGCCGGCGGCGTCATCGCCCCGCCCCGCCCGGCGGGCTTGTCGGGCTGGGTCACGACCAGCGCGACCTCGTGGCCCGCGGCGACCAGCGCCTCGAGGCACGGCACCGCGAAGTCCGGCGAGCCCATGAACACCAGCTTCACGCGGCCTCGTCGGGTTCGCGCAGGTGGGCGCGGTAGGCGGCGCGCAGCGCGTCGTCGCGCAGCACCCGGTAGGCTTCGTCGAGCACCACCGCGATCTCGTCGAGCTCGCGCTCCAGCTCGCGGCGCAGCTCGCCCGGGAAGCCGTCGGCCGCGAAGTCGCGGCGCGCCGCCTCGTAGGCGCGCTTGATCTCGAAGCCGGTGGCGTCGGGGCGCACGCCGAGCAGCGCGAAGTAGTCGGCGTCGGCCACCAGCGCCGCGCGGGCCCGCACCCGGGCGCGATCGATCGCCAGGTCGCTCTCGCCGATCAGCGCCGGCGCGTCGCCGTCGTCGTCGCCGGCGCGGCGCCGGGCCGAGGCCAGGCCGAGCAGCATCAGGCTCCACACCAGCGGGTACAGCCCCGCCAGCCCCAGCCCGGCGGCCCGCGACACCGCGGTCAGGTCGCTGGCCCCGTCGAGGCCGGTCAGCGCGGCGCGCTCCTCGTTGGACAGGTCGGCGGCGCCGACGATCGTCGCCAGCTTGTCGCGATCGGTGATCTCGACGTGGGTCGTCGGCGGGCCCACCAGCCGCTCGAGCGTCCCGCGATCGAGCTTGCGGCGCACGCCCTCGAGCACCATCGCCGCCGGGTGGCGCGACAGCCGGATGCGCTCGCCGGTGGCGCCGTCGCCGACGATCAGCCGGTAGTCGCCGCGATCCCACGCGAACAGCGAGTAGATGATGTCCTCGACGTGGCGGCGCACCGCCGGCAAGAGCTCGCGCCGCTTGAGGTAGCCGCGGTCGACCAGGATCTCGCCCATCCGCCGGCCGGTGTCGCGCACCTGGTCCTGGCAGCGGTCGTGCTGCTCGCGGGTGATCTTGCCCTCGCGCACGAGGAGCTCGCCCATGCGATCGCGGGCCAGGTTGGACGACGCGAAGACCG
This sequence comes from Myxococcales bacterium, assembly GCA_016794525.1. Taxonomy (GTDB): domain Bacteria; phylum Myxococcota_A; class Polyangia; order Haliangiales; family Haliangiaceae; genus UBA2376. The sequence continues at coordinate 82,621 of JAEUJY010000165.1, forward strand.
GCCGGCCGCCCTCGAAGTGGATCACCTTCTCGGCGCGATCGGCGTGGAACACGACGCGGCCGGTGAAGTCGGTGACGAACATCCGGGCGATCAGCGCCGGCGCGTCGGCGGTGCCGCGGGCCAGCTCGCCGCCCTCGCCCTTGCTGGTCGCGGTGTCGGCGCGGCCGGCGTGGGGATCGGTGGCGCGCTCGTCGGCGCCGACGAACGTCGCCGCCGTCAGATCGTGATCGTCGTCGACCAGCCCGCCGAGATCGATCTCGGTGTGGTGATCGTGGGCCGGGCCGATCGCCACCGGCGCGGCGGGCAGATCGCCGCTCTTGAACAGCCGCTCGGCCATCAGCGACATCTTGCGGCGCAGCTCGCGCGCGAAGTCACCGCCGGCCGGCGGCGGCTCCGGGGCCGGCGGCGGCGGCGCCTTGCGCTCGAGATCGACCGAGAGGTCGTCGTCGATGCCGGCCGCGACGTCGTCGTCGAGCGGATCGTCGTCGAGGTCGTCGCCGATCGGCGCCGGGGTCGACGAGCTCCACGCCCGCGGCGCGGTGCCGGTCGGGGTCGGCTGCGACCACGCGCGATCGTCGCCGCCCCCGAACCCGCCGGCGTCGGCCTCGACCGCGCGCTCGGACAGGATGAGCGTCGGCTCGCGCGGCGCGGGCGGCACCTCGGTCGAGCCCGGGCGCCACGCCGGCGGGGCCGGCAGGTCGGGCGCCGCCAGCGCCGGCAGCTCGGGGCCGGCGGCTGGCGCCGCGTCGTCGTCGTCGTCGTCGTGGGTGTCGTCCTCGTCGCCGCCGAGCTCGTCGGCCAGCGCCGCCCAGCGGGCGCGCAGATCCGCCGGCGGCGCGGGCGCGGGGACAGGCGGCGACGCCGGGGCCGGCTCGCTCTCCAGCGCCGGGGCCGGCTCGACCACCGACGGCGCGGCCGCCGGGGCGGCGCCGGTGATCGCCAGGCCCGACGTGACCGCGTAGCGCAGCGCCTTGGCCGACAGCGGCCGGGCCACGAACCGCTCGCCGACGCCGAGCGCGTCGATCGCGGTGCGGATCGGGCCGTCGAGGTCGCCGATCAGCACGACGAACACCTTGCGCGGCAGCATCGCGTCGCGCATCGCCGAGATCAGCGCGCGGGCGTCGCCGTCGTCGAGCGCCGCCGACACCACCACCACCGCCGGCGCCAGCTCGATGAAGCGCGCCAGCGTCGCGTCGTCGCCGACCTCGAACACCAGCTCGTGATCGAACGGCGCGTCGTCGTCGCCGCGCAGCGCGGCCGCTAGCTCGGCGTGATCGCCGGGGTTGGCGACCAGGAGGATCGTGGCCATGCGCGGTAGGGACAGGTTTACTACAGCGTCGACAGGGGATCCACGTCGACGGCCACCGTCGCGCCGGGCGCGTCGACGTTGAGCACGCTGCGGATCACCCGCCGCAGCGCCGCGCGGTCGCGGCTGCGCAGCCACACCTGCCAGCGCGACCGGCCGCGCAGCCGGGCCAGCGGCGCCGGGGTCGGGCCGCGCACCAGCACGACGTCGTCGACCGCGCGCGCCGCGGCCACCGCCAGCGCCGCCACCCGGGTCGCGGCGTCGGCCACCCGGTGCGGATCGCGGCCGTCGATGCGCACCGCGCACACCCGGCCGACCGGCGGGTAGTCCAGCTCGGCGCGCCCCTCGCTCTCGCGGGCGAAGAACCCGGCGTAGTCGTGGCGGGCCGCGCACGCGATCGCGTCGGCGTCGGGCTGGTAGGTCTGGATGATCACCCGCCCCGGCCGATCGCCGCGGCCGGCGCGCCCCGCCACCTGGGTCAGCAGCTGGAACGTCCGCTCGCTCGCGCGAAAGTCGGGCAGCCCGAGCGCCAGGTCGGCGCACAGCACGCCGACCAGCGTCACGCCGGGGAAGTCGTGGCCCTTGGTCACCATCTGCGTGCCGACCAGGATGTCGACCTCGCGCCGCGCCACCCGGGCCAGCACCGCCTCGGCCTTGGCGCCGCTGGCGACGTCGCGGTCGAGCCGCGCCACCCGCGCGCCGGGGAACCGCTCGGTCAGCGCCGCCGCCACTCGCTCGGTGCCCAGGCCCTTGCGATCGATCGCCTCGGCGCCGCACTTCGGGCAGCGCTCCGGCACCCGCTCGCCGTGGCCGCAGTAGTGGCACTGCAGGCGATCCGACGACTGGTGGTACGTCAGCGACACCGCACACTCGCCGCAGCGGAACGCGTGGCCGCACGCGCGGCACATCACGAACGTCGCGAAGCCGCGCCGGTTGAGGAAGACGATCGCCTGATCGCCGGCGGCCAGCGTCTCGGCCAGCGCCGCCGCCAGCGGCGCCGACAGCATCGCCTCGGCGTCGGCCTTGTAGACGCGGAGGTCGACCACCTGCACCGCCGGCAGCGCGCCGCCGGTCGGCCGCTCGACCAGCGTCACCAGCTGGTAGCGGCCGGCGACCGCCGCCGCGTACGACTCGAGGCTGGGCGTCGCCGAGCCCAGCACGCACACCGCCCCGGCCCGCTGCGCGCGCACCAGCGCCACGTCGCGGCCGTGGTAGCGCACGCCCTCGTCCTGCTTGAACGAACCGTCGTGCTCCTCGTCGACGACGACGATGCCGAGGTCGCGCACCGGCGCGAACACCGCCGAGCGCGCCCCGACCGCGATCCGCGCATCGCCCTGCTCGAGCCGGGTCCACTCGCTCAGGCGATCGCGCTCGGACAGCCCCGAGTGCAGGATCGCCACCTCGTCGCCGAACCGCGCGCGGAAGCGGGCCGCCAGCTGCGGCGTCAACGAGATCTCCGGCACCAGCACGATCGCGCCCTTGCCACGCGCGCGCAGCTCGGCGATCGCGTGCAGGTAGACCTCGGTCTTGCCGGCGCCGGTCACGCCGTGCAGCAGGATCGCCACGAACCCGACCGCGCCGACGATCGCGGCGACCGCGGCCCGCTGCTCGTCGTTGAGGCGGGGCGGCGTCACCGCGGCGGTCAGCCCGTCGCCGATCGCCACCGCCGTGAGCGTGACGTCGCGCTCGGTCACCGTCACCAGCCCGGCCTTGGCCAGCTCGCGCAGCGCCGCCGCCGCCCCGGGCAGGGTCGCCGCCAGGGTCGCCGCCGGCGCCGGCCCCGCCACCAGCGCCTCGATCACCGCCCGCCGCGCCGGGGCCCGCGCGGTGGCCGCGCGCGCCGCGTCGATCGGCTGCGCCAGCGCCACCAGCTTCTCGCGCTTGGGCCGGGTGCGCGCCGCGCTGCGGGCGTCGTCCTCGACCGCCAGCCCGCGGGCGCACAGCGCGGCCAGCTCGTCGGCGAACCGCGACACCTCGGTGCGGGCCAGCGGCCGCTCGCTCTGCCCAAGCCGGGCCAAGAGCCGCGCCTGCCGCGGCGGCAGCGCCCCGCCCTCGCCGGCCAGCGCCGCGCGCCCCAGCTCGGTGATCGCCACGACGCGCGTGCTCGACTCGCCGGAGCCCACCGGCTGCACCAGCCGCAGCGCCTCGCCCGGCGGCGCCTCGTAGTAGTCGGAGATCCACATCGCCAGGCCGACCAGCTCGCTGGCGATCGGCGCCCCGGTCACGTCGGTCAGCGGGCGGGCCGCGACGTCGGGCGGCGGCGCCGCGACGCCGACCCGGACGATCACGCCGGCCACGCCGCGACCGCCGAACGGCACCAGCACCCGCGCGCCGACGGTCGCGCGCGCGGACAGGTCCGGTGGCACCGCATAGGTGAACACCCCGGCGACCGGCAACGCCACCGCGACCTCACAGTATCCGGCCGACATGGGCCGCGCACTGTAGCAGTGGTGGGGGACGGAGCGAGAGATCGGGCACGGGCACGGGGACGTGGGGCGGGGGCCGGATTTGAGAGATCGGGCACGGGCACGGGCACGGGCACGGGCACGGGGACGGAGACGGGAGCGGGGACGGGATCGGGGACGGGATCGGGATCGGGATCGGGATCGGGGACGGATTCGAGAGATCGGGCACGGGCACGGGCACGGGCACGGGCACGGGCACGGGCGTCGGAGGGGCGAGGTAGCGTCGGTGAATGGAGCGTCCGCATCCGCCGAGTCCGCGCCGTCGGGCGCTGGCGCGCGCGGCGGGGCGCGTGCTGGTGAGTCCGGCGGGCGCGGCGGCGCTGGCGCTGGCCGCGGGGACGGCGGCGACGATCGCGGTGGTGGCGGGCGTGGCGGGCGAGCTGACCGACGCCACGCGCGAGCAGCTCGCCCACGCCACCGACGACGGCGGCGTGGCGCGAGCCATCGACGGCGCCGGGCGCTTGCCGCTGGCGACGCTGGCGATCGTCGCGCCGATCGCGGCGGCGGCGGCGATCGGCGGGTTGCTCGGCCAGGCGGTGCTGGCGCGCGGGCTGTGGGTGCCGCGCCGCGAGGTGCGCGGCGCGCCGGACGCGGGCGCCGAGGCCACCACCGTCGCCGAGCGCGCTGGCGAGGCCGCGCTCACCGTCGCGCGGGCGCTGCTCGTGCTCGGCGTGGCGATCGCGGTCACCGTCGCGCGGCTGCCGCGGCTGGCCCCGCTGGCCGCCGCCCCGGCGCCGGCCGCGGCCTGGCTCGGGCTGGTCGCCACCGCGGCCGCCACCGCCGCCGTCGCGGCGATCGCCACCAGCCTCATCGACGTCGCGTGGCGCTACCACCGGCTGCGCAGCAGCCTGGCCATGACCACGCGCGAGTGGCGCGAGGACGCGCGCGAGTCGAGCGGCGATCCGCGCTGGAAGCGGGCCGCGCGCGACGCGCAGCGCGACGACCGCGCGCTGGTCGCCGACGCCCGGGTGGTCATCGCCGGCGACGCGGTCGCGGTCGCCCTTGCGTGGCAGCCCGGCAGCCCGCCGCGCGTCACGCACCGCGGCCGCGGCCTCGCCGCCCACCGGCTCCGCAACGCCGCCCGCGCCGCGCGGGTGCCGCTCCACGCCGACCCCGCGCTGGCCGAGCGCCTCGCCGGCGGCGCCGCGGTCCCCGAGGACGCGCTGCCCGCGGTCGCCGAGCTGCTCGCGGCCTGCGGCGTCAGCGCCTGAGGCTCGCAGCGCGTCAGGTCCCGAGCGCGGCCAGCGTCGTCGGCAGGTCGCGGGTCAGCGCCGCCAGCCCGTGGGCGATCGCGTACGTCATCGCCGCCAGCCCGAGCAGCGCCGCCGCGCGCCCCCACGCCGCCGTCGGCACCACGCTCACCGGCAGCGCGCCCACGCGGTCGACCGCGCCCAGCGTCAGCGCCGCGATCGTCACCGCGCCCAGCACCGGCAGCGCCAGCGCCACCGCCACGCCGATCAGCGCCGCGCCGGCGCGCACGATCACCGCCGCGCCGACGTCGGGCGCCGCCGGCCCCAGCACGCGGTACGAGCCCATCACCGCCGCGATCACCGCGCGGTGGCCGCCCAGCGCGAAGAACACCAGCGCCGCCAGCATGCCGGTCGCGGTCGCCCACGGTGCGCCACCGTCGTCGTCGCCGATCGCGCGCCCCAGCCAGCGCCCGACCAGCTCGCCGGCCACCAGCGGCACCGCCGCCGTCACCCCCAGCGCGCACCCGAGCGCCGCCTCGCGGGCCAGGATCGTCACCTGCACGCTCAGCGATCCCGCGGCCAGCGCCTCGGCCGCCGGCGCGATCAGCGCCGCGCCGAGCGTCGCCACCGCCGCGGTCACCAGCGCGCTCACCGCCACCGCCAGCGTGCGGCCAGCGCCGATCCGCGCGCCCATGATCGCGATCGCCACCGCCGGCACCACCCGCGCGGCGACCAGCAGCAGCGCCCAGGTGTTCACGTCGAGCCTTGCCCGACCACCGCGATCGCCGCCAGCGCCCGCGTCGTGAACGCCTCGAGCCGACCCGCGATCACCGGCGCGGTGATCACCAGCGCCACCACCACCGCGACCAGCCGCGGCGCGAAGCCCACGCTGGGATCGCGCACCTGCGTGACCGCGCCGAGCACCGCGGTGAACACGCCGGCCAGCACCGTCGCGACCAGCACCGGCGCCAGCAGCGCCAGCGCCAGCAACAGGCCGTCGCGCGCCAGCGCCACCAGCGCCGACGTCACGCGTAGCCTCGCAGCAGGCCCTCGAACAAGAGCCGCCAGCCGTCGACCGCCACGAACAGCAGCAGCTTCACGGGCAGCGCGATCGTCGACGGTTGCACCGTGTTGAGCCCCAGCGCCCCCAGCGTCGTGCCGACCACCAGGTCGATCAGCAAGAACGGCAGGAACACCAGGAACGCGATCGCGAACGCCTCGGCCAGCTCGCTCGAGACGAACGCCAGCGACAGCACGGTCAGATCGTCGTCCGCCACCGGCGCGCCGCGCAGCTCGCCGGCCACCCGCGCGAAGCTCGCGCGATCGTCGGCGTGGGCGTGCTTGGCCAGGAACGCGCGCACCGGCACCGCGCCGCGCTCGGCCGCCGCCAGCCACCCGTCGGGGGGCGGCGTGTCGAAGTCGAGGTGGTACGGCGCCGGCGGCGGCACGCCGGGCGCGGGCGCCGGCGCCACCGTCGGCCGCTCGATCGCCGCGATCACGTCGCGCGCAACCGGGGTCATCACGAAGATCGTCAGCAGCAGCGCCAGGCCCGTCACCACCAGATCCGGCGGCGCTTGCGGCGCCCCCAGCGCGTTGCGCAGGAGCGACATCACCACCGACGTCTTCACGAACGCCGACAGCATCATCGCCAAGAGCGGCACCGCCGCCACCGCCACCAGCGCCGCCGCGTTGCTGCCGCTCATGACTTCTCCGATGGCACCGGCGGCCGCCGCCGTCCCCACGCCGCCGCCACCAGCTCGGCGAACCGCCGCCCAGCCCCCGCCTCGCTCGGCGTGACCGGCAGCGCGTCCGGCTCCAGCTCCGTCACCAGCCCCAGCCCGCCCTCGCTCGCGCCCAGCACCAGCGTCTTGCCGCCCACCCGCACCACGTACAGCGACCGGCGCGGCTCCAGCGGCACCCGCGCCACCACCGTCACGATGCCCTCGCCCACCGGCCGCCCCTCCAGCCCGCGCCGCAACAGCCGCACCACCAGCCACGCCACCGCGCACACCACGACCAGCAGCACCACCGTCGTCACCAGCATCCCGCCATAGCTCGCCCCGCTCGTCGCCGCCTGCGCCGCAGCCTCCGGTGCTCGCATGGCCGTGGCGTACCACCGGCCTCTGACAGCCCCGGCGGGGCGCTACTTCCAGCGCCCGTACCGCCGCGCCAGCTCGCCCCGCCGCGCCGGCGTCTCGACGATCACGTCGACCCCACCGTCGTAGGGCGCGACCACCCGCTGGAGGTCCGCGCTCACGAGCAGCGGCGACTCGAGCACATCATCCGCGACCGCCTCCAACACCCGATCGAGCGCGCCGGGCCCCCAGGTCACCCTCGCGACCAGGAGCGGAGACGTCTCGGCCAAGCCAGCGTCGCCCGGGCCGACCGAGGTCAGCACCACCGGCGCCATCGCCCGCAGCTCGCCGGCGACATCGCCTGGCAGGTGCGCCTCCTCGCCGTAGTACCCGAAGATGAACCAGCAGGCCGCGCCCTCGCCGAGGACCTCCGCGATGAGCTCGTGCTGCCGCCGGCGCACCTCGTCGCGCTCGGCCTCCGTCGTGGCGTACCGCTTCCCGCCCGGCAGGCTGTGGATCCGGAACCAGCGCGCCCCGAACCGCTCCCGCAACACCCACCCCAGCGGCGGCGCGTCGCCATAGCACCGCTGCCACTCGCGCAGGAGCGCCGCTGGGGCGGTCGGGTCGGTCATCGGTGCGCCATTACCGGCAGTGCCTCCGCAGCTCCGGCGGCACGCCCTCTGCCCAGGCCGTGATGCGCGGGAACAGCCCGCCACCCTCGAGGATCTGCACGGCAGCGTGCCCCTTGGCGAGGTCGTCGCTCTCGTGCGGCCCCGCGCCGCCCTGCAACACGGCTGCGGGCGCCTGCGCCTTCTGATCGTCGGCTCACGTCCCACCCCAAGCATCGACGCGATTCGGTCGGGCCAAGTCGCTAAGGTGACACCGCAGACCAAACAGATCAAGCACTCATAGCTAGATGGACCCGCTTGACGGGCTGGGTTGAGCATGCTGCGATCCTCGGATGTGGCGTCTTGGATTGTCGGCTGCCCTGCTCACCTCCGCCTGTCAGTTCGAGCGCCCAGGCGACATCCTCGCGATCGATGCGCCCCCCGTGGACGCGCCGCCGCCATGCACGCCGTCGACCACCGTCTGTGACGACGCGCAGGGCGTCTACACCGAGTGTGACGCCGGCGGCAGCGTCGTCCGCCAGCTGACCTGCCCGCTCGGCTGCGCCACCGACACTGAGCAGTGCCTCGACATCGACCCGCACAACGGTCTGGCTATGTACCTCGACATGGTCGCCGCGCCCCCCGACCTGCTTGCGACCGGGCCGATAGTCATCGACTCCACCAACGGAACGATCGCTGAGGCAGGCATCGCGAGGTCCGTCCCGACGTTCCTCTCGCCCCTGGGGCTGCGCGTGTTCGTCGTCAACGACCTGCGCGCCGCGAGCACGGTAGACGTCGTCCGAGCCCCTGGCGCCCCTGGCATCGCCGTCCTGGCCTTCGGTACGATCATCATCGAGGGCGTCGTCGACGTCAGCGCGAACGGAGACGTGGCCGGACCTGGCGGGGCGGCGCCGGCGTCATCCGACTCCGACTGCACGATGTTCGACTTCTTCTCTCCGTCGCCACAAGGCATCCAAGGACTCGGCGGTGGCGGCGGCTATGCGCTTGGTGGGGCCGGCGGTTCGGCGTTCGCAGGCACCGTAGGTCCTCCCGGACCAGTCCACCCACTCGGAACGGGCAACTTCGGTGGATGCGCGGGCGGTACCTACTTCGAGAGCAACCCCACAGTCATCGGCGGCGCGGGTGGCGGCGGACTCCAACTTGTCAGTCGACGCTCGATCACCTTGACCGCTGGCGCCGCGCTCGATGCTAGCGGCGGTGGCGGTCACTCGACCCTCGCGAACCGTCCCGGTGCAGGTGGCGGTGCTGGCGGTGTCCTGCTTCTGGAGGCACCGACTATCACGCTAGATGGCCCTCGCGTCGTGCTCTCGGTGAAGGGCGGCGGTGGTGGAGGCGCCGGCAACGCAACCCTGCGAGGAGGAAACGGCGGGGACGGCGGAACGGATGCCATGCCTGCCGCCGGCGGCTGGACACCGGCCACCGGCGGTGGTGGAACCGGAGGCCTCACCGGCGGTGGAGAGGGCGGGCTCACGGGGCTCGCAAGCGAACATCACGGCGGTGGCGGCGGCGGCTCCGCCGGCTTCATCGCCACGTTTAGCGCATCAGGGACAACCGCTCCGACGAACGGTGCGGCTCTGCGTGGGCCCCACATCGACGGGCGCCTTGGTACCCGCCACGTCCCCTGAGCGCTGCCCCCACTACAGGCAGCCGGTACCGACGACGGCGTCACCCGCCTGGTCGCGCGGGATGAACACCCAGTTGTTCGTGTCCATGAACGGGTTGTACTGCCACACGCCGACGATCGACGAGAAGCACGTTCCGACTGCGTCCTGCTGACGGATGATGTCGTCATCCGAGATGAAGGTCGTGGTCCCGTCGGTCATGGCGCGCTGATACGGCTGCGCGGCGGGGACCGCGCCAGTCAGCCGGATGTTCGTCAGCTTGACCAGCACGCTCTCGTACTGCTCCGCCTGGGCCCCAGACAGCGTCGCAACCGAGACGCCCTCCAGCGGCAGCGGTGCCGTCGCCGCGGCGGGGTTCAGCGTCACCGAGGGGTTGTTGGCGATCTGGGTCAGCGTGTCGCCACCGTCGTTGCCGTTGAACTCGGCCACCGTACCGCTCACGTTCACGTGCGCGCCGATCACGATCTCAGCCGGCAGCACTGCCGCGCCCGAGCCGCGGAAGACGTAGATGCTGTTGTTGGGCGCCGCCTGGGCGGCATCCGATACCCACAGGTTCTTCTTGTTGAACGCGATCGCGGTGACGACCACGTTGTCCAGGTTCACCACGGTACCCGCCGTGATCGTGCCGCTCTGGATGTCGGTGATCGGTGGGCTCTGCGGCGCTGGGCAGCCGGTGCCGTTCAGGGCGATGTCGTTGGTCGCCCGCGGCAGGATCTTGTAGCTGAAGAAGTAGTCGCCCATGCCGGTGACGCTGGCGAGACAGTCGCCCGTATGCACCAGGTCGGTCGCGCCGCCGCCGTCGTTGACCGACGGAATGTTGGCCAGCGACGAGTCGACGTGCAGCGCGCCGGTCACGACGAACTCGCGGAACGTCGGGTCCGGCATCGTGCCACCGATCTGAGCGATGCCCCCGACGACAGAGACGTTCTCGACCCGGGTCAGCACACCCTCCCACTTCTCGTACTCGGCGTACCGCGTCGCCTCGTCCATGTTGGTGAGAATCGCGGCGTCGATCACGTGGGGCGCCGGCACGGTGCCGGTGCCGACCTTGGTGACCGTCATCGCGCCGCCGCTCACCGGCACCAGCTCCGTCGTCGTGCGGCCGCTTGTGTCAGCGGCGAGCGCGAACTCGGACTTCTCGGCACCAGTGATGTCGACCTTGTCGCCGACGGCCAGGAGCGCCACCTGCTCGACCGGCGCGCCAAAGACGAGCACGCCAGAGAACTCCCCGCCACCTTCCTCGGCGACCCAGAAGTTGCCCTTGCGGCTGCCGAAGTTGTCGATGGCAACGACGACCTTGCCCTTCAGCTCGACGGGCGTGCCGGGCACCATCGCATCGGCGTGGATCTCCTGGATGGTAAGGCCGCCCTGGGCCGAGTCGGGCCCCAGCGGCGCGTCGATGTTGGTGTCGTCGCCGGTGCCGCCGGTGTCGCGGCAGGCGGTCGAGACGGCCGCCAGGGCGGCGAAGGACAGGAACGAGACCAGGCGAAGCGAGCGGAACATGGACAGCCTCCTCTCGTCGGTCGTCCCGACGAGGTTCGCGGCGTTATAGACCAAAACAAAACGCCCGCGGTGAGGCGGGCGTCACAGGGCAGCGATCTTTTCGACGCAGGCGGACGTGCCGCCGCGCGTCACGCCTCGGCGGAGGGCGACGGCGCCAGCCCGATCAGCTCGACGAACGCCATCGACGCGGCGTCGCCGACCCGGAAGCGGGTCTTGAGCATGCGGGTGTAGCCGCCGTTCTTCTTGGTCTTGGCGAAGTGCGGACCGATCTCCGAGAACAGCCGCTCGAGCGCGCCGCGGGTCTTCACGACCTTGCGGGCCTCGCGGCGGGCGTGGACCACCTTCGCCTTCTCGGCGGGGGTGGCCTTGTCGCCCTTGCTGATGAGCGGGGCCGCCTCGACGCCCCAGCGGATGGCGCCGTCGGCGAAGGCCCGGAGCTCCTTGGCCTTGGCCTCGGTGGTCTCGATGCGGCCGTAGGTGAACAGCGAGGTCACCAGGTTGGCGTACAGCGCGTCGCGGTGCGAGGCGGTGCGGGAGAGTCGACGTCCAGAATTGCCGTGGCGCATGGCAGTCTCACAGAGTTTGAGGTCATCAGGCGCGGGCAGCCGCGCCTCGGTCGGTTCGTCGTCAGGCCGAAGGGAGTCAGCCCTTCACTTCTTCAGCGGATTCGGGCCCGGCCAGTTGTCGAGCTTCATGCCGAGCGAGAGGCCCATCTCGGCCAGGATCTCCTTGATCTCCTTGAGCGACTTCCGGCCGAAGTTCTTGGTCTTCAGCATCTCGGACTCGCTCTTCTGCACCAGCTCGCCGATGTACTTGATGTTGGCGTTCTGGAGGCAGTTGGCCGACCGCACCGAGAGCTCCAGCTCGTCGACGGTCCGCCACAGGTTCTCGTTGAGCTTCTCCTGCTCCTCGTCCCGCATCGGCTCGGTCGGCTCGGCCATCTCCTCGAAGTTGATGAACAGGTTGAGCTGCTCCTTGAGGATCTTGGCGGCGAACGCCACCGCGTCGTCCGGGCGGACGGCGCCGTTGGTCCACACCTCGAGCGTCAGCTTGTCGTAGTCGGTCTGCTGACCGACGCGCGCGTTGGTGACGATGAAGTTGACCTTCTTGATCGGCGAGTACAGCGCGTCGATCGCGATCGTGCCGACCGACAGGCCGGCCGAGTGGCGCTCGGCGGGCGCGTAGCCGCGGCCGGTGGTGACCGTCAGCTCACACGCGATCTTGCCGTCCTTCGACAGCGTGCAGATGCGGTGGTTCGGGTTGAGCACCGTGACGCCGTCGGGCAGCGTCAGGTCCTTGGCCAGCACCGCGCCCTCGCCGTGCTTGTCCAGGCGCAGGGTGTAGGTCCTGTCGGCCTCGACCTTGAGGAGGGTCTCCTTCAGGTTGAGGATGATGTCGGTGACGTCCTCGACGACGCCCGGCAGCGACGAGAACTCGTGCAGCGCGCCCTCGATCGCGATCTGGCTGATCGCGGCGCCCTGCAGCGACGACAGCAGCACCCGGCGCAGGCCGGTGCCCAGCGTCGTGCCGAACCCGCGCTCGAGCGGCTCGCAGGAGAACTTGCCGTAGGTCTCGGACCGCTCCTCGATCTCGAGCATCCGCGGACGGATGAGATCGCGCCAGTTCTTGGCCATGAAGGCGGTCTGCTCGGGGGTCGGCTCCATCGTCACTCCTTGTTCGAGACGGCGGCGTCTCGTCAGTGCTCAGCGTTGCAGTCGGTCGACAGCGCGAACGTCGTCGGCGGTCACGTCGGGGCGGTCTCGCGAGGAGACCGACCGCTCACTTCGAGTAAAGCTCGACGATCAGCTGCTCGCGGATCGGCAGGGTCACGTCCTCGCGCGCCGGCAGCTGCTTGATGCCACCGCGGAAGCCGTCCTTGTCGAGCTCGATCCACTGCGGCACGCCGCGGCGATCGACCGCGGCCAGCGCCTCGGAGATGCGGGTGATGGTGCGCGACGACTCGCGGACCAGCACCACGTCCCGGGGGCGGACCAGGTACGACGGGATGTTGACCTTCTTGCCGTTGACCGTGAAGTGGCCGTGGCGGACCAGCTGGCGCGCCTCGGCGTGGTCCGAGGCGAAGCCCATGCGGTAGACGACGTTGTCGAGGCGGCGCTCGAGCAGCTGGATCAGGTTCTCGCCGGCGATGCCCTTCATGCGGGCCGCCTTGAAGAAGTAGCCGCGGAACTGGCGCTCGGCGATGCCGTAGATGCGCTTCACCTTCTGCTTCTCGCGCAGCTGCTCACCGTAGTCCGAGCGCTTCTTGCGCCGGGCCTGGCCGTGCTGACCCGGCGGATAGCTCCGGCGCTCGTAGCCGCACTTGTCGGTGTAGCAGCGCTCTCCCTTGAGGAAGAGCTTCATGTCTTCGCGCCGGCAGAGCCGGCACACGGGGCCAATGTAACGAGCCATCGTTGGTTCCTGGAGAGGCGGAGCGAGAGGTGATCCCGGTCGAGGACCGGCGACGATGAAGACGCGGATGCGGCGGATCGAGCGATCCGCCGCAGACTCAGACGCGGCGGCGCTTGCGCGGCCGGCAGCCGTTGTGCGGCACCGGGGTCACGTCGCGGATGAGGTTGATCTTGAACCCAGCCGAGTTCAGCGCGCGGAGCGCCGACTCGCGGCCGGCGCCCGGGCCCTTGACGTACACGGTCACGTTGCGCACGCCGTGCTCCATCGCCTTCTTGGCGGCGTCCTCGGCGGCGAGCTGCGCGGCGAACGGGGTCGACTTGCGCGAACCCTTGAAGCCACACGTGCCCGACGACGACCAGGCGACGACGTTGCCCGAGACGTCCGTGATCGAGACGATGGTGTTGTTGAACGTCGCGGCGATGTGCGCGACGCCGGTCTGGATGTTCTTCCGGACCTTCTTCTTCTGCTTACCCTTGGTGGTCGACATGTCGATTCCTCGTTGGTCCGGTGGCTACTTCTTGGTCGCGCCGCCCTGCTTCTTCACAGCCATGCGCCGCGGACCCTTGCGGGTGCGGGCGTTGGTGTGGGTGCGCTGACCGCGCGCCGGCAGGTTCCGCTTGTGGCGCGAGCCCCGGTAGCAACCGAGATCGACCAAGCGCTTGATCGAGAGCTGGACGTCGCGGCGAAGATCGCCCTCGACGCGGAAGTTGGCGTCGATCGCGTCACGCAGCTTGCGCACGTCGTTCTCGTCGAGATCGTCGGTGCGCTTGTCAGGCGAGATGTTGGCGTGCTTGAGCACGACCGTGGCCGCGTGGCGGCCGAGTCCGTAGATGTACGTGAGTGCGATCTCGATCCGCTTGTTGCGGGGGAGGTCGACGCCAGCGATGCGTGCCATGGACGATAGCTCCTGAAGGTGATCTCGGTCAGCGACTCTGCGACGAGGCTCGTGCCGCTACTCGCGAGGAGTAGCGACGACGATCATCCCTGGCGCTGCTTGTGGCGGGTGTTGGTGCAGATGACCCGCACGACGCCCTTGCGCTTGATGACCTTGCACTTGGGGCAGATGGGCTTGACCGACGCTCGAACTTTCATGACGGTTCCAAGGGTGGCGAGTGGAGTGAGAACGAATCGTGTCCGGGGTTGCCAGGCGTCGACGAGGGACGGGTCAGAACCCAGGGGCCCTCGTCGAGGATGGCGATGGTGTGCTCGAAGTGCGCCGAGAGTTTTCGGTCCTTGGTGACCGCAGTCCAGCGGTCGTCGAGGACCTCGACGTCAGGGAGGCCGGCGTTTACCATAGGTTCTACGGCGATGACAAGGCCGGCTTTGATGCCTTTTCCCGTCCCTGGTTCTCCGTAGTTATGGACCTGGGGATCTTCATGCATGCGCCGGCCGATGCCGTGCCCCACGAAGACCGTAACCACCGAGAATCCCTGCCCTTCGGCGTGTCGCTGCACCGCGGCGCCGATGTCGCCCAGGCGGTTGCCGACCCGGCACTGGTCGATCGCCAGGTCCAGGGCGCGCTGGGTCGCGGTCACCAGCTTGACCGCGTCCGGGCTGCCGCGACCGACGATCACGGTCCGCGCCGAGTCGCCGCACAGGTCGGCCTTGAAGACGCCGAAGTCGAGCCCGACCACGTCACCCTCGCGCAGGATCTTGGTCTTGCGCGGGATGCCGTGGACGATCTCCTCGTTCACCGAGATGCACGTGACCGCCGGGTACGGCGGCGACGCGTAGCCGAGGAACGCGCTGGTCACGCCCTCGCGCTTGATCGCGGCGCGGGCGATGCGATCGAGCTCCCAGGTCGAGACGCCGGGCGCGACCGCGGCGCACATCTCGTCGAGGATGCGCGCGACCACCAGCGCGGTCTCGCGCATGCGGTAGATCTCGTCCCGGCTCTTGTAGACGATGCGCACGCGGGCGACCGAGGCGAGGCCGTGGACCGGGGCGCCTAGCGCGCCGGGCGCGCGGCGGTGCGGCCGCGGATGCGCGGACCCTTGGGCCCGGTGAAGCCCTCGTAGTTCCGCGTGATGAGGTACGACTCGATCTGCTGGACGGTGTCGAGCGCGACGCCGACGACGATGAGCAGGCCGGTGCCGCCGAACTGGAACGGCACGGACATGTACTTCTGGAGCAGCGCCGGGATCATGCAGACCACCGACAGGTACATCGCGCCGGCGAAGGTGATGCGGGTCAGCACGCGCTCGATGTACTCGGCGGTGTTCTTGCCCGGGCGGATGCCGGGGATGAAGCCGCCACCCTTCTTCAGGTTGTCCGCGACCTCGACCGGGTTGAACTGCACCGCGGTATAGAAGTACGCAAAGAAGATCACCAGCAGCGTGTAGATCGTGTTGTAGCGCCAGTCGGCCGGGTGCAGCACCGACGCCACGTCCTGCAGGAAGAGCGAGCCCGACATCGACGCGATCTGCGTCGGGAACATCAGGATCGACGAGGCGAAGATCGGAGGGATCACGCCCGAGACGTTGATCTTGAGTGGCAGGAACGACTGCGCTCCCTGGTAGAGCTTTCGCCCGACCTGCCGCTTGGCGTACTGCACCGGGATGCGCCGGTGGGCGCGCTCGAAGAAGCAGATCGCGGCCACCGTCCCGACCACCAGCAGCAGCAGCATGATGCTGCCGAGGCCGGGGCCACCACCGCCCGAGCGCGCCAGGTATTGGGTCAGCGCGTCCGGCAGCGCCGCGACGATGCCGGCGAAGATGATCATCGAGCTGCCGTTGCCGATGCCGCGCTCGGTGATCTGCTCACCGAGCCACATGATGAACGCGGTGCCGGTGGTCAGCGACAGCACCGTCATGACGCGGAACCCCCAGCCCGGGTCGACCACGACCTCGGAGCCGCGGGTGGACAGGCCCTCGAGGAACTGGGCGATGAAGTAGCCCTGGATCGCGGCGAGGAGGATGGTGCCGTAGCGGGTGAGCTGGTTGATCTTGCGACGCCCCTGCTCGCCTTCCTTGTTGAGCTGGTCGAGCTTGGGGATGACGACGGTGAGCAGCTGGATGACGATCGACGCCGAGACGTAGGGCATGATGCCCAGGGCGAAGATCGACAGCTGCTGCAGCGCGCCGCCCGAGAACATGTTGAACATGCCCAGGAGCGACCCCGACCCGCCCTTGGTGATGACGTTGGCCATCTCGACCCGGTTCACACCGGGCACCGTGATGAACACGCCGATCCGGTAGACCGCGAGCATCGCAAGCGTGAACAGGATCCGCTTGCGGAGCTCGGGAATCTTGCCGAGGTTGGAGAAGCTGTTGGCCACAGGTACCTGCCGAGAAGGGAAGACCGGCCGAGGGCCGGTCTGGGCTTACTACTCTGCCGCCGCCGCGGTGTCCAGCGACAGCGCCTGGCCGCCGGCCTTGGCGATCTTGTCCTTGGCCGTCTCCGAGAAGCGGTGCGCCTTGACGGTCAGCTTCTTGGTGAGGTCACCCTCGCCGAGGATCTTCACGCACTCGACCCGCTTGGGCACGAGGCTCTTGGCCTTGAGGGCGTCGAGGTCGACGACCGCGCCGGCGTCGAACGCCTTCTCCAGGGTCGCGACGTTGATCGGGAACGCCTCGACGCGGAACGGGTTCTTGAAGCCGCGCTTCGGGATGCGCATCTTGAGCGGCATCTGACCGCCCTCGAAGCCGATGCGCGCGCCGTGGTGGCCCGGGCGGGCCTTCTGGCCCTTGACGCCCTTGCCGGAGGTCTTGCCGGTGCCCGAGCCGCGGCCGCGGCCGAGGCGCTTCTTGGTCTTGGTGGCGCCGGGGTTCGGCGAGAGCGTGTGGAGAGTAGTGCCCATGGGAGCGTCTGCCTTGCGACCCGTTGGTCGCCTGCGAAAACTAGGTGATCGTGACGTCGCGCGCCACTAGCCGAGCGGTCAGGGCCTGAGACCCTGCCCGGCTCACTCGGCGGCTTCGATCGTGACCAGGTGGCTGACCTTGCGGATCATGCCCCGGATCGCGAGCGTGTCCTCGCGGACGACCGTCTTGTGCGGGCCGTTCAGGCCGAGGCCCTTGAGCGTCCGGCGCTGGGTGTCCGGGCAGCCGATGCCGCTCTTGGTCTGGGTGATCTTGATCTTGAGAGCCATGACGTCAGTCCTTCAGCGAGCCGCGGGGGGGACCGCGGGGGTGCCGCGCATCTCGGCGAGGGTGCGACCACGCACGCGGGCGACGTGCTCGGCCGAGCGCAGCGCCTTGAGCGCCATCACGACCGCGTGGATCACGTTGTGCGGGTTGGAGGTCCCGAACGACTTGGTCAGGATGTCGGTGACACCCGCGACCTCGAGCACCGGGCGGACGCCGCCGCCGGCGATGACGCCGGTACCGGGGGCGGCCGGGCGCATCAGCACCGAGGCGGCGCCGAACTCGCCCATGATCTCGTGGGGGATCGTGCCCTTCACGAGCGGGATGCGGAACAGGTTGCGCTTGGCGCGGTCGGTGCCCTTGCGGATCGCCTCCGGCACCTCGTTGGCCTTGCCCAGGCCGGCGCCGACGTGGCCGTTCTGGTCACCGACGACGATGAGCGCCGAGAACGAGAACCGCCGGCCGCCCTTCACGACCTTCGCGACGCGGTTGATGAACACGACCTTGTCGACGAGCTCGCCAACTTCTTCGGGATTGATGGACATGTGATTCTTCCTGCTCGTCGGGTCTAGAAGGCCAGGCCGGCTTCGCGGGCGCCGTCGGCGACCTGGGCGACGCGGCCGTGGTAGAGGTAGCCGTTACGGTCGAAGACGACGGTCGAGACCTGCTTGGCGAGCAGCTTGGCGCCGATCGCCTTGCCGACCTCGCGGGCCTTGGCCTTCTTGTCCTTGCCCTCGCCGGCGGCCTTGACGGCGGCCTCGAGGTCGGACGCCGCGGCGAGGACGGCACCGGTGGTGTCGTCGATCGCCTGGACGTAGATGTGCTTGGCCGAGCGGAACACCGAGAGGCGCGGGCGCTCGGCGGTGCCGGTGATGTACTTGCGGATCGCGACCTTGCGGCGGAGCCGCTTGCGGACGCGTTCGTCGGGGTGCTTGACGTGACCAGCCATGACAGTTCTCCGAGTGTCGGTGCTGCCGGACGGAGGCGCGGGGGGACCGCCCTACCCTAGGCAGCGAGGATTGGCAACTACTTGCCCTTGCCCGCGGCCTTACCGGCCTTGCGGATGATCGTCTCCTCGGCGTACTTCACGCCCTTGCCCTTGTAGGGCTCGGGGGCGCGGAAGCTGCGCAGCTTCGCCGCGGCGGCGCCGAGGGCCTGCTTGTCCATGCCGGACAGGATCAGGTTGTTCTTGTCGACCTTGGCCGACACACCCTCGGGCAGCTTGTACTCGATGGGGTGCGAGTAGCCGAGCGTGAGCGTGATGTTCGAACCCTTGACCTCGGCGCGATAACCGACGCCGTTGATCTCGAGCGTGCGCTCGAAACCCTTGGTCACGCCGGTGATCAGGTTGTTGGTCAGGGCCCGCATCAGGCCGTGGGCGGCCTTCTCGGGGGTCGTGTTGCCGGAGCGAGTAAAGACCAGCTGGCCCTTCTCCTCCTTGATCTCGACCGCCTCGTGGCGCTTGGCGGTGAGCGTGCCCTTGGGGCCCTTGACCTCGATCGCCTGGGGCTTGATCGAGATGGTGACGCCCTTGGGGATTTCGATGGCGCGATTACCGATGCGGGACATGGGCTACCAGACCTCGCACAGCACCTCGCCGCCCACGCCGCGCTTGCGCGCTTCGCGATCGGTCATGATGCCTTGAGACGTGGAGATGATCGCGATGCCGAGGCCATTGCGGACTCGCGGCACCTGCTGCGACGGGACGTACTTGCGCTGGCCGGGGCGCGACACGCGGCGCAGGCCGGTGATCGCGTTCGAGGCGCGGCCGTCGTAGCGGAGCGTCACGGTGATGGAACCCGCCTTGGTGTCCTCGGCGGTGGCGACGCCGTCGAGGAAGCCCTCCTCCCGGAGGATCTCGGCGATGCGCAGCTTCAGGTTGGACCGCGGGCACGCCACCTCGCGCTTGCGCGCGCGGATGCCGTTGCGGAGGCGGGCCAGGAAATCGGAGATGGGGTCAGTCATCGACACGGTGAGTTCGTCTTTCTCGCGAGGTGACTACCAGCTCGACTTGATGACGCCGGGAATCTCACCGCGCAGGGCGAGCTCACGGAAACAGAGGCGGCACATCTCGAACTTGCGCAGGAACGCGCGCGAACGACCGCACCGCTTGCAGCGGTTGTGCTGACGAACCTTGAACTTGTGCTTCTTCGGAAGCCTGTCGATGAGCTTGCTCATGACGCCTGTCCTTGCGCGGGAGCCTGACGGAACGGCATGCCGAGGTGGGCGAGCAGCGCCCGGCCCTCGTTGTCGGTCTTGGCGGTGGTGACGATGCTGATGTTCAGGCCCTTGACCGCGTCGATCTTGTCGAACTCGATCTCGGGGAAGATGATCTGCTCGCGGATGCCGAGCGTGTAGTTGCCGCGGCCGTCGAAGCCCTTGCTCGAGACGCCGCGGAAGTCGCGCACGCGGGGGAGCGCGACGTTGCACAGGCGGTCGAGGAACTCCCACATGCGCTCGCCACGCAGCGTGACCATCACGCCGATCTTGTGCCCCTTGCGGAGCTTGTAGTTGGCGATGTCCTTCTTGGCCTTGCAGACGACCGGCGCCTGGCCGGCGATCTGCTTGAGCTCCTCGACGGCGCTGTCGATCAGCTTGGCCTCGTGGGCGGCGCGGCCCAGGCCCATGTTGAGCGAGATCTTGACGACCCGCGGGATCTCCATCGCCGAGGAGTAGTTGAACTCCTTCGACAGGGCGCCGCGGACGGTCTCGTCGTACTGGCGGCGCAGGCGGGGCAGCTGGGTGCGCTTGTACTTCGGCGCCGGGCCCGTCGGCTCCGCCTTCTTCTTGCCAGCGCCGCTCTTCGCGGCCTTCTCTTTTTGCGGCTTGGCCGGGGCCTCGCCAGTGTTGTCAGCCATGATCTCGTCTCAGTGGTTCTGGGTTGAGCGGGTCGCGGTGGCACGGGCAGGACGCCCGCGCCGTTGTCGCTACATGCCCGCCGCGAGGAACTTGGCGCCGGACTTCACGCCGACGCGAATCTTGGCGCCACCGTCGGTGGCGGCCTTGGTCCGGGTGCCCCGGCCGAGCTTCTCGTCCCACAGGAGGACGTTCGCGATCGCGACCGTGCCTTCCTTCTCGACGATGCCGCCCTGGGGGTTCTTCTGGGTGGGCTTGGTGTGGCGCTTGACCATGTTCACCTTCTCGACGATCACGCGCTGACCGACGACGCGGAGGACCTTGCCGCGCTTGCCCTTGTCCTTGCCCTTGGTGACGACCACGAGGTCGCCCTTGCGAACGTGTGCCATCACAGCACCTCCGGAGCCAAGGAGATGATCTTCATGAAGCGCTTGGCGCGCAGCTCACGAGCGACCGGCCCGAAGATGCGGGTGCCGATCGGCTCGTTCTCCTTGTTGATGAGGACGGCCGAGTTGCCGTCGAAACGGATCGAGCTGCCGTCGGGGCGAGCCAGCTCCTTCTGGGTACGGACGATGACCGCGCGCGCGACCTCGCCCTTCTTCACCTTGGAGCCCGGGATCGCCTCGCGGACGCTGACGATGATGACGTCGCCGATCGACGCGTAGCGCCGGCGGCTGCCACCCAGGACCTTGATGCAGAACACCTTCTTGGCGCCGCTGTTGTCGGCGACGTCGAGCACGGTAAACGACTGGATCACGGGAGCACCTCCTTCACCTCGGCCGCGGCCTTGGAGATGGTGCGCAGGATCCGCCAGCGCTTGGTCTTCGAGTACGGGCGGGCCTCGATGATCTCGACCACGTCGCCGACGGTGCCGGCGTTGTGCTCGTCGTGGGCCTTGTACTTCACGCGGCGGGTCACGAACTTGTGGAACCGGCGGTCGCGCACGCGGCGGATGACCGACACCACGACGGTCTTGTCCATCGCGTTCGAGGTGATCGTGCCGGTGATGGTGCGACGGTTGCCGCGCTCGTCGGCGGCAGTGGCGGTAGCTTGAGCGGGGGCGGACACGGGCTAGCCTTCCTTCTTCGAGCGGCGAGTCTTCTTGGCCTCGGGGGCGGCCTTGGCCGCGCCCTGGGTCTCGTTGCCGAGCTCGCGCCCGCGGAGGACCGTCAGGATGCGCGCGACTTCACGGCGCTTGCTGGTGATCTCGGCGACCGACGCGACCTGGTTGGTGTGCCGGCCCAGCTGCAGGCGGAACAGCTCGTCCCGCACGCGGGCCAGGGCGCCGCGCAGCTCGTCGGCCGGCAGGTCGCGCAGCTTGGTGATCGATTCCTTGGCCTTGCTCACAGTGCACTCCCGCGCGCGACCAGAGCGGTCTTGATCGGCAGCTTGTGGTGGGCCCGGGTGAAGGCCTCCTTCGCGGTCGCGGCGTCGACGCCCTCGACCTCGAAGATGACCCGACCCGGGCGGACGACGGCGACCCAGCCCTCGACGCCACCCTTACCGGTACCCATGCGGGTCTCGGCGGGCTTCTTGGTGAAGGACTTGTCCGGGAAGAGGCGGACGTAGATCTTGCCGCTCTTCTTCACGGCGCGGCTGATGGCCACGCGGGCGGCCTCGATCTGGCGGGCGGTGATCCACCCGGGCTCGAGGACCTGCAGGCCGAAGTCGCCGAAGGAGACCTCGTCGCCGCCCTTCGCCCGGCCGGCCATGTGGCCCTTGTGGCGCTTGCGGTACTTGGTAAAGCTGGGACCGTTCATCATGGGAATCGACTCGCTGGTCTAGAGGCGGGCCCTAGCGGGCGGCGCGCGGCTCGGTCTTGCGGGCGGTGAGGACCTCACCGTGGAAGATCCAGCACTTCACGCCGATCGAACCGTACGTGGTGTGGGCCTCGGTGAAGCCGTACTCGATGTCGGCGCGGAGGGTGTGCAGCGGCACCCGACCCTCGCGGTACCACTCGCGGCGGCTCATCTCGGCGCCGCCGAGGCGGCCGGACGAGGCGACGCGGATACCCTTGGCGCCGAACTTCATGGCGGTCTGGACCGCCTTCTTCATCGCGCGGCGGAAGGCGATGCGGCGCTCGAGCTGGGTGGCGATGTTCTCGGCCACCAGCTGGGCGTTGGTCTCGGCCTTGCGGACCTCGACGATGTTCAGGAACACCTCGTTGTCCGTGAGGGCCTGGACTTCCTTCTTGAGCGTCTCGACACCCGCGCCGCGCTTGCCGATGACGATGCCCGGGCGCGCGGTGTGGATGTTGATCTTGCACTTGTTGGCCGCGCGCTCGATCTCGATGTACGAGATGCCCGCGAACGCCAGCTTCTTCTTGATGAAGCCCTTGAGCTTCAGATCCTCATGAAGCCACTTGGCGTAGTCCTTGTCCTGGTACCAGCGCGACGACCAGGTCTTGATGATGCCGAGGCGGAAGCCGGTGGGATGCGTTTTCTGGCCCATGGGGGAGTCCTACTCGTCCGAGACGACGACGGTCAGGTGGCTGGTGCGGTTGTTGATACGGTTGGCGCGGCCCATCGACCGCGGCATCCACCGCTTGTTGATCGGGCCACCGTCGACGGTGATCGCCGCGATCTTGAGATCCTCGACCGAGACGTCACCACCCGAACGCTCCTCGGCGTTGGCGGCGGCGCTCTTCACGGCCTTCGAGATGATGCGACCCGCGCGCTTGGGCAGCGTGTCGAGCAGGCCGACGGCCTGCTCGACCGACTTGCCGCGGACGAGGTTGGCGACGACGCGCATCTTGCGCGGCGACATCGAGATTCCACGGACGAGAGCTCTGGCTTCCATGACTGGCTCGCAGAGTTAGGGTGAAGGCGAAGCGCGGTTAGCGCTTCTTGTCCCCACCGTGACCGGTGTACGTGCGGGTGGCGGCGAACTCGCCGAGCTTGTGGCCGACCATGTTCTCGTTGACGAACACCGGCACGAACTTGCGACCGTTGTGGACCGCGAACGTGAGCGACACCATCTCGGGGATGATGGTCGAGCGGCGCGACCAGGTCTTGATCACGCGCTTGTTCGGGTTGGTCTCCTTGAGCGCAGCCGCGATCTTCTTGTGGAGGAACGGCTCGACGTACGGACCCTTCTTGACGCTACGGGGCATGGCTTCCTCGGCTCTACTTGGTCCGACGACGGACGATGTTCTTGTCGGTGCGCTTGTTGTGGCGGGTCTTGTAGCCCTTGGTGGGGACGCCCCACGGGGTGCAGGGGTGGCGACCACCCGAGCTGCGACCCTCGCCACCACCCATCGGGTGGTCGACCGGGTTCATCGACACGCCGCGGTTGTGCGGGCGCATGCCGAGCCAGCGCTTGCGGCCGGCCTTGCCCCACTCGATGTTGGCGTGCTCGGAGTTCGAGACGACGCCGATCGTGGCGCGGCAGTCGATGTGGACGTAGCGCATCTCGCCCGACGGCAGGCGGAGGGTGGCCTGCTGGCCTTCCTTCGCCATCAGCACCACGCGGGTGCCGGCCGAGCGGCACAGCTGGGCGCCGGCGCCGATCTTGAGCTCGACGGCGTGGACCTCGGTGCCGACCGGGATGAAGCGGAGCGGCAGCGAGTTGCCCGGCTTGATGTCGGCCGAGTTGGCCGAGATCACCTGGTCGCCGACCTCGAGCTTCTGCGGCGCGACGATGTAGGCCTTCTCGCCGTCGGCGTACTGCAGGAGCGCGATGCGGGCGGTGCGGTTGGGATCGTACTCGATGCCCAGCACCTTGGCCGGCACGCCGGTCTTGGTCCGCTTCCAGTCGATCTTGCGGTAGCGCTGCTTGTGGCCGCCGCCGCGGAAGCGCGAGGTGATGCGGCCGTGGTTGTTACGGCCGGCCTTCTCGGGCTTGTGCTCGAGCAGGCTCTTCTCGGGGGTGCCCTTGGTGATCGACGCGAAGTCCTGCGTCGACATCCCGCGGCGACCCGGCGAGGTCGGCTTGTACTTGGTGATCGCCATGGTTCAGACTCCCTCGAAGAAGGCGATGCTGTCGCCGGCCTTGAGCGTGACGTAGGCCTTCTTCCAGCCCGGGCGGTGGCCCGAGAACTTGCCGACGCGCTTGGCCTTGCCGCGCACGACGATGGTGCGGACCTGGGTCACGGACACCTTGAACAGGGTCTCGACCGCGTGGCGGATCTCGACCTTGTTGGCGTCCTTGGCGACCTCGAACATGACCTGCTGGGCGTAGTCGTCGCCCTCGGCCGGGGCGGCCGCGGCGCCGCCGGTCTCGCGGAGGCGCGCGCTCTTCTCGGTGAGGAGCGGGCGCTTGATGATGGATTGAGGAGCTCGCATGGCGGTTTCCTTGGGGCCCTGGACTACTCGGCCGCGCGCAGGGCGGCTTCGACCTGCTTGACCGCGCCCTGGGAGATCACGACGGTCTCGTGACGGAGGATGTCGTAGACGTTGAGGCCCTCGGGGGCCAGCCACTGCGACGACGCCAGGTTCTTGGCGCCGCGCACGAGGCCGGTGTTGTCCTTGGTGTCGACGACGAGGACCTTCGAGGTCGGCTGCGCGACGCCGAGGTTCTTCAGCGCGGCGGCGACCGACTTGGTCATCTGCTTCTCGCCGACCGGGAACTTGTCGACGACGATCAGCTTCTTCTCGCCGGCGCGCAGCGACAGCGCGGCGCACAGCGCGGCCTTCTTGACCTTCTTGGGCAGGGCGTACTCGTAGCTGCGCGGCTTGGGGCCGAACACCGAGCCACCACCGACCCAGTGCGGCGCCTTCTTCGAGCCCTGGCGCGCCTGGCCGGTGCCCTTCTGCTTCCACACCTTCTTCGACGAGCCGTTGACCTCGCTCATGCGCTTGGTCGAGGCGTTGCCGGCGCGGCGCTTGGCCAGCTGCCACTTGACCACCTCCCACAGGAGGTGCTCGTGGACTTCGGTCGCGAAGACGTCGTCGGCCAGGTCGATCTGGCCGACGTTGCTTCCTGCGGTGTTCTTGACGTCTAGCTTCATGGCGGTCTCGCTCAGGGCAAAAAACGAAACCAGCCGACGCCTCGCGGCGGTCGGCTGGTCATCGCGTCAGATCTTGATCTCCACGTCCACGCCGGCCGACAGGTCGAGCTTCATCAGCGCGTCGACCGTCTGCTGGGTGGGCTCGAGCACGTCGAGCAGGCGCTTGTGGGTGCGGATCTCGAACTGCTCACGCGACTTCTTGTCGGTGTGCGGCGACCGCAGCACGCAGTACTTGTTGATCTTCGTGGGCAGCGGGATCGGGCCGGCGATCTTGGCGCCGGTGCGCTTGGCAGTCTCGACGATCTCGCCCGCAGACTGGTCGAGGAGCTTGTGGTCGTAGGCCTTGAGCCGGATGCGGATCCGTTGCGTGTTCATGGCGGGGTCCTGTCGAGACTGGCTGCCGGGGGTTCGTTCGTAGGCTGGCGTCCGTCGGGCGCGGTCCGTGGCCTCGAGGGCGGCGGAGCGGGTCGTCGGGTGAATTCCGGCCTGGTTTAAGAGTCGCGCAGTGTACTCAGTTCGATCCGAATTGGAAGAGGTTTTTGCAGGTTCTTTCAGGGGCTTGCGGGGTGGGGATCGGGGCGATCGCGCCAGCCCGTCACAGCATCATATCCATTTGCGATCATTCACTTTTCCATGCCCGTCAGCCGGCTGCTCGAGTAGCCAGGCGGGCCCGGGTGGCCTGCGGGACCTCGGCGTAGTGGGCGAAGCGCATCGAGAACGTGCCCCGCCCGCGCGAGTTGGAGCGGAGCACCGTGGCGTAGCCGACCATCTCCGCCAGCGGCACGGCGGCGGCGATCACCTGGACGCCCGGGCGGGCCTCCATGCCGGCGATCTTGGCGCGGCGCGCCAGGAGCTCACCGAGCACGTCGCCGGTGTGCTCGTCTGGCGCACGGACCTCGACGTCCATGACCGGCTCGAGCACGGTCGGGCCCGCGGCCGAGGCGGCCTCACGGAAGGCCCGGGTGGTGGCGAGCTTGTAGCCGCGGGGGGAGGAGTCGACCACGTGGCCCGAGCCGCCGACCAGCGCGACGGTCAGGTCGGTCATCGGGAAGCCGGCCAGCACGCCGACCTGGGCGGCCTCGGCGACGGCCTCGGCGACCGCCGGCACGAACTCGCGCGGCATGTCGCCGCCGGCGCTCTGGTCCTCGAACCGCACGCCCCTGCCCCGCGCCGCCGGCGCCAGCGTCAGCACGACGTGGCCGAAGTCGGCCGGGCCGCGCACCGCCGACTCGTGGCGGGCCTCGCCGCGGGCGGCGGCGGTGATCGTCTCGCGGTACGCGACCTGGAGCCGGCCCACCGCGGCGGCGATGCCGAACTCGCGGCGCAGGCGATCGACCAGGATCTCGAGGTGCAGCTCACCCATGCCGGCGATCGTCGTCGCGCCGGTGTCGGGATCGACGCCGACCTTGAACGACGGGTCCTCGGCGGCGAGCCGATCGAGCGCGCCGCGCAGCCGCGCGATCTCGTCGGCGGTGGCGGCCTCGATCGCGATGCCGATCACCGGCTCGGGGACGTGGACGGTGTCGAGGCGGATCGGCGCGTCGGGCGCGCACAGCGTGTCGCCGGTGGTCGCGCCGCGCTCGCCGGCGGCGACGACGATCGCGCCGATCGATCCGGCCGGCAGCGCGTCGACGTCCTCGCGGCGGTTGGCGTGCATCCGCACCAGCCGCTCGACGCGCTCGAGGCGATCCTTGGTGGCGTTGTAGACCGCGGCGCCGGCGACGAGCGTGCCGGCGTAGACGCGGACGTAGGTGACCAGGCCGCGCTCGCTGCCGCCGGGCCCGATGTCGGCCATCACCTTCCACGCCAGCGCCGCGAGCGCCGCGTCGTCGGTGGCGGCGCGCTGCGCGGTCGCGCCGGTCGCGGGGACGACGCCCACCACCGGCGGCAGATCGCTCGGCGCCGGCAGGTAGTCGACGATCGCGTCGAGCAGGTTGTGGACGCCCTTGTTGCGGAACGCCGCGCCGAGCAGCACCGGCACCGCGGCGCTGGCCAGCGTGAGCCGGCGGATCGCCGCGTGGACGATCGCCGCGTCGAGCGCGACGCCGGCGTCGGCGGCCTCGACGTACGCCGCGAGGAAGCCGTCGTCGAGATCGGCGATCGCGCCGAGCAGCGCCTCGCGCGCCGCCGCCGCCGCCGCCGCGTGGCTCGTCGGGATCGGGCCGTCGTCGAAGCGCACGCCGAGGCTGTCCTCGTCCCACACCCGCGCGGTCCGGCTGATCACGTCGATCACGCCGACGAAGTCGTCGCCGAGGCCGAGCGGCAGGTGCAGCACCAGCGGCCGCGCGCCCAGGCGATCGGCGAGCTCGCGCACGACCATCTCGGGATCGGCGCCGACGCGGTCGCACTTGTTGACGAACGCCAGCCGCGGCACGTGGTAGCGGTCGGCCTGGCGCCACACCGCCTCGCTCTGCGCCTGCACGCCCTCGGTCGCGGCGAACACGGCGACCGCGCCGTCGAGCACGCGCAGGCTGCGCTCGACCTCGATCGTGAAGTCGACGTGGCCCGGGGTGTCGACCAGGTTGACCTGGTGATCGCGCCAGCCGAACACCGTCGCCGCGGCGGTGATCGAGATGCCGCGCTCCTGCTCCTGCTCCATCCAGTCGGTCGTGGCCGAGCCGTGATCGACCTCGCCCAGCCGCGAGATCACGCCGCTGTAGAACAGGATGCGCTCGGTCGTCGTGGTCTTGCCCGCGTCGATGTGGGCCATGATCCCGATGTTGCGCACGCGCGCGATCGGGTGGCTGGCGCGGGGGGCCGAGCGGGTCACGTCATCGTCGAGGGGTCCGAGAGCGGACGGCGGGCGGGGGCACCGAGACGGTGGCGCGGCGAGGTGGTCGCCGCCGGATCGGGTCCGAGCGAGCTCGGCGGCGATCCTGTTGTCAGGCGTGGTGGTTCGGCGCGTGCGCCGCCTGCCATGCCCCCGTGCTGTTCGTGATCGGTGTCCTCGCCTCCTCGACGGTGTGAGCTCGAAACAGGTCTGCCAGAAACGAGCGAGGCCGGGCGAACCCGGCCTCGTCGCGCGCTGGTGGTTACCAGCGGTAGTGGGCGAACGCCTTGTTGGCGTCGGCCATCTTGTGCACGTCCTCGCGCTTCTTGACCGCGTTGCCACGGTTCTGCGCGGCGTCGACGATCTCGTTGGCGAGGCGGTCGACCATCGTCTTCTCGTTGCGGCCGCGGGCGTACTCGACCAGCCAGCGCATGCCGAGGGCGAGCGAGCGATCGGGGCGGACGTCGACCGGCACCTGGTAGGTCGAGCCACCGACGCGGCGGCTCTTGACCTCGACCTTGGGCCGGACGTTGCCCAGCGCGCGGTCCCACACCTTCAGCGGGTCGTCCTTGGCGCGCTCGGCGACCAGGTCGAGGGCCTTGTAGACGATCTGCTCGGCGGTCGACTTCTTGCCGTCCGACATCACCACGTTGATGAACTTGGTGATGCGACGACGCATGTCGGCGGGGGCGTCCGTGAACTTGGGGTCCGGCAGGACGCGGCGCTTGGGAACTTCACCTTTACGGGGCATGGCTTCTTCCGATCCTCAGGCTACTTGGGGCGCTTGGTGCCGTACTTGGACCGGCTCTGCTTGCGGTTCGCCACGCCAGTGGTGTCGAGCGTGCCGCGGATGATGTGGTAGCGAACGCCCGGGAGGTCCTTCACGCGGCCGCCGCGGATGAGGACGACCGAGTGCTCCTGCAGGTTGTGCCCCTCGCCCGGGATGTACGACGTGACTTCCATCTGGTTGGTCAGGCGGACACGGGCGACCTTGCGCAGCGCCGAGTTCGGCTTCTTGGGGGTCGTGGTGTACACGCGGGTGCACACGCCGCGCTTCTGCGGGCAGGACTTGAGCGCGGGCGAGGCGGTCTTGGTCTTGACCATCTCGCGACCGTGGCGAACCAGTTGGTTGATCGTAGGCATGTGGCAGCGGACTCCAGGAGCGATGTGCCAGACGGAAAGGTCCCGACGGCGAGGCGCGAGACTTTACTTACCGACCCTCCCCTGTCAAGCGGATCGTGCGGCCAACCCACGAGATCGGGCCCCCGACGGTCCGGATTCGATGGTGGAGAGGGGGGGAGAGAGAGATCGGGCACGGGCACGGGCACGGGCACGGGCACGGGGCCCGGATCGGGGACGGGATCGGGGACGGGATCGGGATCGGGATCCGGAACGGGAACGGGATCAGGATCGGGGTCCGGGAACGGGATCGGGATCCCGATCCCAATCTCGCGCGCAACGCCCCCGCCGGTGTCGTCACGACCCTCCCGCGCCACGTTCCGGACGTCTTGGGAGGGGGCCCCGGCGCATGCGGGGGGAGGGTTTGGCGACAAACCCTCTTATGTTAGTGCGTCCACTTGTCGCCCGCGGACTTGGCGCGCGGGTGCTCGGAGGTCTCGTACGGGTGCGCCATCACGAAGTGGTAGGCGACCTCGCGGGCGCTCTCCGTCTCGATCATGCAGTCGAAGAGGAACTCGCCCTCCTGCTCGCCGGGCTCGGTCTGCACGTAGGCGATCTCGGTCGGGAACAGCACCAGCTCGCCGACCAGCTCCTTGCCGCGGGCGAGCTGCACGACGCGGGTGGTGTCGTCCTCGGCGAGCAGCGTCCAGTGGAAGTCGTCGTGGTCGAACAGCACCACCTCCGGCGTCCCCGCCCGCACGATGCAGTTGACGTGACCTTGCAGCCACGTCCAGAACTTCGGGAACGTGAGGGTGGTGGCAACCGGGGTCACACGCTTCGACGACATACCCATTGGGTTCACCCTAGCCCGGATCGATCGCGATTGCCAACGGGGACGATGGCGGGCCGGGGCGGCGGCGCGGGCTAGAAGGCCCCGCCCACCGCGACGCCGGCGCCGTCCCCCGACACCGTCGGCGCGATCGCCGGCAGGCCGCGCGGCTCGTCGCGATCGAACCAGTACAGGAGCGCGCCGGTGAAGCCGACCGCGAGCGCGCCGCCGGCCAGGCCGTACGCCAGCGCGCGGCGATCGTCGCGCTCGGTGCGCAGCGCCTCGTAGCGGGCGACCTCGTCGATCGACAGGCCGCGGTCGGCGCGGCGATCGGCCAGCGCCGCGGCGTCGGCGTCCGAGAGGTAGGCGAACGTACCGGCGACGCCAGCACCGACCGCCAGCGCGCCGGCGCCGTACAGCACCCACGTCGCGATCCGCCGCTGGCTGGTGACCGGCTGGCGCGCGGTGATCGCGATCGCCTCGCCGCGGCCGACCTCGAACTCCTGCGCGAACGCGCGGCGGCCCCGCCGCGTGACCGTCACGAGGTGGCGACCGGCCGGCACCGCGACGCCGCGGCGGACGTCGCCGTCGGCGGCCCGCCCGTCGATCGCCACCGCCGAGCCGGCCTCGAGCGCCAGCGTGACCCGGGCCGGCAGCGCGTCGAGCTCGATCTCGACCGGCACCAGCGCGCCGTCGACGGTCGCCACCGGCAGCGTGCGCTCGGCGTAGCCGGGGGCGCTCGCGACGACGGTGTGGGCGCCGACCGGCAGCTCCTTGACCAGCGGCAGCCCGACCGGCGCGGCGCCGTCGATCGCGACCTTCACCCCGGGCAGCGCCGAGGTGATCGTCACGCCGGTCAGCTTGGGGATCACCGGTGCGGCGCCGGTGCCGGTGACCTTGCCCAGCAGCGGCTCGAGATCGCCGAGCGCGGCGCTGGCCTCGACGACGCGATCGCCGCTGGGGTCCTGCTCGACGTAGATCCGGTACAGCGCGACCGCGCGCTGCAACAGCGCCGGGTCCTTGTCCTTGGCCTTGGCCCACGCCAGCCGGTAGGCCTGCGCCGCCGAGAACGCGATCGCCGGCAGCGGCAGCGTCGCGAAGGCCTGCTCGAACGAGCCGGCGGCGTGGACGAAGTCGCCGGCCGAGAACAGCCGCTCGCCGGTGCGGAAGTGCTTCTCGGCGGTCTTGCGGTCGTCGGCGGCGACCGGCGCGGCGGTCGCGGCGAGCAGCGCGAGGATCAACGTGGCGACGATGGCGCGCATCACTTGCCCTCCCCCGCCGCGAGCCCGGCGCCGCCGGGCACGTGGGCCTGGGTGTAGATCGCCAGCGCGCTCGGCGTGCGCGGATCGCTGCCGCGGCTGACGATCAGGTCGTCGAGGCCGTCGCGATCGAGGTCGGCGACGGTGATCCCGACCGCGTCCGGCTCGACGGCCGCCGTCGGCTCGCCCGCCGCGTCGCGGACCGCGAGGTCGACCGGCGCCAGCGCGCCGTAGCGGCCGCCGGCGTCGGGCGCGGCGAGCAGCAGGCCGCCGTCGGTCGCGACCACCAGGCTGGCGGGCCCCTCGGCCGAGGTGCGCAGCGCGGCGGCCGCGTAGGCGCGCCGCCCGTCGGGGACGGTCACGGTCTCGGCCGCGCCGACCCCGCCCCGCCAGATCAGCACCTCGCTGGCCCGCGCGATCTCGCCACGCGGCGAGCGGATCGCCACCAGCTCGCGCGCGCCCTCGCCGTCGAGGTCGAGGTTGGTGAGCTGCGCGATCTGCATGGCGTCGCCGGCGTCGGCGGGCAACAGCGCCTCGGGCTGCTGCAGCGCGCACGCCGCGGGGCACCCGCTGAGCGGCACCAGCGCGATCGCGCCGCGGCGATCGCCGCCGTAGATCCGGGTGACGCCGTCGGCGCCGACGATCGCGGTCCACAGCGCGTCGGCGAACTCGAACGCCGACACCAGCACCGCCGGCGTCGCGGCGGCGACGATCGCGGTCGCGGTCAGGTCGCCGTTGCCGTCGGCGACCAGCCGCCACAGCCCGACGCTGCGCGGCCGGGTCTCGAACAGGCCGCGTCCGACCACCAGCGAGATCAGGCTGGGCGTCGGCTGGCCGGCGAACGGCGTCGCCACCACCGCCTCGACGGTGAGCGACTCGACGCCGACCGGCTGTCCCTCGCCGGTCGGCAGCTGCGGCGCGATCAGGTTGCGGGTCGACGAGCCGAGCAGCACCGAGCCCGAGCGGGTGCCGCCGCGCTCGAACACCATCAGCAGATCCTCGACGAGGTCGAGCCCGAGCGCGACCTGCTGCGACGGCTCGAGCGCCAGCAGCTTGCCGATCCGCGCGATCCGCACCGGCGCCGCCGGCGGCGCGAGGTACGCGCCGAACGCCATCGCCAGATCGACGGCGCTGCCGGTGCCGTCGGTCGAGAACGCGACCGCGACGTCGGCGACGTCGTTGCCGTCGAAGTCGCCGACGCGGATCGCCTTGACCTCGCCGGGCGCCGACATCGACGCCGGGTTCCAGAAGAACGGCAGCCCGGTCCCGAGCCGGACGTCGATCGTCGACGTCGACTTGCGGGCCGCGACCACGTCGGTGAAGCCGTCGCCGTCGAGATCGCCGACCGCGACGTCCTGCCACGGCACCGACGCCGCCGACACCGAGGTCCGCTCGCAGCTCGACCCGATCAGGTCGCACGAGATCAGCGAGACCCCGTCGGCGGCGAGCAGCTCGTCGTAGTAGCCCGGCGTGACGTCGACGAACGCCAGCGGCGTCGGCGCGGCGACGCCACCGGCGAAGCTCACCGGCGTCAGCGCCCCGAAGCTGCCGTCGGCGCGACCGACCGCGATGGCCAGCTTCGCCACCTGCGCGACGGTGTAGCTGACGACCAGCTCGCGCCCGGCGAGGCCGTCGAGATCGGCGAACGACGCGCCGACCAGCTTGGCGCCGACCGGCAGCGTCACCGGCACCGGCGGCGACAGCGTCGCGGCGTCGCCGGGGTTGAGGCCGGTCTGCACCCGCGCCAGGAACAGGCCGTCCTGGTCGCCGGGCAGGCCGGGGTTGCTGTCGGCGAACGGCAGCGCGACGACGAACTCCTCCCGCGCCGGGTTGGCCGGCGTCCGCACCTGCGCGATCGGCAGGCGCGGCACCAGCAGCGCGTCGGCGTGGCCCGGCATCAGCACCGCCTCGTCGTCGATCGACAGCACCGAGCACCCGCTCGGGCACGCGACGCCCGGCGCGAGATCGACCGCGACCACCAGCGAGCCGACCGCCGCGTCGCGGCCGTCGTCGGGCGAGGGCTGCGCGTAGACGATCGTGTTCGCGACGAAGCCGCCGGTGCCGCCGAGGTTGAAGGTCGGCTGGAACGTCGGCTCGAAGATGCCGGCGTTGGCGGCGGTCAGCACCTCGGTGCCGATGCCGGCCGAGAACACGACGTCGTCGGCGCCGTCGCCGGTGAAGTCGGCGGCCACCGGCAGCCCCTGGACCGGCACCCCGGGCAGCATCACCGGCGGGGCGAACGTGGCGCCGGCGGCACCGGCGCGCACCGCCACCGCGACGTCGTCGACCCCGACCAGGTCGGCGTCGCCGTCGTCGTCGACGTCGCTGGCGATCAGGAACCGCGACGTGAACGGCAGCTCGTCGCCGTCGGCGCGCTCGAACCGCGCGGCCGGGACCGAGCACACGCCGGTCGCGCCGCACACCGCGCCGGCCGGGCAATCGGTGGTGACCGTGCAGGTCAGCCGACACGCCTGCGCCGTGCCGGGCGCGCCGCAGTCGCCGCCGCGGTCGCAGTCCTCGCCGCGCTCGGGCTCGACGATGCCGTCGCCGCAGCCGCCGGGCTCGACCGACGGCAGCGACGTGCACCCCGCCGCGGCGAGCAGCGACGCGACCACGACGGTGGAAGCGAGCGCGCACCCCAGGCGCGCTCGTAGACGAGTGACGTGCATGCGACCTCCGACAGGCGAGTGAGCGGACCGGCGGCGCCGGTCAGTGCTTCTTCTTGAACGGGTCTTCGAGCAGCGCGTTGCCGCTGCCGCCGCCGGAGCCGCGGCCGGTGCGCGGCGGCTTCTTGCCGGCGGGCGGCGCCGCGGCCAGGTTCACGACGACGCTGGCGGCCTGGGCCGGCACCACCGTCGAGCGCGTCGTGACGAACCCGTCGGCGGACACCGTCAGCTCGACCGGCGCGTCGCCGCGGGGCAGCGTGAGCTCGCCGGGCAGCGTCGTGGTCACGCCGCCGGGGCCGGTCACCGTGGCGCCGGCCGGCGTGCCGGTGACGGCGATCGTCACCGTGGTCGGCGCCGGCGGCGGCGTCACCGGCGGCGGCGTCACCGGCGGCGGCGTCACCGGCGGCGGCGTGGCGACCGAGCCGGCGGTCGGCGCGGCCGGCGCCGCCCCGCCCTTGCCGCCGCTGGTCAGCTTCAGCACCACGGCGGCGGCGATCGCCGCGACCACCACCAGGCCGGCGACGACGACGACCCCGCGGCGCCGCGCCGGCGCCAGCGGCTCGCCGGGCGCGCCGGTGATCGACGGAGCGCCGGTCGTCGACGGCGGGATCGTGACCGACGGCGCCGCGGCCATCGTCGGCGCGGTCCCGAGCTTGGTCGCCGCCGGCGTCGCCGGGCTGAGGTCGACGGTCTCGGCCGACGCCAGCGGTCGGGTCGCCGGGATCGGCGTGCGGACGCCCGACAGCGCGGACGGCGTCGCCCGCGGCAGGTCGGCGCTGGCGCGGGCCTGCGGCAGCGCGTGGCCGCTGGTCGCCGCCGACTGCTCGAGCGACGCCATCGCCGCGACCAGGTTGGCCGGGCGCGCCGCCGGATCCTTCGCCATCATCCACGCCACCGCGTCGTCCAGCGCGGCCAGCTCGGGGACGGTCGCCGACACCCGCGGCGGCTCCTCCCCGATCTGCTTCATCAGGATCTCCATGTAGTCCTCGCCCGAGAACGGCACCTGGCCGGTCAGGAGCTCGTAGGCCACACAGCCGAACGCGTAGATGTCGGTGCGGTGATCGACGTCGCGCCCGCGGCACTGCTCGGGCGACATGTAGTACGGCGTGCCGATCGGCGCCCCGGTCCGGGTCTTGTGCATGCCCTCGCTCGGCCCGCCGAACGCCTTGGCGATGCCGAAGTCGAGCAGCTTGGGGAACCAGCCGCCCTCGGGATCGGCGACCAGGAAGATGTTCTCCGGCTTGATGTCGCGGTGGATGATGCCCTTCTCGTGGGCGGCGTCGAGCGCGCGGGCCACGCCGCGCAGCACCGGCACCGCCTCGTCCAGCCGCAGCCGGCCGTGGCTCTCGAGGAAGACGTCCAGCGGCTGCCCCTCGAGCAGCTCCATCACGAAGTAGTGGCGGCCGTCCTCGAGCTGGCCGAAGCCGAAGATGTCGATGATGTGGCGGTGGCGGATCTGGTTGACCGACCGCGCCTCGGCGACGAACCGCGAGACCATCTCGGGCTGCGCCGAGTACGCGCGCGACAGCACCTTGATCGCCACCTGCTTGCCGATCAGCGGGTGGGTCGCCCGGAACACCGTCCCGAACCCGCCGGCGCCGATCAGCGAGTCGATCACGTACTCGCCGACCTGCTGGCCGGGCGCGAGGTCGGTGGCGGTGCTCGATGCGGACGGGGTGGTCATCGTCGGGACGTACGACGGCGTACGGGCCTGAAAGTTATGATTGCACGACCGAGGCCAGGCGCGCGAGGTGCGCGCCATCACAAGGCGCCGCCCCCACCCGGCCGTGCCTACATCGGCGGTGTGGCGGCGACGCGGGTTTTCGCCACGCCGCCGGCCGCCGGTTCACACCCGCCCGCCGAAAATGCGGACGGCCCGCGGGGGTACCGCGAGCCGTCGACCGTCGCTACCAGTCAGCGCCGCCCGCCCGTGCGGGCCGGCGGCTACACCACGTCGGCGTCGACCTCGTCGTCGGCGTCGCTGTTGACGTCCACCGTCAGGCGCTTGTAGGCGCCCAGGCCGGTGCCGGCCGGGATCAGCCGGCCCATGATGACGTTCTCCTTGAGGCCGCGCAGGTAGTCGACCCGGCCGTTGATCGAGGCCTCGGTCAGCACCTTGGTGGTCTCCTGGAACGACGACGCCGAGATGAACGACTCGGTCGACAGCGAGGCCTTGGTGATGCCCAGCAGCAGCGGGTCGCCCTTGGCCGGCTGGCCGCCGGCCAGGATCACGCGCTCGTTCTCCTCGTCGAAGATGTGCTTCTCGACCGCCTCGTCGACCAGGAAGTTGGTGTCGCCCGGGTCGACCACGGTCACGCGGCGCAGCATCTGCCGGACGATGACCTCGATGTGCTTGTCGTTGATGCGCACGCCCTGGAGGCGGTAGACCTCCTGGATCTCGTCGACCAGGTACTTGGCCAGCGCGCGCTCGCCGAGCACCCGGAGGATGTCGTGCGGGTTCGCCGGGCCGTCCATCAGCGCCTCGCCGGCGCGCACCCGATCGCCCTCGCGGACGCTGAGGTGCTTGCCCTTGGGGATGAGGTACTCGGACGGATCGCCGACCTCGGGGACGATGACGACCTTGCGCTTGCCCTTGGTGTCCTTGCCGAAGTGCACCGTGCCGTCGATCTCGGCGATGACGGCGTGGTCCTTCGGCTTGCGGGCCTCGAACAGCTCGGCGACGCGGGGCAGACCGCCGGTGATGTCCTTGGTCTTGGTGGTCTCGCGCGGGATCTTCGCCACCACGTCGCCGGCCTCGACGAAGTCGCCGTCGTTGACGAAGATGTTGGCGCCCACCGGCAGGAAGTACTTGGCCTCGTTGTCGGTGCCCGGGACCTTGACCGACTCGCCGGCCTCGTCGCGCAGCGCGATGCGCGGACGGCTGTCGGCGTCCTTGCTCTCGATGACGGTCTTGCGCGACATCGCGGTGACCTCGTCGAGGGTCTCCTGCATGGTCACGCCGTCGACGATGTCGCCGTAGGCGACGTAGCCGCCGACCTCGGTGACGATCGGCATCGCGTACGGATCCCACTCGGCCAGGAGCTGACCGCCCTTGACCTTGTCGGCCTCCTTGACGAACAGCTTGGCGCCGTACTGCAGGCCGTAGCGCTCGCGCTCGCGGCCGAGCTCGTCGCACAGCACGACCTCGCCCTGGCGGTTCATCACCACCCAGTGTTCCTTCTTCTTGACCACCTGGACGTTGTTGAGCTTGACCGAGCCGTCGTTGCGCGCCTCGAGGGAGCTCTGCTCGGTGCGGAGCGCGGCGGCGCCACCGATGTGGAACGTGCGCATCGTGAGCTGGGTGCCCGGCTCGCCGATCGACTGCGCCGCGATCACGCCGACCGCCTCGCCGATGTTGACCATCTGGCCGCGCGCCAGGTCACGGCCGTAGCACAGCGTGCAGATGCCGCGGCGGGTCTCGCACGACAGCACCGAGCGGATCTTCACCCGGTCGATGCCCGAGTTCTCGATGATCTTGACGTGATCCTCGACGATCTCGCTGTTGGCCGGGACCAGCACCTCGCCGGTGTACGGGTCGACGATGTCCTCCATCGCGACGCGGCCGAGGATGCGGTCGCCGAGGCGCTCGATGATCTCGCCGCCCTCGATCAGCGGCATCATCTCCATGCCCTGGCGGGTGCCGCAGTCGAACTCGCTGACGATGTTGTCCTGCGACACGTCGACCAGACGCCGCGTCAGGTACCCCGAGTTGGCGGTCTTGAGCGCGGTGTCGGCGAGGCCCTTGCGGGCGCCGTGGGTCGAGATGAAGTACTGGAGGACGGTCAGGCCCTCGCGGAAGTTCGTCGTGATCGGCGTCTCGATGATCTCGCCCGACGGCTTGGCCATCAGGCCGCGCATGCCGGCCAGCTGGCGCATCTGCTGCTGCGAGCCACGGGCGCCCGAGTCGGCCATGACGAAGATCGAGTTGAACGACGGCGCGGTCCGGTCGGCCAGCTTGCCGTCCGGGTCCTTGAACTCCTGGGTGGAGATGTCGCGCATCATGTCCTTGGAGATCGCCTCGGCGCACTGCGCCCAGATGTCGACCACCTTGTTGTAGCGCTCACCGTCGGTGATGAGACCCTCGGTGTACTGCTCCTCGATCTCGGCGACCTCCTTCTTGGAGCCGTCGAGCAGCTTCTCCTTCGAGGCCGGGATCGCCATGTCGTCGATGCAGACCGAGATGCCGGCCCGGGTCGACTGGGTGTACCCGGTCGTGCGCAGCGCGTCGGCGAGGAGCACCGTGGCCTTCTGGCCGCACTCGCGATAGACGAGGTCGATCAGCTCGGCGAGCTGCTTCTTGCCCATCACCTTGTTGACGGCCTCGAACGGGACCTCGCGCGGGCACAGTTCGTACAGGAGCGCGCGGCCGACCGTGGTCGACGCCAGCTTGGTGACGCCGTCCTTGTCGGTCATGCGGACCTTGACCGCGGCCTGGAGGTGGACCTCGCCGTGGTCGTAGGCCATGCGGATCTCGTCGACCGACGAGAACGCCCCGCGGACCGGGCGGCCCTTCTTGTCCTCGCGGTACTCGCCGCGCGCGAACGGGCGCTCGCGGGTCATGTGGTAGAGGCCGAGCACGATGTCCTGCGAGGGGACGATGATCGGCTTGCCGTTGGCCGGCGACAGGATGTTGTTCGTGCTCATCATGAGCACGCGGGCCTCCATCTGGGCCTCGATCGACAGCGGCACGTGGACCGCCATCTGGTCGCCGTCGAAGTCGGCGTTGAACGCCGCGCACACCAGCGGGTGGAGCTGGATGGCCTTGCCCTCGGTGAGCACCGGCTCGAACGCCTGGATGCCGAGGCGGTGGAGCGTCGGCGCGCGGTTGAGCATCACCGGGTGCTCCTTGATCACCTCCTCGAGGATGTCCCAGACCTCCGGCCGCTCCTTCTCGACGAGCTTCTTGGCCGACTTGATCGTCGTGACCAGGCCGCGCTCCTCGAGCTTGTTGTAGATGAACGGCGTGAACAGCTCGAGCGCCATCTTCTTGGGCAGGCCGCACTGGTGGAGCTTGAGCTCGGGGCCGATCACGATGACCGAGCGGCCCGAGTAGTCCACGCGCTTGCCGAGCAGGTTCTGGCGGAACCGGCCCTGCTTGCCCTTGAGCATGTCCGACAGCGACTTCAGCGGCCGCTTGTTCGGGCCGGTGATGGTCTTGCCGCGACGGCCGTTGTCGAACAGCGCGTCGACCGCCTCCTGCAGCATCCGCTTCTCGTTGCGGATGATGATCTCGGGAGCGTTGAGCTCCTGCAGGCGCTTGAGGCGGTTGTTGCGGTTGATGACGCGGCGGTAGAGGTCGTTGAGGTCCGACGTCGCGAAGCGACCACCGTCGAGGGGAACCAACGGCCGCAGATCCGGCGGGATGACCGGGACCACCGTCAGCATCATCCAGTCGGGCTTGTTGCCGCTCTCGCGGAACGCCTCGACCACCTTGAGCCGCTTGGCGATCTTCTTGCGCTTGGCCTCCGAGCTGACCTCGCGCATCTCCTGGCGCAGGGTCTCGGCCAGCTGGATGATGTCCAGCTGGCGGAGCAGGCCGAGGATCGCCTCGGCGCCCATGCCGGCGTCGAACGCGTCGCCGCCCAGCTCGTCGAGGCGCTTGCCGTACTGCTCCTCGCTCAAGAGCTCACAGCGCTCGAGGCCCGAGTCCTTCGGGTCGATGACGATGTAGCTCTCGCAGTACAGGACCTTCTCCAGGTCCTTGAGCGGGATGTCGAGCAGGTTGCCGATGCGGCTCGGCAGCGACTTGAGGAACCAGATGTGCGCGACCGGCGTGGCCAGCGTGATGTGGCCCATGCGCTCGCGGCGCACCTTGGACTGGATCACCTCGACGCCGCACTTCTCGCACACGACGCCGCGGTGCTTCATGCGCTTGTACTTGCCGCAGTTGCACTCGTAGTCCTTGACCGGCCCGAAGATCTTCGCGCAGAAGAGGCCGTCGCGCTCCGGCTTGAAGGTCCGGTAGTTGATCGTCTCGGGCTTCTTGACCTCGCCGTGCGACCACTCGCGGATGCGCTCCGGCGACGCCAGCATGATGCGGATCGCGGAGAACGAGCGGGGGTCCTTGGGCTTCTCGAAGAAGTTGAAGATGTCCTTCACGGTGGTTCCTTCCGAGTACAGCGAGCGCGGTCAGCCGCGCCAGTAAAGCGATACGAGAGTGCGAGGGGTGGCGGGGGCCCGGTCGCCCGGGCCCACCGTCACCCGGCCGAGCCGACCTTGTCAGCGACTTCGCGGGCCAGCGCCGCGAGGCCAGCCGGGATGCCGGGGCTCGGGGCCTCGGTCTTGCGCGGCTGGGTCGGGTCTTCGATGAGCTCGACGTCGAGGCACAGGGCCTGGAGCTCCTTGAGCAGCACGTTGAACGACTCCGGCAGGCCGGCCTCGAGCACGTGGTCGCCCTTGACGATCGACTCGTACATGCGGGTGCGGCCCAGCACGTCGTCCGACTTGACCGTCAGGAACTCCTGCAGCGCGTAGGCCGCGCCGTAGGCCTCCATGGCCCAGACTTCCATCTCGCCGAGGCGCTGACCGCCGAACTGCGCCTTGCCGCCCAGCGGCTGCTGGGTGACGAGCGAGTACGGGCCGATCGAGCGGGCGTGGATCTTGTCGTCGACCAGGTGGTGCAGCTTCAGCATGTACATGACGCCGACGGTGACCGGGTGCTCGAACGGGATGCCGCTCTTGCCGTCGATCAGGCGGGCCTGGCCGTTGGACGGCAGGCCGGCCATCTTCAGCGCCGTCTTGATCTCGCTCTCGTCAGCGCCGTCGAACACCGGCGTCGCGAAGTGGACGCCGGCGCGCAGCTTGCCGGCGAACCGACCGACGTCGTCCTCCTTCAGCTTGTCGATGAAGGCCTTCATGTCGTCCGCCGGGAACAGCTTCTTCAGCTTCTCCTTGAGGACGTCGCCGCTCCAGTTGGTCGACAGGTACGCGTCGATCTGCCGGCCCAGCTGCTTGGCGGCCCACCCGAGGTGGACCTCCAGGATCTGGCCGACGTTCATGCGCGACGGGACGCCCAGCGGGTTGAGGACGATGTCGACCGGGGTGCCGTCCTCGAGGTACGGCATGTCCTCCTCGGGGAGGAGCCGCGAGACGACGCCCTTGTTGCCGTGGCGGCCGGCCATCTTGTCGCCGACCGACAGCTTGCGCTTGATGGCCAGGTAGACCTTGACCAGCTTGATGACGCCGGGCGGCAGCTCGTCGCCCTTGGTCAGCTTGGCGATCTTGTCCGAGTACTGGGTCTCGATGGCGTGGACGTCCTCCTCGCGCATCCGGGCCAGCTTCTCGATCTGCTCCTCGGTCTTGCCGTCGCCCTCGACCAGCTGGATCTCCGGCCAGTACTTGTGCGCGACCTCGGCGAGCATCTCGAGGGTGATCTTCTCGCCCTTCGGCAGGAGGACCTTGCCCTTGTCGTCGACCAGGCGCGACGCCGTGGTCTTGCCGACGAGGAGCTCCTTCATCTTCGAGTAGTAGGCCTCGGAGATGATCTTGATCTCGTCCTTCTTGTTGCGGTTGAGCTGCTCGGTCTCGGCCTCCTCGATGGCGGCCGCGCGCTCGTCCTTGTCGGTGCCCTTGCGCGCGAACACGCGGGCGCCGATGACCACGCCGGTCACGCCCGGGGGGACGCGCAGCGAGGTGTCGCGGACGTCGCCGGCCTTCTCGCCGAAGATGGCGCGGAGCAGCTTCTCCTCGGGCGACAGCTGGGTCTCGCCCTTCGGCGTGATCTTGCCGACCAGGATGTCGCCGGCCTTGACCTCGGCGCCGACCCGGACGATGCCCGAGTCGTCGAGGTCGGCCAGGGCCTCCTCACCGACGTTCGGGATGTCGCGGGTGATCTCTTCCTTGCCGAGCTTGGTGTCGCGGGCGACGCACTCGAACTCCTCGATGTGGATCGAGGTGAAGACGTCGTTCTTGACCAGCTTCTCGTTGATGAGGATCGAGTCCTCGAAGTTGTAGCCACCCCACGGCATGAACGCGACGACCACGTTCTGGCCGAGCGCCAGCTCGCCGGTCTCGGTCGCGGGACCGTCGCCGATGACGTCACCCTTCTTGACCTTGTCGCCGACCTGGACGATCGGCTTCTGGTTCATGCAGGTGTTCTGGTTCGAGCGCTGGAACTTGACCAGGTTGTAGATGTCGGGCTTGGCCGCGGTCGGATCCGCGCCGGTGGTCGGGCGGACGACGATGCGCGAGCCGTCGACGAAGTCGACGATGCCGTCGCGCTTGGCGACGACGGTGACGCCGGAGTCGCGGGCGACGATGCCCTCCATGCCGGTGCCGATCAGCGGCGACATGGTGCGGACCAGCGGCACCGCCTGGCGCTGCATGTTCGAGCCCATCAGCGCGCGGTTGGCGTCGTCGTGCTCGAGGAACGGGATCAGCGACGCGGCCACCGACACCAGCTGGTTCGGCGAGACGTCGATGAGGGTCACGTCCTCGGGCTTGGTCATGACGACGTCCGAGCCCTTGCGGCACGAGACGTAGTCACCGGCGAGCTTGCCCTTCTCGATGTCGGCGTTGGCCGCCGCGATGATCTGGCCCTCCTCCTGGAGCGCCGAGTAGAAGTGCACCGTGTCGTCGACCTTGGCGCCCTCGACCTGGCGGTACGGCGTCTCGATGAAGCCGTACTCGTTGACCCGGGCGAACGTCGACAGCGACGCGATCAGACCGATGTTCGGGCCTTCCGGCGTCTCGATCGGGCAGATGCGGCCGTAGTGCGTCGGGTGGACGTCGCGGACCTCGAAGCCCGCGCGCTCGCGGGTCAGGCCGCCCGGGCCGAGCGCCGACAGGCGGCGCTTGTGGGTGACCTCGGACAGCGGGTTGGTCTGGTCCATGAACTGCGACAGCTGCGAGCTGCCGAAGTACTCCTTGACCACCGCCGAGACCGGCTTGGCGTTGATCAGGTCGTGCGGCATCAGCGTCTCGATCTCCTGCGACATGGACATGCGCTCCTTGATGGCGCGCTCCATGCGGACGAGACCGATGCGGTACTGGTTCTCCATCAGCTCGCCGACCGCGCGGACGCGGCGGTTGCCGAGGTGGTCGATGTCGTCGACGACGCCCTTGCCGTTGCGCAGATCGATCAGGTAGCGGACCGTCTCCAGGATGTCCCGCTTGGTCAGGATCTGGGTCTCGATCGCCTCGTCGATCTTGAACTTGTAGTTCAGCTTGATGCGGCCGACCCGCGACAGGTCGTAGCGCTCGGCGTTGAAGAACAGGTTCTGGAACAGGTTGTTGGCGGTCTCGATCGTGGGCGGATCACCCGGGCGCAGGCGCCGGTAGATCTCCATGATCGCCTCCTCCGGACCCTGCAGCTTGTCGGCGAGCAGGGTGTTGCGGAGGTAGGGCCCGACGTTCAGGTTGTCGATGAACAGGACCTCGACCTTGATGACGCCGCGCTCGCGGAGCTCCTCGAGCTTCTGCTCGGTCAGCTCCTCGTTGCACTGCAAGAGCACCTCGCCGGTGGCGTCGTCGATGACGTCCTTGGCCGAGACCTTGCCGGCGATCTCGTCGGCGTCGAGCGGCAGCTTGTCGACGTCCGACTCCTGCAGCTTGCGGATCGCACCCTTGGTGAACTTGCGGTTCTTCTTGACCAGGACTTCCTTGGTCTTGGGGTGCTTGATGTCGCGGGTGGCGCGCTGACCGACGAGCAACTCGTAGTTGATCTCGCGGGCGTACTTGCCCTTGCCCTCGATGTGCACGAACTCGGTGTCGTAGAAGTAGTTGAGCAACTCCTCCGTCGAGTAGCCGAGCGCGCGCAGCAGCACCGTGCCGTACAGCTTGCGGCGGCGATCGATGCGGACGTAGAGGATGTCCTTGTGGTCGAACTCGAAGTCGAGCCACGAGCCCCGGTAGGGGATCACGCGGGCGCTGTACAGCAGCTTGCCCGAGCTGTGGGTCTTGCCCTTGTCGTGATCGAAGAACACGCCGGGCGACCGGTGCAGCTGCGAGACGATGACGCGCTCGGTGCCGTTGATGATGAAGGTGCCGGAGTCGGTCATCAGCGGGATCTCGCCGAAGTAGACCTCCTGCTCCTTCACGTCACGGATCGACTGGACGCCGGTCTCCTCGTTGACGTCCCACACCACCAGGCGGATGACCACCTTGATCGGCGCGGCGAAGGTCATGCCGCGGGCGCGGCACTCGTCGACGTCGTACTTGGGCTTCTCGAGGTTGTACGAGACGAACTCGAGCGAGCTGGTCTCCGAGAAGTCCTTGATGGGGAAGACGCTCTTGAACACGCCCTGCAGGCCGATGTCCTCGCGCCGATCGAGCGCGATATCCATCTGCAGGAACTTGTCGTAGCTCCGCTTCTGGATGTCGATCAGGTTGGGGATCTCGATGACCTGCTTGAGCTTGGCGAAGCTCTTGCGGGCGCGGAAGTTGTTCTGGATGGCCGACGCCATGGACGTGGGTGCCTCTTCCGGGTTGGAGTCGTACGTGACGAGTGCGGAGCGGTGCGAACGAGCGCCGACCGAAAACGCGGCGACCGCCCCAAGCCCGATCACTCTCGCGAGTGCCGAGCGGGCGGTTCACCGGGTTGGTCAGAAGGCGATCGTCAAGACTGCCGAGGAGCTGAGGAGCGAGAACGTAGAGCGACGTGCGTGCCGACGAGCGACACGGACACGGCAACGGGGCGAGGAGATAGACTCCGGGCCTCGGCGCCGCGTGCGTATAGCACGGAACGCGGAGGAAGTGGCAACTGCGGCATGCAAGCCGCCGTGCCAACTCCGTCCCCCAGCGTAAGCGGCCTGATTCGCAGGAAAACCCGCGAATTTGACGCGCTACGCCGGGATCGTCGAACTACTTGATCTCGACCTCGGCGCCGGCGTCCTTGAGCTTCTTGGCGATGTCCTCGGCCTCGGCCTTGGGCACGCCGGCCTTGACGTCCTTCGGGGCGCCGTCGACCAGGTCCTTGGCGTCCTTCAGGCCCAGGCCGGTGATCTCGCGGACGACCTTGATGACGTTGATCGGAGCCGCGCCCTTGCCCTTGAGGACGACGGTGAACTCGGTCTTCTCCTCGGCGGCCGGCTTGGCGTCGCCAGCCGGAGC
This sequence comes from Myxococcales bacterium, assembly GCA_016794525.1. Taxonomy (GTDB): domain Bacteria; phylum Myxococcota_A; class Polyangia; order Haliangiales; family Haliangiaceae; genus UBA2376. The sequence goes on from JAEUJY010000165.1 coordinate 127,398, forward strand.
CGCGGGACCCGCGACGGCGACCGGAGCGGCCTTGACGCCCCACTTGTCCTCGAGGGCCTTGGTGAGGTTGACGATGTCCATGACCGTGAGCGTGCTGAGGTAGTCGATGACCTGATCTTGCGTGAGCGACATGAGATGCCTCGAGTGATGCTGGGCCGGAAGGCCCGGTTGGGTCGGTCGGGTGACCGAGGGAATGACTTCCGGTCAAGCGACCGGTGAGAAACGGTTGGGGCCTTGGACGGCCCGGCGCAGGAAGCTCCGGGCCGTGTTCAGGAGGGAGGACCTTCTGCGAAAAGGTCCTCGAAGATCACGCGCTCTTCTCGAGCTCGCGCTTGCGGGCGTCGAGCACGTACATGAAGTTCTGCGGGCCCGCGATGAGCGTGCGGACGAAGTCCTGCGGACCGGCCAGGAACGTCATGAGCAGGCTGGCGCGGATCTCGTCCTTGCCCGGCATCTTGGACAGCGAGTCGACGCCCTTGGCGTCGAGCAGCTGGCCGTCGAAGAAGCCGCCCTTGATCGTGAACTTGGGCTGGTCCTTGGCCCACTTGAGCGCGATCTTGGCCGGCGCCTGCGGCGACTCGTTCGACCAGATGACGCAGGTGGGGCCGGTCATGAGCGCGCTCATGGGCTCCATCGAGCTGCCCTTGACGGCGATCTTGACCAGCGAGTTCTTGAGGACGCGGTAGTGGCAGCCGTTCTTGCGGAAGTCATCGCGCATCGCGGTGACGACCGGCACGGTGATGCCGGTGTAGTCCGCGATCACGACCGACGCCACGTTGGCGAACGACTCTTTGATCTCGCCGAGGATCTCGGCCTTGCCTGCTCTGTCCATGGTGGTTGTCCGTGTTTCGTTGAGCCGGCGGGGCCGGCGAGTGGCTGGGAAAGCGACGACCCCTCGTCTGGGGAGAGCGAGGGGTCGGCGGCACCGGATGGATCCGGCGACGGGGCGACTCGACTCGGTCTCCGCGGGACTTCGGGGCGACTGCCCTGCCCGCTTCTGCGACGTCGTGAGGTCGTATGGTGCTAGCGAGTCGCTGGGCTACTCCGCGGCGGCGCCGGCGTAGGCGGCGGTGTCGACCTTGATGCCCGGGCCGTGGGTGGTCGAGATGGTGATCGACCGCATGTAGGTGCCCTTGGCCGTCGACGGCTTGAGCTTGACCAGCTGGTCGAGCAGCGCGCGGAGGTTGACCGCGAGCGCCTCGGGCTTGAACGAGGCCTTGCCGATCGGGGTCTGGATGACGCCCGCCTTCTCGACGCGGAACTCGACGCGGCCGGCCTTGAGCTCCTTGACCGCCTTGGTGATGTCGGCGGTGACCGTGCCGACCTTCGGGTTCGGCATCAGGCCGCGCGGACCGAGGACGCGGCCGATCTTACCGACCGAGACCATCATGTCCGGGGTCGCGACCAGGGTGTCGAAGTCGAACCAGTTCTCGTCCTTGATCTTGTTGATGTACTCGTCGTTGCCGGCGTAGTCGGCACCCGCCTCGAGCGCATCCTTGACCTTGTCGGTCTTGCAGATGACGAGCACGCGCTTGGTCTTGCCGGTGCCCGAGGGCATGACGACCGAGCCGCGGACCATCTGGTCGGCGTACTTCGGGTTCACGCCGAGGCGCACCGCGACGTCGACCGTCTCGTCCCACTTGGTCGAGATCTTGGTCTTGGGCAGGATCGCGCAGGCCTCGTCGACCGAGTACTTCTTGGTCGGGTCCCAGCCGGTGATCGCCTTCTTGTATTTCTTGCCAGCCATCTGCTTGTCCTCCGGTGGTGCCTGGCTAGAGCGGCCCGCGTCGCGTCGTGCGTGCGGGCCTACCAGGCGGGGTCACTCGGTTATTGAAGTCGTTACCGAACCGTTTCGAAGTCCCAGCTGAACGTTCTGGGCCGTTTCGGGAGCGGCCGACGTCCCCGTCGACCGTTGGTGGAACATGGAGGCCGGTGAGCCCCTGCCTCCACCTGGGCCCCGGCGCATGCCGGGGGAGGGTTTTGCGAAAAACCCTCCGGAATCTCAGTCGACGACGTCGAGGCCCATCGACCGCGCGGTGCCCATGACGGTGCGCATGGCCGACTCGACCGACGTGGTGTTGAGGTCGGGGAGCTTGTGCTCGGCGATCTCGCGGACCTGCTTCTTGGTGACCTGGCCGACCTTGGTCTTGTTCGGCTCCTTCGAGCCGCTCTCGATCTTGGCCGCCTTCTTGAGCAGGATCGACGCCGGCGGCGTCTTGGTCACGAAGGTGAACGTGCGGTCGGCGTACGCGGTGATGAGGACCGGGATGATCAGGTCGCCCATCTGCGCCGTCCGCGCGTTGAACTCCTTGCAGAACGCCATGATGTTCAGGCCGTGCTGACCGAGCGCGGGGCCGACCGGCGGCGACGGGTTCGCCTTACCGGCGGGACACTGGAGCTTGATGATCGCGGTGACCTTCTTCATGACCTTGCCTGCTGTGCGGGCCGGGGCGTGGACGCCGTCGGCGAAGAAAAACGCGGGTGCTATGCCTTCTCGACCTGGGTGAAGTCAAGCTCGACCGGCGTGGCGCGCCCGAAAATCGAGACCGAGACCTTCACCTTCTGCTTGTCGGCCTTGACCTCTTCGATCTTGGCCGAGAAGTTCGCGAACGGACCCTCGATGACGCGGACGTTGTCGCCGACCTCGTAGGTGACCTTGGCCCGGGGCTTCTGCTTGCCCTCGGTGACCGTGGTCTGGAGGCCGGTGATCTCGCGCTCGGGCACCGCGGTCGGCTTCATGCCGCCGAGGAACCCGGTGATCTTGGGGGTGTTCTTGACCAGCGTGAACGTGCGGTCGTCGAGGACCATCTGCACGAACATGTAGCCGGGGAAGAACTTGCGGGTGGTGGTACGGCGCTGGCCGGCCTTGAGCTCCATCACGCTCTCGGTCGGGACCAGCACATCGCCGAAGTACTCGGACAGGCCGTTGTTGCGGACGCGCTCGAGCAGCGTCAGCTTGGCCTTGTTCTCGTGACCCGAGTAGGTGTTCACGATGTACCACTTCATCTGCGCCGCCAGCGGCGACGCACCCGGGGCGGCCTCAGCGGCCTCGGTGGCGTTCGTCGTCGGGTCAGCCATAGACCAGCTCCGTCAGGTTCGACCACACGAAGTCGAAGGCGAACAGGATGACCGCCGCGATGATCGACATGACGATCACCACGATGGTCGCGGCGCGCACTTCCTTGGCGGTCGGCCAGGTGACCTTGCCAAGCTCGGAGGCGACCTCGTTGGCGAGCGTATGCACGCGGTCGTGGCGGTAGAGCACGACGCCCGCGACCAGGGTCACGAGCATCGAGCCGAGGGTCACGTACAGCTCGCGCGGCGGCGTGCTGAAATACCCCCACAGCCAGTCGACCGTCCACTGGGTCAGGTAGAACAGCACCACGCCACCGCACAGGTACATGAGGTGGACAGGCTTGTTGGGTACGTTCTCTTGCTGGGCCACGGGTGGACTCTGGGTCGTTTGGAAGGCGGCGTCGACTCGCTACTCGGGCAGGTACGTGGCAGGGGAGACAGGACTTGAACCTGCAGCCCTCCGCTTTGGAGACGGATGCTCTACCGTTGAGCTACTCCCCTAAAGAATCTTTAATCTCGCAGTGTTGCCGGCGCAGTGGGTCCGAGTAGGTAGACGAGGGCCGTCCGAGACGGAAGCGGACGTGTACATCACTGGCGTTAAGTGGGCAAGGGGATATCGGAAAAATCGCAGTCGCGCCACTCCGGAGCGATCGCCACGCGCGATTTGCCCGCACCCGGAGCCGGAACCGGAGCCGGACCCGGAACCGGAGCCGGAGCCGGAGCCGGAACCGGATCCGGAGCCGGAGCCGGAGCCGGAGCTGACCCAAAGCCGGAGCCGGGGCCGTTCGTTCCCCGCTCACCGAAAACGCCGACAGCCCGGACATCACTCCGGGCTGTCGCCCTACTCCACCCTTCGCTGAACGCTCCGGGCCGTTTCGGGTGGGGGCCCCGGCGAATGCCGGGGGAGGGTTTTTGCGAAAAACCCTCTCTCAATCACGCGTTGATCTTGGTGACCACGCCGGCGCCGACCGTCTTGCCACCCTCGCGGATGGCGAAGCGGAGGCCCTCCTCGCAGGCGATCTTCGAGATCAGCTCGACGTCGACCCGGATGTTGTCGCCGGGCATGACCATCTCCATGCCGGCCGGCAGCTGGACGATGCCGGTCACGTCGGTGGTGCGGAAGTAGAACTGCGGGCGGTAGCCGTTGAAGAACGGCGTGTGGCGACCACCCTCCTCCTTCTTGAGGATGTAGATCTCGGCCGCGAACTTGGTGTGCGGCAGGACCGAGCCCGGCTTGCAGAGCACCATGCCGCGCTCGATGTCCTCGCGCTTCAGGCCGCGGAGCAGGAGGCCGACGTTGTCGCCCGCCTGGCCCTCGTCGAGCAGCTTGCGGAACATCTCGACGCCGGTGCAGGTGGTCTGCTTGGTGTCGCCGAGGCCGACGACCTCGATGTTGTCGCCGACCTTGACGATGCCACGCTCGATGCGGCCGGTGACGACGGTGCCACGACCGGTGATCGTGAAGACGTCCTCGACGGGCATCAGGAACGGCTTGTCGGTCTCACGCTTCGGCTCGGGGATGAAGGCGTCGCACGCCTCCATGAGCTTCTGGATCGAGTCGGTGCCGTACTCCGACTTCTCGCCCTCGAGCGCCTTGAGCGCCGAGCCGCGGATGATCGGGGTGTCGTCGCCCGGGTACTGGTACTTCGACAGCAGCTCGCGGAGCTCCATCTCGACCAGGTCGAGGAGCTCCTCGTCACCCTTGCCGATCATGTCGCACTTGTTGAGGTACACGACGATCGCCGGCACGTTCACCTGGCGGCCGAGGAGCACGTGCTCGCGGGTCTGCGGCATCGGGCCGTCGGGCGCCGAGACCACCAGGATCGCGCCGTCCATCTGCGCGGCACCGGTGATCATGTTCTTGATGTAGTCCGCGTGGCCCGGGCAGTCGACGTGCGCGTAGTGGCGCTTGTCCGACTCGTACTCGACGTGGGCGGTCGCGATCGTGATGCCGCGAGCCTTCTCCTCCGGAGCCTTGTCGATCTGATCGAACGCCGTGAACTTCGCCAGGCCCTTGGTCGACTGGGTCTTGGTAATCGCCGCCGTCAACGTGGTCTTGCCGTGGTCGACGTGGCCGATCGTCCCGATGTTGACGTGCGGCTTGTTGCGGACGAATTTTTCCTTGGACATGGCGACGGGCTCCTCAAACGCTCGTAGGCGGACTGTTGCGGGTGACGATCGTTGGCTTGCTAGAGCCCTCAGTGAGAATTGAACTCACGACCCCTTCCTTACCAAGGAAGTGCACTGCCACTGTGCTATGAGGGCTGGTTTTCGAACTGGTTTCTGAGAGCGGGCGATGGGATTTGAACCCACGACATCCAGCTTGGAAGGCTGGAGCTCTACCGCTGAGCTACACCCGCGGGTCCGTGTGGTCTACCCTAGGGCCGGTGGAGGGGGAAGGATTCGAACCTTCGAAGGCGTGGAGCCGGCAGATTTACAGTCTGCTCCCTTTGGCCACTCGGGAACCCCTCCGGATTTTCGTGCAGTGTTGAAGTGCCTGGCCTCGAGAGCTGGCGGTGGGACTCGAACCCGCGACCTCCTGATTACAAGTCAGGTGCTCTACCGGTTGAGCTACGCCAGCGGAAACGTTGGTGATTCGCGGGTACCGTGCCCCTATGAGCCACGGCCGCCGTTGTATAGGCGAGGAACTTTCGCAAGTCAACGGGCTTGCGCGGCATTTCGGTGAGACGCCAGCGGGATCCGATCTCCCGTCGGCAGCCGGCGTCGTCGGGGGCTCCGGTGCGGCGCGATCCGACGTGCGGGGCGCGGCTCGCGTGGGTAGAGTCCGCGGTCTCGTGAGCGATCGCGATGCCACCGAGGCCGAGCTCCGCGCCCTGATCGACGGCGGCGATCTGGACGGCGCCACCGATCGCGCGCTGCGCGCGTGGGGGCCCGAGATCTACGGCTGGCTGAGCGGCGTGCTGGCCGATCCGACCGAGGCCGCCGATGGCTTCGCGGTGTTCGCCGAGCAGCTGTGGCAGAGCCTGCGTCGCTACGACGGGCGCTGCTCGACGCGGACGTGGTGCTACATGCTCGCGCGGCACGCGGCCAGCCGCGTGCGTGAGGCGCGCCGGCGCGGCGCCGCCGTGCCGCTGTCGCAGGCGCCCGACATCGCCGCCGCGGTGCGGACGATCACCGCGGTGCACCAGCAGTCGGCGGTGAAGGACGAGCTACGCGCGCTGCGCGCCAGCCTCCCCGAGGAGGATCAGATGCTTCTGGTGCTGCGCGTCGACCGCGAGCTCGGCTGGCGCGAGGTCGCGCAGATCCTCGGCGAGGAGGACGCGCCCGCCGCCGACCTCGAGCGCCGGGCGGCGGCGCTGCGCAAGCGGTTCGAGCGCGTGAAGGCCGAGCTGCGCAAGAAGATGTCGGCGCGGTAGCGGCCGCCGCGCGCTACTTCACCGGCGGCAGCGCCGCGGTCATCTCGCCCTTGGCCTCGCGCGCCAGGATCGCCGCGAGCTGCAGCGCGCGGGTCTTGGACGCCTCGCTCCAGGCGTTGGACACGCCGTACGCGCCGGCCAGCCGCACGTTCATCTCGTGGCCGTCGAACGCCGTCGTCAGGTGGCGCCGGACGCGATCGTGGACGTCGGTCGTGTAGTAGGTCCGCGCCGCGGGGTCGAGCCCGTCGGGGAACGGCGACGTCACCGCGGTCTGCCACAGCTCGAAGAAGATCTGCGACATCTGGTAGCCGGCGGCCAGCGCCCAGTACGGGTCCTGCAGCTCGAGCGCCTCGCGCCACTGATCGTAGGCGGCGGCCGCGAGGGCCTCCTTCTGCACCAGGTCGGCCTTGAGCTCCTCGAGCGGCGTGCGCAGCTTCACCGCGGTGAACGCGCGGTGCTGGAGCTCGGCCAGGTAGTAGTGCGCCATCGCGATGTAGTAGCGGTCGTCGATGTGGATGGCGCGGTTCCACGTCGCCACCGCCGCCTTCAGGCTGGCCTCGGCCTCCTTGGGCTGGCCCTGCTCGAGGAGCACGTAGCCCTTGCGCGCCTGCGCCTCGAGGCGCGCGGCGTTGTCGAGGTCGGTGCGGGCCAGGACCTGCGCCAGCGTCGCGTCGGCCGCGCGCCAGTCCTTGCGCTCGGCCTGCAGCCCGGCGATGCGCAGGTGGGCGTCGAGCGACTCCTCGCCGGTCGGGAAGCGCGCGACGACGTCGCGATAGGCCAGCACCGCGCCGTTCACGTCGCCCAGCCCCTCGAGGACGACGCCGACGTAGTACAGCGCCGCCGGCGCGAGCCGCGACGTCGGGAACTCGGCGGCCAGGCGCCGGAACAACCCGATCGCCTCCTGGGGCTTGCCGGCCGCGAGCGCCGCCCGCCCCTCGTCGAGCAGCGTGCTCGGTGCGACGGCCTCGATCGTCGTGTCGCCGCCGGGGTCGCGGGACACGACCAGCTTGATCTCCTCGAGGTCGTAGACCTTGCCGGCGCCGGTGCCGGGGCGAGCCGACGGATCGCCCGCGGGCTCGGTGGGCGTCGCGCCCGCGAGGTCCGCGTCGGGGTCGCGGGACGTCGAGGCCTCGGTGGGTTCGGGCGGGCGCGGGCTGGCGGGGTGGGCGCGGCCACCGCAGGCGGCGGCGGCCAGGGCGAGGAGCGCGAGGAGTCGGGTCACATGCATATAGACGCACGATCCGGCCCGGCGATGTAGCCGCCGATGCGCGGCGTGATCGCCGTCGCGATCCGCAGGGTTAGCGGCTCAGCCGACGACCTTGACCAGCAGCTGGCGGTTGCGCGGGCCGTCGAACTCGCAGAAGTAGATCGCCTGCCAGGTGCCGAGCACCGGCTTGCCGGCCTCGACCACCAGCGCGAGCGACGCGCCGATGAGCGACGACTTGACGTGGGCGTCGGCGTTGGTCGCCGCGCTGACCGCGCCCGCGCCGTGCGGCACCGCCTGCGCGAGGTGCGCGATCAGCGCCGCCTTGACCGCCGGGTCGTTGTTCTCCTGGATCGTCAGGCCGGCGGTGGTGTGCTTGCAGAACACCACCGCGATGCCGTCGTCGATGCCGCTGCGCTTCACCGCCGCGCGCACCAGCGACGTGATGTCGATCGTCTCGGCGCGAGTGGTGGTGCGCACGTCGATGATTTCGGTGACCGCCATCCGGAAGTCGTAACACGAGACGCGCGCGCTTTCGCTTGACGGCGCGATGTCACACCGGTTTGCTACGTGTGGAAGCGTCGGCGCGTGCGCGTACCACTACGGTCGTGACGTCCGGCGCGAAGGCCAGGTCGAACCTCGATGAAGGTCGCGTTCACGCACAACCTCCGGCTCACTGACGTCCGCCACTCCGAGAAGGAGGCCGAGTTCGACAGCGTCGATACCGTCAACGCGATCGCCACCGCCATCGAGGCCGCCGGCCACGAGGTCGAGAAGGTCGAGGTGTCGGGTCCGGCGTCGACCTTGCTCGAGCGGCTCGAGGCCATCGATCCCGATCTGATCTTCAACACCGCCGAGGGCCAGCAGGGCAAGCTGCGCGAGGCGCTGTACCCGGCGCTGTTCGAGGAGCTGGGCATCCCGTACACCGGCTCCGACGCGTACGTGAACGCGCTGACGCTCGACAAGTGGATGACCAAGCTGCTGGTCGGCCGGGTCGGCGTCGACACCCCGCGCGCCTGCCTGGTCCACCCGCGCAACTTCGACAGCGTCGTCGAGCGCGGCCCGGGCCTGGCGTTCCCGGTCATCGTCAAGCCCAACCACGAGGGCTCGAGCAAGGGCATCTACACCGGCGGGCCGGGCGCGGTCGGCCGCGACGGCTCGGTGGTGCGCGAGCCCAAGGACCTGGCGGCGGTGCTGAAGGCCGCGCTGCGGTCGTACCCCGACGGCGTCCTGGTCGAGGAGTACGTCGAGGGCACCGACGTGCTGGTCGGCTACATCGAGGGCGTCGGCCACGACAGCGGCATCCTGGCCCCGGTCGAGCTGCTGCTCGAGACGTCGGCCGAGCGCCCGTACAACGTCTGGGACTACCGCCTCAAGAACCTCGAGCCCGGCAAGGTGTCGTTCCGCTGCCCCGCCGGCATCCCGCGCGACATCGCGGCGCGGCTGCGCACGATCTCGAGCGAGGTCATCCGCACGCTCGGCATGCGCGACATCGCCCGGCTCGACTTCCGGGTCGCGCCCGACGGTCGGATCTACTTCCTCGAGGCCAACGCCATCCCGTCGCTGGCGCCGACCGCCGCGCTGTTCGTGGCGACGTCGCAGCTCGGCATGGGCTACGGCCAGACGATCGCGTCGATCCTCAACTCCGCGGCGCTGCGCTCGGGCCTGGCCACCGCCAGCCAGCTGGGCGTGACCCGCCGCCCCGGCCGGTCGCAGCCGATCCGCGTCGGCTTCACCTACAACGTCAAGCGCGACCACGACGGCGACGACGAGGCCGAGTGGGATCCGCCGGAGACGATCATCGCGATCGCCAACGCGCTGGCGCGCCAGGGCCACATCGTCGTCCACCTCGAGGCCACCCCCGACCTGCCGCGGGTGCTGGCCGAGGCCGACGTCGACCTGATCTTCAACATCGCCGAGGGCGTCGAGGGCCGCAACCGCGAGGCCCAGGTGCCGGCGCTGTGCGAGCTGCTCGGCGTGCCCTACACCGGCTCGGACTCGGCGACCCTGGCCATCGCGCTCGACAAGGCGCTGGCCAAGAAGGTGCTGCTGCAGCACGACATCCTGACGCCGAAGTTCCAGCTGATGGAGTCGCCGCGCGAGCGCCTGTCGCCGGACATGAAGTTCCCGCTGATCGTCAAGCCGAACGCCGAGGGCTCGAGCAAGGGCATCGGCGCGACCAGCGTGGTCGACACCGAGGAGGAGCTGCGGGCCGCGGTCAAGGTGTGCGTCGAGCGCTACCGCCAGCCGGCGCTGATCGAGGAGTACATCGCCGGCCGCGAGTTCACGGTCGGCCTGCTCGGCGACAAGCGCCCGCGGGTGCTGCCGCCGATGGAGATCAAGTTCAAGAAGGACACCGAGCGGCCGGTCTACAACTACGAGGTCAAGCAGGAGTGGGAGGAGCACGTCTACTACGAGTGCCCCGCCAAGCTGACCGACGCCGAGCAGAAGGCGATGGAGAAGATCGCCCGCGCGACCTTCTGGGCGCTCGACTGCCGCGACGTGGCCCGCGTCGACGTGCGCATGGACGCCGACGGCCGCATCTACGTGCTCGAGGTGAACCCCCTGCCCGGCCTGACCCCGGGCTACTCGGACCTCGTGCTGATCGCCCAGGCGATCGGCATCCAGTACGACCAGCTGATCGCCGAGATCATGGCCGGCGGCCTGCGCCGCATGCGCGAGAAGCGCCGCGAGGAGCGCGAGAGCGACAAGAAGGAGGCCGCCAAGGCCGCCTCGGACGTCGCCGCGAAGTACGAGAAGGCCGCCGAGAAGGTCGCCGCCGACAAGGCCGCCAAGCGCATGCCGCGCCCGCCGTTCGAGAAGCCGCGCGACGAGCGCCGGCCGACCGTGCGCACCGACGGCGCGCCGCTGTCGCAGTCGTCGGACGGCGACAGCGACCGCACCGTGGTCGCGGTGCCGACCACGCCGCCGACGACGCACTGAGACTAACGGAGGGTTTCTCGCGAAACCCTCCCCCCGGCATGCGCCGGGGCCCCCCACCCGAGACGGCTGTCCGCCCGGCCTCCCGGGTGGTGCGCGACGGTCGGGCGGGTTGAGCGGCGGTCGGGCGGGTCGGAGCGGAGCCGGAACCGGTGACGGAGTCGGTGACGGAGCCGGAGTCGGAGTCGGAGACGGAGCCGGAGCCGGTGCCGGAGTCGGAGCCGGAGCCGGACTCGGAGTCGGTGCCGGAACCGGAGCCCGTGAAGCGCCGCGTCGGGCGGCGGCTGTTTCAGGCTGTTGCGCGGCGATCCGGGCCGGTGGTGCAAGTGTGCGGCGGCGCTGGGCAAGCGCGGTGGCACGCGGGGTGCTCTAGGGGATGGCAGACTCCTTCCCCACGAGGTCCGCCATGTGTCGTCGCGTCAACTGCAACAAGTGCAACAAGCCCACGTTCGCCGGCTGCGGCATGCACGTCGAGCAGGTGCTCGGCGGCGTGCCCAAGGATCAGCGCTGCAAGTGCGGCGAGAAGGCCGAGGCCAGCGGCAGCGGCGGCGCCAAGGGCGGCTGGTGGCAGCTGTTCAAGTAGCCCCCGCCGCCCGCGCCCGCGGTCAGTCGTCGCCGGCGTGGCTCTGGGCCAGCTTCTCGAGCACGGCCTGATCTTCGAGCGTCGTCGTGTCGCCGCGCGCGGTCGAGCCGCTCGCGATCTCGCGCAGCAGCCGGCGCATGATCTTGCCCGAGCGCGTCTTGGGCAGCGCGTCGGCGAAGCGGATCTCCTCGGGCCGCGCCAGCGCGCCGATCTGGTCGGCGACGTGGCCGCGCAGCTCCTTGGCCAGCGCCTCGTCGGCGGCGACGCCGGCGCGCGGCGTCACGAACGCGACGATCGCCTGGCCCTTGAGCTCGTCGGGGCGACCGACGACCGCGGCCTCGGCCACCTTGGGGTGCGAGACCAGCGCGCTCTCGACCTCCATCGTCGACAGCCGGTGGCCGGCGACGTTGATGACGTCGTCGACGCGGCCCATGATCCAGAAGTAGCCGTCGGCGTCCCTGCGGGCGCCGTCGCCGGCGAAGTACACGCCGGGGATCTCGCCGAAGTAGGTCTTCTCGAAGCGCTCGTGGTCGCCGAAGACCGTGCGCAGCATCGACGGCCACGGCCGCTTGATGACCAGGAAGCCGCCCTGGTTGGGGCCGCACGACGTGCCGTGCTTGTCGACGACGTCGACCTCGATGCCCGGCAGCGGCTTGGTCGCCGAGCCCGGCTTGGTCGGGGTCGCGCCCGGCAGCGGCGAGATCATGATCGAGCCGGTCTCGGTCTGCCACCAGGTGTCGACCACCGGGCAGCGATCGCCGCCGATCGTGCGCCGGTACCACATCCACGCCTCGGGGTTGATCGGCTCGCCGACCGAGCCCAGCAGGCGCAGCGACGACAGGTCGTGGCCGGCGGGGTACTCGTCGCCCCAGCGCATGAACGCGCGGATCGCGGTGGGCGCGGTGTAGAAGACCGTCACGCCCCAGCGCTCGATGATGTCCCAGAACCGATCCGGCGCCGGCTGGTTGGGCGCGCCCTCGTACAGCATCACCGTCGCGCCGTTCATCAACGGGCCGTAGACGACGTACGAGTGGCCGGTGACCCAGCCGATGTCGGCGGTGCACCAGAAGATGTCGTCGTCGCGCAGGTCGAACACCAGCTTCGACGTGTAGTACGCGCCGACCTGGTAGCCGCCGGTGGTGTGGACGATGCCCTTGGGCTTGCCGGTGGTGCCGCTGGTGTACAGCGAGAACAGCGTGTGCTCCGACGACAGCGCCGGCGGCGTGTGGCGCGGGCTGGCCTTGTCGACGGTGTCGTGCCACCAGACGTCGCGGTTGATGCGGAAGTCGATGTCCTGGCCGGTGCGCCGGACGACGACGACGTGCTCGACGTCGGGGCACCCTTCGCCGTGGGTCAGCGCGCGGTCGACGTTGGCCTTGAGCGGCACGATCGCGCCGCGCCGCCAGCCGCCGTCGGCGGTGATGACCACGCGCGCCTTGGAGTCGCGGACGCGATCGGCCAGCGCCTCGGCCGAGAAGCCGCCGAAGACGACGGTGTGCGGGGCGCCGATGCGCGCGCACGCCAGCATCGCGATCACCGCCTCGGGGATCATCGGCAGGTAGATCGCGACGAAGTCGCCGGCGCGCACGCCGAGATCGTGGAGCGCGTTGGCGGCCTGGCACACCGCGCGGTGGAGCTGGTGGTAGGTCAGCACCTTGGTGTCGCCGGGCTCGCCCTCGAACAGGAGCGCCGCCTTGTTCTTGCGCGGCCCGTCGAGGTGGCGATCGAGGCAGTTGACCGTGATGTTGGTGCGCGCGCCGACGAACCAGCGGGCGTCGGGCGACTGCCAGTCGAGCACGCGCTGCCACGGCGTCGACCAGGTGAGCTCCTTGGCGACCTCGGCCCAGAACCCGTCGGGGTCCTTGCGGGCGCGCGCCGCCATCGCCTCGTAGGCGGCCATCGAGCCGACCCGCGCCGACTCGGCGAACTCGGCCGGCGGCGGGAAGACGCGATCCTCGACGAGCACCGACTGGATCGTGTCGCTCACGACGCACCTCCGATCGCGATCATCTCGATCTCGACGCGGGCGTCCTTGGGCAGGCGCGCGACCTGCACCGTCGAGCGCGCCGGCGGGGCGCCGCTGAAGCGCTCGGCGTAGAGCGCGTTCACCGCGGCGAAGTCGCCCATGTCGGTGAGGAAGATCGTGGTCTTGACGACGTCGGCGAACCCGACCCCGGCGGCGGCCAGCACCGCGGCGAGGTTGTCGAGCACGCGGCGGGTCTCGGCGGCGAGGTCGCCGGTGACCATCTGCCCGGTGGCCGGATCGAGCGGGATCTGGCCGGAGGTGAAGACCAGGTTGCCGGCGCGGATGGCCTGCGAGTACGGCCCGATCGCGGCGGGCGCAGCCGGGGTGGCGATGACGGAGCGCTGCATGCGTCGTTGGTATCACGGCGACGCGCGAGCTTCCGCGCTCCGGCCGTTGACACGCGGGGCGACCACGGTTAAACACCTCTCCATCTCTCGGGCGCTTAACTCAGCGGGAGAGTGACGCCTTCACACGGCGTAAGTCGTAGGTTCAATCCCTACAGCGCCCACGAAACGGTGGTTGGTGACGGTGGCCCGGCGAGGATGCTGGGACGATGCCCGGGCTGATGCCGGTGGGCAGCGGTCGCGGTGTGGGCCCCCAGCCGCGGTGAGCGCAAGGGCCTGTCGTCGCGGCCCCCGGGGTGGCATCGTCGCCGGCACCGCGGTTGCTGTAGCTGGTGATCGCACCTCCGCTGGAGCCTGTCCGATGCATCGCCTCGCCCTGCCCGCCCTGTGTCTCTCCTTGCTCGCGTCCGGCGCCGCCCGGGCCGACCGCGGCGCACCGATCATCGGCGGCCGCGAGGTCCTGTCCGCCGACTTCCCGTCGGTCGTCGCGCTCGAGAACGGCCCGGGCAACTGGTTCTGCACCGGCACGCTCATCCACCCGAGCTGGGTGCTGACCGCCGCGCACTGCGTCGAGGGCGAGACCGTGGCGTCGCTGAAGATCCGCCTGTCGGACACCGACATCAACGACACCAGCGGCGGCACCGAGGTCGCGGTGGCCGCGATCCACGCCAACCCCGGCTACGACGGCGTCGCCTGGGACAACGACGTCGCGGTGATCGAGCTCGCGGCGCCGGTCACCGACGTCGCGCCGACGCCGATCCACCGCGCGCCGGTGGCGTTCGGCACCAGCGTCACCCAGGTCGGCTACGGCGACGCCGACGACAACGGCGGCGGCGCCGGCCGGCTGCGCGCGGTGGACGTCACGTCGATCGACTGCGGCCAGGTCAACGACGCCGGCGTCACCAACGCCAACCTCCTGTGCTTCGACGCCAGCGTCGGCCGCACCACCTGCTACGGCGACAGCGGCGGGCCGACGTTCGTCGCCGCCGGCGGCGGCCTCGCGGTCGCCGGCGTCACCTCGGGCGGCACCGCCGACCTGTGCACGCAGGGCTTCGATCTCGAGACCTCGGTCGCTGGCGAGCTCGCGTTCATCGATCAGTTCGTGCCGGTCACGATGGGCACCGGCGCGGACGCCGGCGTCGACGGCGGCGGCGACGACGAGTCGGGCTGCTGCTCGTCGGGCCACGGCCACGCGGGCGGCGCGACGGTGCTGGCCGCCGGCGCGCTCGGCGCGCTGCTGGTGCGGCGGCGCCGCCGCTGAGCCGCGCGCTGCGCGAGCGCGACGCGTCGGTCAGCGCTTGCCGCCGGGCAACGGCTCGCCGGTCTGGGTCTCTTCGTTCTGCGACCAGTCGATCAGCTGATCGTCGTCGACCTGCTCGGGCTCCTTCTTCCAGGTGTCGCCGAGGTCGGTCTCGATCTCGAAGTCGGTCGCGGTCGACGCCCGGCCCGCCGGGGCGCGGCCATCGGGCTTGCGCGCCGGGATCGCCGCGGCGGCCTGCGGGCGCCGAGCGCCCAGCGTGGTCCGCGGGGTGCCGTTGCCGGGGCGCGGCGGGGCCGGCGGATCACCGAGCGGCGCGGGCTCCGCGGTGCGGGCGCGGCTCGCGCCCTCGGTCGTCGTGCGAGCGGTGGCGGGCGCCGCGGGCAGCGGCGCGGCGACGGCGGGCGACGGCGGGCTCGGCGACGGCGCAGGGGCCGCGGCGGGTGCCGCCGGCGGCGGCGCGCTCGGCCGCGACGCCTCGACGGTACGCTCGTCGGCGGTGGACGCCCGGGGCGGCGGGGCCGCCGGCGTCGCCGCTGGCGCGACGGCCGGGGGCGGCGCGACGACGGGCGCGGGCACCGGCGCCGCGGCGGTCATCGCCGGCGGCGGCGCGACCAGGCCGCGGCCGAGGGCGCGCTGCGCCAGCTGCGCCAGGCACGCCCACAGGATCGGCAGCGGCACGTGCTCGCACAGCACCGGCACGGTGACCGTGTCGACCACCAGGCGCGCGTCGGTGCGCGGGGCCGCGAGGCACGCCGCGATCAGCTTCTGCCACTCGCCGCGCGGCAGGTGCAGCGACAGCACGTCGGGCGTCGCGTGCACCAGCAGATCGTCGGGCGTCGCCACGCCCAGCTCGAGGGCGCGCGCCAGGGTCGTCGCGAAGAACGCGCGCGGCCCGGACAGCGTCGACGTGCTGGCCATCGTCACCGGCCTCCGGTGATCCCGGCACGCTCGGCCGCGGCGGCGATGCACTCCCACAGGACGTCGTGCGGGAGGTGCCGGGCCATCACATCGGGGGTGACCGTCTCGAGGACGCGCTCGGGCGTCATGGCGCCGGCGGCCAGCGACGCGGCCAGCACCTTCGACAGGAGCTCGGGAGGCAGGTTGGTCGCCAGCACCTCGGGCGTGGCGTGGCGGAGCACGTCGGCAGGTCCGAAGATCTGCTGGGTGAGCCCCGATTCCATCATCGTCGCGAACCAGCGCTGACGCGCTTCGATCGACATCGGCGCCAACGGTATCACACTGGCGCGATCCCCCCTTCCGGTCCGCAGGGCGTCGTGGGGTAGCGTCGCGCGGGCCGCTTCCACGGCCGCCGATCGCCGCCAGCGCATCCCGTCGAAACAATTGGTCGCGGTCCCCGAGTCGTAGATTTCTCCGGTCGTCCCCAGGACTTCGGGTTGCGCGCCGGCGGTTCTTTGCGCAAGGTGCCACTATGACCCGCGGTGAAGTCAGGTCGCGTGAATCTGCGGGGACGGTCCTGTATCGACAGATCGGCGATCAGCTCGAGGTGCTGCTGGTCCACCCCGCCGGCGCCTACAACCGGCGCGCGCCCTGGGGCATCCCGAAAGGCCAGCCCAACCCCGGAGAAGATCTCGAGGCGACCGCCCGCCGCGAGACGATGGAGGAGACCGGCGTCATCGCCGAGTCGCTGATCGCCGTCGGGTTCGTCGACTACACCCGCTCGCGCAAGCGCGTCCACGCCTTCGTCGGCCCCGCGCCGGTGCAGGCGGCCCCGCGGTGCGCGTCGTGGGAGGTCGACAAGGCTGAGTTCATCGAGGTTTCGCGCGCGCGCCGGATCATCCACCCCGATCAGGCGACCCTCCTGGACCGGATGCTGAAGGTGCTGGCCGGCGAGTCGCTCGACCCGCCGCGCGACGTGGCGATCGGCGACCAGTGATCGCGATCGCGATCACGCCAGGACGCCCCACGATTCCAGCAGCTTGCCGACGCTGATCGGCATTCGTAGAAAACTCCACCCGCCGGGCATTGCGCAAAAGCCGCGCGATGATCACTGTGCCGGGAATCCGATCCGATACCGGCTCGGTTGTCACTCGTAGTAGTAGCAGCTCCGCGGCCCCCCCGCCCGAATCCCTCGGGCAATCGCGCCCCCCCGCGCAACGTTTTTGGCCCGCCGAGCGTCCGAACGTCGATCGGCACGCCCTGCGGCCGAATCGCGGGAGAGCGTCATGACCAAGCCGATCCAGACCAAGCTTCGCACGTCCGTCCGCGCGACCCACGGGCGCGCAGGTGCGCCCGCGCGGGCCACCTCGACCGACACGCCGCGGCCGGCGAGCGCCGACTCCAAGCTGTTGCGGACCGATTCGGACGACCACCTGTCGACCTACTTCCGCGACCTGGCCGAGCACGACCTGCTCGGCCCGGAGCAGGAGCGCGAGCTGTCCCAGGGCATCGAGGATCAGGAGATCCTCACCTGGGAGCGCGTCCTCGCGCGCGCCGACGTCGGGCCCGAGGTGCTGACGATGCTCGACGGCAAGCTCGAGGAGCCGCTCAAGCCGCAGAAGTACCTCAAGGCCGCCGAGGCGGTCGTCGCCAAGAAGACCGACAAGCGCGCGATCGCGCGCCTGGCCGCGGCCGCCCGCGAGCTCGGCGAGGTGCTGCGCGCGCAGGATCTCGACCGGCTGCACATCGACGCGGTCCGGCGCGAGCTGCGCCGCGCGCGCGGCATCGCGCTCGCCGCGGGCAAGCGCGGCGCCGAGGAGGTGTCGTTCGCGGCCGGCACGCCGGCGTTCGCGTCGTACCTGGCGGGCATCGACGAGGCCTACCGCGGCAGCTCGAACCTCCGCGAGGAGTTCGTGAAGTGCAACCTGCGCCTGGTCGTGACCATGGCGCGGCGCTACGACCGCGGCGGCATGCCGCTGGCCGACCTGATCCAGGAGGGCAACCTCGGGCTCATGCACGCGGTCAGCCGCTTCGACTACCGCCGCGGCCTGCGCTTCTCGACCTACGCGTGCTGGTGGATCCGCCACGCGATCGGCCGCGCGCTCGCCGACAAGGCCCGCGCGGTCCGCATCCCGGTGCACATGCTCGAGGCGCAGCAGCAGCTCGAGAAGGTGCGCCAGGGCCTGGTGCGCGAGCTGGGCCGCCAGCCGACCCCGCAGGAGGTGGCGAAGGCCGCCCGGGTGCCGCTGGCCAAGCTCAACCAGATGCACCGCTACCTGATGGGCCAGCCGCTCAGCCTCGATCGGCCGATCCACGACGACGACGAGCGCGCGCTCGGCGACATGCTGGCGGACCCGGAGACCGAGGACGCCAACCCCGCCGAGGACATCACGACCACCGCCCTGTCCAAGCAGGTGCGGTCGCTGATGGGCGAGCTGTCGCCGATCGAGGCCGACGTGATCCGCAAGCGCTTCGGCCTCGGCGACGACGAGGAGCGCACGTTCCGCGAGATCGGCGACCAGTACCACCTGTCGCGCGAGCGCATCCGCCAGATCCAGAACTCCGCGCTGGGCAAGCTGAAGAAGGCGCTCGGCGAGGAGCACATCGGCCTGTTCGAGTGATCCGCGGCGGCGCGGGCCCGCGCCGGTAGCCGTCGGCCGGGGTCGTCGCCGGTGAGCGGGTCGTGTAGGGTGGCGGGCCATGTTCGTCTGGGTCACCCACCAGGTCGCGACGACGCGCTGGCTCAAGGCCGAGCTGGCGGCGCGCGCGCCGCACCTGCGGTTCGCGTTCGCGCGGCCGGGGCTGACGACGTTCCGCGTCGACGGTCCGCCCCCCACCCTGGACGTCAGGCCCGGCGCGGTGGCGATGCCGACCGCGTTCGCGCGCGCGTGGGGCCTGTCGCTGGGCCGCGGCCAGGTGCCCGAGGTGCTGGCGGCGCTGACGCCCGGCGCGCCGCCGGTGCGGCTGCACGTCTTCGAGCGCGATCGCGACCAGCCGGTCGACGAGCAGGATCCCGCCGAGCGCGGCGCCCGGGCGGCGGCGGTCGAGGCGAGCCTACGCGCCGCGGCGCCGGCGGGCGCGTTCCACGACGACGTGCGCGCGCGCGTGGGCGATCGCGTGCTCGACGTGATCGTGCCGCACGGCCACGACCCCGACGAGCCGTGGCTGATCGGCACCCACGATCACGACGCCACCCACGGGCCGTGGCCCGGCGGCGTGACCCACGTGCCGCCGCCGCCCGAGGCGCCGTCGCGGGCGTGGTGCAAGATCGAGGAGGCGCTGCGCTGGGCCGACCTCGAGCCGGCGCCCGGCGAGATCGCGGTCGAGCTGGGCGCGGCGCCCGGGGGCGCCAGCTACGCGATGCTGGTGCGCGGCGTCGAGGTCCACGGCGTCGACCCCGGCGAGATCCACCCCGCCGTGCTCGGGTTCGCCGGCCCCCACGGCAACCGCTTCGTGCACCACCACCTGCCGGCCGCCGAGGTCGCGCGCGGCGCGCTGCCGCGCCGCTACCAGTGGCTGCTCAACGACGTGAACCTCGCGCCGATGGTGGCGATGAAGTACATCGAGCGCTTCGTCGCGCTGGCCCACGGCGGCCTCAAGGGCGCGGTGCTCACGCTCAAGCTCAACGACGACGGCGTGGTCGCCGCCCTGCCCCGCCTGCGCGAGCGCATCGGCAAGCTCGGCGCGCGTCAGGTGCGCATCACCCAGCTGCCCAGCCACCGCAGCGAGGTCGTGGCGATCCTCACCTGGTAGCGCGGCCGCGGCGCGGGTGGATGAGCGCCTCGGTCAGCGCCCACAGCCGGTCCTGCGACGGGCGATCGAGCGCCAGCGGCGCGGGCCGACGCGCGGTGAGCTGATCGAAGTAGCGCCCGGTGGTCGCGGCGTGGCGCGGGTCGAGCACCAGCGCCCGCAGCGCCCGCGCGGCCACCGCCGGCGCGATCGCCTGGGGCGGGACCCGATCGCCGTGCAGCGCGGTGCGCACGACGCCGGGGT
Organism: Myxococcales bacterium; assembly: GCA_016794525.1. Lineage (GTDB taxonomy): Bacteria > Myxococcota_A > Polyangia > Haliangiales > Haliangiaceae > UBA2376. The sequence continues at coordinate 147,098 of JAEUJY010000165.1, forward strand.
GGACGGCGTTGACCCGCCACCGCGGCTGCCGGCGCGCCAGCGCGAGCGCGTACATGACGTTGGCGAGCTTGGCCTGGGCGTACGCCGCGCGGGCGTCGAAGCCGCGCGCCAGCGCGAGGTCGTCCCACGCGATGCGCCCGTGCTGGTGCAGCCCCGACGCGACGACGACGACCCGCGCGCCGTCGCCGAGCGCCGGCGCCAGCGCGTCGATCAACGCGGCGTGGCCGACGTGGTTGACCGCGAACCCGAGCTCGAGGCCGGCCGCGGTGACGATCCGCCGGCGCGGCCACACGCCGGCGTTGGCGACGACCGCGGTCAGCGCCAGCCGCTCGCGCGCGACGCGGCGGCCCAGTTCGGCGACGCTGCCGAGGTCGGCGAGATCCAGCGGCCACGCCTCGGCGCGCGGCCCCAGCGCCGGCAGGTCGCCGCTGGCGGCCAGCCCGCGGGCCGCGTCGCGGCTGGCGATGATGACCCGGCAGCCCTCGTCGACCAGCGCGCCGGCGAGCGCGCGGCCGAGGCCCGCGCTGCCGCCGGTGACCAGGATGCACGGCTCGGCCACGCGCCACCGTCGCACGAAGCGGCCGCTGACGCGACCGCCCTTGACATCTAGCAAAGTGATATCATCTTGATGTCAGAAAGCGGAGGGTCGCACCATGCAAGAGCGTCGCGTTCGTAGTCTGTCGGGCGGCATCGCCCTGGTCCTGGCGCTGGTCGCGTTTGGCGCGGCCGCCGCCCTGCTCGCCACCCAGATCCCGGCCAACCCGCACGCGCCGGGCGCCGGCAAGCACATCGCGATCGGCGCGATCGGCGCCAGCGTGCTCGGGCTGACCGGCCTGTTGCTGCTGGTCGGCATGTTCACCGTCGGCCCCAACGAGGGCCGGGTGCTGCAGCTGTTCGGCCGCTACGTCGGCACGGTCCGCGACGAGGGCTGGCGCTGGGTCAACCCGTTCTACACCAAGCGCGCGCTGTCCTTGCGGATGCGCAACTTCGAGACCCCGATCATCAAGGTCAACGACGTCGAGGGCAACCCGATCGAGATCGCGGCGATCGTCGTGTGGCGCGTCGTCGACACCGCCGCCGCGTGCTTCGTCGTCGACGACATCGCGTCGTTCGTCCGCGTGCAGTCCGAGGCCGCGGTGCGCAGCCTCGCGATGCACCACCCGTACGACGGCCACGACGAGCGCACGATCTCGCTGCGCGGCCACACCGAGGCGGTCGCCGAGCAGCTGCAGAAGCACATCGCCACCCACTGCAAGCACGCCGGCATCGAGGTCGTCGACGCCAAGATCGCCCACCTCGCCTACGCCCCCGAGATCGCCCAGGCCATGCTGCAGCGGCAGCAGGCCGGCGCGATCATCGCCGCCCGCCAGCGCATCGTCGAGGGTGCGGTCGGCATGGTCGAGATGGCGCTGTCGATGCTGTCGAAGAACAAGATCGTCGAGCTCGACGAGGAGCGCAAGGCGGCGATGGTCTCCAACCTGCTGGTCGTCCTGTGCGGCGAGCGCAGCACCCAGCCGGTCATCAACGCCGGCACCTTGCACCAGGGCTAGGTGACGCCATGGCGGCCCGCAAGGCATTCCTCCTGCGCCTCGACCCGGCGGTGCTGACCGCCCTCGAGGCGTGGGCCGCCGACGACCTGCGCAGCATCAACGGCCAGATCGAGTTCCTGCTGCGCGAGGCGTTGCGCAAGGCCGGCCGCAAGGTGAAGGCGCCCGCCGACGGCGACGCACCGGCCGAGCCGGCCGCCGAGCCGAGCAAGCGCCGCCGCGCGGCCGACGAGTAGCGGAGGCTGGCCCGGGCTCGGGTTCCGGCTCGGGCGACGGGCTCCGGCTTCGGCTCCGGCTCCGGCTCCGGCTGTCCGAAAATGCGGCGGGCGCCGCCGGGGTCTTCCGGGGCGCCCGCGTGGTGGCGACGGATGCGTTCGATCAGCTCACTTGCTGCTGTCGATGCGCATGCCGTAGAACGACCGGTACACGAAGAACGCCGAGATCACGAAGCCGACGGCGGCGATGACGTGGTTGGTGGTCGCCGACAGCTTGAGCGACAGGCCGACCGCGAGGACGCCGAACAGGGTCGTGAACTTGATGACCGGGTTGAGCGCGACCGACGAGGTGTCCTTGAACGGGTCGCCGACGGTGTCGCCCACGACCGACGCCGCGTGCAGCTCGGTGCCCTTCTCCTTCAGCTCGACCTCGACCACCTTCTTCGCGTTGTCCCAGGCGCCGCCAGCGTTGGCCATGAAGATCGCCTGGTACAGGCCGAACAGCGCCATCGAGATCAGGTAGCCGATGAAGAAGTACGGCTCGAGGCAGGCGAAGGCCAGCGTCGAGAAGAACAGCGTGAAGAAGATGTTCACCATGCCCTTCTGCGCGTACTTGGTGCAGATCTCGACGACCTTCTTCGAGTCCTCGATCGAGGCCTTGGTGGCGCCGGTGTCGAGCTTGATGTTGGCCTTGATGTACTCGACCGCGCGGTAGGCGCCGGTCGAGACCGCCTGGGTCGACGCGCCGGTGAACCAGTAGATGACCGCGCCGCCGGTGATGAGGCCCAGCAGGAACGGCGGGTGCAGCATCGACAGGTTGCGGATCTTGTCGGCCTGGAGGCCGTCGGTCAGCAGCATGATGATCGCGAAGATCATCGTCGCCGCGCCCACCACGGCGGTGCCGATCAGCACCGGCTTGGCGGTCGCCTTGAAGGTGTTGCCCGCGCCGTCGTTCTCCTCGAGGAAGTGCTTGCCCTTCTCCCAGTTCGGCTTGAACCCGAAGTCCTTCTGGATCTCCTCCTCGATGCCGGGGAGGGTCTCGATGACCGACAGCTCGTAGACCGACTGCGCGTTGTCGGTGACCGGGCCGTACGAGTCGACCGCGATCGTCACCGGGCCCATGCCGAGGAAGCCGAAGGCCACCAGGCCGAACGCGAAGACCGCGGCGGCGGCGGTCGCCGCGAAGCCGGCGATCTGGCCGTGCGAGCCGGCGGTGATCAGCATCGCCAGGCTGTTGTCGAGGGTCGAGACGCCGTAGGCGATGCCCATCAGCGAGACGATCGCGATGCCCATCCAGTAGCCCGAGAAGTTACCGGCGGTGAGGCCGGCCAGCACGTTGAGCGACGGGCCACCCTGGCGCGACGCGGTCACGACCTCGCGGACGTGGCCCGAGCGGGTCGACGTGAACACCTTGACGGTCTCGGGGATGATCGCGCCGGCCAGCGTGCCGCACGAGATGATGACCGACAGCTTCCACCACAGGCCCGCGGTGAGGTTGGTGCCGATGTCGCCCTGGCCGTTGAGCACGAACTCGGAGCCGGCGCCCGGGCCGATCAGGAAGTACGAGATCAGGAAGGTCAGGCCGACCGCGACGATCGAGGTCAGCCACACCAGCACCGTCAGCGGGTGCTCGAAGTCCATCTTGTCCGCGTTCTGGTACTTCGGCTTGGTGAGGATGTTCTCGTTGATCAGGTAGCTGCCGATCGACGCGATGACCATCGCGATGCGCATCGTGAAGATCCACACCAAGAGGATGGTCTGGAGCTCGGTGACCTGCGACAGCGCGATCAGGATGAAGGTGATGAGCGCGACGCCGGTGACGCCGTAGGTCTCGAAGCCGTCGGCGGTGGGGCCGACCGAGTCGCCGGCGTTGTCGCCGGTGCAGTCGGCGATGACGCCGGGGTTGCGCGCGTCGTCTTCCTTGATGTTGAAGACGATCTTCATCAGGTCCGAGCCGATGTCGGCGATCTTGGTGAAGATGCCGCCGGCGATGCGCAGCGCCGCGGCGCCGAGCGACTCACCGACCGCGAAGCCGATGAAGCACGGGCCGGCGTAGTCGCCGGGGAGGAACAGCATGATCGCGAGCATCAGCAGGAGCTCGACCGCGATCAGCATCGTGCCGATCGACATGCCGGCCTTGAGCGGGATGGCGTAGGTCGGGTACGGCTTGCCGCGCAGCGAGGCGAAGGCCGCCCGGCTGTTGGCGAAGGTGTTGACCCGGATGCCGAACCAGGCGACGCCGTAGCTGCCGAGGATGCCGATGATCGAGAACCCGGCGATCGCGGCGACCTTGCCGGCCGGCACCTTCTCGAGGGCCCCGAAGTAGACGACGATGATCGTGCCGACGAAGACCCACAGGAGCGCGATGAACTTGCCCTGGGTCTCGAGGTAGGTCTTGCAGGTCTCGTAGATGAGCTCCGAGACCTCGCGCATCGACTTGTGCACCGGCATGTTCTTCAGCTGCCGGTAGATGGTCATGCCGAAGAAGATCGCGATCGCGCAGACCACGAGGCCCGCGGCGAGGATCGACCACCCGGACATGCCGAGGAACTTGACCGCACCATGCGCGCCCTCGGGCACGCCGGTGTGGAGGTTGGGGAGGACGAGGTCGGCCTCGGAGTGGATCTGATGTCCACCACCGTGGCCGGGCCCCGCCGCTGCCTTTTCAGCAGCTGCTTGGAGAATTGCGAGCATTAGAGTCACCTCAGGAAGGACGTTTCGTGGGCGGCGTTATAGGGAGGTGCTTTCCGGCGCGCAAGGGCTGCGCCATTTCGTTGCGCGAGATGGCGGATCGTCGCCCGGGTCTGTGATATCCGTGCTACCGGGGGCAGGATGCGCCACCTGGAGATCTTGGCCCCCGCCGGCAGCGCCGCGTCGCTGGCCGCCGCCCTCGCCGCCGGCGCCGACGCGGTGTACTTCGGCACCGACGAGGGCTGGAACGCGCGCGCCCGCGCCGACAACTTCCGCGTCGACGATCTGCCCGCGGTGATGCGCCAGATCCACCGCGCCGGGGCCCGCGGCTACCTGACGCTCAACACGCTGGTGTTCGAGCCCGAGCTGGGCGCGGTCGAGCGGATCGTGCGCGCCGCGGCGGCGGCCGGCGTCGACGCGCTGATCGTCCAGGATCCGGCGGTGGCGCTGATCGCACGAGCGCTGTGCCCGCAGCTCGACCTCCACGCGTCGACCCAGATGACGCTGTCGGCGCCGGCCGCCGCCGCGGTGGCGGCGCGGCTCGGCATCTCGCGCATCGTCGTGCCGCGCGAGCTGTCGGTCGACGAGATCCGCGCGTTCGCCGCGGCGTCGCCGATCGAGCTCGAGGTGTTCATCCACGGCGCGCTGTGCGTGTCGTGGAGCGGCCAGTGCCTGACCTCGGAGTCGTGGGGCGGCCGCTCGGCCAACCGCGGCCAGTGCGCGCAGAGCTGCCGCCTGCCCTACGACCTGGTGGTCGACGGCGCGCCCCGCGACCTCGGCGAGGTGCGCTACCTGCTGTCGCCGCAGGACCTGGCCGGCGCGACCGCGGTGCCGGCGCTGGCCGAGGCCGGCGTCGCGTGCCTGAAGATCGAGGGCCGGCAGAAGGGCCCGGCGTACGTCGCGGCGACCGTGGCCGGCTACCGCGCGGCGCGCGACGCGGCGGCGGCCGGCGTCGACGATCCGCGGGCCCGCGCCGACGAGCTGGCGGCGATGGGCCTGGCCTACACCCGCGGCCCGTCGCTCGGCTTCCTCGGCGGCGTCGATCACCAGCGGCTGGTGGTCGGGCGCGCGCCCAAGCACCGCGGCCTGTACCTCGGGCGCGTCGTGGCGGTCGGCGCGCGCACCGTCGAGGTGCGCCGCGACGACGACGGCCGGCCGTGGACCGGCGGCCTGGGGCTGGGCGCCGAGCGGCCGGCGGCGCCGACCGACGCGCGCGCGGCGGTGGCCGAGGCGGTCGCGACGCCGCTGGTGCCGACCGCCGGGCTCGGCGTGGTGTTCGACGACGGCCACCCCGAGGCCGACGAGCAAGGCGGCCCGATCTTCGCGGTCGACGAGGTCGGGCCCGATCGCTGGCTGCTCGGGTTCGGCACGCCGGGCCCCGACCTCGGGCGGGTCGCGGTCGGCGCGCGGGTGTGGGTGACGTCGGATCCGGCGCAGCACCGCGCCGCCGAGCGGCTGGTGGCGTCGACGCCCGACGGGCGGATCGCGCTGGCGCTGGTGGTGGCCGGCGCCGACGGCGCGCCGCTGACGGTCACGGCGACCGCGAGCGGCGCCACCGCCACCGCGACCTCGGCGCCGCTGACCGCGGCCCGCGGCCACGGCCTCGACGCCGCGCTGCTGGCCGACAAGCTGGGCGCGCTGGGGGGTACCCGCTTTCACCTGGCCGGCCTCGACGCCAGCGGCCTCGCGCCGGGGCTGCACCTGCCGGTGTCGGCGCTCAAGGAGCTGCGGCGCCAGCTGGTGGCGCAGCTCGACGCGGCGCTCGACCGCGTCGATCGCGACGTGCGCGCGACGTCGGTGGTCAGCGAGGTGCGCGCCGCGGCGTGGGCCGCGCAGCCGGCGCCAGCGCCGGTCGCACCGACGGTGGTGCCGCTGTGCCGCCAGGACGATCAGCTCGACGCGGTGCTGGCGGCCGGCGCGCCCGAGGTCGAGCTGGACTGGATGGAGCTGGTCGGGCTGGCGCGGGCGGTGGCCCGGGCCCGCGCCGCCGGCGCACGCGTGGTGGTCGCGACGCCGCGCGTGATCAAGCCCGGCGAGGAGCGCATCCTCGAGCACCTGCTGCGCCTCGAGCCCGACGCGGTGCTGGTGCGCTCGTGGGCGGCCACCGCGGCGCTGGCCGGCCGCGGCCCGGCGCTGCACGGCGACTTCTCGCTCAACGTGACCAACAGCGTCAGCGCCGGCTTCGCGCTGGGGCTGGGGCTCGCGACCATCACCGCGGCCCACGATCTCGACGCCACCCAGCTGGCGGCGCTGCTGGCGGCGGCGCCGGTCGGGCGCTTCGCGGTCACGGCCCACCACCACATCCCCAGCTTCCACACCGAGCACTGCGTCTACGCGCACCTCCTGTCGGGCGGTCGCGACTACCGCAGCTGCGGGCGGCCGTGCGAGGCGCACCAGGTCGCGCTGCGCGATCGCACCGGCCTGGTGCACCCGGTCGTCGTCGACGTCGGCTGCCGCAACACCGTCTTCGGCGCGCAGGCCCAGAGCGCCGCCGGGCTGGTGAAGGACCTGGTCGCGCAGGGCGTCGCGCGGCTGCGCGTCGAGTTCGTGCGCGAGGCCGGCGCCGACGCGGCCCGGGTGTGGGGCGCCTACCGCGACCTGGCGGCGAACCGGGCCAGCGTCGCCGAGGTGGTCAAGACCGCGGCGGCGCTCGAGCAGTTCGGCGTCACCCGCGGCACGATGCGCGTGATCAGTTAGCCGCCGCGGCCATCGCCGGGGCCGCCGCCGTCGCGCTGGTGTCGAGCCCGACCCGGCGCAGCCAGCGCAGGCCGGGCTGCACGCCCTCGAGGCCGGGCAGCGCGCTCAGGCGCTCGTCGGCGTGCCCGAACGTCGCGACCGGATCGTTGAACAGGTTCTGGACGAAGGCGCGCTGCTCGGCGGGCGACTTGACCCCCGAGCCGGCCGGGTTCCAGTTGCGCTCGAGGATCGCGCGCACGACCCGCTGCGCGACCCGATCGCCCTCGAGGCGCTCGCGCGCCGAGGCCAGGTAGAACGCGTAGTGGCGGCGCTCCTGCTTGCCGATGCGGCGCGCCAGCTCGGCGAGGACCGGGTTCTTGGTGTTGTTCACCAGCGACTCGTAGCCCTGGCAGGTCAGGAGCTCCTGCGACGCGCCCCACGTCATCCACAGCGCGACGAAGGTCTGCGGCATGGCCTTGGCCAGGCTGACCTGGAACGCGTCCTCGAGGCGGGCCCGCAGCCGAGCCGACGACCGCAGCTTGGCGGCGCGGCTGCCGGCGGGTGGCACCGGACAGCCGCACTCGGCCATCAGCTTCGAGATCGCCTGGGCGTGGAAGTGCTCCTCGTAGTTCCACATCGTCAGGAACGAGATCAGGTCCGGGTCGCGGGAGATCTGGAGCTTGGCGACCTCGAGGAAGTAGAAGAACGTCTGGCTCTCGACGTCGGCGAAGAACTCGAGGTTGGCGCGCTCGCGCTCGGACAGCCCGGCCGCGCGGGCCGCGGCCCAGTCGAGATCATCGATGCTGACCTTCTGCGAGACGGCGAGATGCTGCTGGATGTCGGGCACGGTTGCTCCTCGGTGACGATGCGGCGCGGACGGGCGTCCACCCCCGGGTACCGGTGGGCGACTCTGATAGCACAGCCGCGCCCCTCCGTTACGAAGCGACGCCCACAGAGGATCACCCCTCCGACGTGAACCCAGATCTCGGGTCATCCGACCACCGCCGCCATCCCCGCACTCCGAGTGAAGTCGCGGGCATTGGCGCGCCTACCACTGCTGGGGTGTAGGTCGGGCTCGCCCCAGCGCCTGCGGAGATCTCGCATGACCGGAGCGGGGTGATTGTCGACTCCACACGACCATGGTTAGGTGTGAGGTAGCACCGTCGAGACGATCGGAATCGTTCGGGTTTGACACGGGCCACGAAGCGCGGTTATTGAGAAAAACGTGATCCCGGAAACCATCGATCCTGATTCGCTGCTCACCTCGACCCAGGTCGGGAACCTGCTGCAGGTCAACCCCAGCTCGGTGAAGAAGTGGGTGAACGACGGCCACATCATAGCATTCAGGACTCCCGGGGGACACCGTCGGATCCGGGCGCTGGACCTGGTGGCGTTCCTCGACGCCCACAAGATCCCGGTGCCGCGCCAGCTGCAGAACGCCGGCAAGCGCCGGATCGTGGCGGTCGACGACGACATCACCCAGCTGCGGGCGCTCGGGCGCTCGCTCAAGCGCTGGAGCGACAAGCTCGACGTGACGCTGGTCGACAACGGGGTCGACGCGCTGCTCGAGGTCGGCGCGTCGCGCCCCCACGGATTGTTGATCGACGTGTTCCTGCCGGGCATCGATGGCATCGAGGTCTGCCGCCGCCTCAAGGCGAACGCGGCGACCAAGGACATCGCCATCATCGTCACGAGCGGCCGACTCACCAGCGAGCTCGAACAGGCGGCGCGTGGCGCTGGAGCTCGCCGTGTCCTTCGCAAACCGGTCGACGTCACGGCCGTGATCGAAGAGCTCGGGATAGCTGCGCCTGCACCGAGCAGATAGGACCCCATTGTCGACGAGCGACCTGCCGGCCTCCACTCCCTCCCCGTCCCCCGCGGACGCCGCGTCGCCTGACCGTCGCACCGCCGACGTCTTGATCGAGGTGCTGGCCCGCGCCGGCGTCGATCTCGTCTTCGGGCTCCCCGGCGGGCCCATCTCGCCGATCCACGACGCCCTGCTGGCCCGCGGCGGCATCCGGCACGTCCAGACCCGCCACGAGAGCGGCGCGCTGTTCGCCGCCGCTGGCTACGCCCACGCCACCGGCCGCCTCGGCGTCGCGGTCGTGACGTCGGGGCCCGGCATCCTCAACGCGATGACCGGCCTGGCCTCGGCCCACTGCGACAGCCTGCCGGTGCTGCTGCTGGTCGGCGAGGTGCCGCGGCGGGTCCACGGCAAGGGCGCGCTGCAGGACGGCTCGAGCCACGGCCTCAACGTCGTCGGCATGACCCGCCACGTCACCAAGATGGCGGTCGAGCTGACCGAGCCGGCCAACGCGCCGATGGTGCTGCACCGGGCGATCGCGACGGCGCTGTCGGGGCGCCGCGGCCCGGTGGTCGTGACGATCCCGATGGACGTCGCCAACGCGTCGATGGTGCCGTCGGTGGTCACCGCCCAGGTCGGGCTCGAGTTCGCCGTCGACCCGCGCGCGATCGACGAGATCGCGGCGCTCTTGTCGGTGGCGGCGCGGCCGCTGATCCTGGCCGGCTCGGGCGTGCGCGGCGGCGGCGCGCCGGCGGCGCTGCGCGCGCTGGCCGATCAGTACCAGTGCCCGGTGGCCACGACGCCCAAGGCCAAGGGCGTCTTCCCCGAGGATCACCCGATGTCGCTCGGCGTCTTCGGGCTGGGCGGCCACCCGTCGGTGCGGGCCTACGCCGAGCGCGGGCTCGACGTGCTGATCGCGGTCGGGTCGAGCCTGGGCGACGTCGCGACCGACGGCTGGTCGCCGCTGCTCAAGGCGCGCAAGGCGTTCATCCACGTCGACATCGACGGCCAGCAGATCGGCCGCAGCTACCAGCCGACCCACGCGCTGGTGGCGCCGGCGCGGGCGTTCCTGCAGGCGATGGTCGAGCGCGTCCCGCCGCTGGTGCCGCGGCTGGTCGCGGGCGGCGTGGTCCGCCACCGGCTGCCGACGTCGGCGCTCGACCGGCTGGCGCCGCACGACGCGATCGCCGAGATCCAGACGATCCTCCCGCGCGACACGATCTACACCGTCGACTCGGGCGATCACTTCCTGTTCGCGACCCACTACCTCGACCTCGCGCACCCCGACAGCTTCATCGTCATGACCGGCCTGGGCTCGATGGGCCAGAGCATCGGCGGCGCGATCGGCGCCAAGCTGGCCCGCCCCGACCGGCCGGTCGCGGCGATCTGCGGCGACGGCTGCTTCGCGATGAACGGCTTCGAGGTGGCGACCGCCGCCGCCGAGGGGATCCCGATCGTGCTGTTCGTCTTCAACGACCGCCGCCTCGGCATGGTCGAGCACGGCCACCGCACGGTCTACGGGCGCGAGGCCAGCTACCCGATCCAGATGGACGTCGGCAGCCTGGCCCACGGCCTCGGCGCGGCGTTCTACCGCGTCGATCGCCCGGGCCAGCTCGCCGCGCTGCGCGACGCGCTGCGCGCCCCGACCGGGCCGATCGTGGTCGACGTGCTGATCGATCCCGACGTCCGCATGCCGACGCGCGATCGGATGATCACGATCGACGCCACGCGTAGCATCAAGCTGGTCAACTAGACGACGGCGGGGCGATCGCCTCCGCCTCCCGCGAGCCCTGCCCATGCGCCCAACTCCTGCGTCGCCTGCCGTCGGCATCCTCGGCCTCGGCGTCCACCTCCCCCCCGAGATCCGCACCAACGCGTGGTGGCCGCGCGACGCCGTAGACCGCTGGCGTGAACGCATGGCGCTGCGCGCCACCCTGCCCGACCTGCCGCCCGACGCGCCCGCGGGCGTGCGCGCCACGATCGACGCGATGGCCCGCTACGCAGACGATCCGTTCCGGGGCGCCGTCACCCGCCGGGTGATGACCCCGCCGGCGACGACGACCGACATGGAGGCGGCGGCCGCGCGCGCAGCCCTCGAGGATGCCGGGATCGCCGCGACCGACGTCGACGTGCTCCTGACGCAGACCCCGGTGCCGGAGCGGCTGATGGTCAACGAGGCGTGCCCGACGCACCACGCGCTGGGGCTCCGGCGGAGCTGCCTCGCGTTCGGGACCGAGGCCGCTTGCAACGGGTTCGCCGTCCACGCCGAGCTGGCCGCCGCGCTGATCGCGGCCGGGCGCGCTCGCCACGTGCTGAGCGTGCACTCGTCGGCGATCACCCGCGTCCACGGGCCGACCGAGCCGCACTCGGCGTGGTGGGGCGACGGCGCCGCGGCCGTGCTGTGGGGACCGGTCCGCGCCGGCCGGGGCCTGCTGGCGACGCAGCACAACGTCGACGGTACGGCGTGCGACGCGCTGGTGCTCGGCGTGCCCGAGCGGCGGTGGTGGGAGGCGGGCGAGGTGACGACGCACGCCGTGGATCGCGAGCACACCCGGGCGATGCTCCTCACGTTGATCGAGCGCGGCCGGGCCGCGATCGCGGCGGCGCTGGCAGCGTCCGAGGTCGCCCCTGCGGACGTGCGCTTCTTTGCGCCGCACCAGGGTACGATCTGGCTCGGTGAGACCTGCCGGGTCCACGCCGGGTTGAGCGCCGCCCGCACCATCACCACGTTCCCCGAGACGGCGAACATGAACAGCGTCAACGTCCCGTACGTCCTGTGGCGCGGTCGCGAGGCGGGCTGGCTCGGCGATGACGACGTCGCGGTCACGTTCGCCGGCGGGCTGGGCGAGACGTGGTCGAGCACCGTGATCCGCTGGGGGCGCTGACGTGCGCGAGGTCTCCTGTCGGTTCTTCGAGACCCCGCTGCGCGTCCTCCACGACGGGCGCCGTCCGGCGTCGCTGCTCACCGAGAACACGAGCTGCGACCTGGCGGTGCTGCGCGACAAGGACGAGCGGATCAGCTGGAGCGAGTTCCAGCGGATCGCCGCCAACATGCGGCAGATCTGGACTGAGGACGAACTGCGCCACCTCGGCGAGCTGTCGATCGAGAGCCCGCTGGTGCGCTTCATCGGCGTGATCGCGCGGCTGCGCTTCTCGGTCGGGCAGTTCTACCAGTGGGTCGCGGGGCCCAAGGGCATGGCGAGCCAGATGTTCTCGTGCCTCGCGACGTCGTGCCGGCTCGATGGCGCCGGGCGGGCCACCGTCGAGCTGCGCATGCTGCCGGGCTACGCGGCGAGCCGTGAGCTGTGGCTCGTGTCTGAGGGCACCTACGCGGCGATGCCCCAGATGTTGGGGGCGCCCCGTGCGACGACGCGTGCCAGTTACGGCGATGGCTGGGTCCGCTACGACGTGCGCTTCACCGAGCCCCGCGGCCCGCTGGCGTTCGCGCGTCGCGCGGTGACCTGGCCGTTCACGGTCCGCCAGGCCGCGGAGGAGCTGACCGAGGCGCACCAGACGCTGCTCGATCGCTACGGCGAGCTCGAGCAGACGCGGGCGCAGCTGGCGCAGCAAGCGCGGAGCCTGACGGCCTCCAACCGGATCGCGCGGCTGGCGCTCGAGGACCTCGACACCGCAGGCGCCTGCGCCGCGATCGCGGCGACCTTGATCGCCGACTCGGGCGCGACCCACGTCATCTTCGAGGTCGTCGATCACCCACCGATCGAGGCCGGGGCGCGGGCCACCGACCGGCCGCACCACCGCTACACGCTCCAGACCAACGTCGGCCAGCTGGGCGAGCTGGTGCTGCAGTCCGACGAGGACACCGCCACCCAGGTCGAGCCGTTGGTCCCGACGATCGCGCTGGTCGTCCAGAAGGCGATCGATCAGCAGGCGCTGGCCGCCTACCAGCGTGACCTCGAGCGCCGGGTCGCGGAGCGCACCGCGGACCTGACCCAGGCCCGCGACGATCTGTCGGCGACGGTGGTGCACCTCGAGGCCGCCCAGGCGTCGCGCGAGAAGCTGTTCCACAACATCAGCCACGAGATCCGGACGCCGCTGTCGCTGGTGCTGCTGCTGGTCGACGGCGTGCTGACCCACCACCGCGCCGAGCTGACCGAGCGCGCCGTCGGGCAGATGAACGCGATCACCGTCAGCACCCGCAAGCTGGTGCGCCTGGTCGACGAGCTGCTGTTGCTGGCGTCGGGGCAGGAGCGCAACCTGGTGGTCCGCCCCGAGCCGATCGAGCTGGCGCAGGCGCTGCCCGAGCTGCTCGCCGGCTGGACGCTGGCCGCCCACGAGGCCGGCATCGCGCTCGACGTCGCCGCCGACGGCGCCGGCCCGATCATGGCCGACCCCGCCGCGTTCGAGCGCGTGCTCGCCAACCTCTTGTCGAACGCGATCAAGTTCACGCCGCGCGGCGGCCACGTCGCGGTGACGGTCACGCGCCAGGCCGCGGCGACCCAGGTGGCGGTCACCGACGACGGCCCCGGCATCGACGCCGGGTTCCGCGAGCGGATCTTCGAGCGCTTCGAGCAGGGCGAGGCCGGCCGGCGGCTGCGCACCGGCTCCGGCATCGGGCTGTCGATCGCGCGCGCGCTGGTGCGCGCGCACGGCGGCGACCTCGTGCTGGAGACCAACCCCGCGGGCCACGGCTGCCGGTTCGTGTTCACGCTGCCGAACGCCGACGCCGCGACGGTGAGCAGCGTCACGCCGGGCCGGCTCCGGCCCAGCGACTACGGCATCGTCCCGGCGCGCGCATCGTCGACCAGCCACCCGCCCGGCATCTCGCAGGGCCACATCCTGGTCGCCGAGGACGACGTCGCGCTGGCCGAGGCGATCCGGCAGCTGCTGGCCGAGGACTACACCGTCACGCTGGCCCACGACGGCGCCGAGGCGCTGACCGCCGCCAGCCAGCGTCCGCCCGACCTGCTGATCACCGACATCGAGATGCCCGGCATGGACGGCCTCGAGCTGGCGCGCCAGGTCCAGGCGATCCCCGGCGAGGGCGCGATGCCGGTGCTGGTGATGTCGGCGCGGGCGCAGCTCGGCGATCGCCTCGCAGGGTTCGACGCCGGCGCGGTCGACTACCTGGTCAAGCCGTTCGATCCCGCCGAGCTGCGCGCCCGGGTCCGGGCCCAGCTCGCCTACCGCGGCCTGGCGCAGCGCCTGTACCGCACCGAGAAGCTCGCCGCGATGGGCGCGCTGTCCGCGGGGCTCGCCCACGAGCTGCGCAACCCGGCCAACGGCATCGTCAACGCGATCGCGCCGCTGCGCGAGCTGTTGCCGCCGGCCGCGCTCGACCCCGAGACCGGCGTCGGCGAGCTGATCGACGTCGTCGAGCAGTGCGCCGAGCAGGTGGCCTACGTGTCGCGCCAGCTGCTCGGGTTCCGGCGCTCCGGCGATCTGGATCTGCGGCCGACGCCGCTGCCGGAGGTGGTCAGCCGCGCCGTCTCCAACGCCGGCGCGGCGCTGGTCGACGTCGAGCTGGCGACCGACCTGGCCTATACCGGCACGATCCGGTGCGCGGCCCCGCTGCTGACCCAGGTCATGGTCAACCTGCTCGAGAACGCCGCCCAGGCGGCCGGCCGCGGCGGGTGGGTGCGGATCCGCAGCGAGCTCGACGGTGGGCAGGTCCTGCTCCTCATATCCGACAGCGGCCCCGGTGTACCCCCTGGCCTCCAGGAGAAGATCTTCGAGCCGTTCTTCACCACCAAGCCCCCCGGCCAGGGCACCGGCCTCGGACTGGCAACGGCGCGTGACCTGATCACCCGGCATGGGGGTACACTCGACCTGCGGCTCCGTGAGGGTCGCACGACGTTCGTGATCGCCCTGCCCATCCCGAGCGAGGCCCGCCGATGACGCCCCCCATCGAAACGACCGGACCGCTGGTGCTGTACGTCGACGACGAACGCCCCAACCGCGTGGTGTTCGAGAAGTCGTTCGCCGGCAAGTTCCGCATCCGCACCGCGTGCGACGGCGCCGAGGCGCTGGCCGTGCTGGCCAGCGAGCCGGTCGCGGTGCTGCTGACCGACCAGCGGATGCCGGGCATGAGCGGCGACGAGCTGCTGCGCGTGGTCAAGCGCGACCACGCCTCGGTGGTGCGCGTCGTCATCACCGCGTACTCCGACATCGAGCCGATCCTGGCGGCGATCAACGAGGGCCTCGTGGCCCGCTACATCGTCAAGCCGTGGAACCGCGAGGAGCTCGAGCAGCTGCTGCGCTGGGCGATCGCGGCGTGGGAGTTCTCGCGCGACTCGGCGGCGCTGCAGCACCGGCTGCTCGAGACCGAGCGGCTGGCGACGCTGGGCTCGATCGTCGGCTCGGTCGTCCACGATCTCAACCAGCCGCTGGCCAGCATGCTGATGAACTGCGACCGGCTGATGTACCTGGTGCAGGCGGTGCCGATCGTGCGCGGCCTGATGGAGCGCGCCGATCTGTCGGAGAAGGAGCGGCACCACCTCGACGACCTGCTCACCGACCTGCCGGAGATCGTCGACGAGTTCCGCCAGTCGACCGAGCACATGCGCGGCATGACCGTCGAGCTCCACGAGTTCGTGCGCGGCCAGCGCCGCGAGGTCGAGAACGCCACCGCGCCGGTGCCGGTGATCAAGCACGCGCTCGGCGTGTGCCAGGACGTGGCGGTGCGGGCCCGCGGCTTCCTGCGCTACGACGGCCCCGAGACGCTGCCGCGGGTGCGGATGAGCTCGACCGAGCTGACCCAGGTGCTGATCAACCTCGTGACCAACGCCGCCCAGGCGCTGGGCGATCGCCCCGGCGGCGGCGGCAACGTCGTCATCAGCGCCGACCCCGGCGCCGAGCAGATCCGCTTCAGCATCAGCGACAACGGCGGCGGCATCCCGGCCGACGTGCTGTCCAAGATCGGCACCCCGTTCTTCACGACCAAGCGCCAGGGCACCGGCCTGGGCGTCGCGCAGTGCCAGCGGCTGGTCGGCAAGGCCGGCGGCTCGTTCCGCATCGCCAGCGAGATCGGCAAGGGCACGACCGTGACGTTCACGCTGCCGACCCGGTGAGCGACCGCCGCGGCGTCCGGAAACTGCGCCCGCGCCGCCCGACCTGGTAAAAGCGGGGGGTGCGCGCGTCCGACCTGGCCCCGCCGCCGCTGCCCCGCGGGCTGTCGGTGGTCATCCCCTGCTACCGCAGCGAGGGATCGATCGGCCTGGTGGTCGAGGCGCTCAAGCCGGTGCTCGCGGCCCACGCGCCGGCGTTCGAGCTGATCCTGATCGACGACGCGTCGCCCGACGGCACCGGCCGCGCGATCGCGGCGCTGGCGGCCCAGCACCCCGAGGTCACGGCGATCTCGCTGTCGCGCAACTACGGCCAGCACGCGGCGCTGTTGTGCGGCATCCGGCTGGCGCGCTTCGACGTCGTCGTGACGATGGACGACGACCTGCAGCACCCGCCGGCCGAGCTGCCCAAGCTGCTGGCGGCGCTGACCGACGACGTCGACGTGGTCTACGGCAGCCCGGCGGCCGAGCCCCACGGCCTGTTCCGCGGCGTCGCGTCGCGGGTCACCAAGTGGGTGCTGCAAGGCGCGATGGGCGCGGCGACCGCCGGCAAGGCGTCGGCGTGGCGGGCGTTCCGGACCCGGCTGCGCGACGCGTTCACCGAGTTCCGCGGCGCGTTCGTGTCGATCGACGTGCTGCTCACCTGGGGCACGCAGCGCTTCACCCACGTCACCGTGCGCCACGACGCGCGGACGATCGGCACGTCGAACTACACCTTCCGCAAGCTGGTCACCCACGCGGTCAACATGATGACCGGCTTCTCGACGATCCCGCTGCAGCTGGCGAGCTGGATCGGCTTCCTCTTGACCGGCTTCGGCGTGCTGATCTTCGCGTACGTCGTCGTCGTGGCGGTGGTCGAGGGCGGCAGCCCGCCGGGGTTCCCGTTCCTGGCCTGCCTGATCGCGGTGTTCTCGGGCGCGCAGCTCTTGTGCCTCGGCATCATCGGCGAGTACCTCGGCCGCGCGCACTTCAGGTTGCTCGACCGGCCGTCGTATCAGGTGCGATCGGCGGTGGTCGGCGCGGCGCGCGCGGGCAGCGGCGACGCCAGCGTCGACGCGTCGTAGAGCTTGGTCAACCCGAGGTCGGTGCCGGCGCGGGCGAAGCCGAACGCCTCGTGCAGCCGCAGCGCGCCGGCGTTGGCCGCCGACACCCGGGTGGCGATCGTCGCGACGCCCTCGGCCGCCAGCCGCGCCAGCACGCCGGCCCAGAACATCGGCGCGATCAGCGTCAGGTCGCGCCGGCAGCCGCCGAGCAAGAGCTGGACGTGATCGCCGTGGCGGCGGAAGCTCATCAGCGCGGCCAGCGCGCCGCGGTGGCGGTGGATCCACACCTCGTCGCCGTTGCCGAGGCTGTCGACGATCCACCGCCGGTAGCGCGCCCGGGCGCGGCTGGGGTGGATGCGCGGGTCCTCGTGGAAGCGCGAGTAGTCGAAGCCGTCGCCGGCGAGGTCGGCCAGCTCGGCGGCGTCGGCGGCGGTCGCGGCGGTCACCGGCACCGCGCGGCCGAAGGCCTGGCCGGTCAGCGCCAGCGTCAGCGGGTGCGAGGTCTCGATCGCGGCCCAGCCGGCGGCGGTCAGCGCGGCGACGATCGCCGTCGCGGCGGCCGGGACCCGGGTGGTGGCCAGCGCCGCGCCGGCGCTGACGGCGCGCGCGTCGAGGTCGGCCAGCGCGGCGGCCAGGTCGGCGGGGTCGGCGCCGGTGAGCGCGGTGACCTCGAGGGTCGCGGCCACGCCGAGGCCGTCGGCGTCCCACGGCGTGGCGCGCCAGGCGAGCGCGGCGGACCCGTGAAGCAGCGGCGCGGACATCGCCGGCCATGCTACTCCTGCCGGTGCCGATGGCCGCGCCGATCCCGTTCAATCGCCCGCACCGCACCGGCCGCGAGGCGACCTACGTCGCCGAGGCCCTGGCCTCCGATCACTGGCGCGGCGACGGGCCGTTCACCCGCCGCGCGTCGGCGCTGCTGGCCGCGCGGCTGGCCGATCTCCCGGTGCTGCTGACCACCTCGTGCACCCACGCGCTCGAGCTGGCGGCGCTCTTGCTCGACGTCGGCCCCGGCGACGAGGTGATCGTGCCGGCGTTCACGTTCGTCTCGACCGCCAGCGCGTTCGCGCTGCGCGGCGCGCGGGTGGTGTTCGCCGACGTCGATCCCGCGACGCTCAACCTCGACCCGGTCGCCGCCGCCGCCAAGCTGACGCCGCGGACCAAGGCGGTGGCGTGCGTGCACTACGCCGGCGTCGCCTGCGACCTCGACGCGCTGGCCGCGCTCGGCGTGCCGCTGATCGAGGACAACGCCCACGGGCTGTTCGGGCGCTGGCGCGATCGGCCGCTGGGCACGTTCGGCGCGCTGGCCACCCAGAGCTTCCACGACACCAAGAACCTCGGCTGCGGCGAGGGCGGCGCGCTGGTGCTGGGCGACCGCGGCCTGGTCGAGCGCGCCGAGATCCTGCGCGAGAAGGGCACCAACCGCGCGCGGTTCTTCCGCGGCCAGGTCGACAAGTACACCTGGGTCGACGTCGGCTCGAGCTTCCTGCCCGCCGACCTGCTGGCGGCGGTGCTGGCCGCGCAGCTCGAGGACGCCGACGCGATCCAGGCCGCGCGCCACGCGGTGTGGGCGCGCTACCACGTCGAGCTGGCGACCTGGGCCGCGCGCCACGGCGTCCAGCAGCCGCACCTGCCGGCCGGCGCCGCCCACCCGGCGCACATCTACTGGCTGCGGGTGCGCGACCTGGCGACGCGGACCCGCCTCCTGGCCCACCTCGTCGAGCGCGGCGTCGGCGCCACCTTCCACTACCAGCCGCTGCACCTGTCCGAGGTCGGCGTGCGCGCCGGCGGCCGGCCCGGCGACTGCCCGGTGACCGAGCTGGCCGCCGACACGCTGGTGCGGCTGCCGCTCTACGCCGACCTGACCGCCGCCGACGTCGATCGGGTGATCGCCGCGGTGACCGCGTTCACGCCGTAGCCGCGATCGCGCGCAGGTACTCGCCGTACTCGTCGGGCAGCTCGGCGGCCAGGCGCTCGAGCTGCGCGCGATCGACGTAGCCCATGCGCCACGCGATCTCCTCGGGGCAGGCGATCATCATGCCGGTGCGGTGCTGGATGGCGTGGACGAAGCTCGACGCCTCGAGCAACGACTCGTGGGTGCCGGCGTCGAGCCACGCGGTGCCGCGGCCGAACACCTCGACGTGGAGCTGGCCGCGCTCGAGGTACAGCCGGTTGAGGTCGGTGATCTCGAGCTCGCCGCGCGGCGACGGCTTGACCTGGGCCGCCAGCTCGCTGACCTGCTCGTCGTAGAAGTACATGCCCGGCACGGCGAGGTTCGAGCGCGGCTGCGCCGGCTTCTCCTCGAGCGACAGCACCTTGCGCTCGGGCAGCGGGCCCAGCTCGACGATGCCGTAGCGCTGGGGGTCGCGCACCGGGTACGCGAACACGACCGCCCCGCTCGGCGTGGCGGCGGCGCGCTGCACGGTCTCCTGCAGCCGCGAGCCGTAGAAGACGTTGTCGCCCAGCACCAGCGCGCAGCGATCGCCGGCGACGAAGTCCTTGCCGACCAGGAACGCGTCGGCCAGGCCGCGCGGCTCGGCCTGCTCGGCGTACGCGAAGCGCATGCCCCAGCGGGCGCCGTCGCCGAGCAGCCGCTGGTACGCCGGCAGGTCGTCGGGCGTCGAGATGACCAGCACCTCGCGGATGCCGGCCAGCATCAAGACCGACAGCGGGTAGTAGATCATCGGCTTGTCGTAGACCGGCAGCAGCTGCTTCGACACCGCGCGGGTGATCGGGTACAGCCGCGTGCCGCGACCGCCGGCGAGGATGATGCCCTTCATGGTGCTCCGGCGCCGCGATCGGCGTAGTTGAGCGTCAGCCAGCGGCGGAAGTCGTCGCTGTCGCGGATCGCGGCCAGCCACGCGCCGGCCGCGAGGTACCAGTCGACGGTGGCCGCCAGGCCGGTGGCCAGATCGTGGCGCGGCCGCCAGCCCAGCTCGCGCTCGATCAGGCCGCAGTCGAGATCGTAGCGGCGGTCGTGGCCGGGGCGATCGACGACGTGGGTGATCAGGCCGGCGTGGGGCCGGTGCGGCGATGCCGGCAGCCGCGCGTCGAGCAGCGCGCACAGCCGGCCCACCAGCTCGAGGTTGGTCGGCTGGTTGCCGCCGCCGACGTGGTAGGTCGCGCCCGGCCGGCCGCGCTCGACGATCGCCACGATCGCCGCGCAGTGATCGTCGACGTGCAGCCAGTCGCGCACCTGCAGGCCGTCGCCGTAGACCGGCAGCGGCTTGCCCAGCACGCCGTTGACGATCATCAGCGGGATCAGCTTCTCGGGGAACTGGTACGGCCCGTAGTTGTTCGAGCAGTTCGAGATCGTGACCGGCAGGCCGTAGGTCGTGGCGTAGGCGCGCACCAGGTGATCGGAGGCGGCCTTCGAGGCGGCGTACGGCGAGCGCGGCGCGTAGGCCGCGCCCTCGGCCACCGGCGCGGCGTCGGGGGCGAGCGATCCGTAGACCTCGTCGGTCGAGACGTGGTGGAAGCGGACGCCGCCCGGGTCGCGGCCGCGCCACGCCGCCCGCGCCGCGTCGAGCAGCGTGAACGTGCCGACGACGTTGGTCTGCACGAACGCCCCCGGCCCGGTGATCGAGCGGTCGACGTGCGACTCGGCGGCGAAGTGGACGATCGTGTCGATCGCGTGCTCGGCCAGCAGCCGATCGACCAGCGCGCGGTCGGTGATGTCGCCGTGGACGAACTGGTGGCGGTCGGGATCGGGCAGGTCGCGCAGGTTCTCGCGGCTGCCGGCGTAGGTCAGCGCGTCGAGGTCGACGATCGTCACGGCCGGCCGCGCCGCCAGCAGGTGGCGGACGAAGTTGGAGCCGATGAACCCGGCGCCGCCGGTGACGAGCACGCGCTGCAAGACCCGGATTTTCACCACGGCCGAGGGTTCGGCTCAAGCGCTGGCCCGGTGTACCGTGCGCGCGATGTCGCCTCGGGCCACCACGGTCCTCGCCGTCGCTGCCGCGCTGGTGCTCGGCCTGGCGGTGCGGCTGGCCACCTGGACCGCGGCGATCGGCTCCGACGACCTGACCCACGCCTGGGCCGCGACCCACCTGTGGCACGACCCGATCGAGCACGGCATGCCCGACGGCGCCGACAGCCCGTACACGGTCAACGCCCGCCGGATCGGGGTCAACCTGCCGCTGGCGGCGGCGGCGGCGGTCGCCGGGCCCGGCGAGGGCACGTTCGCCGCGGCGACGCTGGTCGAGTCGCTGCTCGGCATCGTGGCCTGCGCGCTGTTCGCCGGCGCGCTGGCCGGGCGGCGCGCCGCGGTGCTCGCCGCGGCGCTGGCCGCGGTGTCGCCGATCGACGCGTGGCAGGCGACGATCTTCCTGCAGGACACGCTGTGGGCGACGCTCCTGGCCGCGAGCCTGGCGGCGCTGGCGTGGGGCGCGCGCCACGCCCGCTGGCGGTGGTGGTTCGTCGCCGGGCTCGGCTTCGGCTACCTGCAGTACGTCAAGGAGAGCGCGGCGCTGCTGGTCGCGGCGCTGGTCGTCGTCGGCGCGGTCCGCTCGTGGCGCGCGCGCCGGCTCGACCGCGGCACGCTGTGGCTGATCGCCGGCGTCGCCGTGACGCAGGCCGCGGCGTGCGCGTACTGGTGGATCGCGATGGGCGATCCGACCTACTACGTGCGGGCGTGGCTGGGTCGGCAGACCGCGATGGAGGCCACCGACGCGGCGCGGCCGTTCCCGCACAACCTGGTGCGGCTCGGCTTGTACCTCGGCTACGACCTGGCGCTCGGCCTCGGCCTGCCGGTGGCGGCGTATTTCGGCGTGCGCTGGCTGCGCCGCGGCGACGCGCCGGCGCGGGTGCGCCAGGACGTGGCGGTGATCGCCGCGCTGCAGCTCGCGCTCCTGGTCCACGTGCTGCGCTGGGGCGCGTGGACGCAGCGCTACCTCTTGCAGGTGACGCCGCTGGTGATCGCGATCGGCGCCGCGGGGCTCGCCAGCGCGTGGCCGACCGCCCCGGCCCGCCGCCGCGCCGCCGGGCTCGCCGCGATCGTCGCGGCGACCGCGCTGGGCCTGCTGGTGGGGCGACCGCAGCACGGGCCGGCCCGGGCCGACGTCGTACGCGCCGCCGCCACGGCGATCGCCGCGACGCCCGCCGACGCGCCGGTGTACGTCGTGCTCGGCCCCCGCCCCGCGCACTACGCCGATCGGCTGCTGGCGTTGCTCGACCGCTACCGCCACGATCGCTTCCGCACCACCGCCGATCCGCGGCAGGTGACCCGCGGGCTGCTGGTGTGGAGCCACCTCGAGCGCCACCCCGCGCGCCCCACCCCGCCGCCCGGCGCGCGCCCGGTGTTCGCGCGCACCAGCGCCAGCGGCCGGCAGTGGATCGAGGTATACGCGGTGGGCCTGCCATGAGCCAGCGCACCTCCGGCCTGCGTCGCGTGCTGTCGAGCGCGGCGGTCTACCAGGGCCTGCAAGACCTGCTCGGCGGCCGCCGGTTCCAGCACCGGCTGGTCGCCGAGTTCGTGCGCCCCCCGGCCGGCGCGCGGCTGCTCGACATCGGCTGCGGCACCGCCGCGCTGCTCGAGCACGTCCCGGCGTCGGTCGCGTACCACGGCTTCGATCTCAGCGAGCGCTACGTCGCCGCCGCCCGGCGGCGCTGGGGCGCCCGCGGCCAGTTCTGGCAGGCGTCGGTGGCCGACGCGCCGCGGCTGACCGGCGGCCGGTTCGAACGCGCGACCGCGATCGGCGTGCTGCACCACCTCGACGACGCCGAGGCCGTCGGGCTGGCCCGGCTGGCCGCCGCGGCGCTCACCGACCACGGCGCGCTGGTGACCTACGATCCGGCGGTGACCGCGGCCACCTCGCGCGCCGCCCGCTTCCTGATCGATCGCGACCGCGGCCAGAACGTCCGCACGCCCGCCGGCTACGCCGCGCTCGTCGGCCAGGCGTTCGACGACGTCGAGGTGATCGAGGTGGCCAGGCACCTGCGCATCCCGTACACCGGCTGCGTGCTCATCGCGCGGCAGCCGCGCCGCGATCACACGCCGAGCCAGCCGGCGTAGCCGACCGCGCGCTCGACCGCCAGCATCGCGAACGCGATCGCCAGGCTGGCGATCGTGAGCACGGCGCCGTAGCGCGCGAACCGCCAGAAGCCGAGCTCGCCGCGCGGCCCGGCGCTCTCGAGGACGATCACGTTGGCGGCCGAGCCGAGCAGGGTCAGGTTGCCGGCCAGCGTCGACGCCACCGCCAGCATCACGTAGCCCCAGGTCGGATCGGGCAGCCGCGGCACCCACTCGACCGCGATCACCACCAGCGGCACGTTCGACACCAGGTTCGAGCCCAGCGTCACCAGCCCGACGAAGGCGGCGTCGCCGACCGCGTCGCCGCGGGTCAGGACCGGCGCCAGCCGGGCGAACGCGTCCTCGAGCAGACCGGTCGCGCGCAGCCCGGCGACGACGACGAACAGCCCGGCGAAGAACACCAGGATCGACCAGTCGAGCGTGGCCAGGATCCGCCGCGGCGGCACCCGCGCGATGACGATCAGCACCGCCGCCGCCAGCATCGCCGCGCCCGGCAGCCCGTGGCCGGCCAGCGCCAGGCCGACGAACAGCGCCAGCGCGCCGAGCGCCTTGGCCGCCAGCACGCGATCGAACGGCGGCTTGGGCGGCGCGCGCTCGGCGAGCGGCCCGCGCGGCAATTGCTTGCGGAACAGCCAGGTCAGCACGACCGCGTTGCCGGCCAGGCACGCGACGCCGATCGGCAGCATCAGCGCGAGGTACGCGGCGAAGCCCGGCTCGCCGGCGGCGGCGCGGCCGATGATCATGTTCTGCGGGTTGCCGCTCCAGCTGACGACGCCCCCGAGGTTGGCCGCCGACGCCAGCGCCAGCAGGTACGGCAAGACCGGCAGCCGGGCCTCGACCGCGACCGCCACCACCAGCGGCGTGAGCAAGAGGCACACCGTGTCGTTGAGCAACAGCGCCGACAGCGCGCCGGCGGTGAACGTCAGCCCCCACAGCAGCGAGCGCGCCGAGCGGGCGCGGGTCAGGACCAGGTACGCGGTGTAGCGGAAGAAGCGCGCGTCCTCGAGGTAGCCGGCGATCACCAGCATCCCGAACAGGAGCGTCATCACCGGCAGGTCGATCGACGCCATCGCCGCCGGGAACGTCAGCCCGCCGACCGCGACCATCGCCACCGCGCCGACCAGGGCGCCGCTCGGGCGATCGAGCCCGAGCCAGGACAGCTGCCGGCTGGCGATCACCACGTAGGTGACGACGAAGACGATCAGCGCGCCGGTCACGGCGACCACGGCAGGACGAAGCGATCGTCGTCGCGCGGCGACGCGCGATCCAGCCACGGCGAGTAGGTCTCGACCTCGATGCGGTCGCCGAAGACGTGGAACAGCCGCAGGTAGCCGGCGCCGCCCATGTCGTCGCCCTGGTAGTCCTGCAACACCTGGTGCACCGGGTGGCCACCGCGCGTCGTCGCGGTGGCGCGGCCGACGCCGTCGACCGCGACGTGGCCCGACACCACCAGGTCGACGTTGGCGCGATCGGCCAGCACGGTCTGCCACAGCTCCTCGCCGTCGGTGACCAGCGGCCACGGCGTGCCGACGTAGCTGTGCGGGTTCCACGCCTGGGCCGGCCCCAGCGCCGCCCAGTCGTAGCGGCGATCGTCGTTGTACAGGTACGCGTGGGTCACGACGATGACGTGGTCGGCCGGCTCGGCGTCGAGCACCTGGTTGGCCCAGTCGAGCACCACCGGCCGCGGCCCCCACTCGAGCCCGAGCACCAGCCAGGTCTGGCCGTCGATCGTGAGCCGCTGGTAGTGGTTGTCGGTGCGGCCGGCCTCGAACAGCCCGCCGAACGTCGGCCGCGCGATCAGCGCGTCGGCCGGCCACGCCGTCGACAACCCCGACGCGCGCTCGCGGCTGACGTCGTAGTCGTGGTTGCCCGGCACCACCACCAGCGGCGCCACCGCCTCGAGCTCGGCGAAGCCGATCGCCGCGCGCTGCCACTCCGCCGGGGTGTTCCACTCGGTGACGTCGCCGACGTGGATGATCAGGCGCAGGTCGAGCGCGGCGGCGTGATCGGCCAGCCACTGGGTCTGGGCCACCCAGACGTCCGGGTAGCGGTCGAGGTAGACCTGCGTGTCGGGCAGGACCGCGAAGGTCCACGGCGGGTACGGCGGGGTCGCGGCGTCGATCCCGGCGTCGGCGTCCCCGCCCGGCGGCGCGCCGCACGCGACCAGCGCGATGAGGCCGGCCAGCGCGGTCGTTCGCACCGCTTGAGGGTAGCGCGGAATCGCGCGGCGGCGCGGGGCGGCGTAGGATCGCGGCGTGGATCTGATCGGGCAGCAGTTCGGCAGCTACGTCGCGGTCAAGAAGCTCGGCGCCGGCGGCATGGGCACCGTGTACCTGTGCGAGCACACGATGATCGAGCGGAAGGTGGCGGTGAAGGTGCTGCACGACGAGCACACGATGGACCCCGATCAGGTCGAGCGGTTCTTCCAGGAGGCGCGCGCCGCCGCCGAGATCGGCCACCCGAACATCATCATCATCATCGACGCCGGCTGGGTCACGACGCCGGGCGGGCAGCGCGCGTACATGATGATGGAGGCGCTCGAGGGCGACAGCCTCGACAAGGCGATGGAGCGCGGCGGCCTCGATCTCGAGCAGATCCGCCACATCATGGTGCAGTGCACGTCGGCGCTGACCGCCAGCCACGGCAAGGGCATCATCCACCGCGATCTCAAGCCGCCGAACATCTTCCTCTGCCACCACGCCTTCGACCCGCTGTTCGTCAAGATCCTCGACTTCGGCATCGCCAAGCTGACCGCGCCGCGCGAGCACGTGCACAAGACCCAGCTCGGCATGGTGCTGGGCACGCCGGCGTACATGAGCCCCGAGCAGTGCGAGGGCAAGGGCGCGATCGATCACCGCTCGGACATCTACTCGCTGGGCGTCGTGCTGTACGAGCTCTTGACCGGCACCCTGCCCTTCGGCGGCGACATCCGCGACATCCTGCTGGCGCACCTGCAGCGCCGCCCGGATCCGCCGTCGCTGCGCAACCCGGCCATCCCCCGGCCGTGGGAGGTGCTGTGCCTGCGGATGCTCGAGATCCACAAGGAGGATCGCCCGCAGTCGATGCAGGAGGTGGCGCTGGCCCTCGAGGATCTCGAGCACCACGCGGCGGTCTACGCCGCGGCGCAGGCGGCGCGCGCGGCCTCGGGGCACTCGGGGCACACGATGATCGCGACGGTCGACGGCCTCGGCGGCGTGCCCGAGCCCACCATCGATGCCGGGTCGCGGCCGACCGTGCACGGCCACCTCGACGAGCTGCTGGCGTCGCCGCGGCTGACGCCGCAGCCGATGGTCGCCCCGACGACGCCCCCGCCGATGCCGGCACCACGCGCCGCCCCGCCGGCCGGCCCGCCGACCACGCCGCCGCCGATGGTCGCGCCGATCGTCTGGTCGGCCGCCACCGGCGCCGGCGCGCCCCCGCTCACCGGCCCCCACACGCCGGTCGCCACCGCGCCGATCAGCGGCGCCCACGCGCCGATCAGCGGCGCCCACGCGCCGGTCAGCGGCACCGCGGCGACGGTCATGACCGCGGTCGCGCACCCCAGCGGCCCGGTGCAGGTCGACGCGATCGCCGCGCACTGCGGGGCGCTGGCCACCGAGCACCGCTTCGACGTGTTCCCGGAGTTCGTGCTGCGGCAGGCGGCCGGCGAGTGGCTCGACGTCGCGGCGGTGTGCCACGCGGTCGGCGTCGAGCGGCCGCCGCCCGGCGCCGACGTGCGCGTCGCCTGGCTCGAGCACCCGTACCGCGATCCGCGGCTGGCGTCGATCGTGTTCTTCTGTCCGGCGACCTTGTGGTCGGCCGTGCTGGTGCATCGACGCCCGCTGTAGCGGATTCAGCGCGTCGATTAGCGGCACACGCCGCGAATGGAGCGGCTTCACGGCTTGCGCCCGCGCCCTCGGGTTAGGCACGCTTTCGGACGATGCTCCTCCTGGTCCGCCACCGCAGCCGGTACCGCTACCCGCAACCGGCCGCGCTGGGACCTCACGTCATCCGGCTGCGGCCGTGCGATCACGTCAAGGTCGGCGTCGAGCGCTACCAGCTGACGATCGGCGGCGAGCACCAGCTGCACTGGCAGCGCGATCCGCACGGCAACCACCTCGCGCGGCTGACGTTCAAGGTCGGCGCGCGCCAGCCCGAGCTCGACGTGCTGGTCGAGCTCACCGTCGACGTGCGCGCGGTCAACCCGTTCGACTTCCTGGTCGACCCGCGCTGCAAGCAGGTGCCGTTCGTGTACCCCGACGGGCTGGCCGCCGAGCTGGCGCCGTTCCTGGCCACCGACGATCCGGCGCTGGCCGTGGGGCCGCGGGCGCGGGCCTTCCTCGCCGAGCTGCCGGCCGACGGTGACGCGGTCGATCTGGTGGTCGCGATCAACCGGCTGATCGCCGAGCGCGTGCGCTACGTCGTGCGCGAGGAGCCCGGCGTGTGGACGCCCGAGGAGACGCTCACCCACGGCCGCGGCAGCTGCCGCGACTCGGCGGTGCTCCTGTGCGCGGCGCTGCGCAGCCGCGGCCTGGCGGCGCGCTTCGTGTCGGGCTACCTGGTGCAGCTCACCGACGAGGGCATGCTGCCCGATCAGCCGCGCGGCCTCGATCACGACGTCGTCGACCTGCACGCGTGGGCCGAGGTGTACCTGCCCGGCGCCGGGTGGATCGGGCTCGACGCGACCTCGGGGCTGCTGGCCGGCGAGGGCCACGTCGCGCTGGCCGCGACCGCGTCGCCGGGCAGCGCCGCGCCGATCGAGGGCACCAGCGACGTCGCCGCGGCGGCGGTCGAGTTCGCGACGTCGGTCGAGCGGATCGGGCACGAGCCGCGGCCGACCGCGCCCTACCCCGACGACGTGTGGCAGGCGCTCCTGGCCGCCGGCGATCACGCCGATCGCGTGCTGGCCGACGCCGGGCTAACCGTCACCAGCGGCGGCGAGCCGACCTTCACGTCGCGCGAGCACCCGCAGGCCGAGGAGTGGAACACCGCCGCGCTCGGCGCGACCAAGTGGCAACAGGGGCTGCGCCTCGTCGACGAGCTGGCCCGGCGGCTGACGCCGGGCGCCGCGATCCTGCACCGCCTCGGCAAGCAGTACCCCGACGAGCCGCTGCCGCGGTGGTCGCTCGACGTGTGCGCCCGGGTCGACGGCGCGCCGCTGTGGCCGCCGCGCGCGCTGCCGACCGACGCCTCGACCGCCGCCGCCGCGCGGCTCACCGCCGCGATCGCCGGCGCGCTGGGGTTGCCGACCACCGGCCAGCCGGTGTTCGAGGATCCGTGGCCGCTGCTCGCCGGCGAGGCCGCGCTGCCGATCGATCGGCCGCCGCCGGCCGACGCGCCGCTCGACGCGCTCGGCGACGCCACCGCGCGACGGCGGCTGGCGCGCGCGCTCGATCGCGGGGCCGGCGCGCCCGCGGCCTGGGTGGTGCCGCTGGCGCGCGCCGTCGGCGACGCCTGGCTGACCGACACCTGGACCACCCGGCGCGAGCAGCTGTTCCTGATCCCGGGCGACGCCCCCGCCGGGCTGCGCCTGCCGCTGGCCAGCCTCGGCCCGGGTGCGCCGCCGCCGAGCCCGCCGGCGATCGACGACCTCGATCCGCGCGCGCTCGGCGCCGAGGAGGGCGACGCCCCGGCGGTGGCCGCGCGGCAGCAGCTGCGGCTCGACGCCTCCGACGGCGCCCGGGCCCGGATCGGCGCGGTGCCGCCGCCGCCGTCGGCGATCGTCGCCGGCATCCGCACCGCGCTGTGCGTCGAGCCGCGCGACGGCGCGCTGTGGGTGTTCCTGCCGCCGATCGCGCGCTTCGCCGACTGGCAGGCGCTCTTGGCCGCGATCGATCGCGCGCGCGTCGCGACCGGCGTCGCGGTGCGGCTCGAGGGCTACCCGCCGCCCAGCGATCCGGCGCTGACCCGGTTCGCGGTCACGCCCGACCCCGGCGTGCTCGAGGTCAACCTGCCGCCGTCGCGCACCGGCCGCGAGCACGCCGCGCTGCTCGGCGCGACCTTCGACGCCGCGCTCTTCGCCGGCCTCACCGCCGAGAAGTACCTGCTCGACGGCCGGCTCACCGGCTCGGGCGGCGGCCACCACGTCACGATCGGCGGGCCGACGCCGGCCACCTCGCCGTGGCTGGTGCGCCCCGACCTGCTGGCGTCGCTGGTGACCGCGTGCCAGCACCACCCGTCGCTGTCGTACCTGTTCACCGGCCTGTTCATCGGGCCGACCTCGCAGGCGCCGCGCGCCGACGAGACCCGCGCCGACATCCACGGCGATCTCGAGCTGGCGCTGGCGCGGCTGGGTCGCGGCCCGACGCCGCCGTGGCTGGTCGACGCCCTGCTCCGCCACTACCTGTGCGACGTCGCCGGCTCGACCCACCGCGCCGAGCTGTCGATCGACAAGCTGTGCGATCCGGGCACGCCGTTCGGCCGCCAGGGCCTGGTCGAGCTGCGCGCGTTCGAGATGCCGCCGCACCCGCGGCTCGCCGCGGCGCAGGTGCTGCTGGTGCGCGCGCTGGTCGCGGCGTTCGCGACGACGCCGTTCGCGCGGCCGCTGGTGCGCTGGGGCGCGGCGCTGCACGACCGCTTCCTCTTGCCGTGGTACCTGGCCGCCGATCTCGACGCGCTGCTGGCGGCGCTGGCCGAGCGCGGCGTGCCGCTGCCGGCCGCGGCCTACGCGCCGTTCGTCGAGCTGCGCTGCCCGCTCGCCGGCCGCGTGCTCGCCGGCGATCTCGCGCTCGAGGTGCGCAACGCGCTCGAGCCGTGGCCGGTGCTGGGCCAGGAGGTCACGACCACCGGCACCGCGCGCTTCGTCGACAGCTCGTTCGAGCGGATCGAGGTGCGCGCCCACGGCCTCACGCCCGAGCGCCACGCCGTCACCGTCAACGGCATCGAGCTGCC
This sequence comes from Myxococcales bacterium, assembly GCA_016794525.1. Classification (GTDB taxonomy): domain Bacteria; phylum Myxococcota_A; class Polyangia; order Haliangiales; family Haliangiaceae; genus UBA2376. Next base: position 176,994 of record JAEUJY010000165.1, read on the forward strand.
GATGGTCGCGGTGGCGCCCGGCGTCGCGGTCGCCGGCGTGCGCTTCCGCGCCTGGTGCCCGCCGCACGCGCGGCTGCCGCACCTCGGCGTCCACCACCCGCTGGCGATCGCCGTCGTCGATCGCGGCAGCCGCCGCGCGCTGGGCGCCGGCCGCTACCACGTCTGGCACCCCGAGGGGCGGGCGTTCGAGGCGCCGCCGCTGACCCGCTTCGAGGCCACCGCCCGCCGGACCCGCCGCTTCACCGACGACGGCCTGCCGCCGACGCCGGCGCCGATCCTGGCGCTGCCGCGCGATCGCGATCGCGCGGTCACGCTGGACCTGTGCCGCACCGATCGCGACCGGCCGCTCGATCACCCGGGCGACTGGGCCGGCCCGTGGGGCGAGGAGCCGCGGTGATCGACGCGCTCGCCGCGCTCGATCGCGCGATCGCCGCTGCCGGCGTCACCATCTGGATCGGCGCCGAGCCGACCTACACCGATCCGACGTCGCTGGCGTCGGCGTGGACCGCGGCCGCCGACGGCGACGATCCGGGGTGCCAGGCCAAGCGGCGGCGGGCCGCGGCGCTGGCGCTGGCGCTGGCGCGCGGCAGCGGCGGCCAGGCCCGCGCGGCGCTGGGCCGGCAGTTCCCCGACGAGCCCGCGCCGCGGTTCTGCTACGAGGTCACCGCCGCGGCGATCACCGCCGCCGCGTCCGCGCCCGACGCCGAGGTCGCCGCGCTGCTCGCCGCGCCGCCCCAGGCGCCGCCCAGCCCCGGCGCGCTCACCGTCACGCCCGACCCCGGCGTCGTCGAGGTGAACATGGCGCCGTGCGCGACGCTGGTCGAGTTCCACGCGCAGCTCGCCGCGATCGACGCGGCGGCCGCCGCGGCCGGCCTCGCCGCGACGCGCTTCCGCTGGAACGGCGAGCAGGTCGACTCGGGCGGCGGCGGCCAGCTCACGATCGGCGGCCCGTCGCCGAGCGCCAGCCCGTGCTTCACCCACCCGGCGCTGCTGCCGCGGCTCCTGCGCTACGTCCACAACCACCCCGCGCTGTCGTACTGGTTCATGGGCGAGTTCGCCGGCTCGGCGTCGCAGGCGCCCCGCCCCGACGAGGGCGTCCGCGAGCGCGCCGACGAGCTGGCGCTGGCGTGCGCCGAGCTCGAGCACCTGGCCGCGACCGGCGCCAGCACGCCGGCGCTGCAGTGGCAGACGGTCGCGCCGATCCTGGTCGACGCGTCGGGCAACCCGCACCGCGCCGAGCTCAACGTCGAGAAGCTGTGGAACCCGAGCGGCGGCGCCCGCGGCTGCCTCGGGCTGATCGAGTGGCGCGCGTTCCGCATGGCGCCGAGCGTCGAGGCGCTGGCCGCCGCCGCGGCGCTGGTGCGCGCGGTCGCCGCGCGGTGCGCGGTCGCCGCCTACGACGCCCCGTGGCACGACTGGGGCCCGGCGCTGCACCACCGCTGGGCGCTGCCGAGCGAGCTGGCGGCCGATCTCGACGACGTGCTGGCCGACCTCGCCGGCCACGGCTTCGACCTAGCCCCGCTCGCGCCGGCGCTGGCCAGCTACCGCGATCGCGTGCTGGTCACCACCGCGACCCCGACGCTCGCGATCACGCTCCGCCCCGCCGTCGAGTTCTGGCCGCTGTTCGGCGACGTCGCGTCGCAGGAGCGGGCCGGCGCGCGCGCGGTCGACGGCTCGACCGAGCGCATCGAGCTGGCCATCGCCACCGATCCCGACGCGCCGGCCCCGCGGCTGGTGGTCGCCGGCCGCGGCGTCGCGCTGGCCGCCCAGCGCCCGGGCCACTACCGCGTGGGCATCCGCCGGCGGCGCTTCGTCCCCAGCCCCGGCTTCCTGCCGACCGTGCCCGCCGACGAGCCGCTGCGCCTGACCGTCGGCGACGACGCCGGCGCGGTCGCGATCGAGGTGTTCGCGTGGCAGCCCGGCGGCGGCCCGTACGCCGCGCTGCCCGCCGACGCCGCCGAGGCCGCGACCCGCCGCGCCGCCCGCGTCGCGATCGCCCCCGTCGCCGCGCCGGCCTGGCCGGCCCGCATCGTCACCGCCACCGACACCGTCGACGTCCGCGCCTGGCGCGAGGAGGCCCCGTGACCGCCGTCCCACTCCTGACCGGCTACGCGCCGCTGCCCGGCACCTTCGACGAGATCCTCGCCGCCGACGGGCCGCGGCCGCCGTTCGCGCGGGTGCTCGACGCGCTGGCCCGGCTCAAGACCGACGAGCTGGCCCGGCTGCAGCAGCTGGCCGAGCAGGCGCTGCTCAACCAGGGCGTCACGTTCTCGGTCTACGCCGACAACCGCGGCACCGAGAAGATCTTTCCGTTCTGCCTGATCCCGCGGCTGGTGGCCGCCGCCGACTTCGCCCACCTCGAGCGCGGCCTCGAGCAGCGGCTGCGCGCGCTGAGCGCGTTCCTCGACGACGTCTACGGCGAGCAGGCGATCCTCGCCGCCGGCGTGATCCCCGCCGAGATGGTGCTGGGCGCCGCCGGCTACCAGCCGACCCTGCGCGGGCTCAAGCCGCCGGGCGGCGTGCGCATCCACATCGCCGGCGTCGACCTGATCCGCGATCCCGCCGGCACCTGGCAGGTGCTCGAGGACAACCTGCGGACGCCGTCGGGCGTGTCGTACGTCGTCGAGAACCGCACGATCACCAAGCGGGTCATCCCGCGGCTACTCGACGGCGCCCGGGTCCACCGCGTCGACCACTACCCGACCAAGCTGGCCGAGACGCTGCGCGCCGTGTCGCCGCGGCCGGGCGGCGACACCACCGCCGTCGTGCTGACGCCGGGGCCGTACAACTCGGCCTACTTCGAGCACAGCTTCCTGGCCCGCACGATGGGCCTCGAGCTGGTGACCGCGCCCGACCTGTTCGTCGACGGCGACGTCGTCTACTGCAAGACCACCCGCGGCCCGCGGCGGATCGACGTCATCTACCGCCGCACCGACGAGACGTTCCTCGACCCCGAGGTGTTCCGCCCCGACAGCGTGCTCGGCGTGCGCGGCCTGATGCGGGCCTACGCCGCCGGCAACGTCGCGCTGGCCAACGCGCCCGGCAACGGCGTCGCCGACGACAAGGCGGTCTATCCGTTCGTGCCGGACATGATCAAGTTCTACCTGGGCGAGGAGCCGATCCTCGCGCAGGTGCCGACCTTCGTCTGCGCCAAGGACGACGATCGCCGCTACGTCGTCGACCACCTCGATCAGCTGGTGGTCAAGGCGGTCGACGAGGCGGGCGGCTACGGCATGCTGATGGGCCCGCAGGCGTCGGCCGCCGAGCGCGCCGAGTTCCGCGCGCGCGTCGAGGCGACGCCGCGCCGCTACATCGCGCAGCACCGCGTCGAGCTGTCGACCTGCCCGACCTGGATCGGCGATCGCCGCTGCCTCGAGCCGCGCCGCGTCGATCTCCGGCCGTACATCCTCACCAGCCCCAGCGGCCCGTGGGTCCTGCCCGGCGGCCTGACCCGGGTCGCGCTGGTCGACGGCAGCTACGTCGTCAACTCCAGCCAGGGCGGCGGCTCCAAGGACACCTGGGTGCTCAAGAGCGGAGGTGCCATATGATCTCGCGTCTCGGAGGGAGGCTCGGCGGGGACCGTCCGACGTCCCCGACGGACCGTTCGTGCCCGGCGACGGTGTCGTGCGCCACCTGCCTCCGCCTGGCCTGGCGACAGGCCTCCTGGAACTCGAGCGGAGGTGCCATATGATCTCCCGCGTCGCCGATCACGGGTTCTGGCTGGGCCGCTACGTCGAGCGCGCCGAGTCGACCGCCCGCCTGCTGTCGACCACCCGCTCGCTCGCGCTCGACGGCGAGCTCGAGCCGGCCGCGTGCTGGCGCCCGGTCGTGGTGGTGGCCGGCGAGGAGCAAGGCTACGCCGCGCGCACCGCCGGCGACCTCGCCGCGTGGGACGACGGCGATCGGGTCGAGGCGTTCCTGGCCACCGACGCCGAGGTGCCGGCGTCGATCGTCCGCTCGATCGCGGCGGCCCGCGACAACGCGCGCTCGATCCGCGAGGTGGTCTCGCTCGAGGCGTGGGAGAGCCTCAACGAGCTCTACCTGTGGTCGCGCGGCGACGCCGCCCGCGCCGAGTTCGCCGAGCGCCGGTTCGGCTACTACCGCCACGTCCGCGAGGCCACGCAGCTGGTGCTCGGGCTGATGCGGTCGACGATGCTGCACGACGAGCCGCTCGACTTCATCTGGCTCGGCGTCATGCTCGAGCGGGTCAGCCAGACCGCGCGCATCCTCGACGTGCAGCACCACGCCTACACCTCGCTGACCAGTCGCCACGAGGTGGTCGAGACCTCGCTGTGGCTGTCGCTTTTGCGCTCGCTGTCGGGCTTCGAGCCGTTCATGAAGCAGTGCCGCGGCCGGGTCGACGCCGAGGCCGTCGCGCGCTTCCTGATCCGCGAGGACCGGTTCCCGCGCGCGATCGCGTACTGCGTCCACGCCGCCTACCAGCGGCTGGCGGCGATCCGTCCGCCCGACGCCGACGATCGCCCGGGCGGCGCCAGCCTGGCCCGGCTGCACGCGCTCGACGCGCTGATCGCCGGCGGCGACGGCGAGCTGCGCGGCGCCGCGGTCCACGCGCTGCTGACCCACGTCGTCGACGAGATCCACGCCGTCTGCGAGAGCCTGGGCAAGGAGCTGCTGGGGTATGGCTGACGGCCCGGCGGCGCCGCCCGCGCCGCCGATCGAGCGCTTGGCGCGCCCCGACGGCCGCCACGTCGGGTGGCGCGCGTGGGGCCCGCCCGCCGGCACGCCGGTGCTGTTCTGCGCTGGCGCCGCCACCAGCAGCGCGCTCGGCTTCGGGCAGGTCGCGCTGGCCGCGCTCGGCGTGCGGCTGATCTGCGTCGACCGCGCCGGCCTGGGCGGCTCGAGCCCCGACCCGGCCAAGAGCTTCGCCCGCTGGTGCGACGACGTCGCGGCCGTGCTGGCCCGCCTCGCGATCGCGCCGGCGCCGGCGATCGGCTTCTCGCAGGGCGCGCCGTTCGCGGTGGCGCTGGCCGGCGCGGGCCTGGCGACGCGGCTCGCGCTGGTCGCCGGCCAGGACGAGCTCGCGCACCCGACGGTGCGCGCCCGCCTGATCCCGCCGGTCGCCGCGATGGTCGACGCGATCGCCGCCGACGTCGCCGGCTTCGAGGCCGACTTCGCCACCCGGGTCGACGCCGCCGGCATGTTCGAGCTCGTGATGGCGATGAGCGGCCCGGCCGATCGCGCGTACTACCAGGCGCCGGCGTTCGCGGCCGCGTACCGGGCCGCGCTCGACGAGGGCTTCGCGCAGGGGCCGGCCGGCTACGTCCGCGACGTGACGCTCGCGATGCGGCCGTGGCCGGTGCCGCCCGAGGCCATCGCCGCGCCGGTCGCGCTGTGGTACGGCGGCGCCGACGCCAGCCCGGTGCACTCGCCCGACGGCGGCGCCACCCTGGCCGCGCGCTTCCCCCGCGCGACGCGCCGGCTGCTCCCCGACGAGGGGGGCGCGATCCTGTGGACCCAGGCGCGGGCGATCCTGGCCGACTGCGTCGACGATCCCGCCGCGCGGCCGGCGGCGCCGATGCGCTAGAGTCGGGCCGTGCCCAACCTCCTCGCCATGTCGTTCGAGGGCGAGCTGGCCCCGTCGTTCGATCTGCGGTGCCTGGCCCCCGGCCGCACCCTCCCCGACGGCTGGGGCCTCGGCTACTACCCGGGCGGCGAGCCGTCGGCGGTCGTGCTCAAGGAGCCCGCGCCGCCCCAGGGCTCGATCCGCAGCCAGCTGGCCAAGGCCTGGGAGCACCTCGAGGCGTCGCTCCTGGTCATGCACATCCGCGCCGCCAAGTGGGGCGCGATCACCGACGCCAACACCCAGCCGTTCAACCGCAGCTGGGGCCGCCGCGACTGGCTGCTCTGTCACTCAGGCAGCCTGACCAAGCGCCCGCCCGACGATCGCGGGCTGTTCGAGCCGGTCGGGTCGACCGACACCGAGGCGCTGTTCTGCAACCTGCTGGGCCGGTTCGCCGAGCGCGGCTGGAAGAGCCTGGCCGACGTCGACCTCGCGCTCTTGCGCGACTGGCTCGACGTCCTCGACGACGACGGCGGCCTGACGATCGCGCTCACCGACGGCCGCGACCTCGTGGTCTACGCCGACCGCGACGTCGAGGGCTCGCTGTACCTCGGCACGATCGCCCCGCCCTACGACCGCGCGGTGTTCGGCGACGACGACCTCGTGCTCGACCTGGGCGCCCGCGGCACCAAGAGCCGCAAGGGCGTGATCGTGTCGTCGACGCCGCTGGCGGTCGTGCCCGACGACGACGCCAGCGTGGACGGTCCGGAGGTCGCCTCGGCCGCGATCACCTGGACCCAGGTGCCGGCCGGCTCGCTCCTGGCGATCCGCCAGGGCGCGGTGGTGGCGCAGCACGATCCGCCCGCGGCTGGCGCCACGCCGCGCGCGTCGCTGGTCGCGCCGGCGGTGCAGACCCGGCTGACGATCGCGCGGGCCACGACCGCCCGGCCACGGCTGTTCGACGTCCGCCACCGCACCACCTACCGCTACGCCAAGCCGATCGAGCGCTCGACGCACCTCCTGCGGCTGACCCCGCGCGACGATCGGCTGCAGCAGGTGCTCGACCACGCGCTGACGATCTCGGTGCCGGGCCAGACCGTCGACTTCGACGACGTCTTCGACAACCGCGTGCGCCGGCTGCACATCGACACGCCGTGGACCGAGATGGTGCTCGAGGCGCGGACCCGGGTCCGGCTGGCCGACGTCGCGCCGCTCGACTTCCGCGCGCTCAAGTCGCGCTCGACGATCCCGCTGGTGTGGATGCCGTGGCAGCGGCAGATCATGGCGCCGTACCTCTTGCCGCCCGAGCTGCCCGAGAGCCAGCTCGACGAGCTCACCGAGTACGCGATGAGCTTCGTCCGCCGCAACGACTTCGATCTGCTCGACACGCTGCTCGACATCAACGCGACGATCTTCAAGGAGTACGCGTACCGGCAGGGCTCGACGACGGTGTTCACCACCGCGTTCGAGGTCTACGCCAACCGCCGCGGCGTGTGCCAGGACTTCACCAACCTGTTCATCTGCCTGGCCCGCCTGCTCGGCGTGCCGGCGCGCTACGTCTGCGGCTACGTCTACTGCGGGCCGCGCGCCACCTCCGAGGCCGCGCGCGCCAACGCCGTGCAGAGCGAGGCCTCGCACGCGTGGGTGCAGCTGTACCTGCCCGAGGTCGGCTGGAAGGGCTTCGATCCGACCAACGGCATCCTCACGCAGACCGAGCACATCCGGGTCGCGGTCGGCCGCAACTACGTCGACGCCACCCCGACGTCGGGCACGATCTACGTCGGCGGCGGCCCCGAGATCCTCGAGGTCGACGTCCGCGTCGACGACCTCGAGCCGTGACCAGCCGCACCGTCCACTGCGGCGACGGCGTCGCGTTCCTGGCGCAGCCGCTGCCGCCCGGCCACGCGATCGTCACGTCGCTGCCCGATCACTCCGAGGTGCCGGCGCTCGGCGTCGACGGCTGGCGCGCGTGGTTCAGCGACACCGTCGCCGCCGCGTGTCGCGCCGTCGCCGACGACGCGGTCGCGATCTTCTTCCAGACCGACGTGAAGCACGACGGCCGGTGGATCGACAAGGGCTACCTGGTCATGCGCGGCGTCGAGGCCGCCGGCAGCGCGCTCTTGTGGCACAAGATCGTCTGCCGCGCGCCGGCCGGCACCGTCACCTTCGGCCGCCCCGCCTACGCCCACCTGATCTGCGCGAGCCGCAGCCTGCGGCTGGCGCCCGGGCAGGCCAGCGCCGACGTGCTGCCCGCGCTCGGCGCGATGCCGTGGCCGCGCGCGATGGGCGCCGCCGCGTGCGAGGCCGTCACCCGCTTCCTCGTCGACCACACCGCGTGCCGGACCGTCGTCGATCCGTTCTGCGGCGTCGGCACGATGCTCGCCGTCGCCAACGCCGCCGGCCTCGACGCCGTCGGCGTCGAGCTGTCGGCCAAGCGCGCCGCCCGCGCCCGCGCCCTCACCATCGCCGACCTGCGCGACCGCAAGGCCGCGCGGTCGACCTAGTCGCCACTCACCCCGGCCACTGCGAGCAGTCCTCGACCAGGCTCGGATCGAAGCGCACCGACCAGTTGAAGATGAAGCCGTTGTCGATGCCCCAGCGGTCCTCGACGCGGATCGTCCAGTTGCCGTTGAGCGGGCAGCCGAGCAGCATCGTCATCGGGTCGGTCGAGCCGTAGTCGCCCGAGTGCAGCGTGTGCTCCGTCGGGTGAGCGTTGGCGTAGGGGATCCACGACGGATCGGTCGCGCCGGGGGTGAAGCAGTAGTCCCAGCCGGTGCCCGGCACCGGCACCGCGCCGGTGTCGCTGTCGTTGGGGATGCCGAGGAACACCTCGCCGCCGGTGCGGCCCTGGAAGCCCGACAGGTTCACGGTCACGCCCGACGGGCAGCGCACCGCGACGGTGATGTCGCGCAGCCACGAGTGCTCGATGTTGAGGCACACGCCGAGCAGCTTGGTGATGTCGTTGAGCGTCTGGCCGGCGGTGAAGCCGGTGAAGTTCAGCGCGTTCTCGTAGCCCTGGCAGGTGCCCGAGACGTCGCACGCGCCGTCCGGCAGCGCCAGCGACCCCGACGGCGTCTGCAGCGTGCCGCAGTTCGGGTTCGAGCAGTGGGTGTCGGCCGAGCAGTCGGCGTCGTCGCAGTCGCCGATGTTGTCGCAGTCGTCGTCGACGCCGTTGTCGCAGATCTCCGGCACCGGGTTCGAGCACGTCGAGAACGCGTCGATGTCCGGGTTGGTCGCCGCGTCGACGCGCGGGGTGTCGTCGTCGTCGTCACCACCACCCGCCGCCGGTCCACACGCCCCCACCGCCATAGCCAGGAGTGACGTCGACACGAACTGAAACAAGCGGGCGCGGCGCTGGATCACGGTATGACCTCGGTAGGCTGGGGTTGAGCGCCGATGTCACCACAAGTCGAGGCGATCGCGCCATCCCTTTCGCTCGCAGCTGCTGACATGCGCCCCCTCAGATTCCTGAGGCAGGTACACGACTTGGCGCTCTCCACTGGCCCGGCCACCAGTTCGTCACCCAACTCACCGTCGCCCGCGGCCGCGATCGCCAGCCCCGCCGCCACGGGAGATTCTCCGACGGAATCGACCACCGATCGCCCCGCCCTCTTGACGCCTCCCGATCCGTGTGGCACATACCCCTCCACGTCGGCAACGGCCGGCGCACCCTGATGCGGGGTGGAGCAGCCTGGTAGCTCGTCGGGCTCATAACCCGAAGGTCGTAGGTTCAAATCCTACCCCCGCTACGAACGATACTCTCCGGGATGCCAAGTTCTTGATTGAACTTGGCATTTTGGTTTTCGGCGACCAGAGCCAGAGGAGCCACCGCTCCCCGCAGCTCAAAGCCGCCGCCGTCGCGCCGGGCCACGCGGATCTCGCCGTCCTTGAGCCAGCGGCGTAGCCGCGCCTGGCCCTCCTCGGGATCGCCGGCCAGGAGCTTGTCCAGGCGGAAGACCGCCGCGGTGATCTCGTCGAGGCTCGGCAGCCGGAGCGGCTCCTGCGCCTCCCGGTGCAGCCGCTCGATCGCCGCCCGCTCGGACTTCGCCTGGACCTCCAGGTCGCGCAGGGTGGAGACGACGTATTCGGAGCGGTCGCCGTCGGCGATGAACCCGACCAGCCCCTTCAGCCGCTCCTCGGTCCGCTTGAGCCGGTCGCGGCGATCCTTCAGCTCCGCGTCCATCCCCTTGGAGTAGTCGCGGAGCCGCTCGGCGATCGTGCGGCGCACCTCGGCGATGCGCGCCGGGCTCTGGATCTGCGCGCGGATCGCGTCGAGCACCACGGTGCGCAGGTCAGGCTCGCGCGCCTTCAGGTCGTTGGCGCAGGTGCCCTTGCTGTGGTGCGTGCCGCAGCGGTACCAGCGCTGTCGGCCGCCGTAGATCGTCATCGGCCCGCCGCACTCGTCGCAGTACAGGAGCCCCGACAACAGGTACGTGCAGCGGCGTGGCGTCACCACGCGCTCGGGGGCGCCGTCGCCACGCTTGGTGTACTTGCGGTGCACCGCACGCAGCCGGGTCTGGACCTCGGCCCAGGTCTCGGCGTCGATGATGCGCAACTCGGGGCGCTCGACGGTGATCACGTCCTCGGCGGCGCGGGCCCGGGGCCGGCGCTTGTTGGTGCCCGGCACCTTCACCCACTGCCGCTCCTTGAAGCGCCAGGTCCCCGCGTAGCGCTCGTTGTAGAGCATCGCGCGGATGGTCGACAGGCCCCAACCGAAGCGCTTGTGGCGCGACCCGGCGCGGGGCGACGGGATGCCCTCGACGTTGAGCGCACGGGCGATCCGGTTGAGCGCGCCGCCCTGGCGGTAGTCCTCGAAGATGCGCCGCACGATCGCGGCCTCGGCCGGCTCGATCGCGATCGTGTTGCCGATCGCGCGGCCGTGGGCGTCCACCTCGGGGCGGGTGCAGAAGCCGAACGGCACGCCGCCGGTGGCCTTGCCAGCGAGCGCCCTGCCCTCCAGCCCGCGCAGCGTCTTGTCGCGCAGGTCGTCGAGGTACATGTCGGCCAGCATGCTCTTGACCGCGAAGTTCAGCTTCGCGTGCTTGGCGCTGGTGTCGATGCCGTCGGCGAGGCTCACCAGCGGCACGCCAGCGAACTGCAGCCGCTTGAAGATGTGCGCGGCGTCGCCCATGTCGCGCGACAGCCGCGACACGTCCTCGGTGATGATGACGTCGATGCTGCCGGCCTCGACCGCCTGCATCATCGACTCGAGTCCGGGCCGCGCCATGCTGGCGCCCGACACCGCGTAATCGGCGAACACCGTGGCCCGCGTCGGATCGCCGCCGGCCCGCTTGATCGCCTCGCGCGCCCGCCGCGCCTGGTCCTCGATGCTCGCCTCGCTCTGCAGCTCGGACGAGTACCGCGCGTAGATGGCGACCCGTCCCGTCACGACCTTCGGATGCATGTCCCTACTCCTCGCCCCGTGGGCTCTCGCTAACGTGAAGTCTCAAGGCTGCTTCGCACTCGCGGAGCCCCGCGTCGTATGCGGCTCGGCAGTCGTCGATCGCCGCATCGCGCTGCAATCCGCAGCATTCGTGACCGCTGGCGCACCCAGGCGGCGGAGGTTGCGGGCCGCAGGTGCGGAACCCTTCCCCACCGTTCACCAGCTCCGTGATGCACTGGTGCGCGACCTGCTGCCGCGTTTCCTGCACCAGGCGCTCCTCACAACCCGTCGCGTCCCATGCCGCGGTCGGGCACGCGGCTCGGAGCGCATCCGTGGACGGGCGCGCGACGTCACCTGCGCTGCGACAACACGCAAACGCTTGCGGATACCAAGGACATCCTGGGGTCGAACGCAGATCGAGTCGACCTAGGCAGGTCCCTAGTCCTTGGATCGCGTCGGCCCGGCAGGTCTCGCCGTCTGACGACACGTGGGCCGCCGCCGGCCGTGGACTGACCGATCGCGAACATGCAGACGAGGCGAGCATGCAGGCCAACGCTCCCAACCACCGCTTCATCCCCGACCTTTCCACCAAAGCCATGTGCCTACTCCTCGCCCCGTGGGCTCTCGCTCGGTTGCTGCGGCCTGGCGTGAAGCGCCCAGGCCCGTTCGATCAGGTACGCGACCAGCTCACGGTCGCGCCGGTCGCGATCGTCGGCCGGCGGCGGGTCGTCGACCAGGGCGCCGGCTGACACCGGGTCGGGGTGGCGCTTCATCGCGCAGCCCCAGGTGGTGCATGAGCACGATCGTGGTGAAGGACGACACCGACCGCGCGTCGGCCTCGGCCGCCCGCTCGAGCGCGGCCTTGACCGCCTTCGGCAAGCGGATCGTCAGCGAGGCGTCCTTCTCCATGCACGTGAATGTAAGACAACGCGCCCGCACCGACAAGGCCGATCATCGCCGCCTCCCCCGCGGCGCGGGGCGCCCGCCAGCCGGCGCCGGCGGCGCGACGAACGCGATCCGCATCGGCGGCCTCGCCGGCGTCGGCGGCGGGGTCGCCGCGGGTGCCTTGCCGTCCTCCTTGGGCAGCATGCTCGACAGCTTGGCGATCAACAGATCGATCGCCTGGCCTGGGTCGATGCCGGCGAGCGGGCTCGGGGCCGGCGCGCCCGGCATCGCGATCGGCTTGCCGACCTCGGCTTCGAGCGCGGCGAGAATAGCGCGGCAGGCGGCGGCGCCATGGGCCCGCTGCTCGGCGTTGGCCTCGTGAGTGATGGCGGCGCGGATGGCTTCGAGCTGGTCGTTCATGGAGACTCCTGTTGTGGCGGCGCGCGAGCAGAACCCGTGGCTCATCGAAGGCATCGTCCATCGGGTTCGCCGCGTCTCTCGTCGTCGTCGGATGACGCTGTGCGGCCTCGCTTGCGGAAGGTCGAGCGGTGGCTTCCTGGGCATCTGCGTGCCCGAGGCGAACCCGAACTGCATCGCCTGCCTCGGCGGCTAGAACGGCACCTCCTCGGGCTGGCCGATCAGGTTCTCGCGGGGGCGCAGTCGCCGGATGAGTCGCGCCTCTTCGTCGAGAGCAGCCGCCCCGGACATGACGCGGACGGCGACCTCGACGCGGTCGCGGCGGTACGTGAGGCCGGGGTCGTGGCCCTCGGCGTACTGGCCGCGCCAGAAGCCCTTGTAGCGGCGCCACTCCTGGAAGTGGCGGGTGAGGGTCTCGTAGAGGTTGTCGGTGTGGCTCTCGCCGACGTAGACGACGATCGGATCGCCGGCGGCGTCGCGCTCGCGGATGACGTAGACGCCGGACTTGCCGCGGAGCGCCTGGACCCAGTCGGGGTAGCGGTCGCCGCGGGCGCCGACCGGACGGTACGTGAGCGCGGCGGCGCGGTTGCGCAGTGGAGCGCGTTCGATCGTGCGGTGGCGCCAACGGCGGAGCCAAGGGCCAGGATCGACGGCGCGTGAGCGCAGGTGATCGGCCCACAGCTCGAGGTGCAGGTGCATCAGGTGGCGCGGGTCGGCCGGGTCGCCGCCGATGGTGCCGAGCGGGTCGCCGGCGGCGACGCCCTGGCTGAGCTCGACGGCGAGGCTGGCGAGGTGCGTGTAGTAGCTGGTCCACCCGTCGGCGTGGCGGATCGTGACGGTGCCGCCGCGCGGCGTGCGGCGCGCCTGGGTCACCAGGCCGGGGCCGATGGCCAGCGCCGGCACGTTGTCGGGCATGAAGTAGTGCAGCGAGCCGTGGGGCGTGCCCGGCGGGTACAGCGCGGCCTGGTCGAGCGCGTGGCGGCGGCGGAACATCACGTCGGCGCCGAGGTGCTTGCGCTTGCCGCCGTCGCGCGGCGAGCCCCAGCCGTCGGACACCTCGGCGCGGCGGTCGCCGAGCGCGGGCACCGGGAACACCCACGCGGTCGGGGGCTCCCGCAGCACCAGCGGCGTCATCGCCGCGGCGACCGCGGCGCGGCCGGGTCGCGCCAGCCACGCGCCGACCGCGGCGAGGCCGCCGGCGCCGAGCACGAGCGGCAGTGGGCTAGCGGCGGTCACGACGCTCGCTCCTTCTGCAGCGCACGGAGGATCGGCGGGCCAGCGACCGCGGCGCCAACTACCACGCCGGCGATCACCGCGACGCGCGACAGCGGCAGGTCACCGAGCGGACCGCCCTCGACCGGGATGTGCGGCGCCGGCGCCGACGGCACGCCACCGAGCGCCTGGAACTGCTCGCGCCACTGCCGCGCCCGCTTGCGGTAGTCGAGCGCCTGGTCGTAGGTGCCGCGCCACATGCGCGCGTACGTGCCC
>JAEUJY010000008.1 GCA_016794525.1 Myxococcales bacterium
GAACTCCCTGGAAGGGGCTTTCGCAAAGCCCCTTCCCCGTCGGGGGCATGCCCCGACGGGGCCCCAACCCGAAACGCGAGAACCACATCGCGGATCAGCGATCGGAACGACCCGCTGCGGCTGGTGCCCCGCGCGGCGGGCGGCTCACGCGATCGGCGCGACGGCGTCGTCCGGCCCGAGCTCGATCCGGCCGTCGACGATCGCCGCGTCGATCGCCAGCAGGTCGCCGCGGTGCGCGCGCTCGAGGGCGCGGTTGGGCGCCGCGCGGTGGCGCCGCAACAGGCGCACCGGCACCCAGCCGGCCGCCCCGCACGCGGTCAGCTCGACCTTGCCCTTGGGCGCGTGGGGATCGTCGATCACGCGCCACGCGGCCAGCGGCGGCGGCGCGGCGGCGGCGCGCGCCAGCGCCAGGAACGCGAACTTGGCGTCGCCGTCGCGCAGCCCGGTCACCGCCGCCAGCTGCCGCGCGCGCGGCGGCAGCTCGGCGGGGTAGTGGTCGTGGCACCAGTCGCGCTCGTCGGCCAGGGCCGGGCACGGCGCCGCGCGGCGCGTGCACGGCGCCAGCACCGCGGCCGCGCCGTCGGCGATCACCGCGTCGCGGATCGCGTGCAGCCCGCGCGCGGTGTCGCGCAGCGCCGGCTCGATCACCACCGCCACGCCGGCGGGCGCGAGCGCGGCGATCATCTGCCGCACCAGCGCCGCGCCGTCGGCCAGCTCGTTGACGACGGTGCCCGCGACCACCAGGTCGAACGGGCCGCCCGGCGCCGCGGCCACGTCGGCGGCGTGGGTGGTCACCGCGCACGGGATCGCCAGCGCGGCCGCGACCGTCGCGATCGCCGCGCGCGCGATCGTCAGCGCGGCGGCGTCGCGATCGAGCAAGGTCGCGATGACCCGGCCGCCCCAGCCGCGCGCGGCCAGCTCGACCAGCAGCCCCAGCGTCATCGCGCCGCAGCCGGCGCCGACGTCGAGCACGCGCAGCGTGGCGCCGCTCAGCCACCCGGCCGGCGCCCGGGCCGGCGTCAGCTCGGCCAGCACCAGCGGCAGCTTGCCGGCGTCGGCGACGGTGAAGAACAGCGCGCGGGCCGCCAGGTCGGCCGCCGCGGCGCCGCCGGTCGCGCGCAGCCGATCGCGCTCGCTGGTGTAGCGCCGCGAGCGATCGATCACCGCCGCGGTCAGCGCCGCGCCGCCGAGCAGCGCCGCCGGCAGCTGGGCCCGCGCCGCCGCGTGCAGCGCGTCCTCGATCACCGCCGGGGTCCGCGCGACCCGGGTCATGGCGCCAGCGTCAACGTCAGCGCCGCCTCGGCGTCGGCGGCGACGGTCAGCGTGCCCGTCGCGAGGATCGCCGGCTGGCCGGCGGCCGGCGGCAGCCACGCCATCACCGGGTAGCTGCCCGGCGGCACCGCGTCGAAGCGCGCCACGCCGACCTCGTCGGTGACGGCGACGTACGGCGTCGGCGGCGCGACGATCAGCGCGGGATCGTCGCCGACGCCGCTGAGCGCGATCGCGCCTAGCGCGTCGAGGGGCAGCGCGACGGTGTGGCCGAGCATCGGCAGGTGCGCGCGCGCCAGCGGCCGCGCGGCCGGGGCCGCGCCCCACGGCTGGCCCAGCCCGGTCGCGACGATCGTCTGCGCCGCCTCGTCGCCGCTCTGGATCTCGAGCGCGCCGCCCAGCCCCGGCGCCACCGCGACCCGCGGCGTGAACGCGCAGTCGCGGGCGATCACCCGCAGCGGCGCCGCCGGCGGTGGGGCCTTGCCGGCCATCACCGAGATCATCACCACCGCGTCGGCCACGCCGTGCAACGTGCCGATCCGCGCCCGCGGCGGGCGCTCGGTCCCGCACGCGGTCCGCCCCGGCGAGCGCCGCATCGCCGCGCTGGCGTCGGGCCAGATCACCGTCACCCGCGCGCTGCCGGCGTGGCTGACGTCGATCACCCGGTAGTCGGGGGCGGTCCCCGCCGCCACCGCGGCGTCGAGCGCGGCCGCCGTCGCCGGGCCGGCGTCGAGGGCCAGGCCGGCGTCGCCGGCGTCGTGGCCGCCGCCCACCGCCGTCGGCGCGCGCTTGCCGCCGCACGCGATCGTCATCGCCACCGCCACCGCCGTCCCGGCGATCGCCGCGCCGCGGGTCATCCGCGCTCCGCCGCCGATCCGCGCGCGCACGTCACGCCGGGCTCCGCGCCGACAGCTCGCGCACCGCCTGAACCATCGCCCGCACGTGCTCGGGGTCGGTGGCCGGCGTCACGCCGTGGCCGAGGTTGAAGACGTGGCCGACCGGGCCGGCCTGCGCCAGCACCTTGCCGACCCGCCGGCGGATCTCCTCGGGCGGGGCGTACAGCGCGCCGGGATCGAGGTTGCCCTGGAGCGCGACGCCGTCGCCGACCGCCGCCCGCACCGTCGCCAGATCGACGCGCCAGTCGACGCCCAGCACGTCGGCGCCGCTCGACGCGTACGTCGCCAGGTACGGCGCGCAGCCGTTGGCGAAGTAGATCACCGGCACGCCCGCGGCCGCCGGGTGGGCCTTGACCCGCGCGATCACCTCGCGCGCCCAGCGCAGCGCGTACTCGTCGAAGTCGGCCGGCGACAGCACCCCGGCCCAGCTGTCGAACAGCTGCACCGCCTGGGCCCCGGCCTCGATCTGGGCGATCAGGTAGTCGGCCACCAGCGCCGCCATCTTGCCGAGCAGCGCGTGGGCCGACGGGGCGTCGCCGAACAACAGCGCCTTGGTCTTGGCGTACTCCTTGGAGCCGCCGCCCTCGACGGCGTAGGTCACCAGCGTGAACGGCGCGCCGGCGAAGCCGATCAGCGGCACCCGGCCGCCGAGCGCGGCGCGGATCTCGCGCACCGCGGCCATCACGAACGGCATCGTCGCCACCGGATCGGGCACGACCAGCCGGTCGATGTCGGCGCGGGTCCGCACCGGGTTGGCGATCACCGGGCCCTTCTCGGGGAACGCCACCTCGAGGCCCATCGGCGGCAGCGTGATCAGGATGTCGGAGAACAGGATCGCCGCGTCGAAGCCGAACTCGTCGATCGGCTGCAGCGTCACCTCGGTGGCCAGGCTCGGCGTGTGGCACAGATCGAGGAACGACGCGCGCGCGCGGACCGCGCGGTAGGCCGGCAGGTAGCGCCCGGCCTGGCGCATCATCCAGCACGGGGTGCGCTCGACGGGCTCGCGTCGGCAGGCGCGCAGGAACAGGTGATCGACCGCCGGGGCGTGTTGCGACATCGCGCGCATCCTACATCGCCGCCCCGCGCGCGCCACAGCGCGCGGGGCGCCCGGGGCGATCACCGCGCCCGCGGCTCGGTGTATCGTCGATCCAGGTCGCGCGCGTGGTCGCGACCGTCAGCTCCTCGCCGTCGGGTTCCGCCATGACCGCCGCCATCCCCGAGACCGTCATCGTCATCGCCGCCCGCGGCTGGGCCGGCGGCACCGCCGCGGCGCTGCGCACGCTGGTCGAGCGGCTGGTGCGCAGCGGCACCGAGACCGCGATGGTCGCCGACGCCCAGGAGGCCGCCAAGGCGCTGATCGACGACGAGGGCGCGGTCGTGATGATCGACGTCGAGGACGCCGCCCGCGGCGCGATCTCGATCGACGAGGCCGCGGCCCGGATCGCCGAGGTGGCGCGCCAGGTGCCCGACGCCGCGCCGGTGGCGGTCGCGCAGCGGCCGTCGGTCGGCCTGGTGATCGCGTGCCAGCGCGCCGGCGCGGTCGACTTCGTCGACCTCGGCTCCGAGTCGTTCGAGGTCACCGCCAAGGCGCTGGCGCTGGCCTCGGCCCGGCGCGGCGACACCGGCGCGCAGCGCCGCGCGGTCGGGCAGCTGCGCGAGATGATCGAGGACATGCTCAAGGATCTGGTCAAGACCGAGCGGCGGTCGATCGATCTCGAGAAGCAGCTGGCGGCCAAGCACGGGCGCAAGACCGATCTGGCGTCGGACGTCGACGGCGAGCGCGCCCCGGTGGTGATGGTGGTCGAGGACGATCGCGACGTCGCCGACCACCTCGTCGATCACCTCGAGGAGGCCGGCCTGACGACGTTCGCGTTCGTCACCGGCGAGGAGGCGGTGCTGCACGCCGAGCGGATGAGCCAGCGCGGCGCCGCCCTCGACCTCGTGCTGGTCGACATCGGCCTGCCCGGCATCGACGGCCTCGAGGTCGTGCGCCGGCTGCGCAAGGAGCGGCCGACGCTGGCGGCGTTCCTGATCACGGGCTACAGCGACCCCAACCTGACCGCGCGGGCGGCCGACCTCGGGGTCGTCGGGTTCGTGCTCAAGCCGTTCGACGACATCAAGGCGTTCATCGGCCGGGTCCAGGCCGAGGCCGCCGCGGCGATGACCCGCACCCGCGATCACGGGTACCTGCAGCGCATCAAGACCCGCCACGAGCGCGTGCTGGGGCAGTACCGGCTGTTGCTGGCCGAGATCGAGCGCGAGCGGGAGCGGTAGCCCGCACGCGATTACAGTGGATCTGCGGGGTTGCTGGCGATCGCGGGGGTTCCTATACTAGCGGCTTCGGTGTCGCAGACGCCTCTCAACATCAAGCTGCGCTGCGCGTCGTGGCAGCAGCTGGCGAACATCCATCGCCGCGATCTGTCGCGGCACGCGATCTTCTTGAAGGCGTCGCAGCTGCCGCCGCTCGGCACGCCGGTGCGGATCGATCTGACGCTGCCGACCGAGTCGATGATCGTGCTGGCCGGCGTGGTCGCCGAGCACATCCCCGAGGGCGGCCTCGGCGGGCGCGGCCCCGGCATCGACATCAAGCTCAACACGATCCCCGAGAGCGCGCTGTGGCTGATCGAGACCGCGCTGGCCTCGGCCGCCAAGCAGTCGGGCGCGGTGCCGGTGATGAGCGACGCCGCCGTCGACGACGGCCAGGACGTCGCCGCCGCCGAGGACGAGCTGCTGGCGGCGCTGACCTCCGAGCTCGACTCGCTGCGCAAGCTCAACCCGTTCCAGGTGCTCGGCGTCGGCTACGAGGCCGGCGACGCCGAGATCCGCGCCGCCTTCGCCGGGCTGACCAAGCGCTACCACCCCGATCGCTTCACCCGCTACACCTCGCAAGAGCTGCGGGGCCTGGCCGCCGAGATCTTCATCCTGATCCGCGACGCCTACCGCCGCCTCGGCGACGAGGCCTCGCGGGCCAAGGCGCTGCAGGCCGCCGGCGCGCGGCCGGTGGTCAAGGTGCCGACGCTGCGCCCCGGCCCGTCGATCCCGCCGCCGCCCACCGCGGCCGCCAAGGCCCCGCCGCCCGCGCCGCCGCCGCGGATGCCCGCCGGCTCGCCGCCGCCCCCGGTGATCGCGCCACCCCGCGCCGCCACCGCCGACCCGCCGGCGACGGCCAAGGCCCCCGACACCGAGCGGCGGCCGATGCAGGTCGCGCCGCCCAGCCTGGGCGAGGATCCCAAGGTCGACTTCCGCAGCGCCGACGGCCTGCTCGAGGCCGGCCGCTACGACGAGGCGCTCGCGGTCTTCAAGATCTACACCCGCAAGAACCCGGGTGACCGCACCGCCCGCGCCGGCATCGAGCTGGCCGAGGGCCTGCGCGCGCTGGCCCAGCGCGATCGCCTCGAGGCCGCGCAGCGCTTCGAGGCGGTGCTCGAGATCGATCCGACCAACGAGCGCGCGGCGCGCGAGCTGGCCGAGATGCGGCGCATGGCCACCAACGAGCGGCGCGGGCTCCTGTCGCGCCTGATGGGGAAGAAGGAGTAGCGCATGGCCTCGCGCATCCTCGGCATCGATCTCGGCACCACCAACTCGTGCGTGGCGGTGATCGACGATCGCGGCACCGTCACCGTGCTGGCCTCGCCCGAAGGCGAGCGCACGACGCCGTCGGTGGTGGCCTGGCCGGCCGCCGGCGGCGACGTCCTGGTCGGCACCCCGGCCCGGCGGCAGGCGGTGTCCAACGCCGCCCAGACCGTCTTCGCCACCAAGCGCCTGGTCGGTCGCAAGGTCAACAACGACGACGTCGCGCTGGCCGCCCGCACCGCGCCGTACCGCATCGTCGCCGCGGCCAACGGCGACGCGTGGGTCCGGATCGGCAACGTCAACCGCTCGCCCCAGGAGGTCGCGTCGCACGTGCTGCGCCGGCTGCGGGCGATCGCCGAGGCCGCGCTCGGCGAGCCGGTGACCCGCGCGATCGTGACGGTGCCGGCGTACTTCGACGAGCACCAGCGCCAGGCCACCCGCGACGCCGGCACGATCGCCGGCCTCGACGTCGTGCGCATCCTCAACGAGCCGACCGCGGCGGCGCTCGCCTACGGCGCGCACCGCGTCAGCGATCGCCGTCGGCTGATCGGCGTCTTCGATCTCGGCGGCGGCACCTTCGACATCTCGATCATGTCGGTCGAGAACGGCATCTTCGAGGTGCTGGCGACCGGCGGCGACAGCGCGCTGGGCGGCGAGGACTGGGACCGGCGCATGGTCGAGCGCATGGCCGACGAGATCTTCGACAAGACCCGCATCGACCTGATGCAGAACCCGGTGGCGCTGGGCCGGCTGCGCGAGGCGTGCGAGGCCGCCAAGAAGGCGCTGTCGTCGGAGCGCGAGACCTGGATGCGGCTGCCGTTCCTGGCCCAGGATCAGGACGGCCAGCCGTTCAACCTCGAGCGCAAGCTCACGCGCGACGAGGTCGAGGCGTGGACCGCGGCCGAGCTGGCCCGGGTCGACGCGCCGTGCCGGCGCACGCTGGCCGACGCCCGGGTGACGCCGGCCGACCTCGAGGAGGTGCTGCTGGTCGGCGGCATGACGCGGTGGCCCGCGGTGCAGGCCACCGTCGAGCGCATCTTCGGCAAGAAGCCGTCCAAGGGCGCCAACCCCGACGAGGTCGTCGCGATGGGCGCCGCCGCCTACGCCGGCATCGTCGGCGGCGACGACGACGGCGCGGCGCTGCTCGACGTCACCCCCCACGACATCGGCATCAAGGTCGGCGAGACCGGCTTCTCGGTGCTGATCGCCCGCAACTCGATGCTGCCGGTGCGCGCGCGCAAGCTGTTCGCCACCACCAGCGCCGATCAGAAGTTCGTCTCGATCGAGCTGTACCAGGGCGAGCACGCCGACGTGCGCAAGAACCGCCGGCTCGGCCAGGTCACCCTCGACGGCCTGCCGCCGGGGCCGGCCGGCAGCATCCGGGTCGAGCTCAACCTCACCGTCGACGTCGAGTCGATCATGAACGTCACCGCCCGCGAGCTGTCGACCGGCAAGGAGGCCGGCGTCACGCTGCGGCCGTCGGGCGGCCTGACCCAGCGCGAGATCGTCGAGATCATCTCGCGGCGGCGCGAGGAGGAGTCCGCGGCGGCGGCCACCCGGCCGATCGACGGCGGGACGCTGACGCGCGTGCCGACCCGCGAGCTGCCGCCGATCAAGCCGCGCGGGGAATGACCGTGGCCGCGCTCGACCCCACCGACGAAGCGGCGGTGATGAAGATCGCCGACGCGGTCGGCGCGCTGATCGAGCACTGGGGCTTCAAGCGCAACATGGGCCGGGTGTGGGCGGTGCTGTACCTCGAGCAGGCGCCGCTGTCGGCCGCCGATCTGGGCGAGCGCCTGAGCCTGTCCTCGGGCGCGATCTCGATGCTGCTCGCCGAGCTGGGCCAGTGGGGCGTCATCAAGAAGGCGTGGGTGCCGGGCGAGCGCCGCGACTTCTACGAGGCCGAGACCAGCATCTGGAAGATGGTGTCGCGGGTGCTGCGCGAGCGCGAGCTGCGCTGGATCCAGGACGCGCTCGAGCAGTTCGCCGCCGCCGACGCCGCGCTGGCGGCCGGCTCGAGCGATCGCAGCCCGCGCCGGGTCGGCATCGCCGGGCGGGTCGCCGGGCTGACCCAGCTGGCCCGGGTCGGCGCCCACCTGATCGAGGCGATCCTGTCGGGCGAGTCGGTCGACGCGCTGCCGATCAAGACGGTCGGCGAGCTGGCGCGCACCGTCGGCGACGCCGGCAAGCCGGGCCGCGGATGACGATCGAGGTCGCCGGGCTGTCGAAGCACTTCAAGGTCCACCGCCGCCCGCCCGGGCTGGCGGCGGCGGTGCGGTCGCTGTGGCGGCGCCGCTACGACACGGTCAAGGCGGTCGACGACGTCACCTTCACGATCGCCCGCGGCGAGCGGGTCGGGTTCCTCGGCCCCAACGGCGCCGGCAAGACCACGACGATGAAGGTGCTGTCGGGCCTGTTGCACCCGACCGCCGGCACGGTGCGGGTCGAGGGCCACCAGCCGTTCCGCCGCGAGCCCGACTTCCTGCGCCGGATCACGCTGGTGATGGGCCAGAAGCAGCAGCTCCTGTGGGACCTGCCGCCGAGCGAGACCTACGCGCTCAACCGCGCGGTGTTCGGCGTCGACCCGGCCCAGGCCCGCCAGACCATCGCCGAGCTGACCGAGCTGCTCGGGCTGGCCGGCCTGACCGACAAGCCGACCCGGCAGCTGTCGCTGGGCGAGCGGATGAAGTGCGAGCTGGCGGCGGCGCTGTTGCACCGGCCGACGACGCTGTTCCTCGACGAGCCGACCATCGGCCTCGACGTCGCGATGCAGGTGACGATCCGCGACTTCATCCGCGACTACAACCAGCGCCACGACGCGACCGTGCTCTTGACCTCGCACTACATGGACGACGTCGTCGCGCTGTGCCCGCGGGTGATCGTGATCGACGGCGGCCGGCTGATCCACGACGGCGACCTGCGGGCGCTGGTCAAGACGATGATCCCCGACAAGCTGGTGTCGTTCACCGGCGGCGTGCCGGCCGAGGAGGTCGCGCGGCTGGGCGAGGTGGTCAAGGCCGAGGGCGGGCGGACCACGGTGCGGGTGCCCGAGGCCCGGCTGCGCGAGGTCGTGAGCCACGTCCTCGATCGCGCCGGCGCCGACCTCGCCGTCGAGGATCCGCCGCTCGAGGACGTCATGCGCAAGCTGTTCAAGGACAAGCGGGCCGGCGCGCCGGCGCCCGCGGGCGAGCCCGCGCCATGATGCGCGCGGCGCGGGCGCTGCCGACGCTGATCCGCGTCGGCATGGTCGAGGCGATCGCCTACCGCGCCGAGATGGTGGTGTGGCTGCTGACCACGACGATGCCGCTGGTGATGCTGGGGCTGTGGACCTCGGTCGCCGACGAGGCGCCGTTCCGGGCCTGGGCCACCCGCGACTTCGTCGCCTACTACCTGGTCGCGCTGGTCGTGCGCAACCTGACCTCGAACTGGGTGGCGTGGCAGATCTCCGAGGAGGTCCGCACCGGCGCGGTGTCGGGGCGGCTGCTGCGCCCGGTCCACCCCTTCCTCGGCTACCTCGGCACACACCTCGGCGCGGTGCCGCTGCGCGCGATCGCGGTCGCGCCGGTGATCGCGATCATGATGGCGACCAGCGCCCGCGGCGTGCTGGTGACCGACGCCGCGCACCTCGCGCTGGTGGCGGCGGCGATCGTCGGCGCCTGGCTGCTGACGTTCGGCGTCTTCCTGTGCCTGGGCTCGCTGGGGTTCTTCCTCGACAAGGCCATGGGCATCATCGAGGTGTACTTCGGCGTCTTCGCGATCATGTCGGGCTACCTGATCCCGCTGGCGCTGTTGCCCGGCTGGGTGCGCGCGATCGCCCAGGTGCTGCCGTTCCGATCGATGCTCGGCGATCCGGTGGCGATCGCGATCGGCCGCGTGCCCGACGCCGGCGACGCGGCGCGGCTGGTCGCGCTGCAGTGGGCCTGGGCGATCGGCCTCTTGGCGCTGGCCACGTGGCTGTGGCGCACCGGCGTGCGCCGCTACGAGGCGTTCGGCGGATGAGGCTCGGCTACTACGCCCGGCTGTTCGGCGTCCAGGCGCGGGCCTCGCTGACCACCGCGATGCAGTACCGCGCCGACTTCCTGGTGCAGGGCCTGACCTCGCTGTACTGGCTGGGCTGGAACCTGGTGCCGCTGCTGGTGCTGTACGACGACCGCACGACGGTCGCCGGGTGGAGCTTCGGCGCGGCGCTGGTGGTGATGGCGCACTTCGTGATCGTGCGCGGCATCCTCGAGGGCGCGATCAACCCGTCGCTGGGCGCGGTGGTCGAGCAGATCCGCTCGGGCGCGTTCGACTACACGCTCCTGCGCCCGGCCGACGCCCAGTTCCTGGTGTCGACCGCGCGGTTCGCGCCGTGGCGCGTGCTCGACGTGCTGGGCGGCGTCGGCCTGCTGATCTACGCGTTCGTGCGCCTGGGCCAGGCCCCCAGCCCGGCCCAGCTCGGCGCCGGGCTGGTGCTGCTGGGCGCCGGCCTGGCGGTCATGTACGGGCTGTGGATCATGATCGTCGCGACCGCGTTCTGGGTGGTGCGGATGGACAACCTGATCTACCTGCTTTCGTCGGTGTTCGACGCCGCGCGGTGGCCGGCGAGCGTGTTCCGCGGCGTGTGGAAGGTGGTCTTCACGTTCGTCATCCCGCTGGCGCTGATGACGACCTTCCCGGCCCGGGCGCTCCTCGGGACGGTGACCTGGCAGGCGGGGATTGGTTGTCTGGTCGGAGCGCTGCTGGTTTCGGTGGCGGCGCGGCTGGTGTGGCGCCTGGCCCTGCGCAGCTACACCTCCGCGTCGAGTTGACGCACGCGACCGCGACCGCGGCGCGCCCTTGTGCGACAACCACCTCGTGGGAAGTCCGCCCAGCGGGACGAAGGCGAGTCGGCACAACTCGCCCAACCTCGACATCCTGCGCGCCATCGCGGTGATGACCGTGGTGGTCGATCACCTGATCCCCACCTTCGCGTTCCGCGGCTACGTCATCCCGCACACGGTGTCGGAGTTGACGCTGCACATCGGCCAGTCGGGCGTGCTGGCGTTCTTCGTCCACACCAGCCTGGTGTTGATGTACTCGCTCGAGCGCCTGCCGGCGCCCACCCACTGGGCCCAGGCCTGGCGCTTCTACGTGCGTCGCGCGTTCCGCATCTACCCGCTGGCGGTGGTGTGCGTGATCGCCGTGGTCTTGCTGCAGTGGCCCGAGGCCAGCTGGAAGCCGTACCACCCGGTGACCTGGCAGGAGGTCGCGGCCAACCTGATGCTGGTCCAGAACCTGTGGACCGGGCACAGCGTGCTGACGCCGCTGTGGAGCCTGCCGTACGAGGTCGAGATGTACCTGGTGCTGCCGGTGGCGTACCTGATCGCGCGCCGCCGCGACGGCCTGCAGTGGATGCTGACCCTGGTGGTGGCGTCGACGCTGGCTGGCTACGCGTTCGGCAAGCTCAAGCACGGGCACATGAACCTGGCCGCCTACGTCCCGTGCTTCCTGGCCGGCGTGGCCTGCTACCTCGTCCGCGACCGGCTGCGACCGCGGATCCCCGGGCGCTGGTGGGTGGTGTTCGTCGTCGGCGCGGTGTCCGCCTACTGCGTGGTCCACACGATCTCGGACCGGCTGATCTACTGGATCGGCTGGCTGTACTGCATCACGATCGCCGCGGCGATCCCGCTGTTCCAGGACAGCCCGACGGTCTGGCTCAACCGCGCCGCCGCGACCGTGGCCAAGTACTCCTACGGCATCTACCTGCTGCACGCGCCGGCGCTGTACGTCGTGTTCGGCCTGTGGCAACCCGGCGGCCTGCTGGTCGAGGTGTCGCTGTTCATCGCGCTGACCGCGGTGCTGGCGGTGGCGGCCTACCACCTGATCGAGGAGCCGCTGGTGCGCCTCGGCCGGCGGCTCAGCGACCACTGAACTACTGGGAGGGTCTCTCGCGAGACCCTCCCCCGTGCGGGGTCATGCCCCCACACGGGGCCCCCACCCAAGACGGCAGTCCGCGTGGCCTCCCGGGTCACGCGGAGCGGTCGGGCGGGTCGAGCGGCGTGACCTGAAGAGGCGGCGCTGCCCGGCACTGATTCCGCCGGGTTGCGCGTCGCCTGCGACAACAGATCGCGCCTGCCGGTCATGCGTTGCAAGACCTCATGCGCCTCCGTCGGATCGCCGTCGCCCTCGGGACCCTGACCGCCGCCTCCGTCCTGGCTCACGCCGAGCGGGTCGCGGCCAAGCGGATGGTCATGGACCCCGCCGACATGGCGCCGCCCGGCTTCCAGCTGACCGGCCGCGCCCTGGGCGGGGCCACCCCGCCGACCGGCATCGACGTGGCCGCCGCCGCCCACCTCGCGGGCTCGGCCATCGCGACCGTCGGCGCCGATCAGGCGCTGGTGATCGACGCCGACAGCGGCGACCTGGTGCTGGTCGACGGCGCCGGCAAGGCCAAGGCCCGCCTGGCGATCGGCGCCACCGCGTCGCAGCTGGTGTTCGACGCCACCGCGCGCCGGGCCTACGTGGCCGCCCGCGGCAGCGACGAGATCGTCGCGGTCGACGTCGGCGCCAAGCTCACGGTGGCGCGCCGCTGGGCCACGCCGACCGAGCCCTTCGGCGTCGCGCTCACCCCCGATCGCGCGACCCTGCTGGTGACCACGGTCGCGGCGCGGACGCTGGCCGCGTACGACGTCGCCACCGGCGCCGAGC
This sequence comes from Myxococcales bacterium, assembly GCA_016794525.1. Classification (GTDB taxonomy): domain Bacteria; phylum Myxococcota_A; class Polyangia; order Haliangiales; family Haliangiaceae; genus UBA2376. The sequence goes on from JAEUJY010000008.1 coordinate 12,408, forward strand.
GCTGGCGCCGGGCGCTGGCGCCGGAGCCGCGCGGCGTCGCGATCGCCCCTGACGGCTCGACCGCGATCGTCACCTCGCTCACGACCGGCTCGGTCGAGCGCATCGAGCTGGCGACGCCCCAGGCCGGCGCGTCGGTGAGCCTGGCGCCGACCGTGGCCAGCGCCGCGCCGATCGTCTTCGGCCAGCTCGCCGGCCCCAGCGAGGCCGGGCGCAGCCACGCGCGCAACGCGTTCGCGGCCCGCTTCGTCGGCCACGACCTCGCGCTGGTGGCCCACCAGACGTCGACGCCGCTGCAGGACGCGCGGTTCGGCGAGAACCGCGGCTCCTACGGCGGTGGCTTCGAGCCGCCGATCAAGCACGAGGTGACGTTCATCGCGACCGACCGCCGCGCGTCGCGCACGGTGTCGGCGCTGATCGCCGACCACCAGCCCAAGGCGATCGCCTGGGATCCGATCCGCGATCGGGCGTTCATCGTCGGCTACGGCTCCGACTCGCTGCTGGTGCTGGGCGCGGCGTCGCAGCGCGGCGTCAAGCTCGACCGCACCGTCGCGATCAGCGACCGCGAGAGCTGCGGCCCCGACGGCGTCGCGGTGGGCGCCGACGGCACCGCCTGGGTGTTCTGCGCGGTCTCGCGCAAGGTGGTGCGGGTGCCGATGGACGACGGCGCGGTCGCGCCGATCATCGCCGCCGAGGCGGTGGCGCCGACCCGGATGTCCAAGCAGGCCCACGAGGGCTTCGACCTGTTCCGCAAGGGCAACGACGGCCGGATCTCGTCGCGCGGCGCGATGGCGTGCTCGAGCTGCCACCCCGAGGCCGGCTCCGACGGGCTGTCGTGGCGCATCGAGACCCACGAGCTGCAGACGCCGTTCCTCGCCGGCCGCGTCATGGGGACCCACCCCTACAAGTGGGACGGCGGCGACCGCGACCTCGCGATCAGCCTCACCTCGACGATGCGCCGGCTCGGCGGCGGCGGCCTGACCCCGGGCCAGACCAAGTCGCTGGCCGCCTACCTCGAGACGCTGCCCCGGCCGCGGGTCCCGGCCCGCGCCCCGACCGCGGTCGCGCGCGGCAAGGCGCTGTTCGAGAGCGACGAGGTCGGCTGCACCACCTGCCACGGCGGCAAGCTCTACACCGACAACGCCACCCACGAGCTCGGCGGCACGCTGACGCAGTCCGACACCCCGTCGCTGGTGGGCCTGGCCCGCAGCGCGCCCTACTACCACGACGGCAGCGCCGCGACCCTCGACGCGCTGCTGGCCGAGCGCGCCGCGGTGCACGGCATGGCCGAGACCGTCTCGCTCACCGCGACGCAGCGGCAGGATCTGATCGCGTACCTCGAGACCCTGTAGCCCGCGGCGCGGCGTCACGGGGCCGGCGCGAATCCGGCGCCCCGGATGCCGGGGATCGGCTCATACTCGGGGACATGTCGGAGTCGACGTCGCGGGACGCCCACGATCGCTACGCCGCGCTGCTCGAACAGATCGCGGCCGACGCGCCGCTGCCCGACACGCTCGACGCGCTGGCCCGCTACGTCGAGGACGAGCTGCCGGACGCGATCGCGTCGCTCTTGCTGCTCGACGCCGACGGCGTGCACGTCCGGACGGCGGCCGGGCCGCACCTGCCCCCGGCGTACAGCGCGGCGATCGACGGCGCCGCGATCGGCCCCAACGCCGGGTCGTGCGGCACCGCCGCCTACGAGCGCGCGCCGGTGATGGTCGAGGACATCGAGATCGATCCGCGCTGGGACGCGTACCGCCCGCTGGCCCGCGCCCACGGGCTGCGCGCGTGCTGGTCGACGCCGATCCTGTCGCGCCGGCGCCTGGGCCCGAACGCGGTGCTGGGCACCTTCGCGGTGTACTACCGGACGCCGCGCGCGCCGGACGACCACGCCCGGGCGGTGCTGGCCCGCGCCGAGTTCGTCGCGTGCATCGCGATCGAGGCCGACTACGCCGCGGTCGCGCTGCGCGAGCGCGAGGCCGAGTTCCGGGCGTTCGTCGATCACGCCAGCGACGCGTTCTTCGTGCAGGAGGGTGGCACCGGCACCGTCGTCGACGTCAACCTGCAGGCGTGCCGGAGCCTCGGCTACACCCGCGACGAGCTGATCGGCGCCGCGCCGACGCTGTTCGACCCCGCCGCGCGCGGCGCCATGATGGCGGAGCTGCAGCGGCGCCTCGACGCGGGCGGGGCGGTGACGTTCGACTCGACCCACACCCGCAAGGACGGCTCGACGTTCCCGGTCGAGGTGCGGATCCGGTTGTTCGCGTCGCGCGGCCGCCCGGTCGGCCTGGCGCTGGTGCGCGACGTGACCGCACGGCGCGCCCTCGAGGAGCAGCTCCAGCAGGCGCAGAAGATGGAGGCGATCGGGCGGCTGGCCGGCGGCGTCGCCCACGACTTCAACAACCTGCTCACCGTGATCAACGGCTACGCCGAGGGCCTGCTCGCCGACCTGCCGGCCGGCCCCGCGCGCGACGACGTGGCGGTGATCCGCGACGCCGGCACCCGCGCCGCGGCGCTCACCGCGCAGCTGCTCGCGTTCAGCCGGCGCACGATCATCGCGCCGCGCCCGGTCAACCTGACCGCGACGGTCGCGCGCCTGGCCCGCATGTTCGAGCGGGTGCTGGGCGAGCGCGTCGCGCTGGTCACCGACCTCGCGCCCGACCTGCCGACGGTGATGGCCGACAGCGGGCAGCTCGAACAGGTGCTGCTCAACCTGGTCGTCAACGCCCGCGACGCGATGCCGGCCGGCGGGACCCTGACGATCAGCACCAGCGAGCGCGTCAGCGCGCTGCTCGGGCGGCAGGTGTGTCTGGTGGTCGAGGACACCGGCGAGGGCATGTCCGAGGACGTGCGGACGCGGGTGTTCGAGCCGTTCTTCACCACCAAGCCGCAGGGCCAGGGCTCGGGCCTGGGCCTGGCGACCGTCTACGGGATCGTCCGGCAGGCCGGCGGCTACGTGCAGGTCGAGAGCCGGCTCGGGTACGGCAGCCGGTTCACCGTCAGCCTGCCCGCCAGCGAAGCGCCCGAGGTCGCCGCGGCGCGCCCCGGCGCCACCCAGGTGAGCGGCACCGAGGTGGTGCTGGTCGTCGAGGACGAAGCCAGCGTCCGCCGGCTGATCGTGCGCGGGCTCGAGCAGCACGGCTACCGGGTGCTGGCGGCGGCCGACGGCGCCGCGGCGCTGCAGCTCGAGGCCGCGCACCCGACGCCGATCGACCTGCTCATCACCGACGTGCTGATGCCGGGCATGACCGGCCGCGAGCTCGCCGACGCGGTCAAGGCCCGCCGGCCCGCGATCCAGGTGCTGTTCATCAGCGGCTACACCGACGACGAGGTGCTGCGCCACGGCGTCGTGATCGGCAAGGACGCGTTCTTCCACAAGCCGTTCACGCCGCTGGGGCTGCTGACCAAGGTGCGCGAGGTGCTCGATCGCGGCGGCGCGCGCGGCTACGGGGCCGCGGCGTCGCTGCCGTCGCTGAGCCGGTAGCCGACGCCGGGCTCGGTCAACAGCCAGCGCGGGCGGCTCGGGTTGGCCTCGACCTTGGCGCGCAGCGCCGCCATGTGCACCCGCACGTAGTGGACGTGCTCGACCGCGTTGGGCCCCCAGATCTCCTTGAGCAGCATGCGGTGGGTCAGCACCTTGCCGGCGTGGCGCACCAAGAGCGCCAGCAGCCGGTACTCGATCGGCGTCAGCTTGACGACGCGATCCTCGACCCGGACCTCGTGGCGCTCGTCGTCGATCGTGATCGCCCCGGCGGTGAGCACCGGGGCGGCGGTGGCGCCCGGGCGGTGGCGCAGCGCGACCCGGATGCGCGCGAACAGCTCGCGCACGCCGAACGGCTTGGTCAGGTAGTCGTCGGCGCCGGCGTCGAGCGCGGCCACCTTGTCGTCCTCGCGGCCGCGCGCCGACAGCACGATGATCGGCACCGCCGACCACACCCGCAGCTGCCGCACCAGCTCGAGGCCGTCGCCGTCGGGCAGCCCGAGATCGAGCAGCACGACGTCGGGCGGATCGGCGGCGGCGGCGGTGGCGCCGGCGGCGACGCCCCCGGCGACCGCGACGGTCAGGTCGTGGGCGGTCAAGGTCGCGCGCAGGAACCGCACCATCTGCGGATCGTCCTCGACCACCAGCACCTTGGTGCCGGGCGTCACGGCGCCCCCGCGGGCGGGACGACCAGCGCCGGCAGCGCCGGCGGCGTCGGGGTCGGCAGCCGCACCACGAACCGCGCGCCGCCGGTCGGCGCGCGCTCGACCGCGATCGTGCCGCCGTGGGCGGTGACGATGCCGCGGCACACCGCCAGGCCCAGGCCGACGCCGCCCGGGCGGGCGCCCGGCGCCTGGAAGAACTTCTCGAACAGCCGCGGCCCCAGCGCCAGATCGACGCCGGCGCCGGCGTCGGCCACCGCCAGCTCGACCAGCGGGCCGTGGCGGCGCGCGCTGATCGCGATCGGCGGCGCGCCGTGCTTGACCGCGTTCTCGACCAGGTTGATCAGCACCTGCTCGAACAGTACCGGATCGACCGACACGACGAGGTCGTCGGGCACGTCGAGCTCGACCGCGCGATCGCCGAGCACGTCGGCCAGCCGGGTCAGCGCCGAGCCGCACAGCTCGCTGACCGGCACCCAGGCCCGGGCCGGCTCGAGGCCGGTCTCGACCCGGGTGATGCTGAGCAGGTTCTGCAGCACCCGCTCGAGCCGGCGGGCCTCGTCGACGATCGTCGCCAGCAGCTCGGCCGCGACCGCCGGGGCCAGCCGCGCGCCGGCGTCGCGCAGCGAGGTCGCGGCGCCGGTGATCACCGCCAGCGGCGTGCGCAGGTCGTGCGACACCGCCGACAACAGCGAGCTGCGCAGCTCCTCGGTGCGGGCCCGGATCGACGCGTCGCGGGCGGCGGTGGCCAGCTGCACCCGCCCGAGCGCCAGCCCGGCCTGGCGGGCCAGCGCCGCCAGCAGGTGGCGCTCGTCGGCGGTGAACGGCGGCGCGTCGCGGCGGCCGGCGGTGACCAGCACGCCGCGCGGCGCGTCCTCGGCGAGCGGCACCGCCGTGACCGCGGCCCCCGGCAAGGTCGCGGTGCCGTGGCCGGCCGGCTGGCCGTGGGCCAGGCTCCACGCCGCCACCGACTGCTCGGGCGCCGACAGCGGCATCAGCCCGGCGATCGCGGTCAGCGCGGTCGGGTCGCCGGCGTCCTCGGGCACCAGCACCGCGGCGCCGACGCCGAGCAGCTCCTCGACGTGGCGCACCGCCACCGCGGCGATGTCGGCGGCGGTCTCGGCGGCGGCGATCTCGCGGGTGAAGCCGAGGATCGCGGCGGTGCGGCGCTCGCGCACCAGCGCGTCCTGCTCCTGCCGCCGCAGCCGCGTCGTCAGCGCGCTGATCGCCAGGCCGGCGACGAACATCACCGCGAACGTCACGAGGTGGCCGAGGTCGCTGACCGCCAGCGTGAACCGCGGCGGCACGAAGCAGACGTCGAACGCCACCACCGACAGCGTCGCGGCGAGGAGCGACGGCCCGCGGCCGCCCAGCGCGGCGATCATGATCGCCACCACGTACAGCATCGCCAGGTCGGCCAGCGTGACGTGCTCGAACACCGCCAGCCCCAGCGCGGTCACCGCCGCGACCGCCAGCGTGCCCACCGCCCAGCTCCACCGGGCCGGCGGCGGCGCGGCCAGCGGGCTGGTCGGGGCCGGCGGCGGCGCGTCGCGATCGATCGGCGCGACGACGTGCACCTCGATCTCGCCGGAGCCGCGGATCAGCGCGTCGACCAGGCCGCCGGTCAGCAGGTCGCGCCACCGCCCGTGGGTCGGCTTGCCGACGACGATCCGGGTCACGCCGCGGCGCCGCGCGTGGGCCAGCAGCGCGGCGGCGACCTGCTCGTCGCGCAGGCGCACGATCTCGGCGCCCAGCGACTCGGCCAGCCGCAGGTGGGCCTCGAGCCGCTCGCGGTCGCGCGCGCCCAGCGGCCGGCTCGGGCGATCGACCGCGGCCACCTCCCAGGTCGCGTCGAAGCGCTCGGCGGTGCGCTTGCCGGCGCGGATCAGCCGCTCCGACGACGGGCTCGGACCGACCGCGACCAGCACCCGCTCGCGCGCGGCCCACGGGCGCTCGATGCCGTGGGCCCGCCGGTAGGCCTGGACGTCGACGTCGACCTGCTCGGCGGTGCGCCGCAGCGCCAGCTCGCGCAGCGCCAGCAGGTTGCCCTTCTGGAAGAAGTGCTGGGTGGCGCGGCGCGCCTGCTCGGGCAGGTAGACCTTGCCCTCGTCGAGGCGCTCGAGCAGCACCTCGGGCGCCAGGTCGATCAGCTCGAGCTCGTCGGCGCGCGCCAGCACGTCGTCGGGCACGGTCTCGCGCACCTTGACCCCGGTGATCTGCTCGACGACGTCGGTGAGGCTGGCGACGTGCTGGACGTTGAGCGTGGTGTGGACCTCGACGCCGGCGTCGAGCAGCTCGAGCACGTCCTGCCAGCGCTTGAGGTGGCGGCTGCCCGGCGCGTTGGTGTGGGCCAGCTCGTCGACCAGGATCACCTGCGGGCGGCGCGCCAGCGCGGCGTCGAGGTCGAGCTCGTCGAGCGCGACCCCGCGGTGCTCGACCCGGCGGCGCGGCACCACCTGCAGCCCGGCCACCAGCGCGCCGGTCTCGGCGCGGCCGTGGGTCTCGATCACGCCGATCACGACGTCGACGCCCTCGGCGCGCAGCCGCTGCGCCGACTCCAGCATCGCGAAGGTCTTGCCGACCCCGGGCGCGGCGCCGAAGAAGATCTTCAGCCGCGCCCGCGGCGGCGCCTCCTCGGCCTGGACCCGGGCCAGGAGCGCGTCGGGGTCGGGGCGCTCGCCATCGGTCATGGGCGCCGTCACTGTACCGCGCGCGGCCGACCGAGCTGCCGGTCGAGCGCGAGGTTGACCGCCAGCACGTTGACCCGGGCCGCGCCCAGCACGCCGAGCGTCGGCGGCTCGATCGCGGCGTCGACGATCGCCGCCACCACGGCCGGCGCCACGCCGCGCGCGGCGGCGACGCGATCGATCTGGAAGCGCGCGGCGGCCGGCGACACGTGGGGGTCGAGGCCCGAGCCCGACGCGGTGATCAGCTCGATCGGCACCGCGCGGCCTGGCGCGGTGGCCGCCAGCGCGCGCGCGCGGTCGCGCAGCGCCGCCACCAGGCGGGGGTCGCGCGGCCCGAGGTTGGTGCCCGCCGAGGTGCGGGCGTCGTAGCCGGTGGCCGACGGCCGCCCCCACAGGTAGCCGGGGTCGGTGAAGGCCTGGCCGATCAGCGCCGAGCCGACCGGGCGGCCGTCGACGCGCACCACCGAGCCGGCGGCCTGGCGCGGCCACGCCAGGCGCGCCGCGGCGGTCACCGCGAGCGGGTAGAGCACGCCGCACACGAGCGTGAACAGCGCGAGCAGGATCAGGGCCGGGCGGAGGGTGCGCATGGGAGTCCTCACGCCAGCCCGAGGCCGGCGAGGCCGAGATCGATCAGCTTGATGAACGGGAACGGCGCGATCACGCCGCCGAGGCCGTAGACGAGGAGGTTGCGGCGCAGCGTCACCGCCGCCGGCGCCGGGCGCAGCCTCAGGCCGCGCAGCGCCAGCGGGATCAGCGCGACGATCACCAGCGCGTTGAAGATCACCGCGGCCAGGATCGCGCTGTGCGGGCTGTGCAGGTGCATGACGTCGAGCGTGCGCAGCTGCGGGTACACCGCCGCGAACGCCGCCGGGATGATCGCGAAGTACTTGGCGACGTCGTTGGCGATCGAGAACGTCGTCAGCGCGCCGCGCGTCGCCAGGAGCTGCTTGCCGACGCCGACGATCTCGATGAGCTTGGTCGGGTTGGAGTCGAGGTCGACCATCTTGCCGGCCTCCGTCGCGGCCTGGGTTCCGGTGGTCATCGCCACCGCCACGTCGGCCTGGGCCAGCGCCGGCGCGTCGTTGGTGCCGTCGCCGGTCATCGCCACCAGGTGCCCCGCCGCCTGGTACGCGCGGATCTTGGCCAGCTTGGCCTCGGGGGTCGCCTCGGCCAGGAAGTCGTCGACCCCAGCCTCGGCGGCGATCGCCGCGGCGGTCAGCGGGTTGTCGCCGGTGATCATCACGGTGGTGATGCCCAGCCGGCGCAGCTCGGCGAAGCGCTCCTTGATGCCGTGCTTGACCACGTCGGTGAGCGCGATGACCCCGAGCACCCGCGCCCCCTCGGCGACCACCAGCGGCGTCGCGCCCTTGCCGGCCACCGCGTCGACCTGGGCCTTGATCTCGGGCGGCAGAGCGGCGGTGCCGAGCGCCGCGACGTGGCGGGTGATCGCGTCGGCCGCGCCCTTGCGGATCGCGCGGCCGCCGACGTCGACGCCGCTCATCCGGGTCTGGGCGGTGAACGGCACGAACGCCGCGTCGGCCGGCGCCCGCACGGCCTGGGCCCCGAGCAGCGCCTGGCCCAGCGTCACGATGCTCTTGCCCTCGGGGGTGTCGTCGGCCCACGACGCCAGCACCGCCGCCTCGGCCAGCGCCGCGGCGGTGACGCCGCGCGCCGGGTGGAACGCGGTCGCCTGGCGGTTGCCGTGGGTGATCGTGCCGGTCTTGTCGAGGAACAGCACGTCGATGTCGCCGGCGGCCTCGACCGCGCGGCCCGAGGTGGCGATCACGTTGGCCTGGATCATCCGGTCCATGCCGGCGATGCCGATCGCCGACAACAGCCCGCCGATCGTCGTCGGGATCAGGCACACCAGCAGCGCCACCAGGATCGCCATCGACACCGGCGCGCCGCCGCCGGCGCGATCGACCGCGTCCCGGGAGAACGGCAACAGCGTCGCGGTCACGACCAGGAACACCAGCGTCAGCCCGGCCAGCAGGATGTCGAGCGCGATCTCGTTGGGGGTCTTGCCGCGGCGCGCGCCCTCGACCATCGCGATCATGCGATCGAGGAACGAGCTGCCGGGCGCGGCGGTGATGCGGATGATCAGCTGGTCCGACAGCACGCGGGTGCCGCCGGTGACCGCGCAGCGATCGCCGCCGCTCTCGCGCACCACCGGCGCGCTCTCGCCGGTGATCGCGCTCTCGTCGACCGACGCCACCCCGAGCACGATGTCGCCGTCGCCGGGGATCAGCTCGCCGGCCGAGACCTTGACCAGCATGCCGGGGGTGAGCTGCGACGACGGGACGCCGACGACGTTGGCGTCGAACCGCGCCTCGGCCACGCGGTTGGCGAGCACGTCCTGGCGGGCCCGGCGCAGCGCCGCGGCCTGCGCCTTGCCGCGGCCCTCGGCCATCGCCTCGGCGAAGTTGGCGAACCACACGGTCAGCCACAGCCACGCGGTCAGCGCGCCGATGAAGCCGGCGTCGCGCGCGCCGGTGGCCAGCGCGTGGACGAACATCAGCGTCGTGAACGCGCTGCCCAGCTCGACGACGAACATCACCGGCGACCGGATCATCCGGCGCGGGTCGAGCTTGACCAGCGCCTGCCACAGCGCGGGCTTGACGATCGCGGCCTCGAACAGCGGGCGCGCGGCGGGACGGGACGACATGACGGGCCTTTCAGCGCGGGTCTCGCGAATCGGGAGGGGGACCCGCGGGGCGTGACCCCGCGGGGGAGGGCTTGTCGACAAGCCCTCCGAGGTCACAGCGCTTCGGCGATCGGGCCGAGCGCCAGCGCGGGGACCAGGGTGAGGGCGCCGACCAGGAGCACGGTGGCGACCAGGAACGCGACGAACAGCGGGCTGTCGGTGGGCAGCGTGCCGGCGGTGACCGGCACGCGCTTCTTGCGGGCCAGCGCCCCGGCGAGGCCGAGCACCGGCAGCAGCACGCCGAAGCGCCCGATCCACATCAGCACGCCCTGGGTGGTGGCCCAGAACGGGCCGCTGGCGGTGAGGCCGCCGAACGCCGAGCCGTTGTTGTTGGCCGCCGAGGTCATCGCGTAGAGCATCTCGGTGAAGCCGTGCGCCCCGCCGTTGCCGAGCGTCGTGGCCTGGCTGGTCGAGCACGCCAGCGCGACGCCGACCAGCAGCGCGACCGCCGGCACGAGCACGCCCAGCGACGCCAGCTTCATCTCGTGGGCCTCGATCTTCTTGCCCATCAGCTCGGGCGTGCGCCCGATCATCAGCCCCGACAGGAACACCGCGACGATCGCGAACAAGAGCAGGCCGTACAGCCCCGAGCCGACGCCGCCGAACGCCACCTCGCCCAGCCCCATCAGCGCGATCGTCGCGGCGCCGCTCAGCGGCTGGTAGCTGTCGTGCATCGCGTTGACCGAGCCGTTCGAGGCGGCGGTGGTGGCGCCGGCCCACAGCCCGGCCTCGGCGGCGGTGAAGCGCTGCTCCTTGCCCTCGAGGTTGCCGGCGCGGGCGTCGATCGCGACCGCGCCGTCGTCGTCGATCGCCGCGATCGCCGGCGTCGCCGCCAGCTCCTGGTGGATCGTCACCGCCGCGAACGGGACGAACAAGAGCCACATCGTCACCAGGAACGCCACGCCCTGCCGGCGGCGCCCGACCATCCGCCCGAACGCCAGGCACAGCGCCGCCGGGATCAGCAGGATCGCCACGCACTCGAGGAAGTTGGTCAGCGGCGTCGGGTTCTCGAACGGGTGCGCCGAGTTGGCGTTGAAGTAGCCGCCGCCGTTGGTGCCGAGCTGCTTGATCGCCACCTGCGACGCCACCGGGCCGACCGCGAGCTGGCCGTGCCCGCCGCCGTCGAGCGCGGCGACGTCGACGTGGCCGGCGCCGGTCTGCGGCACACCCTGCCACACCAGCACCAGCGCCATCACGATCGCCATCGGCACCAGCACGTAGAGCGTGGCCCGGGTGAGATCGACCCAGAAGTTGCCGACGCCCGACGCCTCGGCGCGGCTGAAGCCGCGCACCAGCGCCACCAGCACGGCGATGCCGGTCGCGGCCGAGACGAAGTTCTGCACCGTCAGCGCCAGCGCCGCCACCAGGTGGCTCATCGTGGTCTCGCCGCCGTAGGCCTGCCAGTTGGTGTTGGTCACGAAGCTGACCGCGGTGTTCCAGGCCACCGGCGGCGCCACCGCCGGCAGGTCGTTGGGGTTGCCGGGCAGGCTGCCCTGCAGCCGCTGCAGCAGGTACACCACCACCACGCCGGCGAGGTTGAACACCACGACCGCGGTCGCGTAGCGGTGCCACGGCATGTCCTCGTCGCGATCGACGCCGCCGACGCGGTAGAGCGCGCGCTCGAGCGGGCCGAGCACGCGCCGCGCGCGGGTGGTGCCGTCGAACACGCGCGCCAGGTAGCCACCCAGCGGCCACGCCAGCAGCGACAGCGCGGCGACGAACGCGATCAGCCCGATGACGCTGGCGCCGGTCACGACAGCTTCTCCGGGAACAGCAGCGCGAACACCAGGTAGCCGAACACCAGCACCGCCAGCCCGAGGCCCAGCCAGGTGAGCGCGGTCACGGCGGCTCCATGCGGTGGAACAGGCGGATGAGGCCCAGGCTCGCCAGCGCGAGCACGACGGTCAGGCCCAGGTAGATGAGGTCCCAGCGGGTCACGCCGCACTGGTAGCGCCCCCGGTATCACCGCCGCATCAAGAGCGAGCGCGGGGGCATCAAGAGCGCATCAAGACGCGGGCTGGCGGCCCGCGCGGGCCCCAGGGTGCGGCCCATGTCGCGCATCGCCGTCATCACGTCCCTGCTCGCGGCCGGCCCCGCCGCCGCCGAGCCTCCCACCGCCCCGACCGTCACCGTCGGCGGCTCGCTCGAGACCTACTACCAGTACAGCCTGGCCCGGCCCCGCGGTGGGGACGTCGGCCTGCGGCTGGAGAACGCGCACGGCGCGTGCACGCTGGCCAGCGCCACCGTCGACGCCACCGTCACCGCCGATCGCTGGCGGGCGCGGGTCGCGCTGGCCGCCGGCGCGACGCCGGCCGCGGTCTACGCCGCCGAGCCCGACCCGGGCGCCTGGCAGGTCGTGCGCGAGGCCAACGCCGGCGTCGCGCTCGGCGCCGACGTCACCGTCGATGCGGGCCTGTTCCTGTCGCCGATCGGCCCCGAGTCGCTGGCGTCCAAGGACGACTGGCACTGGTCGCGCTCGACGCCGTTCCTCGCGCTGCCCGCCTACCACGTCGGCGTGCGCGCCAGCCGGGCGCTCGGCGCCGGCGTCACCGCCCAGGCGTGGATCGTCAACGGCTGGAACGCCGCGGTCGATCCCAACCGCGGCAAGACCGTGCTGCTCGGCGGCGCCTGGGCCGGCGACGGCGCGAGCGCGCAGGTGCTGTACGCCGGCGGCGTCGAGCGCCCGACCGGCGCGGCCGAGGGCGCGCCGTGGCGCCACCTCCTCGACGCCTTCGCGACGATCGCCGTCACCGCCGACGTCGACGTGATGGTCCACGCCGACGCCGGCGTCGAGGACGGGCGCGACGGCGGCCACCGGTGGCTGGCCGGCGCCGCCTACGGGCGGTGGCGGCCGCGGGCCACGCTCGAGCTCGCTGCCCGCGTCGACGGCGTCCACGAGCGGACCGACGCCGGCGTCGCGCCGCTGTTGCTCGGCGTCGAGCAGCTGGTCGCCGCCACGCTCACCATCTCGTGGCGCGCGGCCCCGCAGCTGCTGGTGCGCGGCGAGCTGCGCCACGATCGCGCCAGCGCCGCCGTGCTACCCGGCCACGACGGCGCGCGCCGCGATCAGACCACCGCGACCGTCGCGATGACGGCGTGGTTCTGAGCGGCGGTCGTGGCCGCGGCGGCTGGCACCTCGAGGCACCAGCGCGGCGGCGACGGCGGCGGCGGCTGGCACCTGGAGGTCTCGCGCGGCGACGCGTGGTCGCGCGGTTGCGCGCTGGCACGGCGTTGGCTGTAGGCGGCGGCCATGCCTGCACACCACACTCCCCGATTCTCCCCACGCCACCTGCTCGCGCTCGGCGTCGCGCTCGTCGCGCCCGCCTGCTTCGACGGCACCGACCCTGCGCCGCGCGAGCCCGGCGGCGACCTCGCCACGCGTGATCTGCCCGCGGTCGCCGTGCGCGATCGCGCCGCCGACGGCCCGGTCGCGCCGTCGTCGGTCGGTCGCATCAAGACCCTGCAGAACGTCACGATCACCGGCAAGGTCGGCTACAACGACCTGCGCGAGTTCGGCCGCTGGGGCATCCGCCGCAAGCTGAGCGACGGCACCGTCGCGCTGCAGTGCCCGTACTCGATCGACGCCAACCACGACGGCATCCTGGAGTATTGCAGCGCCAACTACCTCGGCCTGTACGAGGCCCGCGTGCTGATCCGCGAGCGCGACCTGGCGACCGGCGCGGGCTGCTACGGCGGCGAGGTGATCGGCGAGACCACGGTCGCGGCCGACGGCTCGTACACCTGGACCGGCAGCGTCCCCGAGAACTGCCCCGCGGCGAGCGAGGCGACGCCGACGGTCGTCGTGCTGGTGCAGCTCCAGTACTGCGACGCGGTGCGGTGCTTCAGCGTCGAGGACCCCGGCACCGACGGCGACAACGCGTCGTCGTACGTGTGGGGCAAGTACGATCCCGGCGCGACCTGGATCGCGCCGGCCGCGGTGGCCGCCAACTCGACGCTGGCGCTGCCGACCTGGTACTTCGAGGACGCCAGCAAGGCCGGCGCGACGCCCGCCGACGTCACCGACGTCGAGAGCCAGGCCGCCAACGTCTTCGCCAGCATGGTCGACGTCACGCGCAAGGCCCACGTCGACTTCCAGATCCCGTTCCGCGCCGACGTCTGGGACGACACGATCGTCAAGTTCCCGACGCTCAACAGCGGCTCGGCGACCGGCGGCGCGAAGGTGATCAACATCCCGGCGCCCGGCCAGAGCCAGGGGCTGCGCACGCCGAGCCGCTGGTTCGACGGCAACGTGATCTTCCACGAGTACGGCCACACGGTGTTCTTCCGCGCCTTCGACCCCGGGGTGCTCGGCGCCGGTCGCGGCTACGGCTATGGCGGCAACGGCTCGTGGCAGATCGACTCCAAGGAGTGGCCCGAGGAGGCGATGACCGAGGGCTGGGCCAACTTCTTCGCGCGGGCATCGCTCGACGGCGTGGTCAACACCACGACCGAGCGGCGCTGCCACGGCAGCTGGGATCCCAACGGCGTCGGCCAGCTGCCGTACTGCGCCGGCGTGTGCGCCGACGGCCACTGGTACCCCGAGAGCGTCACCAAGGCGCTGTGCGACTGGTTCGACGAGGACGACGACGATGATCTCGCGCGGGCCGGCGCCGGCGACCACCACGACGCGACGATGCTGACGATCTGGGAGAACCTCCAGGGCTGGGCGGCGTCGCCAGGCGCGGTGACCTCCGACGCGCTCGACATGTGATCATCACCGCGGCCGATCCGACCGCGTTCGTCGACCTGACGTTCACCGGGCAGGCGCCGCGCGAGATGTTCGATCGGCGCACCGGCGCCTTCGGCACGGTGAACGCGTACCTGTTCGCGGCGCGGTTCGGCGCCAGCAAGACGGTCGAGATCCAGGTCAACCCCGAGTTCAGCCGTGCCCAGGCCGAGGTCGAGGCGCGCACCTACGCCACCGCGGTGGGGCGGCTGCCGGCGTTCGCGTTCCGGGATCTCGACACGATGTGGATCCACGCCGGGCGGTTCCCGTTCGGCGGCGGCAACCGCAACCTGTTGATCCACACCGCGCAGGGCGAGGAGTACGCCGCCGGTGGGTACCTCGAAGAGATCTTCGTCCACGAGGGCACCCACACGTCGATCGACGGCGACCACGCCGCCGCGCCGCGGTGGCTCGAGGCGCAGACCGCCGACGGCGCGTTCGTCTCGACCTACGCGCGCGACAACCCGACCCGCGAGGACGTCGCCGAGACGATGGTGCCGTACCTGGCGCAGCGGTTCCGCGCCGATCGCCTGCCGCCAGCCACCGTCGCGGCGATCCGCGGCGCGATCCCCAACCGCCTGCGCTACCTCGACTGCCTGGGCCTGACGATGGAGCCGCTGCGCTGAGCCGGTGACCGGGGCGCCGCGTCGACCATCCCCTGCGATCCGTGCGGGCCGCCGGCGGCGTCACCGCGGCGAGCCGCTGACGGTCATGACGATGGGCGTGTTGTCGCCGCTCCATTCGCCGAGCGCGCCGATCCACAGCTCGATCGTGTCGCCGGCCGTGAGCTCCGTGGCGGGCAGGTCGTGGCTCATCGGGGTGTCGGCCTGGTGCCGCGCGACGTCGCGCACCCGCACCTCCGCCGAGGTGGCGCCGGCGTCGCCCGCGAGGGCTTCGACGTGGGCGGTGAAGGATCCGGTGAAGGGCGCGGTGTAGCGGATGACCGCGAACTCGCCCGTGGCGCCGGGGTGGGCGGAGACCTGGCCGGGCTCGACCCCGAAGAGGGCCCCACCACTGTCGTTCTTCCACACGACGCCGTGGGCGCCGCCCACGTACGGAGATTCGTCCGTCCAGGTCGGCGTGCCCGGGCCGTTCTCGACATGCAGAAACGGAGTCAGGACCGCGTCGGTGGCCGCCGCGAAGCCGTACGTCCACACCCCGTTCGGGTTCCGGGTGCCAGGAAAGCTATCGACGACGCTCGAGGTTAGCGGACCGGCGTCGGCCGGTGGCTGCGCGTCGGCCGATGCATCTGGAGCGACCGCGGCGTCGACCCCGAGCGGCGCATCGACGCCGTTGCAGCCGAATGAGCACGAGAGCGAGAGCGCGAACAAGACAGGCGTGGATCGGGTCATGCCCACCCAGGCGCGAAACCGCCGACCGATCCACCATCACGCCGATGCGGACATGTGGCGCTGGAGCCAGGCCTGGGCGAAGCGGAGGTCGCGCGCCACCGTGTTGGGGTGAACCTCAAGGGCTTGTGCGACCTCGGCCTGGGTGAGGCCGCCGAAGTAGTGGAGCTCGACGACCCGGGCCTTGCGCTCGTCCTCGCCGGCCAGCGCGGTCAGCGCCGCGTCGAGCAGCAACAGCTCCTCCGGACGATCGGCGCCCACGATCTGATCATCGAGCGTCACCGGCCGCGCGCCGGCGCCGCGCTTGCCGGCGGTCCGTCGGCGCGCGTGGTCGACCAGGACCTGCCGCATGGCCCGAGCCGCGAGGGCGAAGAAGTGGACGCGGTCGTTCCATTGCTCGGGCTGCGCGCTCCCGAGCCGCAGGTAGGCCTCGGAGACCAGGTCGGTCGGGGAGAACGTGTGCCCGGGGCGCTCGCCGCGCATGAACGTGGCCGCGAGACGGTAGAGCTCGTCGTAGACCCGCGGGATCAGGGCGTCGAGCGCGCCGCGATCGCCGTCGCGCCACGCCCGCAGGAGCAAGGTCACGGTCGCGGCCGGCTCGGGCACGACGGCAGCGTACCTGATCCGCCGCGCGGCGGTCAGCGAGCGCGGATGAGATGTGTCCCGACGAGGCGCCACGGGCTCAGCCGCTCGGACGCTGCGAGGATCGCCGCGACCGGGCGCCGCTCGCGCCGGACCGCCCAGGTGCGCAGGCCGCGGTCGTGGTTGACGGTCAGCACCTGCTCGCCGTCGCGGCTCCACGAGACCTGCATGTGCCCGCCCGTGTGACCGAGGATTGCGAGCACGCGCCCCGTGCGCGGATCCCAGATCCGGCTGGTGCCGTCGTCGCCGGACGTCGCGAGCAGCTCGCCGTCGGGTGACCACTCGACCGACGTCGCCGGGCCGGTGTGTCCCTCGAGCGACCGGATCCGGTCACCGGTGTCGGCGCGCCACAGCGTGACCTCGCCGTCGTGCCCCCCCGACGCGATCGTGCGGCCGTCGGGGGACATCGTGGCGCACAGGAACTGCGTCGTGCCGCCGGTGATCTGGCTGCGCAGCGCGCCGGTGCTGGCGTCCCACACCCGCAGCGCGCGATCCCAGCCCGCGGTCACGACCCAGGCGCCGTCGGCGCTCCACCTCGCCGAGAGCGCGCGTGCCGGGTGCCGCAGGACGCGCAGCGGCGCGCCCGTCGACGCGTCGCGGATGACGACGCGGCTGTCGTCGCCGCAGGTGACCAGCCGGCCCCCGGTCGGATCGTAGCTCGCGCCGTAGATGGTGCCGACGTGATCGGTGATGCGTCGCGCGAGTGTGCCGTCGGCCGCGTAGATCGCCGCGAACCCGCCGCTGCCGACGGCGATGACGTACCGACCGTCGGGGCTCCAGCTGATGTCGCCGAGCCGGGCTCCCTCGGTGGTGAGCGTGGTCACGACCGCGCAGGTGCTGGCGTCGATGATGAGGGCGCCGAGCCCGGCCACCGCGATCCAGCGCTGATCCGGCGACCAGCGGGCGCTCCACAGCAGGAACGGCCGTGCCACCTCCGCGACGACCGGGTCGCGGGTGACGCGCCAGAGCTTAAGGTCGGTCCCCGACGTCGTGAGCAGCCGGGTCCCATCGGGTGAGAAGCTGGCCGCCAGCGCGCCACCCACCGCGCCGGGGGCATCGCCGGCCGCCGAAAACGACTCGATCAGCATCTCGAGGTCGCCGGTGTGCGCGTTCGACACCCGGAACGTGTTGTCGCCGCCGGTGGTGGCGACCCGCGCCCCGTCAGGGCTGATGGCGACGGCGCGCACGCCGTAGCCATGCGTCGCCAGGGTCGCGACGAGCCGTCCGGCCTCGAGGTCCCAGACCTGGGTGATGCCCATCGCGTCGCCGGTGGCGAGGTGCCGGCCCGCGGGATCGATGGCCATCGCGCGGATCTCCGAGGCGTGCCCGGTGAACGTGGTGAGCGCGCGCAGCGTCGCGCCATCCCAGTGCCGTACCGAGCCGTCAGCGTGGCCGGTGATGACGCGGCCGTCGTCGCTGGCCGCCAGCCGCACCACCGGGCTGGGCCTGGGCTCGCTGGGCGCGCTCCGCGCGTGGTCGCGACGATCCAGCGCGTAGCGCTCGATGCCGCCGTCGGCGCGGCCGGCGTACAGGCGGTCGCGGCCGTCGAGCGTCGCGCCGATCACGCCCGGGAGGTTGCGATCGAACCGGACCGCCCCGGTGGCGCCATCCCAGACCCGAACGTCGCCGGCGGTCGTGCTGGCCACCGCGAGGCCGCCGCCCGCCGAGAAGCTCGCGGCCGCGCCGTCCGCGCGGTACGGAAGGGTCGGTGTCAACGCCTGGCCGTCGAGCGGGCGCGAGGCGAAGCCGTCGCGGTTCCACAGGAAGTACCGGCGACCGTCGCCGGCGACCGCGAGGTGGCTGGTCGGATCGTCGACGTGCGCGAGCTCGCGCAGCGCCGCGTCGAACACGTGCGTGCCGTCGAAGCTGGTCGCGACGACGTGGCGGCCGTCGGGCGTCCACTTGGCGTCGATGATGCCCTGCGCGATCACGGCGGCGTCGCCGAGCTGGTTCTCCAGTGGCGCCAGGGCGCGCGCGACGAGCACCCGGATGGCCGGGGAGTCTTCGCCCTGGCGCAGGACCTCGGCGAAGTAGGGCAGGGCCCGGCTGGCGCGGCCGGCGTCGAGCTCACGCACGCCGAGCTCGACGAGCAGGTTGCGGGTCTGCTCGGCGGCGACGCGGGTCTGGGCCTGCGCGACCGCAGCGTGCGCGCGCGCCCGCCGCGCCTGGACCACCGACACCACCGTGGCGGTGGCCAGCGCGGCGACCACCAGGCCGGCCAGCGCCAGCTTGCCGCGGTGGCGGCCGATGAACTTGCCGGCGCGGTAGGCGACCGTCGCGGCCCGCGCCGTGACCGGCCGGCCGTCGAGATACCGGTCGAGATCGTCGGCGAACGCGGCCGCCGATGGGTAGCGAGCGGCCGGGGCCTTCGCCAGGGCCTTGCCGATGATGTTGTCCAGGTCCCCGGCGAGCTCGTCGCGGACCGCCGGTGGCGCGGCGAGGCTGGGGCGCACCGGCTCGTCCTCGCAGATCGCGCGCAGCGTCTCCAGCACGCCCGCGGCGGGCCGCTGCGGCGGCACGCCGACCAGGAGCTCGTAGAGCACCGCGCCGAGCGCGTAGACGTCGGTGGCGACCGTGACCGGCTCACCGCGCGCCTGCTCCGGGCTGGCGTATTCGACCGTCAGCAGGGCCGCCCCCGTGCGCGTCTGGGCTTCGCGCGTGGCGCCATCGTCGAGGAGCTTGGCGATCCCGAAGTCGAGCAGCTTCGGCGTGCCAGCGACGTCGACCAGCACGTTGGCCGGCTTGATGTCGCGGTGGACGACGAGCTGCTGGTGAGCGTGCTGGATCGCGGCGCAGATCGTTCGCACCAGCGCGACCTTGGCGGGGACCGCCAGGCCGCGGGCGTACGCGGCCAGCGGCGCGCCGTCGACGTGCTCCATCACCAGGTACGGCAAGCCCTGTGCCGTGGTGCCGCCGTCGAGCAGGCGGACGATCGAGGGATGGTCGAGGTGGGCGAGGATCTGCCGCTCGTCGCGGAACCGGGCCACCGCCTCGGGGGAGCCCAGCCCGTTGCGCAACACCTTGATCGCGACCCGCCGGCGGTACTCGGCGTCGTCGCGCTCGGCGAGGAACACCGTGCCCATCCCGCCCTCGCCGAGGCGCTCGATCAAGCGGTACGGGCCGAGCCGCTCGCCGACGGTCGCCGGGGCCGCCGCGACGAACGCGGAGGCGGCCGCAGCCACCGGCGCGCGAAGCTGCGTGTCCCCGTCGGCGTACACGAGGAGCGACGCGATCTCCTCGCGCAACGCGGCGTCGCCGCCGCACTCGCGCGCGAGCAGCTCCTCGCGTTCGTCCGCCGGCAGCTCGACCGCCCGCGCGAACAGCTCCTCGACCCGGCTGGTGCGTCCGTCCCGCACGCGGACGAGATTCGCACAAGGGACGGGGGCATGCCCACCGGCGCACCACCCCGGCAACCGCCAAGCGCCGACGCGGAGCGCGGCTCCATCGTCCCACCGCCGCGGTGACGCCACGCGACCGCGCAGCCGGACGCGTCGGCCGGTCTCGCCGCGCTCCCGCGCGGTCCTGGACTCTGGCACCGTCGCGGCATGAGTTCCCGCAAGCCTCGGGCCCCGGCGACGAAGGCCCCGGCCAAGCCGGCGCGGCCGGCGAAGCCCGCCGCGCGGCCGTTCACGCTGTTCGCCGACTACCACCAGATCCACGTCTGCGACGTGCGTGGGGCGGGCGACCTCGGCGAGGCGTGGACGGCGCAGGCGGTCGAGGATCGCGTGGCGGTCGGGGCGGGCGTCGTCGGGATCGGCACCGCGGACGCCGCGGACGTCCGCGTGACGGTCGAGGTGCTGGCCGCTGCGCCGCGCGACGACGGCGCGGCGTGGGATCACGTCACCGCGGCCAGCCTCGAGGTCACCGGCGACGCGGTTGCGGTCTACGGCTGCACCGACTACGTGCCCGAGGCGCGGCGGTTCGCCGTCGCGTCCGGGACCTGGCGGCTGCGTGCGTCGCACCGCGGCCTGGCCAAGGGCCCCGAGCGGATCCGCGTCCAGCTGTGGCCGGCGGCGGCCGCGGCGCCGCGCGTCGAGCGCCGGTGGGCCCCGCCCGCGGCGGCGCCGGCGAAGGGGGCCGCGCCCACGGCGCGCCCGCGCACGCTCGCGCAGGCCACCGCGGCGGCGTGGCGCGGCGAACCCGAGGTCGCGCGCGAGGTGCTGGTGGCGCTCGCCGCGGCGGGCGATCACGCGGCGGCCGCCGCGGCGGCCGAGCTCTTCGCGTTCGCCGGCGCGTGGCGCGAGGTGGTGCCGCTAGCGACCGCGCTGGTCGGGCACCCCGACGCGGTGCGCACCGGCAACGTCTTCACCGATCAGTGCCGGCTCCTGCGGCGCGCGGCGCGCGAGCTGGACGATCCGGGCGTCATCACCCGCGCGGCGGCGGTGGTGCCCGCGGCGATGGCGGCGCGGCGCGACGCGTGCTTGCGGCGCGATCTCGACGTCGACGCCCGCGACGCCGATCCGGCGGCGGCCGCGGCCTTCGCGGCGGCGGTCGCGACCGCGACCTCGGGCAAGCGCTTCGCCGGCAAGCCGGCCGAGCTCGCGCGCCACTGCTTCGCGCTGGCCGCGGCGTACCGACTCGACGGCGAGCTGATCGCGCGCTGGGAGCCCGGGCTCCCAGCGCTCGGCTTCGATCAGGCCGTCGACGTGGCCCGGGCCCACGCCCGTCGCGGCGACGGCGAGGCCGCGTGGGCGGTGATCGCGCCGCGCCTCGGGCAGTGGCACCCGCTCGACGTCGCGCAGGTCGCGCCGGTGATCCTGCTGGTCGATCGCTGGCTCGGGCCGATCATGACGCCGGCGCGCTGCGCGCACGTGCTGGCCACGCCGCGCGGCGGCGCCCGCTGATCACTCGAAGCGCGCGCGGATGATGCGGTCGCCGACCTGCAAGCGCTCGATCACGTCGGCGCCCTCGATGACCCGGCCGACCCAGGTGTAGCGGCCCTCGAGGTGCGGCGCCGGCGCGTGCATCGCGAACCACTGCGAGCCGCCGGTGTCCTTGCCGGCGTCGGCGATGCCGATCGCGCCCGCGCCGTAGTCGATCGGCATGGCCTCGAGGCTGGCGCTGATCTCCGACGGCAGCGTGAAGCCGGGGCCGCCCCAGCCGGTGCCGGTGGGGTCGCCGCCCTGGACCACGAAGTCGGGCACGACGCGGTGGAACAGCAGGCCGTCGTAGTAGCCGCTCTTGGTCAGCGTGATGATCGTCGCGACGTGCCACGGCGCGACGGTCCCCTCGAGGCCGATCGTGATGTCGCCGGCGCTGGTGGTGAGGTGCCAGGCGCCGGTGGCGCGCAGCGCGACGTCGGGATCGATCGGCGGCTTGGCCGGCGGCGCGCCGGCGGTGCGCGGCCCGGGATCGGTGCCGGTGAGCGCGGTGATGCACTCGCGCGCGGCGGCGCGCAGCGCCGGGCTGGGGTCGGCGACCAGCCCCTGGCACACCGGCAGGCCGTCGAGCTTGGCCGCGGTGATCGCGCCCAGCAGCGTCGCGGTGAGCTCGGCGTCGCCGGCGGCGCGCTCGACCCGCGCGACCACCGCGCCGGCCAGCGCGGCGTAGTCGCCGGTGGCGCCGGTGACGGCGAGCAGCGCGCCGGTGGCGTCGGCCGCGGCGCCGGCCACCGCCGGCTCGCTGCGGGCCAGCCCGGCGATCAGCGCGTCGCGCAGCGGCAGCCGCTCGGGCGGCGTCACCCGCGCCGCCAGCTCGTCGATCTGATCGAGCGCGGCGGCGGCGATCCGCGGGTCGCTCGACGCCGCGGCGGCGGTCAGCCGGCGCACGCTGTCGCCGCCGGCGCCAGCGGCGATCGCCTCGATGGCGACGCCCTGGGCGAGGTGGTCGGGCAGGATGCCGGCGCCGCAGCTGCCGAGCTGGGTCAGCGCCACCGACGGATCGGCCAGCGCGTCGCCGCCGGGCACCGTCGGGATCGGGCGGGCCAGCGCGGACAGCGTCAGGCAGTTGACCCAGGCCGCGGCGAGCTGGCGGTCGGGCTTGCGCTGGCCGGGCGGCGCGTCGGCGTACGAGCGCGCGATCGCGACCAGCAGCTCGCGGGCCTTGGGCTCGGCGCTGCGCCCGGCGAGCTGGCGCAGCCCCTCGAGCAGCGCGTGGGCGAACGCCGGCGGCAGGCGCTCGGCCGACCACTCTTGCGACACCCGCGCCAGGTACGGCACCAGCGCCGCGCGGGTCGCGTCGGTGCCGGCGGCCCCGCCCAGCGCCCGGACCAGCTCGACGGCGACGTGCCAGTCGTTGTCGGCCAGCGCCTCGAGCAGATCGGGGGTGGTCGCGGCGATCGCCTTGCGCGCGGCGAGGCCGGCGACCGCCAGCGCGCGCACGTTGGGCTCGCTGTCCTTGATCCGATCGCGCAGCGCGCGCACGACGCCGTCGGTGGGCGCCGGCGGCGGCGCGGTGGGATCGACGAACCCCTTGGCCAGCGCGTAGGTGGCGGCGTAGCGGACGTAGGCGTCGGGCGCGCGCGACAGGCCGATCAGCGCCAGCTCGGTGGTGTCGTCGAGCGGCACCTTGCCGCGGCCCAGCCGGCCCAGGCCGAGCGCGGCGACGACGACGACGTTGGCCTCGCCGGCGCCGAGCGCGGCCGACAGCGGCTTGAGCGCCGCCGGCGTGCCCAGCCGGGCGATCGCCTCGAGCACGGCGCGGCGGCCGGGGCCGTTCGACAGCGGCGTCAGCTCGGCCACGATCGCCTTGGCGTCGGCCGGCTCGATCATGCCGGTGGCCGCGGCCATGCCCAGCGCGGCCGCGGCGAGCACGCCCTCCTGGCCGACCAGCCGCTGGCGCAGCGCGCGCACCGCCTCGGGGCTGCCGATCCGGCCCAGCGCCCGCAGCGCGAGCGCGCGCTTGGGCGCCATCCGATCGTCGACCAGCTCGATCAGCTTGGGCACCGCGGCGTCGCGCTGGGCCTCGAGCTGCGCGAACGCCAGGCGGTCCTCGCGCGACAGCTCGGTCGGCGTCGGGGACGGCTTGGGCGTCGCGCGCGGGCAGGCAGCCAGGGTCGCGAGCGCGAGGGCGAGGGCGGTGCGGCGCATGGCGCGCATCCTACCGCAGGCGGCGATCCGCGCCGCCGCGGCTGTCGTACAGTCGGGTCCCCGGGAAAGGACCCTCATGAGCCTGAACCTCGCCACGCTGCTCCGCGAGAGCGCCAAAGCCAACCCCACCAAGCCGGCCATCCACATCGGCGACGTGACGCTGCCCTACGCGATGGTCGACGGGCTAGCGCAGAAGTTCGCCGGCGCGCTGCGCGGCCTCGGGCTCAAGCCCGGCCAGCACGTCGCGCTGATGCTGCCCAACGTGCCGCAGTTCACGATCGCCTACTTCGGCTGCCACTACGCGGGCAACCCGGTGGTGCCGCTCAACGTGCTGCTCACCGCCGACGAGATCGCCTACCACCTCGACGACTCCGACGCGGTCGCGGTGGTGGTGTGGGAGGGCTTCCTCGAGCAGGCCCAGCACGGCTTCGCGCGGGTCGCCAGCTGCAAGCACCTGATCGTCGCCAAGGCCGACCGCGCCGACCTGAGCGCGCCGCCGGGCACGCTCAACTTCGCGGCGGTCACCGGCGCGGCGGCGCCGCTCACCGACATGCACGCGTCGTCGCCCGACGACACCGCCGTCATCCTCTACACCTCCGGCACGACCGGCAAGCCCAAGGGCGCCGAGCTGTCGCACTTCAACCTGTTCTACAACGCGCAGTGGCTGACCAACCAGCCGATGCCGGTGGCCCTCGATCAGGCGGTCGTGATGGTCGTGCTGCCGCTGTTCCACAGCTTCGGCCAGACCGTCATGCAGAACTCGACGCTGCTGGCCGGCGGCACGCTGGTGCTGATGCCGCGCTTCGATCCGCTCGGCGCCGCCCAGCTGATCGCCAAGCACAAGGTCAACGTCTTCGCCGGCGTGCCGACGATGTACTTCGCGCTGCTCCACCACGCCGAGGTGACGCCGGCGATGCTGGCGACGCTGGGCCAGTGCCTGTCGGGCGGCGCGGCGATGCCGGTCGAGGTGATGAACGCGTTCGATCAGAAGTTCGGCACCGACATCCTCGAGGGCTTCGGCCTGTCGGAGACCTCGCCGGTCGCGTCGTTCAACCCGCGCGGCGCCAAGAAGGCCGGCTCGATCGGTAAGCCGATCTGGGGCATCGAGTTCCGGCTGGTCGACGCCGGCGGCGCGCTGGTCACCGAGACCGGCAAGCCCGGCGAGATCTGCATCAAGGGCCACAACGTCATGAAGGGCTACTACAAGAAGCCCGAGGCCACCGCCGAGGCGATCACCGACGGCTGGTTCCGCTCCGGCGACATCGGCACCCGCGACGCCGACGGCTACTACTACATCGTCGATCGCAAGAAGGACATGATCATCCGCGGCGGCTTCAACGTCTACCCGCGCGAGATCGAGGAGGTGCTGTACGGGCACCCGGCGGTGGCCGAGGCCGCGGTCATCGGCATCCCGCACGAGAGCCACGGCGAGGAGGTCAAGGCGGTCATCGCCTGCAAGCCCGGCCACACCACCACGCCCGACGAGATCATCGCCTACTGCAAGGAGAAGCTCGCCGCGTACAAGTACCCGCGCATCGTCGAGATCATCGCCGCGCTGCCCAAGGGCCCGACCGGCAAGATCCTGAAGCGCGAACTCCGGCATTGAGGCGACGCCGGGCGCCGGGCGGTGCGACCGCGCACCGCAGGCGGGGCGGGCCGGGCGCCGCATCCGAGCCCCCATGCGACTGCTCGATCGGATCTGTCTGTGGGCCGGCCTGCTGATGTTCGTGGCGTTCGTGGGCGCGGTGCTGGTGTACCCGCACACGCCGTGGGCGCGGTGACGCCGACAGGCCGCCGCTGAGTTCAGACACCAGCGCGCGGCCGAGGTTCCCGCAATCGCCCGACGAGCGCCGGCGATTGCGACCCGGTCGATCGGCGTGCGAACGTGTGCATCCGCGGCGCCGGTGCCGTGTCTCAGGGATGGCCATGACCCCACGCACGCTCCGCTCCTCGTCGTTCTCGTTGGTCGCCGTCGCGCTGCTCGCCGGGTGCGGCGGCAAGAAGTCGCCCCCCGCCGGCGGCGCGGGCAGCGCCGGGCCGATCGACGCGACCGGCCCGATCAGCCCGGCCGGCGGCGACGCCGCCGCGGCCGTCGCGCCCCCGCCCACGCCGCTGCCCGCGCTCGCCGCCGATCCGGGCGGCGCCACCGGCGACGTCACGTCGATCACGCCGTTCGGCGGCCCCAGGACCGACTCGACGCGGGCGATCGCGGTCACCCCCGACGGCGGCGCCGTCGTCGCCGGCTACTTCGAGGACACGGCCAAGTTCGGCGCGATCGAGAAGACCGGCGCCGGCAAGAGCGACGCCTTCGTCGCCAAGCTCGGCCCCGACGGCGCGGTCGCGTGGGTGACCGCGCTGGGCAGCCCCAACGAGGAGACCGCCGACGCGCTGGCGGTCGGCGCCGACGGCACGATCGTCGTCGGCGGCCTGTTCAGCGACGAGCTGGTCGCGGGCGGGCTCAAGGCCAAGGCGGTGGCGTCCGACGATCTCTACGTCGCGGCGCTGTCGCCGGCCGGCGAGGTGAAGTGGCTGTGGACCACCGGCGCCGCCGACTCCGACGCCACCACCGCGCTGGCGGCGACGCCCGACGGCGGCTACGTCGCCGCGGTGTCGTGGCACGACCGGGTCAAGTTCGGCGAGGTCGAGGTCGCCGCCAAGGGCTACGACGACGCCGCGCTGGTCAAGCTGTCGGCGACCGGCGCGGTGCAGTGGGTCACGCCGATCGCCGGCGACGGCAGCGAGGCGATCAAGCGGCTCGCGGTCGACGCCAACGGCACGATCTTCGCGCTCGGCGCGTTCCAGCAGACCCTCGACCTGGGCGCCGGCCCGCTGACCTCGGCCGGCGCGATGGACCTGCTGGTCGCGGCGTTCGACGCCACCGGCCACCACCTGTGGAGCTCGCGCGCGGGCAACCCGTGGAACGAGGTCGCCGGCGGCATCGCGCTCGACCGCGCCGGCAACGTCGTCATCACCGGGTCGTTCGACCGCGACGCCGACCTGTGGGGCACCAAGCTGGTCGCCGCCGGCGAGTCCGACGTGCTGGTCGCGCGGTTCAGCCACGACGGCAAGCCGCAGTGGGTCAAGCGCTTCGGCAGCGAGCGCGAGGACATCGGCTACGGCGTCGCCGTCGACGACGCCGGCAACGCGGTCGTCACCGGCTGGTTCGAGACGCCGATCGACTTCGGCGGCGGCAAGCTGGTCGGCAAGGGCCAGAAGGACGGCTTCGTCGCCAAGTTCACGCCCGACGGCGCCCACGTCTGGAGCAAGCGCTTCGGCGACTGGGACAACGACAGCGGCAACGCCGTCGCGATCGCGCCCGACAACACCGTCTGGCTCGCCGGCATGTTCCGCTACAAGCTCGACCTCACCCCCGCCGGCGTCACCTCGACGATCGTCGTCGGCGACAAGGTCCAGCGCGCCGACGGCTTCGTCGCGCACCTGCAGCGCTGAGCGCGGCGTCGCGCCGAGCGCTTCGGCCGCGCACCGAGGCGCGTTGGTCGCCACCTCCGGTTCACGCCGCGCGACCCGCCCGACCGCTCCGCGCCGCCCGGGAGGCCTCGCGGACAGCCGTCGCGGAGGGGAGGCTCGGCGGGGGCATGACCCCGCCGAGGGGAGGCGCGGCGACGCGCCTCCCTGCAATACGGCTCAGCCCCAGGGGGCGCGGTAGTCGTCGAGGATGAGGTACATCGGGATCAGGCCGTGGCCGCCGAAGCGCTTGACCATGCGCAGCGAGTCGGCGATGCGCTCGATCGGCTCGCGGTGCTTCTCGATGTAGGCCGGGTCGGCCGCCAGCTTCGACACGCCGAGCTGGCGGATGTCGGCGACGCCGCGCTCGACCGACGACAGGAACCGGCGCTCCCACGAGTTGGCCGGCACCTGCAGCGCCAGCTGCTCGTCGAAGGTGTCGACGTGGAGCTCGCGGCCGACCCGCTGGAACATCGGGGCGGCCTGCGCGACCGACAGCCGCGCGTCGCGGGCCGCGGCCAGCACCGCGAAGCCGTGGCGGTACAGGTCCACGCGGACCAGCGCGGCGGCCAGCGGCGCCGGGAAGTTGCGACCGAGCAGCTCCTGCTCGCGCGCCGCCGCCGCGGCCTTGGCGCCGGCGTCGAAGCCGGCCACCAGCGCGGTGGCCACCGCGTCGAACTGCGCGCGGGTCGCGGCGACGTCCTCGGGCGACAGCTTCCACGTCGCGTCGTTCCAGATCCACCAGCGCAGGAGCGCCCGGTTGACCTCCTCGAGGGACATCAGCGCCGCGTACTGATCGGCGGCCGCGACCGTGTAGTCGCAGCCGTGGATGGCCGCGCGCAGCGCCCGGCCCCCGATCAGCTCGTCGCACACGAAGTAGCGGATGACCAGCTCCTCGATCGGCAGCGCGGTCTCCTTGCCCAGCTGCACCAGCAGCGTGCACCCGGCCTGGTTGATGATCGCGTTGGTGGCCACCGTGGCCACGATCTCGCGCCGCAGGTGGTGCTGCTTGATCTGCGCCGCGTGGGTCTTGGCCAGCTGCGGCGGGAAGTAGTTCACGAGCATCGGCTCGAACAGCGGCAGGTCGGGGATGCGCGACGTCAGCACCCGGTCGAACAGATCGAGCTTGGTGTGCGCGACCAGCACCGCCAGCAGGTTGCGGGGCAGGCCCTTGCCGGTGGCCAGCCACCCGCGCAGCTCCTCGTCGGCCGGCACGTGCTCGGCGGCGCGGTTGAGGTTGTGCTTGTCGAGGTACGACACCAGGTCGAGGAACGGCTCGCCGCGGGTGACGCTGCGCAGCGCCTCCATCGACAGCAGCGCCGACTGCAGGTAGTTGTCCTCGACCACCGCCTTGGCCACCTCGGGCTCGAGCTGCCGCAGCACCTGATCGCGGGCCGCGCGGGTGGTGGCGCCGGTGGCCATCAGCGGCGCGAACAGGATCTTGAGGTTGACCTCGTGGTCGCTGCAGTCGACGCCGGCCGAGTTGTCGATCGCGTCGGTGTTGCAGCGGCCGCCGTGCTGCGCGTACTCGGTGCGCGCGCGCTGGGTGATGGCCAGGTTGGCGCCTTCGCCGATCACCTTGGCCCGCAGCTCGGCGGCGCTGATCCGGACCGGATCGTTGACCTTGTCGCCGACCTCGCCGTGGCTCTCGGTCGACGCCTTGACGTAGGTGCCGATGCCGCCGAACCACATCAGGTCGACCTCGAGGCCGAGGATCGCCCGCACCAGATCGGGGCCGCTGGCGACCCGGCCCTTCAGGCCGAGCAGGGCCTGGGCCTCGGGCGACAGCGTGATCTCCTTGGCCGCGCGGTCGTAGACGCCGCCGCCCTTGCTGAGCGCCGTCGCCTTGTAGTCGCTCCACTGCGTGCCCGGCGTCGTGAACATGCGCTTGCGCTCGGCGTACGACACCGCGGGATCGGGATCCGGGTCGACGAACACGTGCTTGTGGTTGAACGCCGCGACCAGCTTGAGCTTGTCGTTGAGCAGCATGCCGTTGCCGAACACGTCGCCGCTCATGTCGCCGACGCCGGCCACCCGGATCGACGTCTTGCGGATGTCGATGCCCATCTCGCGGAAGTGGCGCTCGACGTTGGTCCAGCCGCCGCGCGAGGTGATGCCCATCGCCTTGTGGTCGTAGCCGGCCGAGCCGCCCGAGGCGAACGCGTCGTCGAGCCAGAACTGGTAGCGCAGCGAGATGCCGTTGGCGGTGTCCGACAGGTGGGCGGTGCCCTTGTCGGCCGCCACCACCAGGTACGGGTCGTCGGCGTCGTAGCGCAGGACGCCCGGCGGCGGCACGATCGCGGTGCCCTGGTAGTTGTCGGTGACGTCGAGCAGGCCGGCGATGAACACCTCGTACTGGGCGCGCGCCTCGTCGCGCGACAGCCCCGGCTTGCGGGTGGCGAAGCCGCCCTTGGAGCCGGTCGGCACGATCACGGTGTTCTTGAGCGTCTGCGTGCGCTGCAGGCCCAGCACCTCGGTGCGGAAGTCGTCGGCGCGGTCGCTGTGGCGGATGCCGCCGCGCGCGACCTTGCCGCCGCGCAGGTGGATGCCCTCGACGCCGGGCGCGTGCACGTAGATCTCGTAGAGCGGGCACGGCCGCGGCATGTGCTCGACCAGCGCCGACTCGATCTTGATCGAGATCGTGTCGCCGCGGCCCGGGCGGTAGTAGTTGGTGCGCCGCGTCGCCTCGAACAGGTCGATGAAGTAGCGGAGGATCAGGTCCTCCTGGATCACCGACACCGCCTCGAGCAGCTCGTCGTAGCGCCGGGCGATCGCCGGCAGCAGCCGCTCGGCGCGCACCGCCGGCGACTCGTCGCGATCGGTGCGGAACTTGGTCTCGAAGTACTCGACCAGGAGCGCCGCGCACGCCGGGTGCTTGAGCAGCGCGTCGTTGACGGTGTGGGTGCCGAAGCCCTGGAACACCTGCACGAAGTAGTTGCGGTAGGTGAGCAGGAGATCGATCTGCCGCCAGTCGAGCCCGGCGGTGTAGCCCAGCCCCAGCAGCCGGTCGTCGAACAGGAGCCCGTCGAGCACCCGCTGCAGCGTCGCGCCCAGCCGCTCGAGCGTCGCCGGATCGCGGATCTCGCGCCCGTCGGCGCCGCTGACCTCGAAGCCGGTGATGAACACCTCGGGCCCGGGGCCCTCGAGCGCCACCGCCAGCCGGCTGGTGGTCTGCAGCGCCATCCGGTGCAGCGTCGGCACGACGTCGTTGAGCACCAGCTCGTGGCGCGACACGATGCGCAGCGACGTGTAGGCGCCGTCGCCCTCGCCGAGCACCACCATGCCGACCCGCAGCCCCTGGTTGGCCTCGAGCTTCTCGATCAGCTCGATGTCGAGCATCGCCACCTCGGGCGGGATCGCGCTCTGGTAGGCCTCGGGGAACCGGGTGCCGTAGCGCGCCCACACGTCGGGGGCGGTGGCGGTGGACGCCAGGTAGACCGCGGACCGCGACTTCGACGCGTCGGCGCCGGCGCGGTAGCGCTTGAACACCAGCGCCCGCAGCCGATCGTTCCAGGTCTCGAGCAGGCGCTCGAGCTGCTCGGTCAGGGTCTCGAGGTCGGCGTCGCCGACGTTGGGCCGGTACTTGCCGACCGTGAAGTGCAGGCGGATCGGCGACTCGTCGTCGGTCTCCTGCCGGTAGTCGCGCAGCGCGGTCACGCCGAGGAACCGCTTCACGTCGTCGGCCAGCTCCGAGCGCAACGCCTCGGAGAACTGCATGCGCGGCACCACGCAGATCACCGTGATCCGCCGCCCCCGCGGCCGCCGCATCACCATCACCCGCGCCTGATCCTTGGACTCGGCCTGCCGGATCTGCAGCGCGACCTCGTGGATCTCGTCGATGCTCCAGTAGAAGAGGTCCTCGAGCGGGATCGAGTCGAGGATCGCGGCGCTCTTGGTGTAGGCGTAGCTGCCCGGCGGCTCCTCGAGGCGCGCCATCACCTCCTTGATGCGCTTGCCCACCACCGGGACGCGGCGGTTGGCCTGCTTGAGCGCCTTGGTCGACATCAGCCCGATGAAGACGTGCTCGCCGAGCGGCTGGCCGTTGGCGCCGCGCTCGGCCACGCCGAGGTAGCGCACCTGGGTCACCGACCGCACGACCGTCACGAAGTCGGTGCGGTAGTAGGAGTACAGCTCCTCGCGGGTCCGGCGGGTGGCGACGATCTGTCCGACCACCTCCTCGAGCTCGCGGCGCTCGCCGGCGGCGAACAGGCCCAGGCCGCGATCGGGCCCCTTGCCGTCCTGGTGCGGGAACCACGCGTAGCCGATCAGGATGAAGTTGTCGTCCTTGAGCCAGTCGATCAGCTCGACCGCCTCGCCGGCCTCGACCTCGCGCGCGCTGGGCGGGGCGTCGCTCTCGGCGCGCAGCACCGCCTCGCGCAGCAGGGGCTGGGTCTCGCGCGGGCTGGGCCGGTTGGGGTTCAGGCCGGCGACGCCGCACAGGAAGCTCCGCGCCTCCTGCAGGCGGGCCATCATGTCGCGCCGGTCGCGGTTGACCATCAGCGTCAGCTCGAGGCGCGCCTCGAGGTCGCGCCGCATCGCCTCGCGCTTCTCGGGCGCGATCGTCGACACCTGCAGGTACACCTGCGAGTACTTGGTGCCGCGGGTCGCGTCGATGCCGGCGATCTGGCCCTGGTCGTAGATGACGCCGTGGATCGGGTGCAGCACGAAGCGCAGCTGCACGTCGTACTGGCGCAGGAACGCCTTGATCGTGCGGATCACGAACGCGCAGTCGGGCAGGCGCGTCTCGATCACCGTCGACGGCACCTCGTCGGGCGCGAGCGTGGTCTCGGGATCGTGGATCGCCACCTTGACGGTGCGCGCCCAGTCGTCCTCGAGGAACGCGAACCGTTCCATCACGAACGCGAGCAGCGTCTGCGGCTCGACCTCGGCGAGCACGTCGGCGGGGACGGCGCGGCAGTAGGCGCGGAGGTAGGCCTCCATCCGATCTCGGTGCGCCTCCTTGACCGAGTGATGAGCGAGCGCCAGGACCTGACGGACAACCTCTTGCATCGAGCGCGACACTACCAAAACGCCCACCACGCTGCCCGGCGGTCACGGCCAGACCGCGCCGACGCGCTGCGTCGGAGACGGTGCCCACGCGCCGGGAGTCTCGCGTCTCGGGTGGTCTCGGGTGGTCTCGGGTGGGGGCCCCAGAGTTCATACCGATGATCTCATGAGGGTTGGGTTTCGAACCGGAGCGGGAGGCGGCGACGATCGCCGGGCAGGGTGAGCGCACGCTGGTTGAAGACGCGGAGCATCGCCGCGATCGCTCGACGCTCGGCGCGGTTGGC
>JAEUJY010000010.1 GCA_016794525.1 Myxococcales bacterium
CAGTACGTCGCCGACGACGCCACCGCCCCCGCCCTCGCCCTCGCCGACCGCCTCGGCGCCATGCTCTACCGGCTCCAGCACCCGCGCCGCTGAGCGCCGGCGCCCCTCGGCGCGCCGCTCACCCGGCGCGCCATTCGTCCGCCGCCCGGACGCGTCGTCCGCTTTCCGGACATCAGTCCGGCGTCGGAGCCGGAACCGGAACCGGAACCGGAGCCGGAACCTGAACCGGAACCGGAACCGGAGCCGGAACCGGAACCGGAACCGGAACCGGAACCGGAGCCGGAACCGGAACCGGAACCGGAGCCGGAGCCGGAACCGGAACCGGAACCGGAACCGGAGCCGGAACCGGAGCCGGAGCCGGAACCGGAACCGGAGCCGGAGCCGGAGCCGGAACCGGAGCCGGAGCCGGTGTCGGGCCGGAGCCGGGCGCGCCGGCGCTACCGCGCCAGGCGATACGTCATCGCGCCGAGCCGCTCGGCCAGCGCCAGCGCCGCCGCGACCCGCTCGGCCTCGACGTCGCCCCACGCCGCCGCGACCGCCAGCGCCGTCTTCAGCTCCTGCGCCTCCGCCGCGGCGATCCGGTACACGCGCTTCTTGTCCCGGCCCTGCCGCCGCGTGCCCTCCGCCAGGTTCAGCGCCACCGACGTCGCCGCCCGCCGCACCTGGTCCGCCAGCTCGGGCGACCCCGTCCGCACCCGCCCGACGATCTCCCGCAGCACCTCGATCAACTCCATCGAAACCTTCTGTGCATCCAGCATGACGTCCTCCGTGGTTGGTGTTCGCCCCGTCCGCGGCCCGACGCGCAGGTCCTGTGCCGCGCGCTCCCTCACCGCCTCCCGCCCAACCACCATCGCCACCAGCGCGCGCGGCAAAGGACGTGCGCGGGGGCCGCGAGGGGCACACCCACCACGGAGGAACCCTTGCTGCACCAAGGAATCGAGGAGGCGCGAGTCGGAGCCGGCGTCGGAGCCGGAGCCGGAGCCGGAGCCGGAGCCGGAGCCGGAGCCGGAGTCGGAGCCGGAGCCGGAGCCGGAGCCGGAGCCGGAACCGGAGCCGGAGCCGGAGTCGGAGCCGGAGTCGGAACCGGAGCCGGAGCCGGAGTCGGAACCGGAGCCGGAACCCGGAGCCCGGCAACCCGCGGCGCGCTGCGCACCGGGTGCCACCCGTAACCACCACCGCCCCACGCTGCTGCGTCGGCCGGTTGGCTCCCGCCCTACATCACCCCGCCCGGTAAGGACCACGACCCCGGCGCGCTACGCACCGGGTTCTCCAATCAACACAGCGCACCGGGTTCTCCGATCAGCACAGCGGCTGGTCAGGCGGGCACTTCGGCTTGACCTTCGCGCGGCGGCGATCGATCTCGGCCTGAACGGCGGCCTGCTGGCGGCGAATCTCGGCCTGGCGAGCGGCGATCTTGTCGCGGTCGGCCTGCGAGTTCGCGGCGAGCAGATCGCGGTTGGCGTCGTCCATCTGCTTGCCGAGATCGGCGAGGCGCGTGCGGAAGCCCTCGACCTCGACCTCGAGCTGGCGCTGCGCCTCCTCGGCGGCCTTGCGGGCGGCGTCGGCCTTGTCCTTCTCGACCTGGGCGGCGCGGCGATCGCGATCCGCCTTCTCGCGCTCGTTGATCTTCTGGATCGTGACGAAGATGGCGATGGCCGCGGCGACGACCGCGACGCCGACGGTGATCACCAGCCAGGTCGGGCGCTTCTTCGAGGCCTCGACCTTGCGGATCTCCATCTCGTGGGCGAGCCGCGACGCCTCGAGGTTGGCCTGGTGCTCGGCACGGGCCCGCGCCTCGGCCTCCTGGATGCGCATCTGCTCTTCGCGCAGGCGCTTGTCGGCCATCTCGCGCTCGTGGCGGGCGGCCTCCTCGGCGGCGCGCACCTTGGCCTCCTCCTCGTCCTTGGCCCGCCGCTCGGCGTCGAGCCGGGCGCGGATGCGGGCCTGCTCGGCGGCCTGGGCCGCGTCTTCCTCTTCCTTGACGCGGCTCTCCTCGATCGTGCGCAGCTCGCGCAACGAAAACAGGACCGAGTTCTCACGCTTTTCAGGCTGGGCCATCGTGTCCTCGTGTGGCCCGGATCCCGCCGGGCCCATGACGTCTTGCACCCTCGGAGGGAGGGCAAGTAGATCTGTATCACGCGCGATCCGCCTGGGCAACGCCCACCGTCGGCGTCGCACTTGCGGCGGGCCCGCGTCGGTGCGATACCCCGCGCTCGTCGTGGGCTTCGTCGACCTCCACAACCATTGCCTGGCCGGGCTCGATGACGGCGCGCGCGATCTCGGCGCCTCGCGGGCGATGCTGGGGGCCCTGGCGGCCCTGGGGTTCACCGAGGTTTACGCGACGCCGCACCAGAAGGCCGGCCAGTTCATGCCGTCCCGCGAGGCCATCGACCTCGCCTTCGCCAGCCTCACCGGCGCGCCGGGCGCGCCCCGCCTGCACCTGGGCGCGGAGAACATGTGGGACGATGTGTTCTTCGAGCGCTCGCAGCGCGGGGAGATCCCCTCCTACGACAACGGGGACGCGTTCCTGTTCGAGCTGCGCCCGCAGGTCATGCCGGTGGGGGCCCTCGATCACCTGTTCCGCTGGCGGATGGCCGGCCGGATCCCGGTGATGGCGCACCCCGAGCGCTACGAGGCGCTGTGGACCGACCTCGGCCTCGCCGATCGCCTGCGCCGGCAGTGCGCGTTCGTGATCGACCTCGCCGCGCTGGCCGGCTACCACGGCAAGCCGCAGCAGAAGGCGGCGCGCCGCTACGTCGAAGAGGGCTGGGCGGCGGCGGTCGCGACCGACGCCCACTCCGTCGAGGACGTACGGACGGCCGCCGAGGGCATCGCGTGGATCCAGAAGCGCCTGGGCGCCGCGGCGGTCGAGCGGTTGCTCGCCGACGGCCCGCGCGCGGTGCTCCTGGGCGAATTGCCCGAGTGACCAGAGGGCCGTGAGTTCATGAAGCTGGCGATCAACCTGTTGTTGTCGGTGCTGATGCTGGCGCTGTGCCTGTGGCTGGTGTGGCCCAACGCCCACGGCCGCGCGGCGCTGTCCGAGACCCTCGAGCACCTCGACTGGGCGCGCTTCGTGCCCTACCTGATCGGCTTCTACGCGCTGATCGCGGTGGTCCACGTGTGCCGGTCGTGGCGGTGGAACTACCTCCTGGCGCCGCTCGGCGTGCGCATCCCGTTCGGCCGCATGCTGGCGGTGTCGTCGGCGGGCTTCGCGGCGATCTTGCTCCTGCCGGCGCGCCTCGGCGAGTTCGTCCGCCCGGCGCTGATCCGCAAGAAAGGCGAGGTCTCGGCGTCGGCGGCGCTGGGGACGGTGTTCGTCGAGCGCGTCGGCGACGGCGTCGTCGTGTCGCTGCTGGTCGTCGGCTGCTTCTTCGCGCTCAAGACCGACGCGTCGCCGGGCTGGATGATGCCGACGGCGTACCTGGCGCTGGCCGGGTTCACGACGGTGATGCTGTTCCTGGCGTTCGCGCTGTGGCGGCCGCGGCCGACCGTGCACTTCGCGCTGCGGATGACGCTGTTGCCGCGGTTCGCGCCCAAGGCGGCGGCGGTCATCGAGGAGAAGGTGCTCGAGCTGATCCGCGGCTTCGCGGTGCTGCACGACCACAAGAACCTCGCCGCGTTCATCGCCTGGAGCGCGGTCTACTGGATCGCCAACGGCGTCGCGACCTGGCTGCTGGCCCGCGGCCTGGGCCTGCCGCTGTCCTTGACCGGCGCGTTCGCGACGATGGGCCTGGTCGCGGTCGGCATCAGCCTGCCCAACTCGCCCGGCCTCGTCGGCCAGTTCCAGTGGCTGACGATGCTCGGCGTGTCGCTCGATCTCGGCTCGGGCATCCTCGACGGCAAGTCGCCGCTGTACGGGCGGCTCTTGACCTACGCGATCTTCATCCACGGCCTGCAGGTCGTCTGGTACGTCGGCGCCGGCCTGGCGGCGATCGGGACCCGCCACGTGTCGTTCGCCGACATGTGGCGCGCGCGAAAACTGGCCCCCGAGCCGGTGGCGGGCGACGATCCGGTCGCGTGATCCGCGTCGCCCGCACCGCCCTCCTCGCCCTGGCCCTCGCGGCCGCCGCCTGGCCCCGCCCAGCCGCGGCCAAGAGCCAGACCAGCGTGACCTATCCGGCCGATCGGGTGTTCGCGGCGACGGTGCGCTTCGTCCGGGTCGACCTCGACGCGAAGCTGCTCGACAAGGACGCCGACGCCGGCTTCGTGCTGTTCGAGTGGATCGACGACGGCAAGCCGTTCCGCAGCGCGTTCGAGGTCGCGACCACCGAGCGCGACGGCAAGCGCGTCGTGGTCATCACCCTCGACATCGCCGACCGCCCCGACTACCTCGAGCAGGTGCTGCTCGACCGGCTGCGCGCCAAGCTGCGGGCCGATCTGGGCGACGAGCCGCGGCCCGCGCCGCCGCCGCCTCCCCCGCCCGCTCCCGCGCCGCCGGCGCCGGCCCCGGCAGACCCCGGCACGCGCTGATCGACCGATCCGATCCGGCCGATCGGTCGTACGCTCGCGGAGTCCCATGCTGTGTCCACCTGGCCAGGTGCCGCCGTGAGCGCCGTCCGCGACGACGTCGCGCTGGTGGCGCTCGACCTCGCGTCGGCGCCCGAGGCCGCCGCGGTCGAGGCCGAGCCCGGCGCGGGCGCGGAGGCAGCGGCGCTGGCCCAGGCCGCCGCGGCGCTGGCCGAGCTGCTCCCCCCGGTCGCGCCGGGCGCGCACGTCCGCGCCCGGCTGCTGGCGGCGGTGGGCGGCGGCCCGCTCGAGCGGTTCGCGGCGCGGTTCGCGGCGATGTACGACCTGGCGATCGAGCGCGCCCGCGAGGTGCTCGGCTGGGTCGACGATCCGCGGCAGTGGAACCAGCCGTTCCCCGGCATGCAGTTCGCGGTCTTCCGCGGCGGCCCCGCCCACGTCGGCGCCGACTGCGGCCTCCTGCGGGTCGCGCCGGGCGCGGCGTTCCCGTGGCACGCCCACACCAGCGAGGAGACGTCGCTGTTCCTCGCCGGCGCCGGCCGCGACCACGCCGGCACGCTGTACGTCGCCGGCGACGAGCTGGTGCTGCCGGCCGGCAGCGCCCACGACTTCCGCACCGTCGGCGACGAGCCGCTGGTCATCGCGGTGCGCCACCGCGGCGTCGACTTCGCGGCCCGACGGCCGGCGCCGTAGTATCGTCCGCCGCGATGTCCGCCGCGGTCGACCTGCGCTCCGATACCGTCACCCGTCCGACCGCCGCGATGCGCCAGGCGATGGCCGACGCCGAGGTCGGCGACGACGTCTACGGCGAGGATCCGACGGTGCGCCGCCTCGAGGAGACCGTCGCCGAGCTGCTCGGCACCGCGGCGGCGCTGTTCGTGCCCAGCGGCACGATGGCCAACCAGATCGCGCTGGCCGCGCAGGTGCGCCCCGGCGACGAGGTCATCGTCGGTCAGGACGCGCACTGCTGGCGCTTCGAGTGCGGCGCGCTGGCGGCGCTGGCCGGCGCCCAGACCGCGATGATCCCGGGCGACGGCCGCTTCACCGGCGCCGAGGTGCGCGCCGCGTACAAGCCGAGCACCTACTACCTCGCGCCGAGCCGGGTGGTCGCCGTCGAGAACACCCACAACATGGGCGGCGGCACGGTGTGGCGGCGGCCGCAGCTCGACGACGTGGTCGCCGCGGCGCGGGCGCTCGGCCTGGCCACCCACCTCGACGGCGCGCGGCTGTGGAACGCCGCCGTCGCGAGCGGCGCCAGCGTGGGCACGCTGGCCGCGGGCTTCGACACGATCAGCGTGTGCCTGTCGAAGGGCCTCGGCGCGCCGATCGGCTCGGTGGTCGCCGGGCCCGCCGACGTGATCACCCGCGCCCACCGGCTGCGCAAGATGTACGGCGGCGGCATGCGGCAGGTCGGCATCCTCGCCGCCGCCGGGCTGTACGCGCTGGCCCACCACCGCGACCGCCTCGGCGATGACCACGCCAACGCGCGGCTGATGGCCGAGCGGCTGGTCGACGTGCCCGGCTTCACGATCGACCTGGCCAAGGTCGAGACCAACATCGTCGTGATCGAGGTGGCGCCGCCGCTCGACGCCGCCGCGCTGGTCGCCGGCTGCGCGGCGGCCGGCGTGAAGATCTCGACGATCGCCGCCGGCCGGCTGCGGCTGGTCACCCACCTCGACGTCGATCGCGCCGGCTGCGAGCGCGCCGCCGCCGTGCTGGCCGAGCTGGCCCGCCGGTGAGCTGCCGCGCGGCGGTGGTGGCGGCGGGGCTGGTGACGGTGGCGCTGGCGGCCTGCTCGGCGCCGCCGGTGCCCGCCGATCTGGCCCGCGCCTACGAGCGCGAGCGGGCCGGCGACGTCGACGGCGCGCTGGCCGCGTACGACGCCGCGGCCGCGCGCTGCGATCGCACGCTCAGCCGCCACCGCACCGACGCCGACTGCGGCCGCGCGCTCTTGGGCAAGGCGGCGCTCCTGGCCGATCGCGGCCGCACCGACGAGGCGATCGCCGCGTACGTCGCGATCGGCGCGCGCACCCACGACGATCCGCCGCCGTCGGCCGAGGGGCTGTTCCGCGCCGGCCGGCTGGCCTACGACGCCGGCCGCGCCGCCGAGGCCGCCGGCTACCTGTGGGCGGTCGTCGAGCAGTACCCCGACGAGGCGTTCGCCGCCGACGCGCTGGCCTACGTCGTCCGGCGGGCCCGCGACGAGGCCGCGCGGCCGCTGTGGGACCGGCTGGTCGCCGACTACGCGACGCTGCGCGACACCGACGTCGCCGACAACCTGCTGTGGGCGCTGGCCGAGCTGGCCGAGCACGAGCTGGCCGACCCCGCGGCAGCGATCGAGCTCTACGACCGCATCCCGCGCGATCACCCGACCAGCGGGCTGCGCGACGACAGCCGCTGGCGCGCGGCGGCGCTCTTGACCGCCCGCGGCGACTACCCGGCGGCCGCCGACCGGCTGCGCGCGCTGGTCGCGACCCGCGAGGTGGCGATGGGCGCCGGCTCGTACTTCTCGGTGTGGCTCGACGACGCGCAGCTGGCGCTGGCCCGGCTGCTGCGCGATCACCTGCGCGACGACGCGGGGGCCGCCGCCGCGTTCGCCCGCCTGCCCCGCGACTACCCGGCGTCGATCCTGGTCGACGACGCGCTGGCCGACCTGGCCGCGCTCGAGGAGGCCCGCGGCCGCGCCGCCGCCGCCTGCGCCGCCGCCGCCCGGCTGCTGGCCAAGGACGCGGCGTCGCGGTTCGCCGACGACGCCCGCGCGCGCCAGGCCCGGCTGGGCTGTCCGGAGGTCGGACGATGATCGAGCTCGTCGACGTCGGCGTCGAGCTCGGCGGCGCGACGCTCCTGCGCGGGGTGTCGCTGGCGGTGCCCGCCGGCGCCCGGCTGGGCGTGATCGGGCCCGCCGCCGCCGGCAAGAGCGTGCTGGTCAAGGTCATGGCCGGGCTGATCCCGCCGACCACCGGCCGGCTGATCATCGACGGCACCGACGTCACCGGCTGGTCCGAGGAGAAGCTGGCGCCGGTGCGGGCGCGGATCGGCATGCTGTTCCAGAACTACGCGCTCTACGACTTCCTCGACGTCGCCGGCAACGTCGGCTTCCCGCTGGCCCAGCGCGGGCTGGCCGCCGACGCGATCGGGCCGCGGGTGCTCGAGCGGCTGCGCGCGGTCGGCCTGGCCGGCAGCGAGTTCAAGCAGCCGTCGCAGCTGTCGGGCGGCATGAAGAAGCGGGCCGGCATCGCCCGCGCCACGATCGCCGCCCCCGAGCTGGTGCTGTACGACGAGCCGACCGCCGGCCTCGACCCGGTGACGACGTCGAAGGTCTACGACCTGCTGCGCGCCGATCACGACGCCAGCGGCGCGACCGCGGTGGCGGTGTCGTCGGACGTCGCCGGGCTGGTGACGTTCGTCACCGACGTGGTCTTCGTCTACCGCGGCCAGATCGCCTACCAGGGCCCGGCCGCGACCCTGGCCGACGCCCCCGATCCGCTGGTGCGGCAGTTCGTGAGCGGCGCCCTCGACGGGCCGCTCGAGGCCTAGGTATGCTGCCGCGGTGATCGGCGAGCGCACCCTCACGCTCCTGGGCGCGCGCGCGATGGCGGTGACGCGCGAGGTCGGCGGCATCGCGATCATGACCGGCCAGGTGCTGCGCGCGCTCCTGCCGCCGCGGCTCGACGGCCGCGAGCTGGTGCGCAACCTGCACCGGATGGGCAACCGCTCGCTGCCGATCGTCGCGCTGACCGCGTTCTTTGCCGGCGGGCTGATGGTCGTGCAGTCGGCGCCGTTCGTGAAGCGGCTGGGGGCGACGTCCTTGGCCGGCTGGGCCGCGGGCTACGCGGTGCTGCGCGAGATCGGGCCGATCCTGATCGGCCTGATGTTCTCGGGCCGGGTCGGCGCCAACAACACCGCCGAGCTCGGCACGATGACCGTGACCGAGCAGCTCGACGGCCTGCGCGCGCTGGCGATCGATCCGATCCGCTACCTGATCGTGCCGCGGGTGCTGGCGATGCTGATCATGCTGACCGCGCTGACGATCATCGGCGACCTGGTGGCGCTGGTCGGCGCCGCGGTGGTGGCGTTCCTCGTCCTCGACATCGACTGGCGCACGATGTACTTCAGCTTCGCCGACAACCTGACGCCCCACGACTTCTTCCACGGCGTCTGGAAGTCGGTCGCGTTCGGCGCCGCGATCGCGC
The DNA here is from genome assembly GCA_016794525.1 of Myxococcales bacterium. GTDB lineage: Bacteria > Myxococcota_A > Polyangia > Haliangiales > Haliangiaceae > UBA2376. The sequence goes on from JAEUJY010000010.1 coordinate 8,658, forward strand.
TGACCTCCTGCTACTTCGGCGTGACCGTCAAGGGCGGCGCGGTCGGCGTCGGCCGCGCGGTCAACGCCGCGGTGGTCGCGGCGGCGGTGTCGATCATGCTGCTCGACTTCTTCATCACCTACGCCACCGCATGAGCGCCGCGCCGTCCCTGCCCGTCCGCGCGCTGGCGGCCCTGGGGCGGCCGGTGATCGCCGCGGCGCGCGCGACGCTCGAGCTGTGGGGCGTGCTGATCGGCACGCTGGCCGGCATCATCCGCAGCTACGGCAAGGGCGGGCGGCGGCCGCGCGGCGCGGTGGTCGCGCAGATGTACGCGATCGGCAACCGCTCGCTGGTGTTCGTCGCCGTGACGCTGGGCTTCATCGGCATGGTCATGATGTACCAGGCGTGCCTGCAGTTCTCGCGGGCGATCGGCGACCTGTCGCAGGTCGGGCTGCAGTTCCTGCGGCTGGTGGTGTCGGACTTCGGCCCGACGCTCACCGCGATGATGCTGGCGACCCGGGTCGGCGCCGGCATCGCCGCCGAGATCGGCTCGATGAAGGTGACCGAGCAGCTCGACGCGCTGCGGATGTCGGGCGTCCTGCCGATCGACTACCTGCTGGTGCCGCGGTTCCTGGCGTCGATCGTCATGACCGTCGCGCTGACGATCCTCGGCGCGGCGATCATGTACGGCGCCGGCGGGCTCACCGCGTGGCTGTCGTTCGGGGTCAACCCGCGCACGTTCTTCGACCCGGCGATGGTGCAGCCGCGCCACCTGGCGCTGGGGCTGGTCAAGGCGGTGACCTACGGCGCGGCGATCCCGATCGTCTCGGGCTTCTGCGGCCTGCGCGCGCGCGGCTCGAGCGAGGGCGTCGGCTGGGCCACCACCGCCGCGGTCGTCGGCAGCTCGTTCGCGGTCATCGCGCTCGACTTCGCGCTGTCGGTGGGCGCGCTGTGGCTGTTCGGGGGCGACCTGTGAGCGGCCGCGCGTTCGTCGAGTTCGTCGGCGTCGAGAAGGCGTTCGCCGGCAAGCCGGTCCTGCGCGGCATGGACCTGGCCATCGGCAAGGGCGAGATCCTCTACATCATCGGCACCTCGGGCGTCGGCAAGTCGGTGACGATCAAGCACCTCGTCGGCTTCCTGCCGATCGACAAGGGCGAGATCTGGTTCGACGGCCAGCGGGTCGATCGGCTCGACGAGCGCGGCTTCTACCCGGTGCGGCGGCGGGTCGGGATGGTGTTCCAGAACGCGACCCTGTTCGACGCGATGACGCTGACCGAGAACGTCGCGCTGCCGCTGCGCAAGCACCAGGGCCTGGGCTGGAAGGCGGCGCTGGCCGACGCCCGGCGCCGGCTGGCGCAGGTGTACCTGGCCGACTTCGCCGACCGCTACCCGGCCGAGCTGTCCGACGGCATGCGCAAGCGCGCGGCGATCGCGCGCACGCTGACGCTGGCGCCCGAGGTGGTGCTGTTCGACGAGCCGACCACCGGCCTCGATCCGGTCAACGCCCGGCGCATCGATCGGCTGATCCGCGAGCTGTCGCGCACGCTGGGCGTGACCGCGGTCGTCGTGTCCCACGACCTGCCGTCGATCATGTCGGTCGCCGACCGGGTCGCGTTCCTCTACCAGGGGCGGGTCCACGCGCTCGCCACCCCGGCCGAGCTCGCGGCGTCGGCGGATCCGATCGTCCAGCAGTTCATCGCCGGCCGATCGTCCGGGCCGATGGAGACGCCGGGGTTCTGAGCTCCTTGGAAGGTTTGTCGACAAACCGGGCGCCTGCGGCATCGGGTCGCGCGCCTGTCGCCTCAGCGGCGGCGGCCGATTCGAACGACCATGACGAAGCTCAACGTGCGGGAGGCGATCGCCGCTCACGTGGCATGGAAGGTCCGGCTCGGCTCGTTCCTGGCCGGCAAGGGTGAGCCGCTCGACCCGCGCCGCGTCGGCTCCGACACCGAGTGCGTGCTCGGCCAGTGGATCCACGGCGCCGACACCAAGGCCCTGCACGACCGCCCCGAGTTCCAGGACCTCAAGACGAAGCACGCGGCGTTCCACCGCCGCAGCGGCGAGATCGCCAGCCGCCACGCGGCGCTCGACACCACCTACGACGCGCTGTCGAGCGACGTGGTCGCCGCCCTGGTGCGGCTGCGCCCGCTGATCGGCTGATCGCGGCGGCGCGTCACGCGCGGCGCGCGGCGGTGACCAGCCGCGCGTACATCGTCGCGGCGATCAGCCCGTCGGCGCGCCGCCAGCGCGGCGCGGCGGCGACGAACGCTGCCTCGAGCGCGGTCCGCGCGTCGGCCGGCACGGTGGCGAGGTGGTAGCTCGGCGACAGCGCGGCCCACACCGCGGCGGCGTCGCCGGCGAGATCGATCGCCCAGTCGACGATCGTCGGCGGCGCGAAGCCGGCGGCCGGCGTGAACAGCGCGGCCAGGCCGGCGTCGGTGCGCGCGCGCGGGTCGCCCAGCCGCGGGGTCGGCGGCGCCGCCGCGGCGTAGGGCGCCGCCAGCGCCAGCAACCCGGCGAACGCGTCCTCGCCGCGCGGGCCACCGCCCACCACCGCCAGGAACCGGCCGCCCGGCGCCAGCACCCGGGCCAGCTCGCCGACGATCACCTCGAGGTCCGGCATCAGCGTCCACGCGAAGTGCGAGACCACGGCGGCGAAGCTGCCGGCGGCGAACGGCAGCGCCTGGGCCCGCGCCTGGGTCAGCGCGGCGGTCGGCGCCCCGCGGCGCGCGAGCGCCAGCTCGTCGGCCGACACGTCGAGGCCGATCAGCGCGGCCGGGGCGTGACCGTGGGCGGCCAGGCGCGCCAGCAGGTAGCCGTCGCCGCAGCCGAGGTCGAGCACCCGGCCGCCCCGCGGCGTCGCCGCCGCCAGCGCGTCGTAGGACGAGCCGGCGCCGCCGATCACGCGACCGCGGGCCAGCGCCAGCGCGGTGGCGCCGGGCTGATCGCGATGAAAGCGGCGGACGAAGGCTTCCTCGCTCGACACCGCGGGAGTATAGGACCGCGTGCCCGCCGCGTCCCCGTCGTCCGCCCGCGCCACCGCCACGGTGGCCGTCGCCGCGGCGTCGTGGGGCACCTGGAGCCTGTTCCTGCGGCCGGCCCAGCTGCCGGCCGCGACCGCCGGCACGCTCGTCATGGCGGTGATGGCGCTGGCGATGCTGCCGGCCACCCGCCGCGGCCCGGCGCCGCGCTGGGATCGCACGACGCTGGGGCTCCTGGCCGCCAACGCCGCGCTCGACGCGCTCAACGTGCTGACGTTCTTCGGCGCGATCCAGACCACCACCGTCGCGGTGGCGGTGCTGACCCACTACCTGGCGCCGGTGCTGGTGGCGCTGGCGGCGCCGCGCATCGACGGCCACCGCGTGCGCGGCGCGGTGCCGGCGTCGATCGTCGCGGTCGCCGGCCTGGCGCTGGTGCTCGAGCCGTGGCGCGGCGGCGGCGCGCCGCTGGGCGCGATCCTCGGCGCGATCAGCGCGGTCGCCTACGCCGGCAACGTCTTCGTCGTGCGCCGGCTCGGGCAGCGCGTCGGCGTGCCGCGCGCGGTGTCGTTCCACGCCGCCGGCTCGGCGGTGCTGATGGCGCCGTTCGCGCTGGTCGCCGGCGGCGATCCGACGCTGGGCGGCGTCGCGTGGCTGACGATCGGCGCGATCGTCACCGGCGCGCTGGCCGGCGCGGCGTTCGTCTGGGGGCTCGGCGTGATCGGCGCGGCCCGGGCCGCGATGCTGGCGTACCTCGAGCCGCTGGTGGCGGTCGCGGTGGGCGCGCTGGTGTGGCACGAGCCGCTCGGGCGGTTCGCGCTGCTCGGCGGCGCGCTGGTGATCGCCAGCGGCGTCTACGTCGCGCGCGGCGACTCGGCGAACTGAACCGGCCCGCCGGCGGTCGCGATCTCGATCGCGATGGCCAGGGCGTCGACGCGGTCGTCGTCGAGCGCGCCGCCGGCCGCGCGCACCGCCGCGACCAGCTGCTCCTGGATGCCGCGGTACAGCGGCCGCTCCTCAGGGGTGGTGGCCCGGGCCACCTCGCGGCCACCCTCGGCCAGCGCCACCGTCACGATCGCCGGGGCCACTAGCGAGGCGCGGTGCGGCTTGCCGGGCGGGATGCGCTGCGAGTCGGCGTACTCGCGCAGCGTCGCGCGGGCGATGCGCAGCAGCTCCCGGCGCTCGTCTGGGGCCAGGTCATGCGCGTACGGCACGCGATCAGCGTACCGCGTCGGCGGCCGGCGGTGGCGGCGACCGTCGCGCGATCGCGGCCAGCACCGCGGTGGCGCGCTGCGCCACGGCCGGATCGTCGCTGCGCGCCAGCGCCGCCCACCGCGCCAGGGCCTGGGCCGCCGGCGCCCGCGTCAGCCGGTCGGCCTCGGTGGTGACCGCCGCCAGATCGCCGCTGCCCGGCAGCGCCACCAGCCGCGCCACCTCGGCGGCGTTGCGGTCGCGGCCGAGCTGGCGCAACAGCGCCGCGGCCAGGTCGGCGGGCGCGTCCTCGTCGCCGGGCGCGGCCTGCTCGATCGCCTGGCGGGCCAGGCTGAGCGCGTCGAGGGTGAGGCCGGCGGCGGCGAAGCCACGGGCGGCCGCGTACAGCGTCGCCGCGGCGTCCCCCGAGCCGGCGGCCGCGCGGATCACCAGCTGCAGCGCGGCCGGCCCGTCGCCCGCGCTCGCCGCGGCCAGCGCCAGGCCCAGCGCCAGGGCCGGCTCCTCGGGGCTGGCGTCGAACCCGCGCTGCCACCAGGCCCGCGCGCGCGCAGGATCGCCGAGCAGCGCGAAGGTGCGCGCGAGCCGCGGCGCGATCGCGGCCAGATCGAGCGCGGTCGCGGCCACCGCCTCGGCGCGGCGATCGGCCAGCGCCGGATCGCGGCCGTAGGCGCGCACCACGTCGGCCAGCGCCGCCGCGTCGGGGCC
>JAEUJY010000056.1 GCA_016794525.1 Myxococcales bacterium
CGAGGGGGCGCGCCACCGCCGGCTCGGCGATCGGCGGCGGCGCGGCGGGCGCGGGCGCCGGCGTCGCGTGGGCCAGCGACGGATCGACGCCGCGATCGCCGGCCTGGGCGATCACCACCGCGGCGATCGCGCCGGCGACCACCGCGCTGCCCAGGATCGCGGCCCCGACGGCCCAGGTCCGGCGGCGCCGCGCGGCCTGCTTGCGGTTGACCGTCCACGCGTGGGGCGTCGTCGCGCCCAGCGCGCTGGCCTCGGCGGCGAGCGCGCGCAGCTGCGAGTCGGTCTCGACCGCGCCGATCAGCGAGCGGGTGATGATCGTGACCGGCTGCGCGGTGACCTGGGTGCGACCGGCCGAGGCCCGCGCCATCAGCTGCATCGCGTCGGGCGGCGCCGGCCGCGCCATGCCGGCCAGCTCGCCGATCAGCGCGGCCAGCTCGGGCGCGCCGTCGCGCCAGCCCATCTGGAACCGCACCTCGGACAGCGCGTCGGCGAGCTGCGCCAGCCGCGGGAAGCGCTGGGCCGGATCGGGCGACATCGCGCGCAGGCACGCGGCCTCGAGCGCCGGCGGGATCTCGGGGCGCAGCTCGCGCGGGCGGCGCACCTGCGACAGCGCGGCCTCGTCGCGGCCGTGCTCGGTGACCCGGCGCGCGAACGGGTGCACGCCGGTGAGCAGCTCGTACAGGCACACGCCGAGCGCGAACTCGTCGCTCTTGTTCGACAGCGGCGCGCCGGCGGCCTGCTCGGGCGGCATGTACGCCCACTTGCCCTCGACGGCGGTGGCGATGCCCTCGCGGCGCGCGATGCCGAAGTCGGCGACCTTGACCTCGCCGGTGGTGGTGAGCAGCAGGTTCGACGGGCTGACGTCGGCGTGGATGATCGCGCCGGTCGGGCGCGCGTGGGCGTACTCGAGGCCGGCGCACGCCGACTGGACGATGTACGCGACCAGCGGCAGCGGCAGCGGGCCGCGGTTGGTGGTGGCGTACGCGCCGAGCAGCTGGCGCAGGCTCGGCCCGTCGACGAACTCCATCACCAGGAAGACGTCGTCGCTCTCGCGGACCAGGTCGAGCACGCTGATCACGTTGGCGTGCGACAGCCCGACCAGGAGCTTGGCCTCGTCCACCAGCCGGCCGACGAACTCTTCGTCCTGGGCCAGCGAGGGCAACAGGCGCTTGATCGCGACCGGCTTCTGGAAGCCGAGGCTGCCCAGCGCGCGGCCCGCGAACACCTCGGCCATGCCGCCGCGGCCCAGCAGCTCGCCCAGGATGTAGCGGCCCCCGGCGGCGCGACGGCGGTTGGCCACCGTCTCGTCCCCAGGCGCTGGCGCAAGCGTGGTAGTCCCGGCCACGATTCACCTACGGTAGCAACCCGCGGGCCTACCCCGAAGCCCCTCAAGTCACCGAACTTCCGTCGTGGCGATCACCGTCCCCAGCGTACCGGGGTGGGGCTGCTCCGCCCGATCTGGGCCGATACACCCCGCAGGGTCACCAGACCCCGGCCCGCCATCACCCACGCGTGGATCTGGGGCCCCCAAGCCCACCCCGCTGTCGCACCCCTCCGGTCCCGTGCCCGTGCCCGTGCCCGTGCCCGTGCCCGATCCCGGCTACCTCGCCTGGCCGCCGGCCGACGCCTGCACCGAGGCCGACACCTCGATCGACACCTCGATCCGCGCCTCGATCTGCGCGGCCGCCGCGACCGTCGCCGCGAGCTGCCCGGCGACGCACACGCCGCGCTCGCCGAGGTTGCCGATCAGCTGCCCCGACGACTTCACCAGCCCGGCGCCAGTGGCGACCCAGTTCACCAGCGCCTTGCCGACCAGCTCGGCGCGGGCGCCGACCTTGAGCAGGGTCGGCATGCCGGCCTTGATCGCGGCGGTCGCGCGCTGGAACTTGCTGTCGTCGACGACGGTCACGGTCTCGCTGACCACCTCGACCTGCGGCTCGCTGCACTCGGTGTGGACCGAGGTCTGGATCTCGGCCGACGCGCGGCACTCGGCCGAGGCGTCGACCGACGCGTAGCCCTCGCAGCTGCCGGAGCAGCTGCCGTTGCAGGTGCCGTTGCACGCGCCCGCGCACTGGCCGTCGCCGCCGCTGGCGGCGCAGCTCCCGGCGCACGCGCCGTTGCAGGTGCCGCTGCACGTGCCCTCGCAGCGCACCGACACGTCGGCCGCCACCGAGGCCTCGCACTCGGCGACCAGCCCGGCCGTGAACTCGATCTGCGACGTGCACACCGGCGGGACGTAGCGCGTCACCAGCCGCTGCTCCTGGCTCACCGACACCTGCAGGTTGGCCTGCAGCTCGTCGGTGGCGCGCTTGCACACGGTGCGGGTGTCGCCGTCGGTCGCGACGCCGAGCTCGACCGCCATGCGCACGCACGCGTCGTGGACCGAGGTCTCGAGCTCGGCGGTGGCGCGATCGAGATCGGCGGAGGCCGCGAGGAACGCGTGCAGCTTGCGCGTCACCTTGTCGGTCGACAGATCGCCGCACGCCCCGGGATCGATCTGCGAGCCGCCGCCCGGGCCGCCCGCGCCCTTCTGCGGCGGACAGCCGGTGAGAAGCACGACGCACACACCCGCGAGCAACGTGAAAGACGATCGCATGAAGCCTCCGTGGCCACGATTGTCGGCGGCCGTCGTCGGCCAGGCAACCCTTTGGCGGGGCGTTTGACTCCCGCCGACCCGGTGGCCGCCGCCCCGGCCGCGCCAGGCGGGACCGGCGCGCCCACGTCGCTACAGGTGGCTGCGGAACGTGAAGCGACGATGCTCGACCGGCGCGACCCCGACCGGCGCGGCCTCCCCGATCGGCGTCGGCACCTCGACCTCGGTCATCGGCGCGTCGATCCCGTAGCGCGCGCCGAGGTCGTCGTGCTCGTCGATCGCGGCGTGCAACATGAAGTGCTGGCGGGTCAGCCCCTGGCACGGCTCGAGCGTCAAGAGCGAGCCGACCGGGCCGAGATCAGCGGGTGTCAGACACAGCCACTCCGCCCAGGGCACCACCGCGCTCACGTACCTCAGCGTGCCGTCGGCCCACATGAACCATGCCGTGTTGTCATCGTGCTCGGGGTCGTCGCTGTACGGCGCGTCGCAGGCGGTGTTCACCACGAGCGCACCGGGCGTCGGGGACACGGGCACCATGCAGACCTCCGAGCTGCCGAGCGGCAAGCGGTAGATCCGCGGGTGGTTGGCGTCCTCGTCGCATGGCGCCAGCCGGGGCGCCGGCTCGTCGGCGTGGGCCACCAGGCACGCCCCTCCGGCGACGCCGATCTGTGCGTGGAGTGCGAACCGCCCCGCGCCGTTGGGGGGGAACCGCAACGACCCCTCGGCGGGCCCCCGGCCGAGCACGCCGACATAGCCACCGTCGTGGTAGACGGTGTGGCCGCGGCCCGCGAGGCGATCGAGCCAGGCGTGCGTGCCCGAACCGCAGTCGCCGACCACGGCGTCGCGGTTCTGTGCCGCCATCAGGCACTGACCGGTCGGAGTGATCATGCGGTGGTGCCCGGGCCCATACAGCGTCACGGCGGCGCGGACCGCCGCTGGCGCCAGCGGGCTGTCGTCGGCGCAGCCGCGGCGGAACGGCGTCGCGCAGGCCTCGCCCTCGTCGGCCGCGACCCACTCGAGGCCCAGCACCCGGCCGCTGGCCCGCAGCGCCTCGGCACGCAGCCGCGCGTGGCGGTCGGTCGGCGCCTCGCCGTAGTCGCGCAGATCGACGCCGAGGGGCGGCGCGTCGCGCAGCGCGCGCCCCCAGCCCAGCCCGTGGTCGCCCCACACGTCGAGGGCCACGTCGTAGCCGCTCACGCAGTCGCGCGTGAAGTCCCAGGTGACGCCGACGGTCGGCTCCCACGCGGCGCGGATCATCGGCTCGAGCCAGTCGAGGTCGTCGGCCAGCGCGGCCGCCTCGAGCGAACTCATCGGCGCGGCGCCCTGGGTCCAGCACACCCGGATGGTCCGGTGCTCCCACGGCGCGCCGAGGATCACCGCGGTGCCGGGGGACCCCAGCGCCTGGGCCGTGGTCGCGGGGGGCGAGGGCGGGGTGGGGGATTCGATGCAGGCCGCAGCGGCGAGCAGCCAGAGAGGCAATTGCCAGGGGGGCAAGGTACGCATGCCGAGTAGTGCCCGCCTCGCGCGCGTTCGTGACACGCGCGCCGTCACGACGGCACGCGGTCGGTCGCGGCACGATGACACCCAGGCGACCGGACGATGGCGGTACCATCGCGGCCTATGCGACGCCAGCTAGCCTTCGCCTCGATCGTCCTTGCGTGCGCGTGCGGCGGTGACGACGGCACCACGCCCCCGACGTGCACGCCGCCCGCGCCGTTCACCGTCGGTGACGCCAACGGCCACGCCCAACCGCTGGGCGCCGGCCCCACCGAGGCGCGCGCCGGGCGCGTGACCGCGGCCGATCTGCCGCCGGTGCCGTCGGGGCTGATCACCTGGAAGCCGGGCGACTACGTGCTGGCCAACGCCAAGGTCGCGTTGGTGATCGAGGACGTCGGCGACAGCGACCTCTACGATCCGTGGGGCGGGCGCCCGGTCGGGCTGGCCCGCGTCGAGGGCGGCCGCATGGTCGAGCCGGCCAACTTCGGCGAGATGTTCCTCTTGACCGGGCGGGCGTCGCTCATCACCGAGGACGTCTCGGTGCTCAACGACGGCAGCAACGGCCAGCCGGCGGTGATCCGCACGGTCGGCACGCTGCACCCGGTGCCGTTCTTCCACGCGATCACGATGGGCGTTTTCGAGGACATGACCGGGGTCCGCGCCGCGATCGACTACGAGCTCGCGCCGGGCAGCAACAAGGTCGACATCCGCTATCGCTACCTGTCGGACGTCGATCGCCAGCTCGAGACCGGCGGCATCCTGCACGCGCTGATGTACGCCGAGCGCATGCCGACGTTCGTGCCGGGCGCCGGCTGGAGCGATCAGATCGGCGGCGCGCCCTACGTCGGTGTCGTCGACGACGGCGCGACCAGCTGGGCCTACGTGCCGGCCGATCAGATCGGCTCGGCGATCGCGGTGTCGGGGTTCGTCGGCGGCGTGGCCCCCGGCTTCCGCCTGCCGGCGTGCGCGGCGTTCGACCGGATCCACGCGTCCCTGATCATCGGCGGGCCGGGCCTCGACGGCCTGGTGGCCGCGGTCGCCGGCGAGCGGGCCGAGGCGCTGCGGGCGATCACCGGCACGGTGACCCGCGGCGGCGCGCCGGCGGCCGGCGTCCACGTCCACGCGGTCGACGCCGCGACCGACACGTACTACTCGCGCACCACCACCGCGGCCGACGGCAGCTTCACGATCCACGTGCCGGCCACCGCCGGCGCGCGGCTGGTGGCGGTGGCCGAGGCGGCGCAGGTCACGGCCACCGTGGTCGACGCCGCCACCAGCACCGCGACGATCGCGATGCCGGCGCCGGCGCAGCTGCACGTGCGGGTGTTCGACAACGTCGGCCCGCTGCCGGCGCGCATCCAGCTGTTGCCGGCGCCCGGCCAGGAGCTGCCCAACATCCCCGGCAACTACGGCGAGAAGCGCTACGCCGGCGACCGGCTGCGGGTGGTGTTCTCGATCGACGGCGACGAGACGATCGCCGTGCCGGCCGGCACCTGGGAGCTGGTGGTGTCCCACGGCTTCGAGTTCGCGGTCGACCGCCGCACGATCACGCTGACCGCCGGCCAGAACCTCGATCTCGTCGTCGACCTGCCGCTCGAGGTCGACTCGAGCGGGCTGCAGTGCGGCGACTTCCACATCCACACGTCGCGCTCCAACGACTCGGGCGACGACGGCCTGCTGAAGGTGACCAGCGCGATCGCCGACGGCCTCGAGCTGCCGGTGCGCTCGGACCACGAGTACGTCGCCGACTTCAGCGCCGAGATCGCCGCGCTCGGCGCGCAGCGCTGGGCTGCCGGGTTCGGCTCGATCGAGATGTCGAGCTTCGAGACCTGGGGCCACATGGGCGTGTTCCCGCTGATCCCCGATCCCAGCAAGGTCAACGCCGGGGCGCCAAAGTGGCAGACCTTCCCGACCGCGGATCGCCCCGACGAGGCGTTCGCGACGCTGTCGCCGGTGACGGTGTTCAACGCGGCGCGCGCCCGCCCCGAGGCGCCGGTGATCATCATCAACCACCCGCGCGGGTCGACCAACTACTTCGGCTACGTCGGCTACGACGCCGCGACCGGCATGGCCAGCGACACCGCCGACTGGGACACCCAGTTCACGCTGGTCGAGGTGTTCAACGACTCGAGCTGGCAGAGCAACAAGAACGGCACGGTGCGCGACTGGCTCGGCCTCTTGCGCGCCGGGCGCAAGGTGTTCGCGGTGGGCTCGTCGGACAGCCACGGCATCACGTCGTCGCCGGTCGGCTACCCGCGCACCTGCCTGTACCTGGGCACCGACGATCCGCGCCAGCTCACCGCGACCGGCGTGCGCGACACGCTGGCCGCCGGCCACGGCAGCGTGTCGGGCGGCATCTACGTCACCGCGACCGTCGGCAGCGGCTTCCCCGGCGACACCGTCACCGGGCTGGGCATGAGCACCCACGTCGACGTCGTCGTCCAGGCCGCGACCTGGATCGACGTCGACGCGATCGACGTGGTCGTCGACGGCGAGATCGTCGACACCATCCCGATCCTGCCCGGCGACACCGACCCGACCAACCCGGCGGTGCGCTGGCGCGGCCAGATCCCGGTCGACGTGCGCGCCGACGGCTCGGGCTTCGTCGTGATCGCCGCCTACGGCGACGCCCCGCTCGAGCCCGTCCACCCCGGCCGCACGCCGTTCGGCGTCACCAACCCGATCTTCATCAAGCCGTGACCGCGGCGGCGGGGCGATCCGCCGCCCGCGGGCGCGCGGCTACTCGCGGCGCAGGCTGTAGACGAAGCTGGCCACCGGCGCGCGCAGCCAGCGCTCGGTGATCGTGGCCTTGAGGTCGGCCCACGCGTCCTTGCCGTCGACGAACGCCGCCCGCATCGCGTTCATGTCCTTGACGTCGCCCTTGGCCTTGGCCGCCAGCACGCGGGCCTCGAGCTTGTCGATCACCGCCGGCCACGCCGCCAGGTCGACCTCGAAGCAGCCGGTGTCGGTGCCGTTGGCGGCCTTGGCCTCGGGATCCCAGGTCAGGACGCCGTTGGCGAACAGCGTGCCCATCTCGATCGCGGCGAGCTGCGAGTAGGTCTTGGGCGAGCCGCCCGAGGTGTACATGCCCTGCGAGATGTGGCCGAACGACCACGCGACGTCGCGGACGTGCGACGCGCCGGCGGCCTCGGCCGAGATCGTGCCGGACTTGGCCAGCCACTCGGCCAGGTACAGCGCCGAGGTCTGGGCCTTCAGCTCCTCCATCATCGCCGCCATCGGGCCGCCGAAGATCGCGTCGTCGGTCTTGCCCTTGACCTTGTAGTCGTGGGACGGGCCGAGGTTGTGCGCGGCCTCGTGCAGCACGGTGGTCATCAGCGCCACCGCCGGGTCGGCCGACATCTTCTCCTGGGTCGCGGCGCAGAACAGCGACGCGGTCTGGCCCAGCAGCGTCTTGGCGCTGTCGGGGTCGGTGTAGAGGTTGGTCATGACGACCGTGCGGCCGCCAGCCTCGGACACCTTGCCCCAGTTGGGCAACGACTGGCCGATCGTCGCGCGGAGGTTCGAGCGCGAGTCGCCGGCGTTGACGACGATGTCGATGAAGTCGGGCAGGCGGAAGCCGACCTTGCGCGCCTTGTACGGCTTGCCGGCGAGCTTGGCCAGCGCCTGCTCCATCTTGTCCTTGAGCGGGGCCAGGCGGTCACGCCACTCGACCGAGCCCGGGTTGATGCGCGCGAAGCTGACGTGGAAGCCAGCCTTGAGCGCGCACGGCTCGTAGTAGACCTCGTCGGGGCCGATCCGCAGGTACCACTTCGAGCCGGCGTCGCCCATCGCCGCCCACGCCACGTCGGCGCTCTCCCAGTCGTTGTCGCGGAACGCCTTGGCGGCGGCGGTGAGGTAGGCCTTGAACGCGGCCTCGTCGTCGCTGGTGATCGCCGCGGCGGCGGCGTCGAGCTCGCCGGCGATCGCCTCGAGCTGATCCTTGTACGCGACGTTGTACGGCCGGGCCTCGAGGCCCTTGTCGCCCTGGACCACCACCGAGAAGTGATCGGCCAGCGGGCCCTTCATCTGCTCGCACCACGTGTCGCCGGTCTGCACCTCGGCCGGGTACAGCCCGACCGGCGGCTTGCCGACGCCGGCGATCGCGGCACACGCCGGATCGGTCTCGGTCTTGGGCGCCAGGCACACCGGGGTCTGGTTGCGGATGAAGACCATCCGCGACAGCGTGTCGGCGGCCGGGATCTTGGCGAGCATGCCGTCGACGCCGTTCTGCATCGCGTGGACCTGCTCGATCAGCGCCGCCGCCTTGGTGACGTGCTCGACGATCGCCAGATCCTGGGCCGACGCGCCGCGCAGGTCGGTCTCGACCAGCGTCGGGGCGCCCTGGCCCAGCTCGGCCAGCAGCGCGGCCTGGCGCGCGTCGCTGGTCGCGGTGGCCTTGGTCAGCGACTCGTAGATCGCGGCGAACGCCGGCGTGAAGCCGCCGCCCTTGATCAGCGCGTCGCGGGCCGGCCCGTCCCAGCCCCACAGCGTGACCAGCTCGTCGGGGTCGAGCGTGTTGTCGCCGTCGGCGTCGCTGCGCCAGAACAGCGGCAGCGCGTGCTCGGCGGCGCGCTGGTTGAAGTCGGCGCGGGAGACGCGGTCGTAGGTCGGCGCGGCCTTGGGCGGCTCGACCGGCGGGGTCGGCGCCTTGGCCTTCTTGCCACCGCCGCAGCCGGCGAGGGCGGCGGTCAGGAGGACCGGGGCGAGGAGAGCGTGCTTCATGGGGGCGTTGGTAGCGCGACGGCGCCGCGGACGCCACCGCCGGCGTGGCATGCTGGACGGCGCGATGAACTGCGACCGATGTGGCGCCACGATCGAGGAGTCGGCGTTCTGCAAGTACTGCGGCGCCCGGGTGGTGCGGCCGTCCGCCGACGCCCGGGCCGGCGCCACCGATCCGGCGCGCTTCGAGCTGGCGGCGGCGTCGCCGAACCTGCCGGTGGCGATGGCCCACGAGCCCAGGCCGCCGGTGGTGATCAACATCGTCGCGCCGCTGTTCATGGCGGTGTTCGGGATCGGGTTCCTGGCGGTCGCGACCAGCATGATGGGCGGCGACGACATGCCCGCGCCGGCCGGGTTCCGGCTGCTGTTCGCGGCGATCCCGCTGGCGTTCATCGGCATCTGCGCGTGGATGGTCGTGCGCGGCGTGCGCTTCGCGCGGGCGCCGGTGCGCAAGACGCTGGCGGTGGTGATCGACGAGCGCACCGCGGTGTCGGGCGGCGGCAAGAACGGCTCGGTCCGCACCACCTACTACGCCACCGTGCAGTTCCAGGCCGGCGACCGCCTCGAGTACGAGACCTACGACTGGCTGGCCGGGCGGATCGCCGCCGGCGACCTCGGCGTCGCGTTCACCAAGGGCGACACGCTGATCGACTTCCTGCGCCTCGAGGTGTGATCGCGGGCGGCCGTCAGGGCGCCGGCGGCTCGGCCGGCGCCTTGGGCTGCCACAGCTCGAGCTTGTTGCCGTCGGGATCGAGGATCCACGCGAAGCTGCCGTTGTCGTCGACCTCGGGGCCCTTGACGATCGTCACGCCGGCGGCGCGCAGCTGGGTCAGGAGCGCGTCGAGATCGTCGACGCGGTAGTTGATCATGAAGCTGGCGTCGCTGGGCGCGAACCACGTCGTGTCGGGCGCGGCGGTGTGCCAGACGGTGACGCCGCGATCGGGCGCGTGGTCGTCGGGCCAGCGCAGGAGCGCGCCGCCCCACGGCTCCATCGCCAGGCCGAGGTGCTGCGCGTACCAGGCCGCGAGCGCCTTGGGGTCGGACTTCGCCTTGAAGAACACGCCGCCGATGCCGGTGATCTTGGCCATGGCGCGACGGTGCCAGATCCGCGGCCGGGCGTCGCGCGTACGATGGCGCGATGCGAGCACTCGTCGCGCTCACCCTCCTGGCCGCCTGCGGCGGCGCCGCGTCCCCGCCGCCCGGCGCGCCCGCCGCCCGGGCCCCGCTGCCGCTGCCGCCCGCCACCCCCGGGGGCGAGAGCTGCGGCGCCGAGGTCGAGGCGGCGCCGCCCGGCAACCACGACCGCTTCGCGTGGGAGGCGCCCGACGGACGCTACGGCTACAAGGACGCCGCGGGCGCCACGGTGATCGCGCCGCGCTTCGGCTTCGCGTACGAGTTCGGCGCGGCCGGCCTGGCCGCCGCCGTCGAGGCGCCCGCCACGCCCGACGGCACGGCCCGCTTCGTCTTCATCGATCCCACCGGCGCGGTGCTGGCCCAGGCCTACGCGTTCGACAACGGCCCCGACTACTTCCAGGAGGGCCTGGCGCGGATCGTCGGCGCCGACGGCCGCGTCGGGTTCATCGACCGCGGCGGCGCCGTCGTGATCGCGCCGCAGTTCGTCGGCGCGACCAGCTTCTGCCACGGCGAGGCGATGGTCCACGACGGCCAGACCCAGTGGACGATCGATCGCGCCGGCGCGGCGATCGGCGCGCGCACGCCGTACGTGCCGGCCGACGATCCCTGCGGCGAGCCGTAGGTCAGCGCGCGGCGAGGTCGGCGAGCAGCGCGCGCACGCCCTCGGCCAGCAGGTCGCCGACCGCGATCCGGTTCGAGGCGTGGACGATCGTGTCGCAGGTGACGACCCGGGCCGCGCCGGCGGCGAGCAGCTCGTCGTGGGCCCGCTCGACCAGCACCGCGTGGACGCCGACGCACACCGGCTCGCGGGTGCCGAGCGCGCGCAGGTGGTGCAGCGTCTCGATCATCGTGCGCCCGGTCGAGATGATGTCGTCGAGCACGACCGGCGTGCGATCGGCGTGGCCGCCCAGCGCCGGCGCCGAGACGATCACGTCGCGGTCGCCGCGGCGGACCTTCTCGAGCACCAGGAACGGCGCGTCGAGCCGCGCCGCCACCGCCGCCACCCACTGCTCGCTCTCGGCGTCGGGGCCGATGACGACCGGCCGCTCGACGTGCTCGGCGATCCACGCGGCGATCGCCGGCGCCGCCTGCACGACCCGGCTGGGGATCGGGTAGACCTCGTCGAGCGAGCGGTAGCGGTGCAGGTGCGGATCGACGGTGCACAGCCAGTCGAAGGTCGCGGCCAGGAGCCGCGCGAAGTACGCCGAGGTCAGGCCCTCGCCGGGGTGGAACCGGCTGTCCTGGCGCATGAACGACAGGTACGGCGCCACCAGCCCGACCCGGCGCGCGCCCAGGTCCTTGGCGGTCGAGCCCAGGAACAAGGTCGGCAGCAGCCGCTCGGCCGGCCGATCGAGCCCGCCGACGACGATCACCTCGCGGTCGCGGACGTCGACGTCGAGCCGCACGTAGCACTCGCCGTCGGGGAAGTGCCGCACCAGGCACGGCCCGGCGGCGGCGCCGAGCGCGGCCCGCAGCCGCTCGGCCTGGGCCTCGAAGCCGGGCGCGGCGACGACGATCACTTCGACTTCCTCCGCAAGAGGCCGCGCGAGCTCCACCACGACCACACCATCAGCGCGCCGCACACCCGCGCGGTCCACCAGCCCCAGCCGGCGCGGTCGAGCTCGCCGCGGCCCTCGAGCACCAGCGCGAACGCGCCGCCGGCGATGCCGACCGCCGCGAAGATCGCCTGGTGGCCCAGCCGGTACATCAGCTGGCTCGACGCGTCGAGGTTGGCCACCCGCAGCCGCAGGTCGCCGGCGTGGGCCAGCCGCAGGAACCGGCGCAGCTCGCCGGGCAAGGACGCCACGCTCATGACGACGTCGCGGCTGGTGTCGACCAGCACCGCCGACCAGTCGCTGTCGCCCAGCACGAACCGCTCGAGGTACGGCCGGATGACCTCCATCGGGTTGAGCGTCGGGTCGAGCTCGGTGCACAGGCCCATCAGGAGGAGCAGCGTGCGCTCGAGGACGATCGCCTCTTTCGGCACGTAGAAGCTCTCGGACAGCTCGCGCAGCGAGATGTCCATCTTGCGCAGGTCGGCCAGGCTCTCGAGGCTCTTCTCGAAGGTCTTCTCGGGGTCGACCTTGAGGTCCTTCAGGTTGAGCGTGTCGAGCGAGATGCTCTCGCTGAAGCGATCGTGGAAGTACTCGATGACCTGCTCGAAGACCCGGTCGTCGGCGCCGCGGGCGACGAAGCCCATCTGCCGCATCGCGCGGACGATCCGCGGCGTGTCGCGGGTCAGCCCGCCCTGGACCAGCTCGATGATGCCCTGGCGGAACTCGGGCGAGATCGTCGCGACGGCGCCGAAGTCGAGGAACACCAGCTCGGCGGCGCCGCCGCCGGCGGCCGCCGGGCGGACCAGCAGGTTCCCGGGGTGCGGATCGGCGTGGTAGACGCCGTCGGTGAAGATCTGCTGGCAGTAGACCTCGACCACCTGGCGCGCCAGCGCGCGGCGATCGAGGCCGAGCTGCTTGGTGCCGACGCCGTCGGAGATCTTGACGCCGGCCTCGAAGCGGGTGGTCAGCACGCGCGCGGTCGAGCGCTCGCGCACGACCCGCGGGAACGCGACGTCGGGGCGATCGGTGAAGTTGGCGGCGATGCGATCGCCGTTGTCGGCCTCGGCGCGGAAGTCGAGCTCGGCCAGCACGATGCCGCGGATCTCGCGGTAGACGTCGTCGAGGCCCTGGTACGGCACGAACCACTGGACGATCCGGAAGATGCGCCGCATCGTGCGCAGGTCGCCCTTCACGATCTCGTCGATGTCGGGGTACTGCACCTTGACCGCGACGTCCTCGCCGGTGTGCAGCCGGGCGCGGTGGACCTGGCCGATCGACGCCGACGCGATCGGCACCTTGTCGAAGCTGGCGAAGACCGCGTCGGGCTCGCCGCCCAGCTCCTCGCGGATCCGCGCGGCGATGTCGGGGTAGGGGCGCGGCGGGACGTGGTCCTGCAGGCCCTCGAGCTGCCGGCGGAACTCCTCCGGCAGGAAGTTGGTCATGATCGAGATGACCTGGCCGACCTTGATGAACAGCCCCTGCAGCTCGCAGATCGTGCGCTCGATGCGCTTGGCGTTGCGCAGGTGGGTCTCGCGCAGCTGGCGATCGATCCACTCGTCGGAGCGCCACCGCGCCCAGAACCGCAGCCACAGGTAGCTGAGGATCACGCGGAAGGTGGTCCAGTAGGCCTTGATGAAGCGCATCCCGCGCCGCGGCGGGCGCCCCTCGGGCAGCGGCGCGCGCGGCGGACGCGCCGCGCCCACCGCCGGGTAGTCGTTGGAGTCACCCTCGGCATCCGCGATCAGGCTGCGCCGAGCCGCGTCCACGTCGGCAGCGTAACACGCGGGCGTGCTTGCGCGCGGCGGCCGGCGGCGGTACCCAGGAGGCATGGCCACCGACGAACCCATCGACCCGCCACCCCCGCCCGCGGGTGATCGCGATGGCCTGACCGAGTCGCTGCGCCAGCGGCTCGAGACGTTGGTGCCCGACCTGGTGCGGCGCACCGTCAACGCCGGCATGGGCGCGGTGTTCCAGACCGAGGACTCGCTGCGGCGGCTGAGCCGCGAACTCAACGTCCCCAACGTCGCCGGCTACCTGGGCGAGGCCGCCGAGGGCACCAAGGAGAAGGTGCTCGAGGTGGTGGCGCGCGAGGTCCGCGAGTTCCTGTCGCACGTGAACCTGTCCGACGAGATCGCCAAGATGCTGACGACCCTGTCGCTCGAGGTGAAGACCGAGGTGCGGTTCATCCCCAACAGCGAGCGCTACACCGGGGTCGAGCCCGACGTGAAGGCCGCGGTGCGGGTCAAGCGGGCCGAGCGCGAGCGCCCCGTCGAGCGCCCCGTCGAGCCCGAGGTGCCGGCCAGCTCGTCGCGGCGCGAGTCGGTGTCGCGGCTGCGCCGCCTGTGGCGCCGGGCGACCGAGCCGGTGCGCGACGCGATCGAGGACGCGATCGACGGCGACGACCCGCCGCCGGGCCGTTGACGCCACGCCCGTCCGTCGCGTGTGACATCGATCGCACCGTCGTGAATGGCCGATCGGCCCTGTCGGTCGTACCTCTCACGATGTCGCACGCCACCCCCGCCCGCCGCGCGCGCCCGCCTCGGGCGGCGCTGCTCGCCGTGGCGCTGGTGGCGCTGGTGGCGCTGGTCGGCTGCGGCGCGCGGCAGGTGCCGGCGCCGACGACCGGTCGGCCGATCGGCGCGGTGCGGCTGGTCGGCGGCGACGGCGACGACGCGGCGCAGGTCGTGCCGGGGCTGGGGCTGAGCCACGCGCGCGATCACGGCCAGCCGTACGCGCAGTTCCTGGTGGCCCAGGATCAGCGGCGCATCGCCAGCCACTACGTGCGCCATGGCTACTTCGCGGCCGAGGTGGCGGCGGCGAGCGAGCGGCGCGGCGCGGCGGTCGACGTGACGTTCACGGTGCAGCGGGGGCCGCGGGCGCGGCTGGCGCGGGTCGACGTGCTCGGGCTGCCGCCCGAGGCGGCGGCGCTGGCGGCCGAGCTGCGCGCGCGGGTGCCGATCGCCGACGGCGCGCCGTTCGATCACCCGACGTGGGAGGCCGCGGGGCCCACGCTGCCGGCGCGGCTGCACGCCCTGGGCTACGCGCGCGCCACCGTGCAGGGCATGGTGCTGGCCGATCGCGCGCGGGCCGAGGCGGTGATCCGGCTGGTCGTCACGCTGGGGCCGCGGGCGCGGTTCGGCGCGATCGACGTGCGCGGCGTGCCCGCGGGGCTCGCGGGCGCGGTCGCGGCGCGGCTGCGGGTGCGCGCCGGCGCGCCGTACCGGCCGGCCGCGCTCGAGGCGACCCGGGCGGCGCTCTACGAGCTGGGGCGGTTCGCGCTGGTCCGGGTCGAGGCCGAGCGCGGCGACGACGACGCGGTGGTGCCGGTGCGGGTCGAGGTCGAGCCGGCGGCCCGCCACGATCTGCGGCTGGGCGGCGGCGTCGGGCTGAACTCGCTGGCGCTCGATCTGCACGGCCTGGCCCAGTACGGCGTCGCCGGGTGGCCGACGCCGCTCACCACCACGCGCCTCGAGCTGCGACCGGCGCTGCTGATCCAGCGCGACGATCGCACGCTGGCGCCGCGGATCGAGGCCAGCGCCACCGTCGACCGCCTCGATCTGCCCTGGCCGCGCTTCGCCGGCTCGGCGCAGGCGGCGTTCCGCTACCAGACCGTCGAGGCCTACGCGGTCTACGGGCCGCTGGTGCGCCTGGGCCTGCGCTCACCGGCGTGGCGCGGGGTCGTGCAGGCCTCGGTCGGCTGGCAGTTCGAGCTCGACGCGTTCACCGACCGCTCGTCCGCGCTGTCGAACGCCGACCGGGCGCGGCTGGGCATCCTCGGCGGCGATCGGATCGGCGCGTTCGATCAGAGCCTGGTGGTCGAGCTCCGCGACGACCGGGTCGCGCCGCGCCGGGGCGCGTACGTCGAGCTGCGCGCCGAGGAGGGCACCGCCGCCGCCGGCAGCGCCCGGACCTTCGTCCGGCTGATGCCCGACGTGCGCGGCTACGCCAGCGTCGGGTGGGCGACCCTGGCGCTGCGGGCGCGGGTCGGCGCGCTGGTGGGCGACGCGCCGGCGACCCGGCGGTTCTTCGGTGGCGGCGCCAACGATCAGCGCGGCCTGCCCGAGCGTCAGCTCGCCCCGTTCGCGACCGCGGCCAGCGGGACCCAGGTGCCCTACGGCGGGCTCGCCCAGGCCACCGCGTCGGCCGAGCTGCGCCTGGCGATCCCCGGCGCGCCGGCCGGGGCCGGCCTGGTGGCGTTCCTCGACGGCGGCGACGTCACCGAGGCGTGGGACGCGCTCGCGCTCGATCGGCTGCACTGGGCGACCGGGCTCGGCCTGCGGTACCCGACGGCGCTGGGCGCGGTGCGCCTCGACGTCGGCTGGCGGCTCAACCGCTACGGCGCCGGCGAGCCGCGGCCCGACGAGCGCCTGGCCGGCCACCTGACGATCGGCGAGGCGTACTAGGCGTGGGTGGCGTGGCCCCAGAGAAGAGCCTCGCTGGCAATCGGCTCGTGCGCCGCGCGCTGCGCTGGATCAAGCGGCTGGTGCTGGGCGCGCTGGCGCTGCTGATCGTGGCCGTGGTCGCGGTGGTGATCGCGGCGCACACC
Source organism: Myxococcales bacterium (assembly GCA_016794525.1). Lineage (GTDB taxonomy): Bacteria > Myxococcota_A > Polyangia > Haliangiales > Haliangiaceae > UBA2376. The sequence goes on from JAEUJY010000056.1 coordinate 16,046, forward strand.
GCGTGGGGACGCGAGCAGCTGCGGCAGCGGGCGGCGGCGGCGCTGGCGCGCGCGTTCCCCGGCGGCGCGCAGATCGGCCGCGTCGAGGGCAGCCCGTTCGGCGTGCTGGTGCTGCGCGACGTCGAGCTGCGCGACGCCGACGGCGCGCCGGCGGTGACGGCGCGCGCGATCCGGATCGACGTCAGCTGGCGGGCGCTGGTCGGCGGCGACCTCGCGCTCGACGCGCTGGTGCTCGATGGCGTGCGGGTGCGGGTGCGCGCGGCCGAGGGCGGCGCGCCGAACGTCGCGACCCTGTACCGGCCGTCGCCCAGCGCGGACGGCACGGCCCTGGCGATCCATCGCCTCGAGCTGCGCGACGCCGCGGTGGTGCTCGAGACCGCGGGCCGGATCGAGCACCTCGACGGCGTGACCGCGCGCGGCGGGCTGGCGATGGCGAGCGACGGCGGGCTCCTGGCCCAGGCCCGGCTGACCGGCACCTGGCGCGAGCGCGGCGCGCCGATCGCGATCGCCGCGCTGGTCAGCGTCGACGCCGCCGGCGTGGTGCGGGTGCCGTCGGCGCGGGCCGCGGTCGGCGGCGCGGCGGTCCGGATCGCGGCGCTGCGCTACGCCGGCGCGGGCGCCGTGTCGGGGCTGGTCGAGGCCGAGCTGGCCGAGGGCGCGCTGGCCGCGCTGGTGCCGGGCCTGGCGGCGCCGGCGATGGTCGTCGCCGCGACCGCGTCGTCGGCCGGCGGCGCGGTGCGCGTGTGGCCGCGCGGGCGCACCGCCGGTGGCGCGGTGGACGGCGCGCTGACGCTGCGCCTGGCCGATCCGGCGGCGCGGCTCGACGGCACGCTGGCGCTGACGGCGATCGATCTGGGCCGGCTGTGGCCGGGGCTGCCGGCGTCGACGCTGGTCGGCGAGCTGACGCTGGCGCTGCGCGCGGCGCCGGGGGCGCGGGTGCCGGTGGCGGGTACGCTGGCGCTGCGGGGCGCCGGCACGGTGGCGGCGGTGCGGCTCGACGACGTGCGCGCCGACGTCGCGCTGGCCGATGACGTGGCCCGCGTGACCGTGGGCGGGCGTGGCCCCGGCGACACCCGCCTCGACGCGTCCGGGACGGCGACCGCCGACGCCGCCGGCTGGCGCGTGGCCGACCTCGCGCTGCGGGCGGCGACCGCGTCGCTGGTGGCGGCGACCGACGGCGCGAGCCCGCTCGACGGCGCGGTGACGCTCGCGGCCCAGGGCGATGGCCAGCTCGGCGGCCCTGGCGCGCGGCTGGCGGTGACCGCGGCGGCCCACGGCACGCGGCTGCGCGCCGGCGCGTTCGCGATCGCCGCGGTCGACGCCGCGATCACCGCGACCGGCCCGCTGGCGACGCCGACGGTGGCGGTCACGGCGACCGCGACCGGGCTGCGCGGCGCTGGCCAGCGGGTGGCGACCGCGCAGGCCACCGTGCGCGGCATCGCCCCGATCGGGCCGTTCGCGGTCGACGTGACCGCGCGCGACCCCGCGCGGCGCCTGGCGGCGGCGGGCGACGCCCGCGTGGTGCTGGCGCCCGCGACCGGGCCGCTGCGCGTCGAGCTGGGCGGCTACCGGCTGGCGGCGGCCGGCGTCGAGGTCCGCGGTGGCGGCGGGGTGGTCGAGGTCGACGCCGAGCGGATCACCGTCGCTGGCGTGCGCGCCCGCGGTGGCGGCGGCGAGCTCGAGGTCGACGCCGCGCTCGGCCGCGGCCCGGGCCGGCCGCTGCGGCGGCTGACGCTGGCGCTGCGCGACGTCGATCTCGCGCTCCTGCGCGCCGTGCCGGGCGTGCCGCCGGCGGCCCGCGGCGTGGTGAACGCGCGCGCGGAGCTGCAGACCCGGGGCCGGGCCATCACCGGCGAGGTCGCGGTGAGCGGGCAGGGCGTCGTGATCGTGGCCGGCGCGCGGCCGGTCGAGGTCGCGATCAGCGCCGAGGTGGAGCCGCGGACCGTCGCGATCGCGCTCGACGGCCGCGGCGACGACGTCGGCGCCGTGACCGCGGCGCTGGTGGCGACGCCGCCGCATCGCCTCGACGACCTCGCCGGGTGGCGCGCGCTGCCGCGGACCGCGCTGCGGACGCTGCGCGTCGACGTCGACGCCGTCGCGCTGGCGGCGATCGCGCGCATCTCCGGGCGCGCGCTGCCGGCGACCGGCACCGTCGCGGCCCACGTCGCGCTCGACGCCACCGGCGGCCAGGCCCGGCTCGGCGGCGTGGCGCTGGCGGTCGACGGCGCGCCCGCCCCGGTCGACGTCGACGTCACGATCGACCTCGCCGCCGATGGCGGCGCCGCGGTGACCGCGGCGGCGTCGGCCCCGGGGCTCGGCGCCGCGACCGCTACCGGCGCCGCTCGACTGCCGGCGCGGCCGTTCGACCTGGCCGCGTGGCGCGCGCTCGACGTGGCGGCGCTCGACGGCGCCACCGTGACCATCCCGCCCACCTCGCTGGCCCCGGCGCTCGCGCGGCGGCTCGGGCTGCCGCCGGTGCAGGGCACCGCCGGCGCCACGCTGGTCGTCGGGCCGCGCCTGGCCAGCGCCGAGCTGACGATCACCACCGCCCGCCTGCGGGCGGCGCCGGTGACGGTGCCGGTCACCGCGACGATCACCGCCCGCGCCGACGGCCGCGGCGTCACCGCGCGCGCCGAGGTCGACGCCGACGGCCGCGCCACGCTGACCGCGACCGCGGCGACGCCGACGCCGGTGGTCGACGTGGTGACCGGCGCGGTGGCGCTGGCGGCGGTGCCGGTGACCGGGAGCGCGACGATCGGCGCGAGCGACCTGGCCGCGCTGAGCGGCGCGCTGGGTTGGCCGGTGCTGGCGCGCGGGCAGGTCACCGGCGCGGCCACGGTCGCCGGCGTGATCGGCGCGCCGGTGGCCTCGGGCTCGCTGACCGTCGCCGCGCTGCGCGTGGGCGGCCGCGGGCGCGGCCGCGCTCAGCACGTCGAGGTGCGCGGCCGGCTCGCCAACGGCGTGGCCTTGGCCGAGCTGCACGGGCGGCAGGCGGACGGCGGCACGCTCGACGTCACCGCCACGGCGCCGCTGGCGGCGCTCGCCGACGCGCGGGGCACCGTGCGCGCGCGGGGCTTCGAGCTGGCGCCGCTGACGCAGCTGGCCCCGGCCACGCTCCTGGGCGTGCGCGGCGTGCTCGACGCCGACCTCCAGGTGACCGGCGGCGCCGCCAGCCGGGTGCAGGGCGTCGCCCGGGTCGGCGCGGTGCAGGTGCCGCTGATCGACACGCTGGGCACGCTGCGCGGCGGGACGATCGACGCGACCTTCGCGGCCGGCGAGGCGCGGCTGGCGATCGGTGGCGCGGTCGAGGGGGGGCGCGTCGACGCTCGCGCGGTGGTCGGCCTGGCGGGGCTGGCGCCGACCAGCGCCACCGTCGACGTCGCGGTGCGCGCGCTGACGTTGATCACCGCGCAGGCGCCGCGGCTCGACGGCGACCTCCACCTGGTCGCGACGCGGGCCGGGCAGCGCTGGCGGCTGGCCGCGCGGCTGCGCGGCGGCGCGGTCACCATCCCCGAGGGCGGCGGCCGCACGCTGTTGCCAGCCGGCGCGCCGGCCGACATGGTGTTCACCGACGACACCGCGGCCACCGCGCGGCTGCCGGTGGCTCGCGCGACCGTGCTGTCGACCTGGCTGGGCACCCGGCCGACCGCGCCGCGGTTCGCGATCGACGTGACGATCGAGCCGGTGGCGGTGGTGTCGCCGGCGTTCCGCGGCGAGGTCAGCGGCGCGCTGGCGCTGCTGGTCGGCGACGACGGCGCGACGATCGACGGCCGGATCGGCGCCGATCGCGGGACGGTGCTGCTGCTCGAGCGGCGCTACCGCATCGATCGCGCCGAGCTCGACTTCGACGGCGGCGCCGATCCGCTGCTCGGGATCGCGCTGACCTACCAGTTCCCGCAGCTCGAGCTGCAGGTCGGCCTCGACGGGCGCCTCAGCCGGCCGCGCCTGACGCTCAGCTCGATCCCGAGCAGCTACACCGAGGGCCAGCTGCTGGGCTTCGTGCTCGGCGGCTCCCCGACCGCGCCCGGCCAGGAGGTCGCCGACACCGCGACCGGCGTCGTGGCCACGGTCGTCGGCAGCATGATCGGCGGCTTCGTCAACCAGGCGCTGCCGATCCACTTCGACGTGCTGAACTACGAGCCCGGCACCGCGACCTCGAGCGGCGCGGTCGTGCTCGGCCGGTGGCTGACGTCGCGCCTGTTGCTGCTGGTGCGCACCCGGGTCGACGCCCGGGTCGATCAGAACAGCAGCGAGGCCGAGGCCCAGTACTGGCTGGGGCCGCGCCTGCTGATCGAGGGCACCGCCGGCAACCGCGGCGTGCTCGGCCTCGACCTGCTGTGGAACCGGCGCTGGTGAGCGGCGCCCGGCAGACGCTTTGAGCACCGACGGATCGCTGGTGGCGAGCGCCGGCGCGTGCTACGCCGCGACGGTGGACGTCGAACCGACCGCGGACGCGCTGTACCGGGCGGTGCGCGCCTATGGCCGCGACGCGGTCGCGTTCCAGGGCCTCGAGCCCGGCCTCGCGGCGTGGCTCGACGGCGACGCGGCGGTGGCCTACGCCGACACCGGCGGCGCGTGGATCGCGGCCGGCGGCCCGTGCGCGCCGCTGGCGCAGCGGCCCGAGGTCGCGGCGCGGTTCGTCGCCGCGGCCCGCGCCGCCGGGCGGCGGGCGTCGTGGTTCGCCGTCGACGAGCCGACGCCGTGGCCCGGCTTCGCGCGGCTGCGCCTCGGCCAGCAGCCGGTGTGGGATCCGCGGGCGTGGCCGGCGACGCTGGCGGCGCACCGCGGGCTGCGCGAGCAGCTGCGGCGCGCCCGGGCCAAGGGCGTGCGGGTGCGGCGGGTCGACGCGGCCGACGTCGCCGACGGCACCGCGCTGCGCGCCGCGCTCGAGCAGCTCACCGCGGCGTGGCTGGCGGCGCGCCACATGGAGCCGATGGGCTTCCTGGTCACGCTGGTGCCGTTCGCGCGCGCCGCCGATCACCGCTACTACGTCGCCGAGCGCGGCGGCCGGGTGGTGGCGTTCCTGGCCGCGGTGCCGGTGCCGGCGCGCGGCGGCTGGTTCCTCGAGGATCTGATCCGCGGCGGCGACGCGCCCAACGGCACCGCCGAGAGCCTGTTCGACGCCGCGCTGCGCGACCTCGCGGCCGACGACGTCGGCTACGCGACCACCGGCCTCGCGCCGCTGGCCGGCGACGTGCCGGGCTGGATGCGCGCGCTCGGGCGCGTCGGCGGCGCGCTCTACGACTTCGACGGCCTGCACCGCTTCAAGCGCCGGCTGCACCCCGCCGGGTGGGAGCCGGTGTGGCTGTGCTACCCCGAGGGCGAGCCCGCGATCGTCCACGTCCTCGACGGCCTGCGCGCGTTCGCTGGCGGCGGCCTGGTGGCGTTCGGCGCCCGCACCGTGGCCCGCCACCCCGGCGCGCTGGCGTGGGTGCTGGCGGTGCCGCTGATGCCGTGGGCGCTGGCGCTGGCGGTCGCGGCGATCACCGGCCACGCCGGCTGGTTCGGGTATCGGCCGGCCACCCTCGGCGCCTGGGCCGGCTACGACGTCGCGCTGGCGGTCGGGCTGTGGCGCGCCAGCCGCCGGCCGACGCCGCGCCTGCTCGGGCTGCTGGCCGGCGCCGCCACCGTCGACGCCGCGCTGTCGCTGGTCCACGTCGCGCGGGTCGGGCTGGGCGCCGGCCCGGCGCTGCCGGCGCGGCTGGCCGCGACGCTGGCGCCGCTCGTCGGCGCGCTCGGGCTGTGGTGGGCGCGGCGGCGCGCGCGCGCGCCGCGCTGAATCACCGCGTCACATCGAGCGCGCGGGCGGCAGCGCGCTCGGGGCGCGGACGCCGCGCACCAGGTTGGCCAGGCCGATCACGCTCGCCGACCACATCAGCCACGCCACCTGCAGCAGCAGCTCCTGCGTCCCGACCGCGACCGCCGCCGGCAGGGCCAGCGCGATCGTCGTGGTCACCCGGCCCGGCCACGCCAGCGCGGCCACCAGCGCCAGCAGCTCGCCGCCCGCCAGCGCCGCACCGACCGCGCCGCGCTCGTCGAGGTGCAGCAGCTTCCACGACATCGCGCCGATCGCGGCGACCGCGAGCACGTGCACGAGGAGCAACGCCGGCCGCGCCACGATCAGCCGCCCGGCGACTTGCCCAGCTTGGCGCGGGTGGCGTTGACCAGCTCGATCAGGCCGCCGTCCTTGGGGTGGGCCTTGAGCAGCGCCTCGTAGTAGACCAGCGCCTGATCGTAGTAACCCTTCTTGAAGTAGAAGTGGCCGAGCATCTTGCGGGCGGTGTCGCCGGCGCCGGCGCGCACGGCCTTGTCGGCGGTGGCGATCGCGCGGTCGACGTCGGAGGTCTGGAAGTACACCCACGCCAGCCCGACCAGCGCGTCGCCGCGGTAGTGACCGCTGGCGATCACCTCCTCGTAGGCGGCCTTGGCGTCGGCGTACTTCAGGCGATCCTTGAGGTCGTTGCCCTCGGCCAGGCGCTTGGCCGCGTCGGCCTCCGACATCGCGTCGGTGGGCGCGGCGCCACCGGGCTTGCCCCGCGGCCCGGGATCCTTGATCGGCTTGCCCTGATCCGGCGGGTTGTCGACGGTGCGCGTCGGGCCGGAGCCGCTGCCCGGCCCGGGGCCCGGGCCCGGCGCCGCCTTGGCCGCGTCGAGCGGCACGCCGGCGTCGACGACGATCGCCGCGGCGGGCGGCGGGTTGGCGGCGGTGGCGTTGACGCTGCCGCGGCGCTCGCCGGCGGCGACGAAGAGGATCACGCCGACGCCGACGGCGACGCCCATGCCGAGCAGCGTCCACGCCGCGGTCGCCCAGCCCGAGCGGGTCGGCACGACGACGCCGAGGCTGTCGGGGAGCTCGACCACCGCCGCGGTCGGCACGTCGATGCGGCCGGGGCGCGGCGTGAAGGTCGGGCTCGACAGCGAGCCAGGCACCGGGGTCTGGGTGCGCGCGATCGGCGCCGGCAGCGCGATCGCCGGCGACGAGGTCGGCCGCTGGAACACGCCGGAGTCGATCGTCCGGCCCGACAGCCCGGGGTTCATGCTCGCGACCAGGTGCTGGTCGGTCGACATGCCGAGGATCTGCGCGACCGCCGCGCCGCGGCCGGCCATGCACTTGGTCAGCTCGTACTCGAACGCCTCCATCGTGGCCGGGCGATCGTCGGGGTTGCGCGCCATCGCCGCGGCCACCAGCGTCGACACCGGCGCCGGGATCGTCGAGCGCAGGTGGATCGGCGCGACCGGATCGACGGTCGCCTTCTTGGTCAGGATCTCCATGAAGTTGTCGCCCTGGTAGGGCGGCACCCCGGTCAGCATCTCGTAGAGGATCGCGCCGAGCGCGTAGACGTCGCAGCGCTGATCGGCCGGGCGGCCGGCGGCCTGCTCGGGCGCCATGTACTCGGGCGTGCCCATCGCCATGCCCGGGCTGGTCAGCTTGCGCTCGCGGGCCTCCTCGGCCTCGGTGGTCTTGGCGATGCCGAAGTCGAGCACCTTGACGAAGTCGGTGGTGCCGTCGCGGATCGTCAGGAAGATGTTCTCGGGCTTGAGATCGCGGTGGATGATGCCGGCGGCGTGGGCCGCCGACAGCGCCCGGCAGATCTGCTGCGCGATGCGCACCGCGCGGGCCACCTCGAGCGCGCCCTCGCGCTCGATCACCGAGCCCAGCTCGACGCCCTCGAGGAACTCCATCACGAAGTACGCCGAGCCGTCGGCGGTGGTGCCGGAGTCGGTGACGTCGACGATGTGCGGGTGGCCGATCTTCGACGCGGCGCGCGCCTCGCGGCGGAACCGCTCGACCAGGTCGGGCATGCGGCTGTAGCTGGGGTGCAGGACCTTCAGCGCGACCCGCTTGCCGATGTCGACGTGCGCGGCCAGGTACACCTTGCCCATGCCGCCCTCGCCGATCAGCTCGACGACCTTGTAGCGGCCGTCGACGATCAGCCCGAGGATCGGCTGCGAGTCGGTGGGCGAGGGCTCGAAGTCGGGCAGCGGCGCGGTGGCCGCGGCCGAGCGGCGATCGCTGGCCTTGCGGCGGTCGAGCACCAGGTCGCCCCTGTCGCTCGAGCGGCGGCCGACCGAGCCCGGCGAGCGGACCGCGGTGGCGGCGGCCGAGTCGACCGGCGCGCGGTGGTCGCCCGACTTCTCGACCAGCTGGCGCAGCTCGTCGGTGGGCGGCAGCGTCATCGCCCGCCGCCGCACGTTGGACAGCATCGCCTCGCGCTCGGTGCGCTCGCTGGCGATGTCGTCGGCGAACAGGTCGCGCAGGAAGTCCGACATGCGCGTCGCGTCGGTGGTCGGCGCGTTGACCGCCAGCCAGCCCTGCAGCGCCTGGCGCATCTCGTCGCAGGTCGCGTAGCGCTGCTCCTTCTCGGCGGCCAGCGCCCGCACGACGATGTCGTCGAGCTCGGCCGGCACCCGCGGCGCCTTGCGGCTGGGCCGCAGCACCTCGGGGTTGCGCGCGCGGGCCAGCAGATCCTGCGGCTGCTCCTTGCCCGGCGGGAACAGCTGGCGCCCGGTCAGCAGCTCCCACAGCACGATCGCGGTGGCGTACTGATCGGAGCGGCCGTCGAGCTTCTCGCCCCGGGCCTGCTCGGGCGACATGTACGCGACCTTGCCGTAGATGATGCCGGGCGCGGTCTTCTCGAGCTTGAGCGTCGACGACGCCAGCCCGAAGTCGGTCAGCTTCACCTCGCCCGTGTAGGACACCAGGATGTTGGGCGGCGAGATGTCGCGGTGGACCAGCTGCAGATCGGGGAAGGCGTGCGCGTAGGCCAATCCGCGGCACAGCTCCTTGACGATGTAGACCGCGATGTCGACCGGGAACGCCACCCGCTCGCGGGCGCAGCGGTTCCAGATCGCGCGCAGGTCGCGGCCCTCGACGAAGTCCATCGCCAGGAACAGCTCGCCGTCGACCTGGCCGGCGTCGAACACCGGGATCAGGTTGCCGTGCGAGAGCTTGACGACGACCTTGGCCTCGTCCCGGAACCGGGCGACGTACTCGGCGTCGGCCAGGTGCGGCAGGACGGTCTTGATGACCATCATGCGCTCGAGGCCGCGGTCGCCGGTGACGGCCAGATAGAGCGCACCCATCCCGCCCTGCGCGAGTGGCCCGAGCAGGTGGTACTTCCCGAAGCGCCTCGGGTACTTGTCGAGCAGTTGACCAGGGGAGGCCATGCGACCCGGAACGAAGTTACCACGCGGGCCCACCCCCGACCAAACTCCCGGCCGATCGCTGCGTCGGCGGCAAACACCTACATCGGTTGCGCCCGCGGCCTTGCGCGCATTCGAGTAGGATGCCGCGCCATGGCAGCGGCGCGCGTCCTGGTGATCGACGACAGTCCGACCATCGTCCGGGTGGTGCAGCTGGTGCTGACCAAGGCGGGGTTCGCGGTCGAGGCGGCGGCCGACGGCGAGGCCGGGCTGGCCGCCGCGCGCGCCCACCGGCCGGATCTGATCCTGCTCGACTTCGTCATGCCCAAGATGAACGGATACCAGGTGTGCCGCGAGCTGGCGGCCGACGCCGCGCTGCGCGACGTGCCGGTGGTGCTGATGAGCGCCAAGGGCGACCAGGTCGGCGAGCGCTTCGTCAAGGTGATGGGCATCGTCGACTACATCACCAAGCCGTTCTCGCCGGAGGCGATCACCGCGGTGGTGCAGCACACCGTCGCCAAGTACCAGGGCGGCGAGGCGCCGCGCACCGACGCGGTGGCCGCGGCCGATCTCGCCGACGGCGGCGCCGGCCGGGGCCGGGCGCTGGCCGCGCTGCGCGGCCTGCTCACCGAGGTGGTCGCGACCCGGGTGGCGGCGCTGTTCGCGCTGGCCGACGCGGCCGGCGACGCCGGCGGCGATCGCGACGCCCGGGTGCCGACCGACGCCACCGCGATCGCCGACACCGTGCGCTCGGCGCTCGACGACGACGCGCTGGCCGGCGTGGTGGCGCGGCTCGATCCGGCGCTGTTCGACGGCGAGAGCCTGCGCGGCGACCTGCGGGTGATCCCGCTGGCCGAGGTGGTGCAGCTGCTCGATCACCAGGAGCAGTCGGGCGTGCTGACCGTGGCGCGCGGCGAGACCCGGATCGACGTCTACTTCCGCCGCGGCCGGATCGATCAGGCGCTGGGGCAGGGCACCGCCGACGATCTGCTGCTGGGCCGGTACATCGTCGACGGCGAGCTGATGCCGCGCGGCGAGTTCGACGCGTTCCTGGCCAGCCGCGGCGGCGGCGGCCGGCTGATCGGCGAGCAGCTGGTGCGGATGGGCCACCTGTCGCCGGCCGATCGCCGCGCGGCGCTGAGCCGCCAGACCAGCGAGCTGCTGTACGAGGCGCTGCGCTGGCGTTACGGCTCGTTCCGGTTCGTCGCCGGCGGTGAGGCGCCGGCCCCGGTGGTCGAGGCCGCGCTCGAGCTCGACGTCGAGGCGCTGCTGATGGAGGGCTTCCGCCGCGTCGACGAGTGGCACCTGATCGAGCGCGCCATCGACGACTTCGAGCTGGTGTTCCTGCGCAACGAGGACGCGGTGGCCCAGATGGGTCGCGGCCGGCTGACCCGCGAGGAGCTGGCGGTGCTCGAGCTGGTCAACGGCAAGAACACGGTCAAGGACATCGTCCGCAAGTCGCGGATGGGCAGCTTCGAGGTGTCGAAGATGCTGTACCGCCTGCTGTCGATCAAGCTGGTGCGCCGCCGCGTCCAGCCCGTCGCGGTCTGAGCACCGGCGCCCCGCGCCGCATCCGCGGTCCGGATCCCGTGCCCGTGCCCGTGCCCGTGCCCGTGCCCGATCCCGTCTCCGTCCCCGATCCCGTCTCCGTCCCCGATCCCGTCCCCGTCCCCCGATCCCGTCTCCGCTCGCTCCATCAGCCCTTCAGCGCTTCCTCCGCCAGCTGCTTCACGACCGCCGCGTCGGCGCGCTCGCCGAACTGCTTCTTCACGACGCCGATGACCTTGCCGGCCATCTTGGGATCCTTGCTCGGCAGCGCGGCCACGGCCGCGGCGACCGCGGCGCGCAGCTCGTCCTCGCTGGCGCCGGCCGGCAGCATCTTGGTGCACCAGGCCAGCTCGAAGTCGAGCTCCTCGACCTGCTCCTTGCCCTTGTCGCCCATCGCCGCGTAGTCGGCGCGCGCCTTGGACATGCTCTTCTTGTACGCGGTGATCACGTCGAGGATCAGCGCGTCGTCGACCACGCCGCTGAAGCCTTCGGCGGTGCGGCGCTCCATGATCTTGGTGTTGATCATGCGGACGAGGTTGGCGGTCTTGGAGTCCTTCGCCTTCATCGCAGCGGTGAGCTGCTGGCGAAGCTGTGCTTCGAGCGAGTCGGCCATGGCCGACGTGTAGCACGTCGCGCCGCGCCCCGCGCCGCCACCTCCCTCCCGTCGCTCCGCTGCACGCTCTCGCGTTTCGGGTGGGGGCCCGACGGCGGTCTGCCGTCGCTGGGGGGCAAGCTCGCGCGGTTGGGGGGGGGGCCCGACGCCGGGGGCCCGGCGCTATGCGGGGGCG
>JAEUJY010000129.1 GCA_016794525.1 Myxococcales bacterium
ATCGATCGTGCCCTGGGCGATCCACAGCGGGCACGCCAGCGCGCGCACGTCGGCCAGGGCGTCGTGGCGCATGTGCGATCGCAGCCAGGCCTCGCCGCCGGCCCACTCGTCGGCCTCGGCGGTGTCGGGCAACGGCTGGGCGGCGCGGATCGCGGCGAACGCGGCCTGGTGGCGCGCCAGCGCGGCGGCGGCCTCGGCGGCGGTGAGCCCGCCGGCGGTGAGCGTGTGCGCGACCTGCGCCAGCAGCACCTCGTCGACCGGGCGCCCCGGCGCCGCCAGCAGCGCGACCCCGGCGACCCGCGGATCGGCGGCGGCGACCGCGGCCGCGACGACGCCGCCCTCGGAGTGCCCGACGACGATCACCCGCCGCGGATCGAGCCCGCGCTCGCGGCGCAGCGCGGCGACCGCGGCCTGGGCGTCGGCGACGAACGTGGCCAGCGTCGCGGCGCCGAACTCGCCGGTCGAGCCGGCGACGCCGCGGTCGTCGCACCGCAGCGACGCCACGCCCGCGGCGCCCAGCGCGCCGGCCACCGCGCGCAACAGGCCGAGCTTCACCCCGCCCGCCCCGACCGCGTCCTCGTCGCGATCCTGGGCGCCCGAGCCGGTGAGCAACAGCGCCACCGGCAGCGGCCCGGCGGCGGTGGCCGGGCGCACCAGCGAGCACGCCAGCTCGGCGGCGGCGCGGTCGCGCGCGGCGGCGACCCGGACGGTGCGCGGCTCCTCGATCAGCCCCGGCGGCAGCGGCGCCTTGGTCGCTGGCACGCCGACCCGATCGCGCAGCTCGTCGGCGCGGTCGCTGCGCACCGCCACCAGCGCCAGCGCCGGCAGCTCGACGGCGACCAGCCGCGTGCCCGCGCAGGTGACCAGCGCGCGCACGGTCGCGCCGAGATCGACGGTGCGCTGGACGAACGGCGGCAGCGCGCGATCGGGGCCGATGCGCACCGCCATACCGGGGAAGCCGGTGCGCACCGCGGGCGCCGCGATCGCGCAGGTGGGCGCGAAGTGCGCCAGCGTGTTGTCGGCGAGGTACAGGTCGATCGCGCGGCTGGCGGTGCGCACGGTGGCGGGGTTGAGCCGCGAGGTGGTGCGGAGCGTCAGCGGGTCGCCGGCGAGCGTGCTGGTGGTGCCGCCGTCGACGACGTCGCGCACGGTGGCCGCGCGCGGCCGCCACGCGCGGTCGGTCTCGAGCTCGCTGGCGATCAGCCGCAAGGTCGCGCGCTGCTCGAGCCGGACCTCGGAGCGCACGCGGTAGCCGTCGGCCTCGGCCTCGATCGTGAACGCCTCGCGCCCGGCCGGCTTGCCGCGCAGCGACAGGATCAGCTCGCCGCGATCGACGACGGTCGGCAGCGGCGGTGGCGTCGGCGCGACCACCGACGGCGGCGGCACCGACACCGGCGCCACGGCGAGCGGCGGCGGCGCGACCACCGCGCCCCGGGCGGCGCAGCCGGCGGTCACGACCACGAGCGTCAGCCGGCGCAGCACCTGGGAGAGACACCCGCCGCGCGCCGCGGTTGCGGCCGGATCACGGCAGCGGCGGCGGCGGCACGCCCGGCTCGAGCGCCAGGTCGGCCGGCGTGAACGCCTCGTCGTAGAGCGTCGCGCCGGTGGCGCCGATCGCCCGGAAGCGCAGCCGCGGCTCCGCGGTGATCTCGATCAAGCCGACGTTGTACTCGTGGATCCGCCGCAGCACGCCCGGCCGGGGCGCCGGCGGCGTGAGCAGGCCGCGCGACAGCGGGCCGACCTGGAACTCGCGGACGCGATCGCGGTGCTGGTGGGCGGCGAACCAGTGCTGGTCGGCCGACAGCCACAGCATGCCCGGCAACCGCGCGGCCGCCAGCTCACCGAGGATCGCGTCGCGCTCGGACGCGAACGCGGCCCAGTGATCGTCGGCGTTGCCGAAGTCGAGCGGCACCGAGCTGAACACCAGCCGGAACGGCGCGGTCGACGCGCGCAGCCCGTCGACCAGCCAGCGCCGCTGCGCCTCCCCCAGCATCGTCTTGCCCGGTCCGTCGGGGGCGTCGTTGGCGCTGCGGTAGTTGCGGCAGTCGAGCAGGAAGCACTCGCACAGCGCGCCCCAGCGCCAGCGGCGGTAGCGCGGGCCGTCGCCCCGCCGCGGGAACCACGCGTCCCACGCGGCCAGCGCCGCGGCGTGGCGCGCTGGGTCGGCCTCCCGGGCGGCGCCGTCCCAGTCGTTGGCGAACTCGTGGTCGTCGTAGATCGCGCGGAACGAGGTGGCCGCGAGCCACGGCGCGAAGCGCGGCTCGAGCCGGCCGCGCACGTACTTGGCCTCGTAGCCGGCGCGGGTGGTGGCCGACGGGCCGTTGTCGGCGTACGGCCAGTCGCCCAGCGCGACGAACAGGTCGGGCGGCTGCGCGGCGATGGTGTCGAAGATCGGCGACGCGTAGGCGGCGTCCTCGTCGACGTCGGCGCTGACCATCAGCCGCAGCGGCCGCGGGTCGGTGTCGGTCGGCGCGGTGACGAACGCCAGCGGCCCGTGCTCGCCGCCGTCGGGCGCGAGCACCCGCACGTGGTACGCGGTGGCGGGCACCAGCTCGGTGACGTCGAGCGCGCCGTGGCCGTGCGCGTCGAGCGCGACGGTGGCCGCGACGGCGCCGACGCCCGCGGCGGTGGTGACCACGACGTCGAGGCTGGCCGCGGTGGGCGACCACGCGGCGATCAGCGCGCGGGTGGCCTCGACCTCCAGCACCAGCGCGGTCAGCGCGCCGGGATCGCCGCAGCCCGGCAACAGCGCGGCGGCGCCGAGCGCCCCGGCGCCCTGCAAGATCGCGCGACGCGTGAACCGCACGCCCCCATCCTAGCACTACGGGATCGTCACCGACCGGAAGTGCCCGGGCACCGTGGCGACGGTGGCCGGCGCGCACGCCCGCACCTCGGCCAGGAAGTCGCGCAGATCGTCGTCGAGCGGTGCGTCGACCGGCGGCGCGCGCCAGTCGTCGAAGTGGTTGGTGAAGACCCGCGGCGGATCGCCCACCGCGTGCAGCAGCCGACAGGTGTAGTCGTAGACCTCCTGGCGCAGCCCGGTGGCCACGATCGCCACGTCGGGCCGCAGCCCGGCCAGCTCGCGCTCGATGAAGTTGGCGGTGGACAGGAGCAAGATCTGGTGGCCGCCCAGCCGCACCAGGTACGCGAAGGTGCCGCCCTCGGCGTAGTCGGCGAAGCCCATCGGCAGGACCGGCGGCCCGGCCAGGGGTCCGCCGACCGTGTGCTTGCCGTCGAGCGCCGAGTGCAGGCTGGGCAGCACCCGCACCGACCAGCCGTCGAACTGGTAGTCCTCACCGCCCTTCACGGTGACGATCTGATCGTCGGGCACGCCGCTGGCCCGGGCCACCGCCGCGGTGGTCGCGCTGCCGATCAGCTGCGCGCCGGTGGCGCGGGCGATGGTCGGCGCGTCGAGCAGGTGATCGACGTGGCTGTGGCCGATCAGGATCGCGTCGACCCGCGGCGGCGTGCGGGCGGCGATCGCGGCGGCGTCGGGGACGATCGGCCCGTCGAGCGCCGGCCGCGAGAAGTACGGATCGAGCAAGAGCGTGTGGCCGTCGGCCTCGAGCTGCCAGCCGGCGACGCCGAGGTAGGTGAGCGTCAGCGGCGCGCGCGGCGCCGGGCGCGGCGGCGCGGCGACGGGGGCGTGGCAGGCGATCAGCCCGAGAGCGACCAGGAGCGGCAGGCGCATGGGACGCCGACAACGCCCACGCGCCGCGGGTTATTTCGTGTCGGGCGGCGGGCGATCGCCGACGTACTGCCAGCCGAAGCGGCCCTTCACGCACAGGTTGCCGCCGGTGACGCTCGAGTCGAGCGGCGAGGTCACGCGCACCACCTGGTTGTCCTGGGTGCGCAGCGTGATCGCGCAGCCGACGCCGCAGTACGGGCACACCGTCGTGGTCTCCTGCTGCCGCGCCTCGTCCCACTGGCCGTCGCGCCGCAGCTCGAACTCGCGGGTGAACACCAGCGCGCCGGTCGGGCACGCGTTGACGCAGTTGCCGCAGAACACGCACGCGCTGTCGGGCAGCGGCGTCGCCAGCTCGGTCGAGATCCGCGCGTCGAAGCCGCGCCCGGCGACCGCGATCGCGTAGGTGTGCTGGGCGTCGTCGCCGCACGCCTCGACGCACTTGTAGCAGAGGATGCACTTGCCGTAGTCGCGCACGAACAGGTCGTTGTCGACCTTGGCCGGCTGCGCGACGGTGGCCGCGGTGGCGCCGTCGCCGACGTGGTGGTGGCCGGGGGCCGCGGCGTCGCGCGCGCCGGCCGCCGCCGGCGCCGCCGCCGGGCCGAACCGCGCCGGGTGGGCGTCGTAGCGCTCGATCCACCGCGCGACGTGGGGCGTCGCCGACAGATCGACCGACGAGCCCAGGAGCTCGAGCACCAGCTTGCGCGCGGTGCGCACCCGCGGCGAGTCGGTGCGCACGACCATGCCGGCCTCGACCGTGCGCGAGCACGACGGCACCAGCGTGCGCGCACCCTCGAGCTCGACGACGCAGATCCGGCAGGCGTTGACCGGCGTCAGGTTGGCCGCGAAGCACAGGGTCGGCACCTCGATGCCGGCGGCGGCGCAGGCGTCGAGCACGGTCGCCCCCTCGGGCACCCGCACCGCGGCGCCGTCGATGGTGAGCGCGACGTCGCGCACCGGCCCGTCGGTCGGGCGGCGCCGCGGCTCGGCGGGGTAGATCGGCAGGCGGATCATGGCGTGACCTCGTCGGCGAACACCTTCAGGCGGGCGACCGCACTCTCGATCGCCGACGACGCGGTCTGGCCGAGGCCGCAGATCGACGCGTCGCGCATGCACTGCCCCAGCTCGGCGAGCAGCGCGCGCTCGGTGGCCACCGTGCCGTGGGGCTTGCCCCGCGCCAGGCGGGTGATCAGCTCCTCCTGGCGCACGGTGCCGACGCGGCACGGCACGCACTGGCCGCAGCTCTCGTCGCGGAAGAACTGCGCGATCCGCGCGAGCACCGGCCCCAGCGCGACGGTGCGATCGAGCACCAGCACGACGCCCGAGCCGAGCGTCGCGCCGGCGGCGCGGGTGTCCTCGAACGTGAGGGGCAGGTCGAGGTCGTCGCGCCCGACGAAGGTGCCGGCCGCGCCGCCCAGCAGCACCGCCGCCGGATCGTCGGCGCCGGCCAGCTCGAGCAGCGCGCGCAGCGTGACGCCGAACGGCAGCTCGAACAGGCCGGGCCGCGCGACCTTGCCGCTGACGCAGAACAGCCGGGTGCCGGGCGAGCCGGCGGTGCCGAGCGCGCGGTAGGCGGCGGCGCCGTCGCGGACGATGCCGAGCACGTTGACCAGCGTCTCGACGTTGTTGACGACGGTCGGCCGGCCGAACAGCCCGGCCTCGACCGGGAACGGCGGCTTGGTGCGCGGCTCGCCGCGGAAGCCCTCGAGCGACGCGAACAGCGCGGTCTCCTCGCCGCAGATGTACGCGCCGGCGCCGAGCCGCAGCTCGATGTCGAAGCGCACGCCCCGCCCCATGACGTCGTCGCCGAGCAGCCCGCGCTCGCGGGCGGCGGCGAGCGCCGCGGTCAACCGGGCCCGCGCCAGCGGGTACTCGCCGCGCAGGTACAGGAAGCCCTGCTCGGCGCCGACGGTGGTGCCGGCGATCGTCATCGCCTCGATCAGCGCGAACGGATCCTCCTCCATGAGGACGCGATCCTTGAACGTGCCGGGCTCGCTCTCGTCGGCGTTACACACCAGGTACTTCGGCCGTCCGGCCTGCGCCGCCACCGCGGCCCACTTGCGGCCGGTGGGGAACGCGGCGCCGCCGCGGCCGACCAGCCCGCTGTCGGTCACCTCGCGCAGCACGAACGCCGGCCCGCGCTCGAGCGCGAGGCGCAGCGCGGCGTAGCCGCCGGCGGCGCGGTAGGCGTCGAGGCTGGTCGGGTCGACCACGCCGACCCGCGCGAGCAGCCGCTCGGGGTACGCGGCGCGGCCGCGCTGCGGGATCAGCGCCGGCGCCGGCGTCGGGGCCTCGCCGCGGGCGACCGCGTCGACGCAGGCCGCGGCGTCGACCGGACCCCACGCGGTGGCGCGCGGCGCGGCGCCGGCGACCGTCAGCATCGCCGCCGGCGCGCGCTCGCACAGCCCGAGGCACGGGCTGGGGTGCCAGGTGGCGCCGGCGCGCGTCTCGCCGGCCGGGCCCAGCCGCTGGGTCAACGTCGCGATCAGCGCCGGCGCGCCCGCGGCGTGGCACGCGAGATCGTCGCAGACGTGCAGCGCGGTCGGCGGCCGCGCCGACAGCGCGAACAGCGCGTAGAACGACGCGACGCCGTAGGCCTCGGCGGGCGGGACGTGCAGCCGCTCGCACAGGTAGCCGAGCGCGCCGGCCGACACCCAGCCGCAGCGATCCTGGATCGCGTGCAGCCCGGGCAAGAGCAGGTGGCGACGCCCGCGGGCCTCGCGCAGCGCCTGGGGCACGACGCCCGGCGCGCCGAGCACCGCGTCCACCGCGGCGCGTTCGTCGTCGGTCGGCAGCGTCGAGATCGGCCGGAGATCCACGCGGGCACTCTATCAGGTGAGGCGACGCAGCTGGACGGCGGCGGCCTTGAACTCGGCGGTCCCGGAGCGCGGATCGGTCGCGTCGATCGTCAGCAGGTTGGTGTCCACCTCGTCGGGGAAGTGGAAGGTCATGAACACCAGGCCGGGGCGCAGGCCGGCGTCGATGCGCGCCGGCGCTCGCACCGTGCCGCGCCGCGAGGTCACCTGCACCACCTCGCCGTCGGCGATCCCGTAGCGCGCCGCGTCGGCCGGCGACAGATCGATCGTCTCGCCGCGGCGCAGCGGCGAGCGGAAGCTGCCCGACTGCACGCCGGTGTTGAACGAGTCGAGCCGCCGCCCGGTCGTGAGGCGCAGCGGGTACTCGGCGTCGGTGGCCTCGATCGGCGGCACGTCGTGCAGCACGTGGAACGGCGCGGCCGGGCCCTGCCGCGGCTCGGCCCACAGCCGGCCGTGCAGGAACGGCGAGCCCGGGTGGCCGTCCTCGGGGCACGGCCACTGGATGCCGCCCAGCTCGGCGAGCCGCGCGTAGCTCATGCCGGCGTGCATCGGCGACAGCGCGCGCAGCTCGTCCCACAGCGCCTCGGGCGTGGGCTCGCCGAGGTCGCGGCCGAGCCGGCGCGACAGGTCGGCGATGATCGCGATGTCGTCGCGGGCGCCGGCCGGCGGCGCGACCGCGCGCCGCACCCGCTGCACCCGGCGCTCGCTGTTGGTGACCGTGCCGTCGGCCTCGGCGAAGCTGGCCGTCGCCGGCAGGACGACGTCGGCGAGTTCGGCGGTCGGCGTCAGGAAGATGTCCTGCACCACCAGCACGTCGAGGCCGGTGAGCAGCGCCGCGGTGCGGTGGCCGTCGGCCTCGGACCGCGCCGGGTTCTCGCCGATGACGTAGAGCGCGCGGAGCTCGCGGCGCTCCATGGCCTTGAACATGTCGGTGAGGTGCCAGCCCGGCTCGGGCGGGATGGTCGCGCCCCACGCGCGCTCGAAGCGGCCACGGGCCTCGGGGTCGGCGACGTCCTGGAAGCCGGTGAG
>JAEUJY010000134.1 GCA_016794525.1 Myxococcales bacterium
CCTGTGCCGCGCGCTCCCTCCCCACCCTCCTGCTCGCCACCCTCGCCACCCGCGCGCGCGGCAAAGGACGTGCGCGGGGGCCGCGAGGGGCACACCAACCACGGAGGAACTTGCTGCACCAAGGAATCGAGGAGGCGCGTGGCGGAGCCGGCCCCGGACGCGGACCCGGAACCGGAGCCGTCGCCGGCGCCGGAGCCGGAGCCGGAGCCGGACCCGGCGCCGGAGCCGGAGCCGGAGCCGGACCCGGAGCCGGAACCGGAGCCGGAGCCGCAGCCGGAGCCGGAGCCGGAGCCGGACCCGGACCCGGAGCCGGGGAGCCGGACCCGGAACCGGAGCCGGAGCCGGAGCCGGAGCCGGAACCGGAGCCGGAGCCGGCCCCGGAGCCGGCCCCGGAGCCGGAGCCCCCGTCATGTAGGTGTCGGTCGCTGACGCACGCCGTCGACCCCTCGACACCCATCTGACAGGCTAAGCATCCAATATCACGCTGGTCGAACCAGTGGCACGCCGGGTGCTCTAGCTCTCTGGCGTGAAGACGCTCAACCACCTCCGCACCCGGGCCCGGCCGCTGGCCGGCGCCGCCCTCGGTGGCCTCGCCGGCACCGCCGTCGACGTCTGCCTGCTGTCGACGCTGCTCCACCGCGGCGTCGGCGTGGCCTACGCCGCGTTCGCCGGCGCCATCGCGGGCGCGGTGCTGTGCTTCGTCGCCAACAAGTACGTCGCGTTCCGCGATCGCTCGCGGCTCGACGTCCGCCAGGTCGCCGCGTTCGGCGGCGTCGCGCTCGCCACCGCGGTGCTGATGGCCGTCGCGATGCACCTCGCGTGCGACCGCGCCCACCTGCCGTACCTGACCGCGAAGGTCGTGTGCGCCGCCGTCATCTTCGTCTGCTGGAGCTACCCCGCCCAGCGTCGCCTCGTGTTCGCCGCGGCCTGATCGCCGCAGTCATCCCAGGAGCCTCGTCATGTCGAACCTCACCGCCACCACCACCCTCGACCTCTCGATCGTCATCCCCGCCTACAACGAGGAGCTCCGCATCACGCCGACGCTCGAGGCCACCGCGCAGTTCCTCGCCGCCCACCCCGGCACCTGGGAGATCGTCGTCGTCGACGACGGCTCGAAGGACGGCACCGTCGCGCTGTGCGAGCGGCTGGCCGCCGAGCGCATCCCGCAGCTGCGGGTGATCGCGTCCAAGCCCAACCGCGGCAAGGGCAGCGCGGTGCGCATCGGCATGCTGGCGGCGCGGGGCAAGATCCGCGTCATGTGCGACGCCGACGGCTCGATGCCGGCGACCGAGCTGCCCAAGCTGCTGGCGCCGATCGTCGCCGGCGCCGACCTGGCGATCGGCTCGCGCTACGCGCCGGGCGCGGCGTCGAACCAGACCCAGCCGCTGTACCGCCGGCTGTGGAGCCGGCTGTGCAACCAGGTCATCCAGCGCGCGCTGGTGCCGGGCGTGCGCGACACCCAGTGCGGGTTCAAGGCCTTCACCGCCCGCGCCGCCGACGATCTGTTCGGCCGCGCGACGATCGACGGCTGGGCCTTCGACCTCGAGGTGCTGGCGCTGGCCAAGCGCCTCGGCTACCAGGTGCGCGAGTGCGGCGTGACCTGGCACGACGACCAGCGCTCGCGGGTCTCGCCGTGGAAGGACATGTGGAAGGTCATCCGCGAGGCGGTCGTGATCAAGCGCAACCTGCGGCGCGGCCGCTACGGCCAGCTGGCCCCGGTCGCGGCCTGAGCTACGCGGAGGGCGCGTCGGCGGTGGCGGGCGCGGCGTCGGCGGCCGGCGGCTCGAGCATCTCCTTGCGGTAGATGATGCGGCCGCACCGCTCGCACGCCTCGATGGTCTCGAGGCGGGCCAGCTTGTTGTTCTGCTGCGGCAGGATGCGCACCCGGCAGCCCTGGCAGATGCCGGCGATGACCGGCGCGACCGCGACGCCGCGGACGATCAGCGCGTCGTAGGTCTTGAGCCAGGCCTTGTCGATCTTGGCCCGCACCTCGTCGCGGCCGGCGGTGATCACCGCCACCTGCTGGGCCAGCTCCTCGAGCTGGGCCGCGATGCGGGCCTCCTCGGCGGCCAGCTCGTCGCGCAGCTTCTGGATCGCGGCGTCGCGCTCGCCGATGACCGCGCCCGAGCTGCCGAGCGCCTCGGTCACCTTCTTGAGCTCGCCCTCGCGATCGTTGATCGACTTGCGCTTGAACTCGACCTCGCGCGTCGCGGCGTGGAACTCCTTGCCGGTGCGCGTGCCCTGCAGCTTCGACTTGGCGGCGCGCAGCAGGTCCTGCTCGCGGGCCAGGATCGCCTGCTGCTGGCGCTGCCACAGCTCGGCGTCGGTCAGCTTCTGCTTCTCGCCGTCGAGCATGGCCTCGAGCTTGGCCAGGTCGTTGCGCAGCGGCGCCGAGCGCGCCGGCAGCGCCTTGCGGGCGGTGTCCAGCTCCCGGACCTTGAGGTCGATGGTCTGGAGCTCGAGCAATAGCAGCAGCTGGTCTTTCACGGCGTCCTCGGGAGTCTAGGTTGTCAGTTCCGTGGGCCCACCTGGGCTTGAACCAGGGACCCACCGGTTATGAGCCGGCCGCTCTGACCGCTGAGCTATGGGCCCGTGTGGCGGATGTTACAGCCGCGCGGCACGTTAGCCGTGACCGCCGACGACCGCAACCGCGTGGTGGTACCCTTTGCCGCGATGACCGCGCTCGCCACCACCGCTCGCCTCGCCCTGGCCGCCCTGGCCACCACCGTGCTCGTGGCTTCCGCCAGCTCCAAGAAGAACGAGCCGCCCCCCGCCACCGCGCCCGGCGCCTGGAACGCCGCGCCGGCGCCGACCGCGGCGCTGCCGCCCGGCGCCGCCGGCGGGCTGTGGAAGACGACGTTCGGCGCCGTCAAGGTCGAGGACGACGGCCCGGGACGGGTCCACGGCGTGTGGATGTACCAGCGCGACGGCAAGGACGTGCTCGGCTACTTCGGTGGCGCGCTCGACGGCAACGTCCTGCGCCTGACCTGGCGCGAGCCGGCGCAGGCCCAGCCCGGCGAGGCGCAGCTCGTCGGCGAGGGCTGGCTGGTGTTCAACGCCGACGGCTCGCAGTTCTCGGGCCGGTGGTGGACGTCGAACCGCGATCGCCAGGGCGACTGGACCGGCTGGCGCGCGCCGGCGGCGCCGACCGCGGCCCCGGCGATGGGCGGCGCGGCCTACGGCGGCGCGGCCTACGGCGCGCCGTATTGATCGCCCGACGAATCAGGCGCCGGCGTCCGCCGGGTAGCAGCCGAGCACGCGCAGCTCGCCGGTGAGCTCGCCGAGCTCGGCGAGCACCGCCTGCAGCGGCGCCGCCGCCAGGTGGCCGAGCACGTCGAGGTAGAATCGGTACTGCCAGCGCGCGCTGCGCAGCGGCCGCGACTCGAGCTTGGTCAGCGACAGCCCGCGGGCCGCGATGCGGGTGAGGATCTCGCCGAGCGCGCCCGGGCGATCGGCGAGCGTGAACGTGAGCGAGGTCTTGGCGGTGGCGTCGGGCGGCACCGGCGTCGGCCGCAGCGCCACCTCGACGAAGCGGGTGGCGTTGGTGGCCTCGTCCTGGATCGCGCGCGCGACGATCTGCAGGCCGTAGGTGGTGGCCGCCGCGGCGCTGGCGATCGCGGCCTGGGTCGGATCGCCGCCGTCGCGCACGCCGCGCGCCGCGCCGGCGGTGTCGAACTCGATCTCGGCGGTCAGGTGCGGGTGCGCGGCGAACCAGCGCTGGCACTGCGCCAGCGCCTGCGGGTGCGAGCGCACGCGGGTGATCCGATCGAGGCTGGCGCCCGGCAGCGCCAGCAGGCAGTGCTCGACGGCGCTCACCACCTCGCCGGTGATCGTCAGCGCGCCGCCGGCCAGCAGATCGTAGGTCTCGTTGATGCTGCCCGCGGTCGAGTTCTCGATCGGCAACAGCGCGACGTCGGCGGCGCCGTGCTCGACCGCGGCGGCCGCCGCGCGGAAGCTGTCGTGGCCGATCAGCAGCGCGCCGCCGGCCCGGCCGCCGTAGCGCCGCTGCGCGGCGAGGTGGCTGTAGCTGCCCTCGACGCCCTGGTACGCCACCTTGCGCGGCACGTCGGCGCGATCGCGCACCACCGCCTCCTGGTGCGCGACCGACATGTCGAGGACCACCCGGTACAGCCGCTCGATCTCGTGGGCGTCGAGCCCGAGCTCGACGGCGCGCGCGCGCAGCCGCGCGATCAGCAGGTCCTCGCGGGTGCGATCGCGGAACGGGCTGGCCGCCGCCAGCTTGGCCGCGGCGACCTCGTCGACGATCGCCAGCCGCGCCGCGAGCAGCTCGAGGATCTGGTGATCGATCGCCTCGATGCGGTGGCGCAGCGACCCGAGATCGAGGGGCGCGGGTGGCTCGCTCATGGGCGCATCGTACTCGCTGTAACCGCGGCGAGGTTGGCTCGCACTAGCTCGGCATGCACCGCTGGACCGCGTTCACCCTGTGCCTCGCCGCCTGCGCCCACGGCCGCCCGGCGGCGCCGCCCGCGCTGCGCCTCGATCGCGTCGTGCTGTTCCAGAACGGGATCGGCCACTTCGAGCGCCGCGGCGGGCTCGCCGACCGCCACCTGCGGCTGGTGCTGCGGCCGCACGAGGTCGACGACGTCATCAAGACGCTGACCGTGATCGATCGCGACGGCAAGGCCCAGCAGGTCGCGGCGGTGCTGCCGACGCCCGACGAGACCCAGCGCGACCGCGTCGTCGTCGACATCGAGCTGTCGCGGCCGGTGCGCGATCTGATCGTCAGCTACGCGGTGCCGACCGCGGCGTGGAAGACCACCTACCGGGTCGCGATGCCGGAGCAGGCCGGCGGGCCGCTGCTGTTCCAGGCGTGGGCGATGATCGACAACGTCTCCGAGGAGAGCTGGGACGGCGTCCAGCTGGCGCTCGCGACCGGCGCGCCGCTGTCGTTCGCGACCGACCTGCGCACGCCGCACTTCGTGCCGCGCCCCGACGCCACCGGCGCGATGGTGGCGCCGACCGCGACCAGCGTCGTCGCCTCGTCGTCGACCCGCGGCGGCGACGCCGATCACGACGGCGTCGCCGACGTCGAGGACGCCTGCCCCGACGGCGGCGAGGACGTCGACGGCTACCACGACGACGACGGCTGCCCCGACGGCGACAACGACGCCGACCGCATCGCCGACGCCGACGACCGCTGCCCCAGCGAGCCCGAGACGGCCAACGGCTTCGAGGACGACGACGGCTGCCCCGACCGCGGCCGGGTCATCCTGACCTCGGCCTCGATCGAGATCCTGGACCGCATCTACTTCGGCGTCGGCGCGACCACGCCCGGCCCGCAGGCGGTGCCGCTGCTCGACGCGATCGCCAGCACGCTGATCGGCAACCCCGACATCCGCACGGTCGAGATCGCCGGCCACGCGTCGGTCGGCGAGGACGACCCGTGGGGGCTGTCGGCGCGGCGCGCCGCGGCGGTGCGCGCGGCGCTGGCCGAGCGCGGCGTCCAGCAGGACCTGACGGTGCGGCCGTTCGGCGACACGCTCCCGCTCGGCCGCGATCCCGGCGCCAACCGGCGGGTCGAGTTCCAGGTCCTCAAGCGCGGCGACGCCAGCGAGGCGCCCGGCGCGACCGCGGCGCGGCCCAACACCCAGCGCGCGCTGGCGGCGGCGACCGCGCCCAGCGGCAGCACCGTCGAGGTCGCCGGCACCGCGCGCTGGCAGCTCGCGGATCGCGTCACCGTGCCGCGGGGCGCGTCGACGCTGGTGTCGGTGCTGTCGCGGCCCGTCGAGGGCGCGCCGGTGCTGCTGTTCCGCCCCGATGCCGGGACGCCGGGGTCGGGCCGCCACCCGTACCGCGCGGCGCGCATGGCGCTGCCGGCCGAGCTGACCGTCGAGCCGGGGCCGGTCGCGGTGTTCGCCGAGGGCAGCTTCGCCGGCGAGGGCGTGCTGGCGCGCACCCCCGGCGGCCAGGTCACGTACGTGCCGTACGCCGTCGACGGCGGCACCAGCGTCGCCGTCGAGACCAGCGGCGACGAGCGCCCGCAGCGGCTGGTCGCGGTGGCCCGCGGCGTCGCGACGGTGCAGAACGCGCTGGTCAAGAAGACCCGCTACACCGTCGCCGCCAGCGCCAGCGCCCCGGCGACGATCTACCTGCGCCACGTGCCGACCGCCGGCTACCAGCTCGGCGACCTGCCGCCGGGCAGCGAGCGCGCCGACGACCACGTGCTGATCGCGCTGCCGATCACGCCGGGCAAGGACAGCGTGCTGGTGGTCGAGGAGCGCCAGCCGGTGACCCGGCAGATCGAGCTGCTCGACGACGCCACCGATCTGGCCGCCTACGTCGACGGCGCCGACCTGCCGGCCGGCGTGCTGGCCGCGGTGCGCGCCGTGGTCGCGGCCCGCGCCGCGCTGGCCGACGCCACCGCCGCGACTGCCGCGGCGCAGGCGGCGCTGGCCGACGCCACCGAGCACGCCGGCGATCTCGAGCGCTCGCTGGCCACCGTCGCCAAGCTGCCGGGCGCCGAGGCGGCGCAGCTGCGCGGCCGGCTGGTCAAGAGCCTGACCGAGGCCACCGGCCGCGCCGATCAGCTGGCGCGGACGATCGCCACCCACCGCGCCGGCGAGATCGAGGCGCGGGTCAAGCTGCAGACCGCGATCGAGGCGCTGGGCCTCGAGCAGCTCGCGGCGCCGTGATCGCCCGTCAGCGCCTGGAGCTCAGGCCACGCCGTCGAGCACGAACACGTCCGCCGCCGGCGGCTCGGCGAACAGCCGCGCGACGTCGACGGCGCGCCGCTCGAGCACCCGCCGCTGGTTGGTGTAGCCCTTGTCGGTGGTCTCGCCGTCGTCGAGCGACAGCGGCCGATCGAGGATCCACGCCCGGCCGACGCGCTCGCTCGAGCCCGGGTGCGCCAGGTTGTAGGCGGCCAGCGCCCGGTACAGCCGCAGGCGCAGCTCGTCGGGCGGCAGCCCGGCCGCCGCGCCCGGCGCCACCACCAGCAGCGCGCCCAGCGCGGCGCGATCGTGCCCGGCGATCACCGCGTCGGCCAGCAGCGGCGCGCAGGCGTCGACCACCGCCAGCCGCACCGCGCCGACGTTGACCCAGGTGCCGGTCGACAGCTTGAAGTTCTCGCTGATCCGGCCCGCGAACACCACGCCGGCCTCGGGGCGGTCCGGATCGACCAGCCGGCCGGCGTCGCCGGTGGGCAAGAAGCCGTCGGCGTCGAGCGCGACCGGCGCGATCGTCCCGCCGCGCTGCCAGTAGCCCGGCGTCACGCCCGGGCCGGCCACCCGCAGCTCGAGGCGATCGTCGACCCGCGCCAGCTTGAGCCGCACGCCGGGCACCGGCACGCCGAGCACGCCGGTGGTCGGCGTCGGGAAGTGCGCCGAGGTGGCCAGCGGCGCGGTCTCGGTCGAGCCCCACGACGACGTGAAGAACACGTCGGGCTGGCCGGCGGCGGCGGCGATCGCCTCGAGCCGGGTCCGCGTGGTCGGCGCCAGCGCCGCGGCGGCGTAGAACACCATCCGCAGCTCGCGGAACACCGCGCGGGCCAGGTCGGGGTCGCGCTCGAGCGCCGCCGCGGCCTGATCGAAGCCGCGCGGCACGTTGAACCACAGCGTCGGGCCGACGTCGGCGAGGTTGCGCAGCGTCGTGTCGATCAGCCCGGGCGCGGGTCGGCCGCGATCGACGTACAGCGCGCCGCCGTTGCGCAGCACGAGGTGGACGTTGTGGTTGCCGCCGAAGGTGTGGCTCCACGGCAGCCAGTCGACGACCACCGGCGGCGCGTCGGCCAGGAACGGCCAGCACGCGCGCAGCCCCTCCTGGTTGCTGGTCAGCATGCGGTGGGTGTTGACCACGCCCTTGGGCTCGCCGGTCGAGCCCGACGTGAACAGCACCTTGGCGATGGTGTCCGGACCGATCGCGGCGCGCGGCGTGGCCGGCCCGGCGGCCGCGGCCATCACCGCGGCGGCGTCGAGCCAGCGCGCCGCCGGCAAGCCGACCGCCGCCAGCGCCGCCGCGTACGGCCCGTGGTCCTCGGCGTAGACCACCGCGGGCGCGACCACGCCGACGACGTGGCGCAGCCGCGCGAACGTCGTCGAGGCCAGCGCGTAGGCGGTCGACACCGGCACCACCGGCGCGCCGACGTGCATCGCCGCCAGCGCCACCAGCGCGTGGCCGATCGAGTTGTCCGACAGCACCAGCACCGGCGCGCCCGGCCCGGCGCCGCGCTCGACCAGCGCGGTGGCGACGCCGGCCACCGCGGCGTGGGCCGCGCCGTAGCTCAGCCGCTGCCAGGCGCCGTCGCGGTCGCGCTCGGCGACCAGCGTCCGCGCCGGGGTCGCCGCGGCCCACGCGTCGAGCCAGGCCAGCACCGTCGGCGCCGGCGGCGGCAGCGGCGCGATCGGCTCGAGGATCGTGCCGTCGGAGGTGGGCGTCACCCGCAGCGCGGGCGGCAGGAGCGAGAGCGGCGCGGCCATGGCGCGACTGTACCGCCGCGGGCGCCGCGCCGCGCTCACCGCGCCCAGTACGCCTCGTCGTCCTTGCCCTCTTCGCGCTCGGGCAAGCCGCGGGTCAGGCGCGGCGCCGCCTGGGCCAGCACCTCGTAGCTGACGCGGTTGGCGTAGCGGCACACCTGGCTCATCGACGAGTAGGTCAGGAACGGGCGGACGTGCTTCGACGAGCCCGGCACCCGCGCGTGGTGGTAGCGGTTGGCCGCCATGTCGTGCAGCAGCGCCGCCAGCGCGGCGTCGCCGGCGCCGTTGGTGCTGGTGATCCGGGCCGGGCCGCCGTGGTACGGCGCGATGTGGGCGAACACCTTGATCGGCGTCGCGCACGCGGCGCGCCGCATCGGCCGGCTGAACTCGTAGCGGTTGAACTCGGGGATCGCGCCCGGCAGCAGCGGGTAGCGGGTCTCGCGCTTGACCTCGTCGTCGGTGTGGCCGGCCAGGTACAGGCCGGTCGGCCCCGCGGTGCACAGCACCAGCTCGGTCAGGTCGAGCGCGCGCTCGCACGCCAGCAGCGGATCGGCGACGCCGGTCAGCGCCTCGGCCTCCTCCTCGTTCATCGCGACGACGTCGACGTGATCGCGGATGAACGCGCGCCAGAACTCGGGGCGCTCGGCGATCACGAAGCGGGTGCCCAGCGTCAGCACCACCGGCACGCCGCGGGCCCGGGCCAGGCCGACCGCGCGCAGCGTCGCCGCCGGCATCGGATCGTCGGGCTGGCACCGCATCAGGTACGCCGAGATCACCAGCGCCGACGCGTCGTCGAACACCGCCTCGGGGATGCTGGCCGGCGCCAGCGCGTTCATCTTGCCCTCGCTGATCGCGAAGGTGCGCTCGCCGTCGGGCGTGACCAGCGCGAAGCAGCGGCCGATCGGGCCGTCGACCGGCTGCAGGTGATCGAGGTTGACCTGGCTCGAGGTGTTCGACAGGTAGCGGTAGCCCGAGGTGCCGACCCGGATCGTCTCGCTCATCACGCCGAGCAAGATCGACGCGTCGTCGGCCAGGAGCGAGTAGTTGTGCAGCGTGTTGCCGACCGTGCCGCCGGCAAACTCGTACGAGATCAGGTGTGACGCCAGGAGCTCGTCGTACAGCGCCAGCGCGCGGTCGCTGGCGATCACCGTCGACGCGCCCCGCGGCAGCTGGTAGCGGGCCAGCAGCTCGTCGGGCACCCGGGCGTCGATGTCGACCAGCGTCTGGTCGATGCCGACGACGTGGGTCCGCGCCGCCGGCCCCTCGACGCCGGCGTGGGCCAGCAGCGGATCGCGGGCGTGGACCGGGAAGTAGTGCTTGTGCTTGCGACGACCGGGGAAGCGCACGAGCGGATCAGGGTACCACCGCCCGTCGACGGTCGCCGGCCGCGCGGCGCGCTTCGCGGGCCGGCGCCGCTAGGGCTGGGCCTGGCACAGCTCGACCAGCTGATCGAGCACGGTCCCCCAGCCCTCGTGGAAGCCGAGGTCGGCGTGGGTCTTGGCGCCGGCGGGGTCGAGGTGCATCGCGGTCGCGGTGTAGCGGGTGCCGGCGCCCTCGGGCGCGAGCTCGATGATCGCGGTGAACGCCGGCACCGGGTGCTCGCGCGGCACCGGGCGGAAGCCGGGCGCGAGCGCCACCGTCCACACCAGCCGCCGCGCCGGGAGCACCTCGAGGTAGCAGCCGAGGTTGAGCGACTCGCCGCCTTCGGGCCCCGCCATCCGGGTGAAGAACTCGCCGCCGGGGCGGAGGTCGATCCGACACTCGACGACCTGCCACGGCCGGGGGCAGAACCACTGCGCGAGCTGCGCCGGGTCGGTCCAGGCGCGCCACACCCGCGCCGGCGGCACCGGCACGACGCGCGTGAGCACCAGGTCGCAGGCCGGATCGGGGCGATAGGGGACGGGATCGTAGGTCATGGGTCTTCCTTGGTGGCGAGCAAGAACGCGTCGAGCTGATCGAGCCGGGTCGCCCACTCCGCGCGCTGCCGCTGCATCCACCGCTCGGCGGCCTGCAGCCGGCGCGGCGCCAGCGCGTAGGTGCGCACCCGCCCGCGCTTGCGCGACCGGACCAGCCCGGCCCGCTCGAGCACGTCGAGGTGCTGCGCGAACGACGGCAGCGCCATCGCGAACGGCCGCGCCAGCTCGCTCACCGCCGCCGGCCCGGCGCACAGGCGGGTCACGACCGCGCGGCGGGTCGGATCGGCCAGCGCCTGGAACACCCGGTTGAGATCGACCGATCGCTCAGGCATCTGCCTGACTGTTAGCGCGCCTCGATACTCAGGTCAATACCTGACCATCGCGTCCGCACGTCGGCGCAGCCCGCCAAGGTCTCAGCGCAGCGGGTCGTTGATCAGCGCCCGCAGGTGGTGCGGATCGAACGGCTTCTCGACGCGCTGGTTGGGGACGCTGTCGAGGAACCCTCGCGCCGTCGCGGTGAACGCGCCGCCGGTGAGGAAGATGACCCGCTCGGCGACCGCGGGGTCGCGCCGGCGCAGCTCTTCGTACAGCTCGACGCCGGTCATGTGCGGCATCATGATGTCGCACAGCACGACGTCGAACGGCGGCTCGGCGGCGATCCGCGCCAGCGCCTCGGTGGCGCGGCTGACGGAGATCACGGTGTGATCGAGCCCGAGCGTGCGGCTCAGCGCCTTCGCGACCATCGGCTCGTCGTCGATCACCAGGATGCGGCCGCGGCGCGGCGGCGGCACGGTCAGCGTGGCCGCGGCGCGCGCGGCCGGCTCGCCGACCGCGGCCGGCAAGGTGACCCGGAACGTCGTGCCAGCGCCGACCGCGCTGGTGACAGTGATGGCGCCGCCGAAGCCGGTGACGATGCGCTGGCAGATCGACAACCCGAGGCCGGTGCCGACGCCCACCGGCTTGGTGGTGAAGAACGGCGTGAACAGCCGGCTCAGCACCTCCGGTGGCATGCCGGTGCCGGTGTCGGTGACCTCGATGAAGACCTGGCGGTCGGGCGCCGCCCCGGTCGTGACCGTGATCGTGTTGTCGCTGGCGCGGCCCTCGGGCATCGCCTGGGCGGCGTTGACGACGAGGTTGAGGAACACCTGGCCGAGCCGGGTCTCGCTGGCCTGCACCAGCGGGGTCGGGCCGAACTGGCGGTTCAAGCGCGCGCGATGGCGGATCTCGTTCCACGCCATGCGCAGCGTCGACTCCATGACCGTGACGACGTCGACCGGGCCGGTGGTCTCGGCCTCGGGCCGCGAGAAGATCTTCAGGTCGCGGACGATCGTGCGCAGCCGCTCGGCGCCCTCGCGCGCGTCCTGCAGCTCGTCACGCATGTCGCGGATCTCGGCCGCCAGGCCCCGCCGCTCGGCCAGCTCGATCAGCTCGCGGGCCGCCAGCTCGAGGTTGGCCATCACGCACGCCAGCGGGTTGTTGAGCTCGTGCGCGACGCCCGCGGCGAGCGTGCCCATCGACGCCATGCGATCGGAGAGCAGGAGCTGCTCCTGCATCTTCTTCCGCTCGACCCGCAGCGCGACGTCGCGCAGCTCGCGCTCGATCGCCGGCACCAGCCGGCCCAGGCGCCCCTTGGCCATGAAGTCCTGCGCGCCGGCGTGCAGCGACTCGACCGCGATGTCCTCGCCCACCGTGCCCGACACGATGATGAACGGCAGATCCGGCGCGTGCGCCTTGACCAGCCGCAGCGCCTGGGGCGCGCTGAAGCGCGGCATCGAGTAGTCGGAGATCGCCAGGTCCCACGGCTGGCGCGGCAGGCACGCGATCAACGCCTCGGGCGTGTCGACCCGCTCGGCGGTGACGTCGAAGCCCCCGCGCCGCAGCTCGCGGATCACCAGCTGGGCGTCGGCCTCGACGTCCTCGATCATCAGCACGCGCAGCGGTCGGCCCATGGCTAGCGGACCTCCCGTGGCGCGGCGGCGTCGTGGAGGTGGACACCGACCGACTCGCGACCCGTTCCCTCGCTCATACCGTCGCCTCCTGATCGCCGAGCGTGAAGTAGAAGCTGGCCCCGGCGTCGACCTCGCCCTCGGCCCACACCTGCCCGCCGTGCCGGCCGATGATCCGGCGGACCGTCGCCAGGCCGACGCCGGTGCCCTCGAACTCGGCGCCCGAGTGCAGGCGCTGGAAGACGCCGAACAGCTTGTGCGCGAACGCCATGTCGAAGCCCGCGCCGTTGTCGCGCACCCGGTACGCCGGCCGGCCGCCAGCGACGACGCGCGCCACCTCGACCCGCGGCGCCGGGTGCTTGCCGGTGAACTTCCACGCGTTGCCGAGCAGGTTGTCAAACACCAGCGCCAGCAGCCGGGGATCGCCGTGCGCGATCAAGCCGGCCTCGATCGCCACCTCGACGTGGCGCGCCGGCTGGCTCTGCCGGAGCCGCGCGACCGCCGCGTGGGCCAGCGCGCTGAGGTCGACCTCGCCCCAGCGCACCTCGCTGCGCGTCACTCGCGACAGCGCCAGCAGGTCCTCGATCAGCACGGCCATGTGTTGCGCCGAGGTCCGGACGAAGCCGAGGTACTTCCGGCCGTCGTCGTCGAGCCGATCGGCGTACTCCTCGAGCAGCGCCCGGCTGAAGCCGTCGATGCCGCGCAGCGGCGCCCGCAGATCGTGGGCCACCGAGTAGCTGAACGACTCGAGCTCGCGGTTGGCCGCCTCGGCCGCGTCCTTGGCCCGCGCGAGCGCGTCCTGGGTGGTCCGGGTCACGGTCACGTCGCGGGCGATCGCGTAGAGCATGCCGTCCTCGGGCGCGCAGCTCCAGGCGAGCCAGCGGTACGAGCCGTCCTTGCAGCGGAAGCGGGTCTCGAAGTCGACGGAGGGCTGCCCGTCGGCGAGCCGGGCCACCTCGGCGGTCACCTTCGCCTGGTCGTCGGGGTGGACGAAGTCGATGAACGGGCGGGCCAGCCACTCGGCGCGATCGTAGCCGAGCGCGTCGAACGCGGGGCTGACGCGCTTGACGTAGCCGTCGACGTTGGCGACGCACATCATGTCGAGCGACAGCGCGAAGAACCGCTCGAGGACGGCGCGCTCGTGGGCGGCCTCGCGGGTCTGCCCGCGCAGCTCGTCGCCGAGCGCGCTGGCCCGCACCTGATCGGTCACGTCCTCGACGACGTGCAGGATGCTGCGCACCTCGCCGGTCGGAGCCAGCAGCGGGATGTTGCGGGGCTGCCAGTGCTTGACGACGAACGCCCCGTCGGGCCCGCGCACGTCGTAGCGCTGCATCGCCATCCGATCGACCGCGCGCGACGCCAGCACCCGCTGCAACGAGGCGCGCAGGTTGCGGACGCCCTCGGCGTGCGGGTTGTCGGGGTTGTCGGGGAACGCCTCGAGCAGCGGGCGGCCGATCAGCTGCGCGCGCGTCGCCATCGCGACGGCGACGTAGGCGTCGTTGGCCGCGACGATCGTCAGGTCGG
The DNA here is from genome assembly GCA_016794525.1 of Myxococcales bacterium. GTDB lineage: Bacteria > Myxococcota_A > Polyangia > Haliangiales > Haliangiaceae > UBA2376. The sequence continues at coordinate 13,819 of JAEUJY010000134.1, forward strand.
GCGCGAGCACCAGCATCGGCGTCGGCGCGACCGCGAACAGCGCGGCGAAGTCCACCGGCGCGTCGACCGCCGTCGAGATCACCGCCCCGCCCCCGTCGACGTCACATCGCCCTGCATCACGGCGATATTCACCTCCATTCGCGGCCGCGTGCAATGCCCCTATCGCGGCGACCACGCGCCGCAGTCGCCGGTCGCAGCCCGTCGCAGGCGCCGCGCCAGCGGGAGCCCGTCCTCACGGAGCGTCGTCGCGCTCCGGCCATTGCCACCTCGGACCGCGGCCTCGCCGCGGCTCACCCCGCCAGGGTGATCGGCGCACCGGGTTCTCGCCACTTGCGAGTTTCTCGCGACGCCGCGTCGATCCGATCGCGGGTCGATCGTCACCTCCGCGACCGGCACCACGCGTGCCACCTCTACAATCGCGGCCAGGAGCCTTCGATGCAGTTCATGATCATGCACAAGAACGATCCCAAGACCGAGGCGGGCGAGCTGCCGCCGCCGGAGCTCATCCAGCGGATGGGCGAGTTCATCGGCGGCCACGCCGCCGCCGGCCGGCTGATCGACGGCGCCGGCCTCGGCGCCAGCCGGACCCGCACCCGGCTGGTCTTCCAGGGCGGGCGGTGCACCGTCACCGAGGGCCCCTACCAGGGCGCGCACGAGCTGCCCGCGGCGACGCTCTTGCTCAAGGTCCGCACGCGCGCCGAGGCGATGGGGTGGGCCGAGCGCTACGGCGCGATCCTCGGCGACGGCGAGCTCGAGCTCGGCAAGGTCAACGAGCCGTGGGACCTCGGGATGATGCCGCCGCCGCCCGATCCGCCGCTGCAGGTGCTGCTGATCGAGAAGGCCGATCCGGCGACCGAGGCCGGCGGCCGCAGCCCGCAGCAGCGGGCCGCCCTCACCCGCCTCAGGACCGAGATGACCAAGGCCGGCGTGCTGGTGCGCGCGATGCGGCTCCAGCCCAGCCGCGTCGGCAAGCGCCTGAGCTTCACCCGCAACGAGCTGCGCACCGTCGACGGGCCGTTCGTCGAGTCCAAGGAGCTGATCGGTGGCTTCGCGGTGATGGAGCTCGCCGACGCCGACGCCGCGATCGCGCTGTGCCGGACCTACGCCGAGATCCTCGGCGGCACGCTCGAGATCGACCTCCGGCTGGTCGACCTCACGCCCGACGAGGCGTAGCGCGCCCGTGCGCCGCGCCGCCGGCTCAGGCCCGGCCCGGCAGCTCGTAGCGATCGAGCTCCATCACCTTGGTCCACGCCGCCACGAAGTCGCGGACGAACCGCGGCGCCGCGTCGGCGCTGGCGTAGACCTCGGCCAGCGCGCGCAGCTGCGAGTTCGAGCCGAACACCAGGTCGACCCGGGTCGCGGTCCAGAGCGGCGCGCCGGTCGCGCGATCGCGGCCGACGAAACCGTCGGCGACCGCGCTCCACGCGGTGCGCATGTCGAGCAGGTTGACGAAGAAGTCGGTGGTCAGCACGCCGGGGCGCGCGGTGAAGACGCCGTGGGTCGCGCCGCCGACGTTCGCGCCCAGCACGCGGAGCCCGCCGACCAGCACGGTCAGCTCGGGCGCCGTCAACGTCAGCAGCTGCGCGCGGTCGATCAGCATCGCCTCGGCGACGCCGGCGACGTCGGCCACCGCGTAGTTGCGGAACCCGTCGGCCCGCGGCTCGAGCACCGCGAACGACGCGACGTCGGTGTCGGCCTGGGTGGCGTCGGTGCGGCCCGGCGTGAACGGCACGTCGATCGCGTGCCCGGCCGCGGCCGCGGCCTGCTCGACGCCGACCCCGCCGGCCAGCACGATCAGATCGGCCAGCGACACCCGCGCGCCGCCCGGCCGGTCGGCCGCGAACTGGCGCTGGATCCCCTCGAGCGCCGCCAGCACCTTGGCCAGCTGCGCCGGCTGGTTGACCGGCCAGTCCTGCTGCGGCGCCAGCCGCAGGCGCGCGCCGTTGGCGCCGCCGCGCTTGTCGGAGCCGCGGAACGTCGACGCCGACGCCCACGCGGTCGAGACCAGCTCGGCGACGCCCAGCCCCGACGCGCGGATCGCGGCCTTGAGGGCAGCGACGTCGGCGGCGTCGACCAGGCGGTGGTCGACCGCCGGCACCGGGTCCTGCCAGATCAGCACCTCGGCGGGCACCTCGGGGCCGAGGTAGCGCGCGCGCGGGCCCAGGTCGCGGTGGGTCAGCTTGAACCACGCGCGCGCGAACGCGTCGGCGAACTGCGCCGGGTGCTGGTGGAACCGCCGCGCGATCGGCTCGTAGATCGGATCCATCCGCAGCGCGAGATCCGCGGTCGTCATCATCGGCGGGTGGCGCTTGCTCGGATCGTGGGCGTCTTGCACCAGCGTCGCCGCCGCCGGATCGGTCGGGATCCACTGGTGCGCGCCCGCGGGGCTCTTGACCAGCTGCCACTCGTAGCCGAACAGCGTGTCGAAGTAGCCGTTGTCCCACGTCGTCGGGTTCGGCTTCCACGCGCCCTCGATGCCGCTGGTCGTGGTGTGCGCACCCTTGCCGGTGCCGAACGCGTTCTTCCAGCCCAGGCCCAGCTCCTCGAGCGGCGCGCCCTCGGGCTCGCGGCCGACCAGCGCCGTCGCGCCGGCGCCGTGGGCCTTGCCGAAGGTGTGCCCGCCGGCGACCAGCGCCACCGTCTCCTCGTCGTCCATCGCCATCCGCGCGAAGGTCTCGCGGATGTCGCGGCCCGACGCCACCGGATCGGGGTTGCCGTTCGGCCCCTCGGGGTTGACGTAGATCAGGCCCATCTGGACCGCGCCCAGCGGGTTGGCCAGCTCGCGATCGCCGGCGTAACGCCGATCGCCGAGCCAGGTGTCCTCGGCGCCCCAGTCGATGTCCTCCTCCGGCGCCCACCGATCGACGCGGCCGCCGCCGAACCCGAACGTGCGCAGCCCCATCGACTCGAGCGCGCAGTTGCCGGCCAGGATCATCAGGTCGGCCCACGAGATCGCGGCGCCGTGTTTCTGCTTGATCGGCCACAACAGCCGCCGCGCCTTGTCGAGGTTGCCGTTGTCGGGCCAGCTGTCGAGCGGCGCGAACCGCTGCGTGCCGGTGCCCGCGCCGCCGCGGCCGTCGGCGATGCGGTAGGTGCCGGCGCTATGCCACGCCATGCGGATGAACAGCGGCCCGTAGTGGCCGTAGTCGGCCGGCCACCAGTCCTGCGAGTCGGTCATCAGCGCGATCAGGTCGCGCTTCAGCGCGGCGAAGTCGAGCCGCGCGAAGGCCTCGGCGTAGCGGAAGTCCGGGCCCATCGGGTCGGACGCGACGCCGTGCTGGTGGAGGATCGACAGATCGAGCTGGTGCGGCCACCAGTCGCGGTTGGATCGACGCGCGCCGGTGGCGTTCGCGCCGTGCATCACCGGGCAGCTGCCAGGCGGGGGCTTGGTGGTCTCGGACATCGTGGCCGCTCCTGTGTTGAGTGTGCGGATCGCCGGTCGGCGGAAGGCTACGCCGGATCGCCCGCGCGCGCCGCCGCGTGGCGGCTTCGACGCCGGTGAGGTGCGTGAGGTTGCGCCCGCCCGCCCCACCGCAGTCGCCCACCGGACGATGGATCCGCTCCCCCCCTCGCGGTAGCCTGAGGAATGCGCTACCTGCACGGCCGGGGGGCCGGTGGACGCGTGCTCCTGTGCACGCTCGCGATGATCCTGGCCGTGGGCTGCGGCGACGACGAGTCGACGCCCATGGACCACGCGCCGACCGTCGCCGACGCGACGGCGACCACGGTCGAGGACACGGCGGTCGCGGTGGAGCTCACCGCCGCCGATCCGGATGGCGACGCCGTCGTCATCACGGTCGCGCCGCCTAGCCACGGCACGACGACCGTCAGCGGCCTGACGGTCACGTACACCCCGGCCGCGGACTTCGCCGGCACCGAGGCGCTGGCGATCACCGCGACCGCGGGCGGGCTCACCGACGCCGCGGTGCTCGAGATCGTCGTGACCCCGGTCAACGACGCGCCGGTCGCCGTCGCCGACGTGCTGGCCGCCGTCGAGGACCAGGTGCAGACCATCCCGATGAGCACGCTGCTCGCCAACGACACCGACGTCGACGGCGACGTCCTCGTCGTCACGGCGGTGGCCGACGCCACCGGCGGCACGGCGACGATCGGCGACGCGTCGATCGCGTTCACCCCCGCCGCCAACTTCACCGGCGACGCGACGTTCACGTACACGGTCAGCGACGGCGCGGCGACCGCCACCGCCACGGTGACGCTGCAGTTCGGCCCGGCCAACGACCCGCCGGTCGCGGTCGACGACAGCGGGACCACCGCCGAGGACGCGCCGCTGGCGATCGCCGCCTCGGCGCTCCTGGCCAACGACACCGACCCCGAGGGCCAGACGCTGACCGTGACCGCGGTCGGCAACCCGACCAACGGCACCGTCGCGCTGGCCGGCGGGACGGTCACGTTCACGCCGACCGCCAACGTCAGCGGCGCGGCCAGCTTCCAGTACACGGTCAGCGACGGCGCCGCCACCGACACCGGGCTGGTCACCGTCACGATCACCGCGGTCAACGATCCGCCGGTCGCGGTCGACGACGCCCGCACCACCGCCGAGGACACGCCGCTGGCGATCACCGCGACGTCGCTCACCGCCAACGACACCGACGTGGACGGCGGCGCGCTCACGGTCACCGCGGTCGGCAACCCGACCAACGGCACCGTCGGGCTGGCCGGCGGCACCGTCACGTTCACGCCGACCGCCAACGTCAGCGGCACGGCCAGCTTCGAGTACACGGTCAGCGACGGCGCCGCCACCGACACCGGCCTGGTCACCGTCACGATCACCGCGGTCAACGACCCGCCGGTCGCGGTCGCCGACAGCCGCACCACCGCCGAGGACGCGCCGCTGGCGATCACCGCCGCCTCGCTCACCGCCAACGACACCGACGTCGACGGCGGCACGCTCACGGTCACCGCGGTCAGCGGCGCGACCAACGGCACCGTCGCGCTGGCCGGCGGCACCGTCACGTTCACGCCCGCCGCCAACGTCAGCGGCACCGGCGCGTTCGTCTACACCGTCAGCGACGGCGCCGCGACCGCCACCGGCACCGTCACCGTCACGATCACCGCGGTCAACGACCCGCCGGTCGCGGTCGACGACGCTCGCTCGACCGCGCAGAACACGCCGCTGGCGATCACCGCCGCCTCGCTCACCGCCAACGACACCGACGTCGACGGCGGCGCGCTCACCGTCACCGCGGTCAGCGCCGCGATCGGCGGCACCGTCGCGCTCGCCGGCGGCACGATCACCTTCACCCCCACGACCGGCTTCAGCGGCACCGCCAGCTTCGTCTACACCGTCAGCGACGGCGCGGCGACCGACACCGGCCTGGTCACGATCACGGTCAGCGCCGCCGGCGCCATCTTGCAGCTCAGCCCGGGCAACGCCCACATCTGCGCGCTGGCCAACGACGGCGGCGTCAAGTGCTGGGGCCTCAACGCCTACGGCAACCTCGGGCTGGGCGACACCAACAAGCGCGGCGACCAGCCCAACGAGATGGGCGTGAACCTGCCCGAGGTCGACCTCGGCACCGGCCGCACCGCGGTCATGCTCGCCGGCGGCGGCGAGCACAACTGCGCGCTCCTCGACGACAACACGGTGAAGTGCTGGGGCTACAACTCGGCCGGTCAGCTCGGGCTCGGGTTCGTCGCCAGCCGCGGCAACGGCCCCGGCCAGATGGGCGACCTCCTGCCGACCGTCGATCTCGGCACCGGCCGCACCGCGGTGCAGATGGACGGCGGCGCCGAGCACACCTGCGCGGTGCTCGACAACGGCGCGCTCAAGTGCTGGGGCGCGAACGACTTCGGCCAGCTCGGCCTCGGCGATACGGCCTACCGCGGCGACGGCCCTGGCGAGATGGGCGACGCGCTGCCCGCGGTGAACCTCGGCACCGGGCGGACCGCGCTGCAAGTCTCGGCCGGCGGGTTCCACACCTGCGCGCTGCTCGACAACCTCACCGTCAAGTGCTGGGGCCGCAATGACCGCGGCCAGCTCGGGCTCGGCGACACCGCCAACCGCGGCGACGGCGCGGGCGAGATGGGCAACAGCCTGCCAGCGGTGGCGCTTGGCACCGGCCTCACCGTCGACACGCTGGCGATGGGTGAGCTCCACGCGTGCGCGCTGTTCACCAACCAGACGGTCAAGTGCTGGGGCTTCGGCGCGTTCGGCGCGCTCGGGCTCGGCGACGTCGGCGACCGCGGCGCCGCCCCCGGCGAGATGGGCGACGCGCTGCCGGCGATCGCGCTGGGCACCGGGCGGACCGCGCTCGCGATCGCGGTCGGTCACCACACCTGCGCGCTGCTCGACAACCACGCGGTCAAGTGCTGGGGCTTCGGCGACTTCGGCCAGCTCGGCCAGGGCAGCACCAACTGGATCGGCGACTCGCCCGGCGAGATGGGCGACAGCCTGCCGCCGATCGCGCTGGGCACCGGCGTCACCCCCGACCTGCTCACGGCGATGCTCTACGACACCTGCATCCTGACCACGACCGATCTGGTGAAGTGCTGGGGCGGCAACCTCAACGGCCAGCTCGGCCAGGGCGACAACATCTACCGCGGCGACGAGCCCGGCGAGATGGGCGACAGCCTGCCGTACATCGACGTCTGGTAAGCGCCCCGACCTCGGGCTGGACCGGGAAGGACTCGGCACCCGGCCGCGCGCTCCCCCCGGGGCGGTCATCGATCGCGCGCCGGTTCGGTCGATGCATGCCCTATGCGGTGCCTCGTGGTCGACGACTCCGCCGGGATCCGGGCCGCGGTCGCGCGCAGCGTACGGGCCCTGGGCCTGGCGGTGAACACCAGCGCCAGCGGCCCCGACGCGATGGCGGCGCTGCTGGCTGACCCTGGCTACGCGGTCGTGCTCCTCGACGTGCGCATGCCCGGCATCGACGGCATCGACCTGCTGCGTTGGATCCGCGGCCGGGCCGAGCTCGCGGGGATCAAGGTGATCATGTTGACCGCGGACGCCTCGCGAGACGCCTTGCTGGCGGCCAGCGACGCGGGCTGCGACGCCTACCTGCTCAAGCCGGTCGACGTGTCGGAGCTGGCGTTCCAGCTGGTGCGCCTGCTCGGCCCGCTGCGGCCGCGGCTCCCGGCGTGACGGCGCCAGCGGCGGCGCCGCGCTTCACAGCTTGCTTGCGGCGGTCCGGGTGGTCGCGGCGGCGTCGCGGCAGATCAGGTCGGCCCGCCGGTCTCCGTTGATGTCGGCGGCCATCAGCGTGCCGGCGCCGCACCACTGCGCATCGCGGAAGTAGTTCTCCCCGGTGAAGTGGCCGCCGTCGCTGAAGTCGATCCACTTGCGCCCGAGCGTGTCGTGGCAGAGGAAGTCGGCGCGGCCATCGCCGTTGAAGTCGGCGAACACGAGCCTGGCGCCGGGGTGGTTGCACCAGTTGAAGACCGGCAGCGAGTCGCTGTCGCCGTGCAGGTGACCACCGTCGGCGGCGAAGTCGATCCAGCGGCGCCCGGCGGTGTCATGGCAGACGAGGTCGTCGCGCCGATCACCGTTGACGTCGGCGATGGCCAGCGTCGCGCCGGGGTGCGCGCACCAGCCCCAGGCCGGGTAGGTGTCCTCGCCGGTGAAGCGCGCCCCCGCCTCGGCGAGGTCGATCCAGCGGCGCCCGGCGTCGTCGTAGCAGAACAGGTCGTCGCGGCCGTCGCCGTTGAAGTCGCCGGCGGCAAGGTGGGCGCCGTCGTGGTTGCACCAGTGCATCAGCGGCGCGGCGTCGGTGTCGCCGTGCAGGTGGCCGCCCTCGGCGGCGAAGTCGATCCAACGGCGGCCCTCGCGGTCATGGCAGAGCAGGTCGTCGCGCCGATCGCCGTTGAAGTCGCCGATCAGCAGCTTGGCGCCGGGGTGGCCGCACCAGCCCCACGCTGGGTAGGTGTCGGTGCCGAGGTAGCGGCCCTGCTCATCGGCGAGATCGATCCAGCGACGGCCGTCGCCGTCGTGACAGAGCAGATCGCCGCGCCCGTCGCCGTTGAAGTCGCCAATGTCGAGTTGCGCGCCGGGATGGCCGCACCAGCCAGGCACGCTGTTCCCCATCGCGCCACCAAGGAAGCCGCCGTAGATCGCCACCGCGCCGGCGCGGTCGAGCGCGGTCAGGACGAGATCGCCGACCTGGGTGCCGCCGCACTGCCGGTAGTGCATCACCGACGAGCTGTCGTAGCTGGTGATGGGGCGGAACCACTGTCCCGAGTGGCAGCCGGCGACGGCGCCCTGGCCCGCCTCGGGCCGGTAGTGCTCGTGGATGAAGCCGAGCGTGTGGCCGAGCTCGTGACGGAGGATGCCCGTCAAGGTGATGCCAGGCAGCGTGAACGCTGAGGGGTGGATGATCACGTTGCGATCGCCGCGCCCCTCGTCGGGAAAGAACGCGCGCGCCTGTGGCGCCGGCTGGCCGTTCACCGGCAGCCCATCGCCGACGCTGACGTCGAACATCACGGCGTTGTTGCTGGCGGTGCAGCTACCGTCCTGGGCTGGCACGTGGGTGAAGTCGACGTAGGCCGCGAGCTCCCAGTCGGCGGCGGCCGCCGCCATGGCGTTGACGACGGTGGCGTAGCGCGTCCCGAACGCGGTGCTCACGCAGTAGGTCAGGCGCAGCTTGTCGGTGTCGGACCACTTGATGTCGCCGAAGAGGTTGGTCTCGATGGCGAGGGCCTGCCCGGTGCCGAGGCTGGCGTGGTACGCGCGCAGCGCCTCGAGCGAGCGGATCGGCAGGTCCCCGTCGACGATATAGGTGCCGGTGCCGGGCTCCTGGTAGACGGTCGCGAGGAAGTCCTCGAAGTCGACCGGGACGCCGGTGCGGCCGAGCTCAGGCTCGGCGTCGACACAGGCGCCGGCCGCCACGAGGCTGGCGAGGGCGATGAGTGGGCGCATGCCCCCCAAGACGCCGGGGGCGACGATTGTTCGCGGCCCGGCGAACCTCGGGGGCCCAGGAGCCACGCAGGTCGCCGCCGCCCGCGGCGACGTACCGCGGCGCGCCCCGCGGGACGGCGCAGCGCAGCCCGGCGACGCCGGCCTGGCGGCGGTGAGCGTCTAGGGCTTGCCGCCCTTCCAGATCCGGAGCTGCGCCACCTCATCCGAAAGCTGGCCCCACACCCGCTCGGCTTGCCGCCGCCGGTGCTCGTCGTGGCGCAGCTCGTTCGCCTGCGCCTCGCGCTCGAGCTTGCGGTAGTGGTCGAAGCGATCGGCCGCCAGCGCGCCCGACGCGACCGCGGCCTTCACCGCGCAGCCAGGCTCGGCGTCGTGGCCGCAGTCCCGGAACCGACAGCGGCCGGCGAGCGCCGCGACGTCCCCGAAGACGCTGTCGATGCCTTCGTCGTCGAGGAGCTGCAGCTCGCGCATGCCGGGGGTGTCGAGCAGCAGGCCGCCGCCCGGGAGCGAGACGAGCTGGCGATGGGTCGTGACGTGGCAGCCCCGACCGTCGCGGGCCCTGACCTCGCCGGTGCGCATCCGGTCGTCGCCGAGCAGCGCGTTGACGAGCGTCGACTTGCCGGCCCCGGAGGAGCCGACGAGGGCCACGGTCATGCCGGCGTGGATGGCGGCCCGCACGGCGTCGATGCCGTCGGCGTGGAGCGCGCTGATCACGTAGGTCGGCACGCCGACGGCGTGACGCTCGACCTCGGCGAGGCGCGACCACGGGTCCGCGCAGAGGTCGGCCTTGTTGAGGACCACCGCTGGCAGGGCGCCGCTCGCCCAGATGCGGGCGAGGTAGCGCTCGATGCGGCGCACGTTGAAGTCGGCGTCGAGGCCGCACACGGCGAACACCAGGTCGACGTTGGCCGCGACCACCTGCGCCCGCGCTTCGCGGCCGGCGGCGCCGCGCGTGAACACCGTGCGCCGCTCGAGCACGCGTTCGATGATCGCGGTGCGGCCTGGCCCGGGGGCTTCGTCGACGAGCACCCAGTCGCCGACCCCGGGCGCCCCGGCCTCAGGACGCTGGACGCGGAGCCTTCCCGCGACCTGGGCGCGTCCCGCGCCGGTCGCCGACCACACCTCGTAGGCACCCCGATGTTCGGCCGCGACGCGCGCGGGGATGAGCCCGTCGTCGCCAGATGCCTGAAGCTGTCGCTCGAAGAACGGGCCGAAGCCCAGCGCAGATAGCTCGTCCACGATGACGTCCTCCAGGTGGCGCGGCCCGCGGCTCGCGCAGCGCGCCGCGTGCGCCGCACGCCGAAGCGTGGTGCGCGGCGGGGATCGATCGTCGAGGGAGGCGCGCCGTGGCGATCAGCGCCGACGGCGCGCGTCCTCACGCAGATTTCGGCTGGAGGGCCGTGACGTTCATCCAAGCTCAGTGTGGGTTCGTTCCCCGGCGACGTCAAGGCCATGCCCCGGGCCGACCGCCGCGGCATTCGGTCCTGGGATCAGACCCTCAGCTCGCCTCGGAAGCCCCGCGCGCCATAATAGGACTCGGCACCGTTGTGGTAGACGAAGACCTTGTCGTAGCGACGATCGCAGAAGAGCGCGCCGCCGAGTCTTCGGACGTCTGCGGGCGTCTTCACCCAGCTCGACGTCGTGGTGTCGAACTGACCGAGCTGCTGCAGCTGCCGGTACTGCTCCTCCGTCAACAGCGCGATGCCCATCGCCGCCGCCATGCCGGTCGCGCTGTCCTTGGGCTTGTGCTCCTTGCGTGACGCAAGCGCCTCGCCGTCGTAGCAGACGCTCCTGCGACCCTTGGGGCTCTGCGGGGAGCAGTCATAGAAGCTGACCTCCCCTGTCCGCGGATCGACCCCGACCACATCGGGCTCGCCGCCGCTCAGCTCCATCTCGTTCAGTGACCAGAGCTTCGCGGCGTTCGCCTCCAGCCTGGCCTGGACCGCCTCCCAGCGGATCTGCGAATGGCGCGGCGCGTTCGCCTCGAAGCGGGCTCGCAGGATCTCGATCAGCTCGCCGCGGCGCGCGAGCGCCAGGTTCTTCTCGCCGCTCTTCTTCGTCATGATCCGGACCTCCGCGTTGCCGTGAGAGCGAAACGCTCCCAGCACTTGATTACGCCCAGTGCAACAACCGGCCGTCGTTCGTGCCGACGATCACCGCCGCGCCGCGGCCCGCGCGACCCGCCACCCGCGCCCCACCGCCGCCGCTCGATCTGGCTCCCCGGGACGCGCTCTCCGGAGACGAGTGGCGCTGCAACCCGCAGGAATCCCAAGCAGATTACTCTGCCGTCGCGACCTTCAGGACCCGGACGTTCATCGTGACGACCGCAACGTGCCGGCCATCGGGACTGACCGCTACGGGACCACCTGGTCCCATCGGCCCCTCGTCGAGGGGCAACGTAAACGGCAGGGACATCGCCCCCGAGTCGTCAAGTGTTCCCGACCAGAGCGTGCCCTTCTCGGTCGTAGCGAACACGATGCGCTTCCCTCCGGAGGACGCGATCGCGGCCGCCGCCGCAAAGTCGCCGCCATTGTCGTGGGGCTGGGACGTGTCGCGAAACAACCGCACCGAACTGAGACGCTCGATGCGATCCTTGACGACGCGGTAGCTGTAGAGGTTCGCCTCCGATGCGTCAGCAGGGCAGTTGGTCGCAACGAAGAGATCACCGTCGGCGGCAAGCCCGTTCAAGCCGAAGTGCGCAGAGGGATTGTACCGCATGCGGTGAACTTCGTCGCCGGTCGACACGCGCACCAGCACCAAGTCTCCATCTTCGGCGGCGGTCACCACAAGATCGCCACCGACGGAGACGACCGCGTTGACGACGTAGTCATCGCCCGGCCAGGTGTCGCCAGGCCGGTCCACCGGGCTGAACGACCGAACGGAAACTTGTCGTTCGAACTCGAGCCCGGCTTCTGTCACGTTCCAGGTGGAGATGTACCCGTTGGCGTGGCCCGCAACGAGCCTCCCTTCGACGACCGCACCGCTGTGGGCGCGCCCGAGCGCGAGTTCGGGAGCGTACGAATAAACTGCCACCACCAGTTCGCCATCCCTCAAGCACCAAAAGGCGAGCGAGCCGTGATCGTTCGAAGTGACGAAGGTGGTCTCCGACGTACGGATCACCGTTTCAACGCCGTTGCGCGACGGAACAACCCCCGTCGCTTCGACGACCACGCCCTCGGAACCCAGGCGGAAGACGCTGACGGTTCCGTCGAGACGCCCCACGACGAACCGCTCGTTGTCCAGCCACACGACGTCAGAGGCGAGCACAAACGCGAAGGCCGAGACCTCGACGGGCGGCTTCCGCACGGAGGGCTCCTGCGCACCCTGCGCCGCCGTCACCAACATGCTTCCGGTGACAAGGAAAGCCGCAGCGGTGTAGCGAAGGAACTGCGAGAACTTCATGGGGAGGTCTCCTTGGGCAGGCGATAGACTGCGGCCGTGCGAGAGTCTCTTCATCAGGGTAAACACGAACTCGCGCCGCGCTATGCCCGAGTTGTTCGATGAGTTCTGCGCACGCGTCCACTCGTTGCAGATCGAGACCTTGGACCAAGCCTAGCGCCTCGCACGCGTCGGGTGCCCCCGCGGAGCGGTGAACTCTCGCTACCGCACGAACTCGCTTGACTTCTCGATGAGAATCACAGCACAGGTGGTTCCCACAGAGGCGCAAGCGCACCGAGCACGCCTTGCAGCGCGGTCGCTGCCGGTCCGAACGCAGCACTCTCGGCGATGCGAAGGGTCCGCCCGTAGTCAGCGCTTGTGCTCGGAACGCTGACAATCTCGCTTGCCAGGCCGCCAGCTGGCGTCTTAGCCATCAGCTCTGCGGTGCCGCACACCGACACGCCAGCGATGATCACCAGCGTGACCTCTTCCACGTGCGCATGGCAAAGCGCGTCAGCTGCTTGGAAACGCGAGGTCACGTCGCGATGTCCACCAAGCAACAAGAGGTCGGCCGCGCGACCTTTCTCGATCCGACCGAGATGATGGAGCCCCAGCAGTGCTGCGGGAACCTCCGTGCACATCGCGACCAGGCGCTCGGCGCCGAGGATCGGATAGTTTCGCCGAACGAAGCGAAGCTCATCCAAAAGGGTCGAGCTCCCCGAGACCGCCCAATCAGGAGCGAGAGCGACGGGAATTCCAAGACCGACAACCGCGGCGATGTCCAACGTGCGGCCGTAGAGCCGAAGGTTGCTGACAGGCGACCAGACAACGCTCGCGCTCGACTGCTGAACCTTAAGCCAATCCGGGCGGAGCAATCCCATGCCGTGGATCAGGGACGTATTCTTCGTGAGGAGCTGACGATCAACGAGGCTTCGGAACTCGCCTCGGGCGAAGCCGTCCGTCCCCTCGCCCAGATGCACCATCAGCTTCGCCCTGTCGGCGTTGAGTTCCTTCACGATCTCGTTGACAGAGACTGCATCGACGGCGAGGATGTCGAGGACACCGAAGACCCGAGAACCCCAGTCCTTCGGATCCCGCACGAAACCTGGAAGACCTGGAAGATCTGGGATCCCCACCTCAGCGTCCAGGAGCATGGTGGTCGTGCCACCGACTACGCCGCGAACCTGACCGTAGAGAAACGCCTGCGGCTGCATCACCGTCGGAATCTTCTTGAACGGTGCCGACACCAATCGTGCGTAGTCTGGATCAGGCTCTGGCACGACCCACACACCAGCTCGACTCTTCCCTCGCCAATCGAAACGGCTTGTGTAGTACCGCGCTGGAGTCCAACTCGGGATTGCTCCGAACGACGCATGGTTGTGTGCGTCGATCAAGCCAGGGAACAAGATACCGTCCAAAGCGATGCGCACTCCGAGTTGCTCGGCATCGGCGGGCGCCTCTGGGAACACGTCGACAATCACGCCGTCTTGAACGAGGACTGCGCCGCGCGGATGAAACGCATCCGGCGTATAGAGTCCTGCTTCGTAGAGAACGGATGGTGCGGCCTCCCGCGCGGGTCCGAGGCTTCGCGACGACAGGATGGTCAGCATCGCGGTTCCGATCAGACCCGCGGGGCGTCGGACTCGTACTCGAAACCAAGCGACGCGTAGTGAGTCTTGGCAATCAGGCCAATACGCGTCGCAACGAAGTCGTCGTACAACCCGGGATGGATGGTCTCTTCGACGTGCAGATTGATCCCGATCCGGAGCGGGCCACGTGCAGGAACTCTTGCAACGATCTTGTGGGGGCTCGCAGCGAGACGGTCGCCACTTACGATCGGCAGCGGCGCACGCATCCATGCGAACTGCTGGGCTGGGTCGGGTTGGTAGAGCCAAAGCGTGACGGCATGTCCCTTGGCGGCACCATAGATCGCCACATCGTCAGCTTCGAGAACGAATGTCACCTCGGGGCTCGGGTCTTGGGCGCCCTCGACCTTGAAATTGTGCAGCGTCACCGCCCACTCGGTCGCCAGCCCGACGTAGGTGGCGTCGCCGTAGACGCCCGGGTCGCTTCCGAGGTGCAGCCTTCCACGCCACACCAATTCTCCAACGGAATCCGAGCTTCTCGACATGAAGCCTCCGCGGGAAGTTCACCGGAACGATGTGTGCCGTTGACCACCCCACCGGAGCACACCACGCGACGGATGCTGCCGTCAATCACCCTACCGGTACTATCCGCCGCAAGTCTCACTCCGGATGTCGGCGTTCAACGCGCACGCTGTGACACTGCCGATGCGCGGCAACGCGAACGTGAAGTTCGAGTGCCGCGCCCTTTCGCTGCTGCCGTTAGTCGGAGACCGCCATCAGCATGGCGAAGCCCGGGGCGTTCGGCGCGGGCGCTCAGCGCGTCGCGATCCCATACCTGGACCAGAAAGCACGATAGTTGCGATCGAAGCCACCGCGGCTGTCGCGCCGTCCGCGGACGGAGCCGCTGGCGGCTGCGTGCTCGGCGAGTTGCTGATCGCAGTGACGATGCAGCCGTGGCCGATGAGAGCAAGAACCAGTCAAGCAACATCTTGGATGGCGTCCACTACTTTCACCCCACGACGTCAATTACATCTCCCCATCCTCCATGGTTGAGGGTTGAGGCTCAGGGGTAGTTGTCATCGGGGCAGTTGTCGTCGGGGTAGTTGTCGTCGGGGTAGTTGTCGTCGGGGTAGTTGTCGTCGGGGTAGTTG
>JAEUJY010000164.1 GCA_016794525.1 Myxococcales bacterium
CGAGGTAGTCAATCGTCGACGTCGATCGAGATCTCGACCGAGTCGTCGTCGGCCAGGTCGACGTCGACGCGGGCCGACGGCGGCGGCGGGCCGGGCGGGGGTGGCGCGGGCGGCGGTGGCCGGGTCGGGGGCGTCGTCCGCGGCACGGTGTGCGGCGCGCGGCGGCGGGCCGGGGCCGGCCCCTCGTCGAGCGCGAGCTGCTCGAGGAAGCGCAGGTCGGGATCGTCGGCGGCCAGCGACGAGCGCAGGTCGGCGGCGCCCAGGGCCTCGGCGGCCAGCGTCGCGGCGTCGACCCGGCGGGTCGCCTCGGCGGTGACCTTGGCCAGGTCGACCTTGCGCGTGGCCTCGCGGTCGCTCGGCGCCGCCTCGTCGAGGTCGAGCGCCGCCAGCGGATCGGGCGCGCCGGTCGGCGGGCGGGCCCGGCGCTCGCGCTCGGCCAGCTCGCGCTGGATGCGCGCGTTGCGATCGCGCAGCGCGCGGTCGTTGGCCTCGCGCTTGGCCCGCTCGCGCTGGGCGCGGGCGGCGCGGGCGCGGCCGGCGGACTCGGCGGCCTCGGCGGCCAGCGCGGCCTCGAGCGCGATGGCCTCGGCGCTGGGCGCGGGGACGAACGGCGCGACGTCGACCGCGGTGGGCGGCTCGACCGCGGCCGCGGGCGGGCTCGCGGCCAGCGCGGCGGCGGCCGCCGCGATCGGGACGTCGATCGTCGTGGCGTCGTCGAACGCCGGCGGCGGGGTCACCGCGGGGGCGACGATCGGCGCCGGCGCGGCCAGCTCGACCGCGGCGACGTCGGCGGCGCGCGCGACCGCCAGCCCGCCGGTCTCCACCAGCGCCGCCGGCATCGGCAGCGGCGCGCTCCGCTCGCGGGCGCCGGCGACGCGCATCGGCCGCCCCAGCGCGGCGGTCGCGGCGATCCGCGCCGACGCCAGATCGATCACCGGCGTCGGCGCCGCGGCGTCGGCGAGCTCGGCGTCGAGGTCGTCGCCGACCAGCGCCCGGGCGCGGGCCACGACCTCGGCCAGCGGCCGCCGGGCCTCGGGCCAGTCCTCGAGGTCGTCGTGGGCCGGCGGCGCGGCGGCGGTCACCGCGGACAGATCGAGCGCGGGCCGGATCCGGGCGACGCGGGGCGCGAGGTCCGGCGCGGCGGGCGGCGGCGCGGGCGGCGGCGCGATCGCCAGCGGCTCGGCCTCGGGCGGGGGCGCCGCCGTCGGCGGCCGGGGCCGGGGCGCGCGGGCCACCGTCACCTCGTCGCGCGGCTCGGCGACGTCGACGGGCGCGGCGACCGGCGCGGCGATCGGCGCAGGCGTCGCGGCCCGCGGCATCGGGTGCGGCGCGCTGTGCTCGCGGGCCTCGTCGTGCTCGGGCTCGCCCGGCATCGGCATGCCGGCCGGGCCGTCGACCAGGCCGCGGCGCTTGCGCACCTCGAGCATCCGCACCAGCACGTCGCGCGAGTCGCGGCCGACCCGCTGCAGCTCGACCGCCATGCCGGCGACGACCCGCGGGTGCGCGGGATCGTGCGCGCGCACCAGCTTGACCTTGCCCTGGCCGATCAGCGCCGGCTTGTCGTCGGCGGTGCGGATCTCGAACCGCACCTCGGTGCCGATCGGCTTGGGGGTGCGGGTCGGGATGAACACCCCGAGCCGCGTGATCTGCGACGCGAACCGCTCGACGAAGGCGTCGAGGTCGGCGTGGCGCACCTTGATGCGCAGCACCGTCGCGGTCGGCTTGCCTTCGTCTGCGGCCATCGACGCCTGATCATCGGGCGCGCGGCGACGAAAAGCAAACCCTAGCGCGGCGCGACGAGCGCCGGCGGCGGCGGCGGCGGCGCGGGCGGCCGCGCGCGGGCGAACCACACGATCGCGGCGATCACCAGCGCCAGCGCGGCGACCGCCAGCGCGATCTTGGCGACGCTCCACGGCCGATCGCCGGCGACGTCGCCGGTCTGGGCGTTGACGACGACGCGGTAGACCGCGCCGCGGTACCGGTAGCTCGAGACCCACACCGGCAACAGCACGTGCTTGAAGGTCACCGCGCGGTGCTGGATGTCGAGCGAGTGCACGCGCTGCGCGTCGCCGCCGATGTCGGCCCGGACCGCGGCGGTGATGCGGCCCTCCATGACGCCCTGGGCCTCGACCCAGCCCTCCTCGAGATCGACCGCGTAGCGCTCGGCGACGAAGCCGGCGAGGTAGGCGCCGTCGAACGGGCGCAGGCCGTCGAGCCGCCACGGCTCGAGCTGGGCCAGCCGGTTGCGCGGCAGGCCGCGCGACGCGCACACCGCGACGTCGTCGAAGCGGACCCGCACGGTGCCGGCGGCGCCGTGCCAGCGGGTCCGGCGCACCTGCCGGGTCTGGCGCTTGCCGTCCTTGTCGGTGTAGCGCTGCTCGACCCAGTAGTACTCGCCGCGGCTGCCGGTGTAGCGGGTCAGCGAGTCGGCGTCGAAGGTCCAGTACGGCACGTAGACGCCGTCGAGGCCGTCGTGGGCGGCGCGCCGCTTGAGGTCCGACGGCGCGAACCACCGCGAGCGCAGCCACCGCTGGTAGGCGTCGCCGGCGGCGGCCTTGGCCACCGCGAACGGCAGCACCGCGTCGGGCGCGATCGTGTCGGCGCTGGGCGCGAGGTCGACCACCAGCGCCTCGTCGCAGAACGGGCAGCGGCGGGCCTGCAGCGTCGTCACCGAGCGCGCGCCGCAGTGGCGGCACTGCACCTCGTGGCCGCCGCTGGCCACGCCGCCGGCCGGGCCGCGGCGGACCCGGGCCCGGGCCTGGGCGAAGTCGTGGGCGACGATGGCCCGCGCGATCGGCTCGATCGGCGTCACCGCGCCGCAGTGGCCGCAGGCCAGCGCCTCGGCGCCGGGCGCCAGCGCCTGCGCCGCGCCGCACGTCCGGCAGCGGAAGCTGGCGTGATCGGCGGGCCGCGAGGCCGGTCCGGAGGCGGCGTCGTCCACGCCCCGAGTCTACGCCATCAGGCGTCGTCGTCGACGAAATCCAGCTCGCGGCCGTGGGTCTCGTCGAGCAGCACCAGCGCGCCGGCGGCCAGCGCCAGCACCCCGACGCCGACCGCGATCGCGCCGGGCACGATGCCCCACGCGGCCCGGGCCTTGGCGTAGGCGAAGGTCATCGGCACCAGCGCGCCGCGCACGACGTTGGGCGCGGTGGTCGTCACCGTCGCGCGCAGGTTGGTGCCGAACTGCTCGGCGGCGCTGGTCACGAACACCGCCCAGTAGCCGGCGCCCAGGCCGATCACCGCGCAGCAGGCCAGGAACGCGGCGCCCGAGCGCGCGCCGACGGTGAAGTAGCCGACCGTGCCGAGCGTCGTCAGCGCCAGGAACGCCGCGATGGCCTTGCGCCGCGATCGCCACACCTGCGACAGCGCGCCCGACGCCAGATCGCCGACCGCCAGGCCGGCGTAGCAGTAGCGCAGCGCCTCCGCCGGCCGCGGCGCCGGCGTGACGCCCAGCGCGCCGCCGATCTCGGCCGAGAAGAACACCAGGATGCCGACGACGTACCAGATCGGCACGCCGACCAGGATCACCGTCAGGTAGCGCCGCAGCCGCGCCGGCGAGCTGACCAGCGCGACGATCCGGCCGCGCCCGACGGTGGCCGCGCCGCGCACCGCGGCGAACATCGCCGACTCGCGCACGCCGAGCCGCAGCCCGAGCAGCGCCAGGCCGAGCCCGCCGCCGATGTAGTAGGCGGTCCGCCAGTGGACCGCGTCGCCGACCAAGGTCGCGACCACGCCGCCGGCGATGCCGACGGTGGCGACGATCGTCGTGGCCCACCCGCGCGAGCGCGCCGGCACCAGCTCGCTGACCAGCGTGATGCCGGCGCCCAGCTCGCCGGCCAGGCCGACGCCGGCGATCAGCCGCAGCCAGGCGTAGGTGTCGACGTCGGCGACGAAGCCGTTGGCGATGTTGGCCAGCGAGTAGGTGATGATCGACCCGAACAGCACCGACAGCCGGCCGCGCTTGTCGCCGAGCACGCCCCAGACGACGCCGCCGACCAGCATGCCGACCATCTGGTAGTTGAGCAGGCGCTCGCCGACCGCCTGCATGTCGGCGGGCGCGACCCCGAGCGCGGCCAGGCTCGGCTTGCGCACGACGCCGAACAGGATCAGGTCGTAGATGTCGACGAAGTAGCCGAGCGCGGCGACCACCACCGCCAGGGCCACGGCCTTGCGATCGACGGCGGGCGGCGGCATGGGCCCGACGTTCGATCGCCGGGCGCCCCGGTGTCCAGGGCGCCGGCCGCGATGCTACCGTGACGGCCATGGCGCTCGAGCACGTCGCCCACGGTCAGACCCGCCTGGTCATGCCCGGCGTCGCCCCCGACCCGCGCGGCGTCGTGCTGGGCCGGTTCTGCCTGCTGGTGTTCCCGTCGCTCGAGGGCGTCGTGTCGTGGCTGCGGGTCTACTCGCACGAGGCGTCGCTCGACGAGCTGACCGCCGGGCTCGAGATCGTCCGGGTGCGGACGCCGCTGATGAGCCGGGAGATGATCCTCAAGATCCCGGCGGTGTCGTCGTACGCCGCCGATCGCGCGGCCCGGGTGGCGCGGCTGGTCGGCGGCGCGATCTACACCGGCACCGCCAAGCACTTCGTCAAGTACCGCGACGATCGCTCGCCCTACGGCTACGACGCGGTCGACATCGGCGCGCTGCCGGCCGGCGTCGAGCTGATGGTCCACGACGACGACTTCACGCAGGCCTACGCCCGCGAGGGCACGCTGCCGCTCGAGAAGCTCTTGTTCCGGCTGTCGCTGCGGCGCAGCCCGGGGACGATCCGCCTGTCCGCCGAGCAGCGCAGCGACCTGTACCTGGCGGTGGCGCGGGGCCTCGGCGACGGCGTCATCCGCTACCTGTGGCGCAACAAGGTCGACGCGACGATCGGGCTGTGCGCGCCGCGGCCGCCGACCGGCGGGCTCGAGCGCGCCGGCGCGACCGAGTACCTGCTCCTGCGGGTGCGCGATCTGCCCGAGCGCATCCTCGGGCTGTGCCTGGGCACGCCCGGCATCGACGTGTTCGTGCCGGCCGGCGCCAACGTCTGCGTCGCCGCAGGCTGGAGCCACCCGGTCGAGCTGTCGGCGGTGGCCAGCGTCCTGCCCGAGGACAGCTTCCACCTGTTCTGGCCCGACGATCGGGTCGACGTCATCCCCGGGCCGCTCGAGCTGTCGCGGCTGGCCGACGTGACCCGGATCGACCTCGGCGTCGAGACCGCCAAGGCGCCGGCCAGCTTCGGCACCCGCGCGCCCGACACGATCGGCGTCGAGCTGCGGCTGGCGCCGGCGGTGGGCGCGGTGCGCCGGGTCATCGCGACGATGATCCCGACCGCGCAGGCCGCGCACTTCAAGCGGCTGGTGTTCGCGCTGCCGCCGGCCAGCCTGCGCGGGCTGCGCGCCGCCGCCACCGATCGCGGCATCCTGCTGGTCGCGCCGACCGGCATCGACGTCGTGCCGCTGGGCACGCTGCTGGCGGCGCAGGCCCCCGGCATCCTGGTGCCGCTCGGCCTCGAGATCGTGCCGCGGGTGTCGCCCGAGGTGCTGGCCGCCGCGCTCGACCACGGCAGCGGCACGCTGACGGTGTTCACCGGCGAGGGCCCGCCGTTCCAGATCGCCGACAGCGCGCTGGCGCCGCTCGAGCGTCGCGCGATCGCGCGGCTCGAGACCGACAAGGTCGAGGTCCGGGACGTGGCGATCGCCGCCGCCGGCGAGCCGACGGTCGTCAACGACGGGCTCGGGCGGTTCGCGCTGTGGGGCTTCCCCGAGCCCGACCAGAAGGCGCTGGGCAGCGGCGGATGAAGGTCACCGCCCACGGCTTCCTCGAGTCGTTCGTGTTGCCGCTGGTGGCCGGCGGCGACGTCCACGTCGGGCGGCCGCTGACCACCGCCGACGTCGATCGCCTGCGCGGCGAGCTCGACGGCGCCACCGTGCCGCTGGTCGCGGTCGACGACGCGCGCACCGACGCGCTGGCGGTGGTGTGCGCGCGGCCGCCGGCGCTGGTGTTCGGCGACGACGAGCTGGCGCTGGCGATCGGGCTGCACAACGCGCTGGTGCTGGCCCACCCCGACGCCGACGGCGCGCTGATCACCGACCGCATGCGGCGGCGGATCGCCGGCGCGGCGCTGGGGCTGGTGTCGCAGCCGATCACGCGCGATCGCACGCGGGTGCTGGCGCGCCACGGCCTGCTCCACAACCTGCACCGGCTGGGCCGGCGCGACCTGCTGGTGGCGTGGTGGACCGGGCGGGCGCGGTTCTTCGGCCAGGCGGCGCCGGCGCGGTTGACCGCGTGGCGCGGCCTGCGCCGGGTGCGCGAGGAGGTCACGCGGGCCGGCTTCGACGAGCTGCTCAGCGCGCCCGACGTCGCGCCGGTGACCGCGGCGCTGTACCGCCGCAGCCCGCTGACCCAGCTGATCGCGCCGCCGCCCAACGGCCCGCCGCTGCACTGGGAGGACGCGGTGTTCCTGTTGCGCGACGCCGAGCTGGCGCGCGCGATCGCCTACGCGACGATGACCGCGCCCGGCGGCGCGCTGCCGGCGATCGCCCGGCTGGCGGCCGCGTTCGAGCAGCTGGTCGAGCGCAGCCCGGCCAGCGACGACGTGCGCGCGGTGGCGGCGTTCCTGGTGCACCTGGCCAGCCTGCAGGTGGTGGGCGCGGCCGACGACAAGTCGTCGGCGCTCACCGCGGCGCTGGCGCCCGGCGTCAACCGGCCGCGCGGGCTGGTCACCTACGCGGCGCTGCCCGCCGCGCTGGCGGTGCTGGCGCCGACCCTGGCCGCGCCGCCCGGCCTGGCCGCCGAGCCGGTCTGGCACCGGCGCTGGGAGCTCGAGCGCGCCGCCGTCGGCGACCTGCTCGGGGACGCGGTGATCGCCGGGGTCGCCGATCGGCTGGTCCGACACCTGGCGCCGGCCCCGGCCGCCGTCGGTGGATGATATACACTCGGCCTCTCGCATGGCCTCGCCCCCGCACCCCGCGTCCGCTCCTGGTGGCCCCGCTCTCGTCGACGTCGCCCGCGCCAGCGCCAGCGTGCAGGAGGTGGCGCGGGTCATGGGGGCGCACTTCCTCGACAAGCAGGAGATCATCCGGCTGATGCTGGTGTCGGCGATCGCCGGCGAGCACATGGTCATCGTCGGGCCGCCCGGCACCGCCAAGAGCGCGATGGTCGGCATGTTCGCCAAGCTGGTCGACGCCCGCTACTTCGAGTACCTGCTGACCCGCTTCACCGAGCCCAACGAGCTGTTCGGCCCGGTCGACATCGCGGCGTTCCGCGACGGCAAGTACACGCGGCGCATCGAGAACATGCTGCCGTCGGCCGAGATCGTCTTCCTCGACGAGATCTTCAAGTCGAGCTCGGCGATCTTGAACTCGCTCCTGCACGTCATCAACGAGCGCAAGTTCGCCAACGGCCCGAGCGTCGTGCAGGTGCCGCTGATCTCGCTGTTCGCGGCCTCCAACGAGGTCCCCAACGACGACAGCCTGGGCGCGATGTTCGATCGCTTCCTCTTGCGGGTGCTGTCGGACAACCTCGACAGCTACCACTTCGGCGAGCTGATGCAGAAGGGCATCGCCCTCGAGGTGGCGCGCATGACCGGCAAGGGCGATCAGCTCAAGCCGATCCTCAGCGCCCGCGACCTGCGCACGCTGCAGGCGTCGTTCGATCGCTTCATGGTGTTCCCCGACGACTTCCTCGCGAAGTACAAGGGCCTGATCTTCCAGATCCGCAGCGAGGGCGTCAGCGTCTCGGACCGCCGCGCGGTCAAGCTGCTCAAGCTGTTCGCCGCCTCGGCGGTGTTCGACGGCCGCACCCGGGTCCACGACGGCGACTTCTTCGTGCTGCGCCACATCTGGAACAACCTCGATCAGGTCGAGCTGCTGGCCGAGATCGTCAACCCGGTGGTCGACGCCTACTACCGCGAGCACCCGGCCGAGCGCCGCTTCATCGGCCCGCAGGCGTCGCTCGACGACCTGCTGGCCGAGCTCAACCTGATCCGCGAGCTCCTGACCTCGGGCACCGAGCTGTCGGACATCCAGATGTTCTCGCAGCTGAAGAACCTGTCCGAGATCAAGGCGGCGCTGGCGGCGATGCCGAGCGACACCTCGACCCGGATGCTGCGCGAGGTCGATCAGCTGCTCGAGACCGTGTTCGCGTCGTCGAAGTTCGGCCTCTAGGCCCACCCCATGACCGCCGCCGTCGAGCCCACCGCCACGTCCGCCGCGCCGCCGCTGCAGGTGGCGATCTACGACGACGTGGTCGCGGCGCGCGGCGAGCAGTTCCGGATCCCCGGGCTGGCGGTGACGGTGTTCGCCCACGCCGACGACGCCGTCGCGCAGTGCCTGACCGCCGGCTTCGACGTGGTGTTCATGGACTTCGCCCTGGGGCCGGGTCGCCGGGTCGGCACCGACGTCACCCGCGCGCTGCGCAGCGCCGGCTTCGCCGGCAAGGTGGTCGCGATCTCGAGCGACCCCGCGGCCAACGCGGCGATCCGCGCCGCCGGCGCCGACAGCTCGCTGGCCCAGAAGGCGCTGCTGCGCAGCTACCTCGTGCACCTCGGCCGCGCCCACCTCAACCCTTGAGGGTTTGTCGACAAACCCTCCCCCACCGGGGGCATGCCCCGGTGGGACCCCCACCCAATACGCGAGACTCTCGACCTTCATGCCGGTTCCCGCCGACCGTCGACGCAGCCACCTCGCCCGCGAGCTCGCGACGCTGGCGCTGTCGTGCGTGCAGGTCGACAACCCGATGGCGCGGGTCCGGGCCGCGGTGTGGTCCAACGCGATCGCCCGGCTCGGCGTGCGGCTGCCGCTGTTCGTGGTCCACGACCTCGGCGTGCTGCTGACGACGCCGCGCGGCTCGGGCTGGGTGCTCAAGCCGGCCGACGACGTGGCCAAGCTGGGCGGGCCGCGCGAGGCCAAGGCGCTGATCGAGGCCTACCGCCGGCTGGTCACGACCGTCGCCGCCTCCGACGTCGTCGACAAGCTGGCCGGCATGCGGCTGCGCGACGAGCTGATCGGCGTCCTCTTGACCCGGATCCTCGGCGACACCTTCCACCGCTGGCGCGAGCGCGAGCACGGCGTGGCCGCGCCGCTGCCGCTCGACCTCGGCCTGTACACCGACGTCGATCCGCTCGATCACTGGAAGGACTTCGACGCCAAGCCGCTGTGGAGCCTGCTCGGCCACCTCGGCGAGCATGCGCTGCACGTGCTGACCTCGGTCGAGCTGATCGATCTCGACACGGTCCGGCTGCTGGGGATGTTCAAGGACGGCGCCGGCGACGCGCTGGGCGGCGCGGTCGACCTGGTCGATCTGTTCGCGGCGCTGGGCTCGCCCGAGGCCCACGACGTCGCCAACTTCTCGCTCGAGCTCCTGCCCAGCGTGCTCGAGACCCGGCGCGCGACCGCGGTCCAGACCTACGCGGTCGACGGCTACGCCTCGATCGAGCGCAAGGGCAACGTCGACTCGCTGGTGCTGTCGGAGCTGGCCTACGACCGCGAGATCTTCGAGCAGAAGGTCGTCGATCAGGAGCTCCTGTACTACGGCCGCGAGCGGCAGCGCGAGGAGGAGCGCCGGCTGCAGTACGTGCTGATCGACTCGTCGGCGTCGATGCGCGGCCAGCGCACGGTGTTCGCGCGCGGGCTGGTGGTGGCGCTGCTCAAGAAGCTGACCTTGCAGGGCGACGAGGTGTGGCTGCGGTTCTTCGACTCGCGGCTGCACGAGACGGTCAAGATCGCGCGCTCGGGCCAGGTGCCGGTGCCCTACCTGCTGTCGTTCAAGAGCGAGCGCGGCCGCAACTACGCCAAGGTGTTCCGGCAGCTCGCGACCGAGCTGGCCCGGGCCGGCCGCGATCACCGCCGCCAGACCGTCGTCTACATCGTCACCCACGGCCAGTGCCACCTGCCGCCCGAGGTGGTCGCCGATCTGGCCAGCCACGCGTTCCTCTACGGCATCATCATCAGCCCGTCGACCGACGAGCTGCCCGACTTCGTCGCGTCGCTGGCCCGCCACCAGGTCGTGTCGCCCGAGATCTTCGCGTCGCGCCAGGGCCGGCAGCGCCGGGCGCTCGACATCGTCAGCGACGCCGCGCGGCGGCCGGGCGGGCGAGGGCGGCCATGAGCCGGCGCGGCTTCCACTCGATCGAGACCGCGGCGTCGGCGGCGCAGCAGGCGATGGCGTCGGGCCGGCACGCCGAGGCCGAGCGCGCCTACCGCGAGCTGATCGCCCAGACCCACGTCGTCGACTACGAGTACGACGACTGGCTGCGCGGCCTGGCCGACTGCTACCGCCACCTGGGCCGCGGCCGCGAGGCCGGGTTCGTCTACCTGTACCTGCACTACTTCGATCAGGCCAAGGCCAGCCTGGCGTCGTCGCCCGAGCTGCGGGCCCGGTTGGCCGAGGTCGAGAAGCGCTGGGCCGACGCCGCGACCGCGTGGGCCGAGGCCAGCCGGCCGGCCCACGCCGCGGTGGCGTGGGACAAGGCCAAGGCCCACGACAAGGCCCGGGCCGGCTGGGAGGCGCTGGCCAACCACGCCGCGTTGCGCGAGCGCCCCTACGAGCAGGCGCTGGTGCACTTCAACATCGGCTCGGCGATCGCCCGGCTCGAACCGGCGTCACCCGACGCGCGCCGCGCGCTGGTCGAGGCGCAGCGCCGGCTCGAGCAGGTCGCCGACGACTTCGAGATCGCCGGCGAGCTCGAGCGCGCGTTCGACTGCTTCCAGATCGTCCTCAAGCTCGGCAAGGACTCGGGGCAGTTCGAGAACATCGCGCTCGGCTACGTCAACTGCATCCGGGTGCTGGCCGGCGACAACCTGAAGTTCTACGTGCTGCAGTACTACGAGGACTTCGTCCGGCTGGCGCTCGAGCGCGGCGAGCTGCACGCGGCGGCGACGATCTACCAGGAGGCGGCGCAGTACGCGCAGCACGTCCACCTGCCGTACGACCGCCGCTACCAGGCCAAGAGCGCCGACACCTGGCAGCGCTGCGCCGACAAGTACCAGGCCGACGGCCTGCCGATCGAGATGGTCGAGAACGCGCTCCTGGCCGCGGTCCAGCAGTACTCGGCGGTCGGCGACTACGTCGGCGTGCGCCGCGGCTTCGAGCGGCTGGCCAAGCTCGAGCTGGCCGACGACAAGCGCGCCCGCTACGCGACGATCGCCCGCCGCTACGACGGCGCGGCCGGCGCCGCCAGCGACGCGCCGGCGTTCCCCGACTACCTCAAGCAGCAGCACGCCTACGCCGACATCTGGTTCGCCGATCTGCTCGAGTGGGAGCTGGCCGGCGATCCGCTGGCGGTCGCCAGCTCGATGGTCGGCGATCTGCGCTACCCCAACGGCATCCGCCGCCGCGCGCTGGTGGTGATGCTGACCGCGGCCGACGCGCAGCTGCGCAACGCCACCGCCGAGGTCGAGACGCTGGTGACGCTGGCCGAGCAGCTCGGCGAGCTGCAGAGCTACGCGGCGCTGGCGCCGCTCGAGACGCTGTACCGCCACGGCGATCCCCAGGTGCGGCGGGCGGCGGTCAAGGCGCTGCGCTACCTGTACTTCAAGCGGTCGTTCGCGACGGTGCGGCTGGCGCTGGCCGACGCCGACGGCGGCGTCCGCGAGGCGGCGCTGCTGGCGATCACCGGCCTGCACTTCCCGCACGCGCTGGGGCCGCTGGCGCGGATCTACCAGGACGCCACCGAGCAGCGGGTGCGCGGCGCGACGATCGACGCGATGGGCAAGATCCAGACGGTCGAGGCCGGCGAGGTGCTGATCGGCGTGCTGCGCCAGGAGTCGGGCGTGCTGCGCGACGCGGCGCGCTCGGCGCTGATCTCGCTCGACAACCCCGACATCGTCCCGATCCTGCGCGCCCACTACGAGATCGAGGCCGACCCCGGCACCCGCGAGCTGCTCGGCGACATCCTCCGCCGGGTGTGACCGCGGCGTTGCCGGCCGCGCGCGCGGCTGTTAGGTTGGCAGGCACCGTGACCCCGGCCCGCCACCGCTCGCGCCACCCGGCCCGCTGGGCCGTCGTCGCGCTGGCGTGCGTGCTCGGGCAGCTGCTGGGCGTCCTGCACATGGGCCTGATCCAGCACCGGCGCTGCGCGGCGCACGGCGAGCTGGTCGAGGGCGGCGCCGACGAGCTGGCGGCGATGGTCGACGCCGCCCCGGCGGTCGGGCAGGCGGCGTTCGTCGGCCACGCGCAGCGCGGCGAGCACGACCACGAGCACTGCCAGGCGCCGAGCCAGCGGGCCACGCCGCGGGTGGCCGCGTTCGCCGCGGCGCCGCGCGTGGCGCTGCCGCTGGCCGCCGCGCCGCCGGTGGCGCGGGCGGCGCTCGCGATCCAAGGGCTGTTCCGGCTGGCGCCCAAGGCGTCACCGCCCACCGTCGGCTGACGCGGCGCCACGCGGCGCCCGAGTGACCGTCGGTCGCGGCGCGTGCGCGCCGCCGTCGCCGGGGGCGTGCGCGGGCGCGCGCTCGTGGCTGTCCGGAACGCGGAGCAGTCCTCTGTGCGTGAACGAATGAAGATGCGACGTGCCGTGTGGCTCGTGGCCGCGGCGGTGATCGTGGCCGGCGCGGGCGTGGCCCAGGCCCAACCGGCGCCGCCCGCGCAGCCCCCGCCCGGGGCCCCCGCGCCCGCGCCGACGGTCCCCGCGCCCGCGCCGACGGTCCCTGCGCCCGCGCCGGCGGTCCCTGCGCCTGCGCCCGCGGCCGAGCCGTGCACGCGGGTGCTCGATGTCCACGCGGTCGACGCGCGCCACCACGCGCCGCTGGCCGACGTGGCGGTGCTGGTCGACGGCGCCTACGCCGGCGCGACCGAGGCCGGCGGACACCTGCTCGCGCCCGGGCTGTGCGCCGGCGTGGTGACCGTCAACGCCGACCGGCCCGACTACCTGCCGGTCGAGGTCACCGTCGAGCTGCGCGGCGATCGCTCGCTCGAGATCGAGCTCACGCCGCGCCCGGTGGAGGTGGTGGTGCTCGAGGACGAGGCGCCGCCGCCGCCCGACATGCGGGCGACCACGACGCTGGCCGGCGCGGCGCTCGAGCGCACGCGGGGCAAGGGGCTGGCCGACGCGGTCGCCGAGGTCCCGGGCGTGACCCAGCTCGGGTCGGGCTCGGCGATGGCCAAGCCGGTCGTGCGCGGGCAGTTCGGGCGGCGCTTGCTGCTCCTGGTCGACGGCATCCGCCACCGCGCGCAGGAGTGGGGCCTCGATCACGCGCCGGAGATCGATCCGTTCGTGGCCGACGCGATCACCGTGGTGCGCGGCGCCGCCGGGGTGCAGTACGGCCCCGACGCGATCGGCGGCGCGGTGGTGATCGCCCCGCCCGCGCTGCCGACCCGGCCGGGCTACGTCGGCGACGTCCACCTGGTCGGCATCTCGAACGGTCGCGGCGGCGCGATCGCCGGGCGGCTGCAGGCGGCGTTCGAGCGCGTCACCGGGCTGGCCGGGCAGGTCGCGGGCTCGTATCGCCGGCTGGCGGCGCCGCGGACTCCCGACTACCCGCTCGACAACACCGGCACCGACGAGTGGAACCTGGGCGCCGCGGTCGGCTACCGCCGCGGCCAGGCCGAGTATCGGCTCGCGTACACGCACTACCAGGCCCGCCTGGGCGTGTGCGCGTGCCTGCACGTCGAGTCGAGCGCCGACTTCTTCGCGCAGCTCGAGCGGGCGCAGCCGCTCGGCGTCGAGCTGTACCGCGCCGACTTCGACATCGAGCGTCCGTACCAGGGCGTCGGCCACGACCTCGCGCTGGCGCGCGGGCGCTGGACCCGCGATCACCTCGGCACGATCACGGCGACCTACGCGTTCCAGCACGACCTGCGCGAGGAGTTCGACGTCGTGCGCCAGGCCACGACCGGGCCGCAGTTCAAGTTCCGGCTGACCTCGCACGACCTCGACGTGGCGCTGGCCCACGATCCGATCCACCTGTCCGATCACCTGCACCTGCGCGGCACCGTCGGCGTCGTCGGGATGGCGCAGATCCACAGCTACACCGGCCTGCCGCTGGTGCCGGATCACGTCGCCGGCGGCGGCGGCGTCTACGCGATCGAGCGGCTGATCGGGCCGACCATCGACGTCGAGGCCGGCCTCCGCTACGACGTCCTGGCGCGCACCGCGTCGATCGTGCGCCAGGACTACCTGCGGCTGGTCCGCTCGGGCCAGCTGGCGATGGACGCGTGCGCGGGCGGCGTCGGCGATCCGGTCGACTGCCGGTCGCGGTTCCACACCGTCTCGGCGTCGCTCGGGGCCCGGCGCGCGTTCGGCGCGGCGGCGGTCAAGCTCGACCTGTCGACGGCGTCGCGGCCGCCCAACCCCGACGAGCAGTACCTCAACGGCACCGCGCCGACCTTCCCGGTGCTCGGCCTCGGCAAGCCCGACCTCGGCCCCGAGACCACCTACTCGGCGACCGCCACCGTCGAGTACCAGGGCGCGCGGGTCGCGGCGCAGGCCTCGGCCTACGTCAACCGCATCGACGACTACGTCGAGTTCGCGCCGGCGATCGGCGCCGACGGCCGGCCGATCTTCGACGTGCTGATCCGCGGCACCTTCCCGCGGTTCGTGACCCAGCCGGTCGACGCGCTGTTCTGGGGCGCCGACGGCGGCGTCACGGTGCGCGCGCTGCCGTGGCTCGAGCTCGCGGCGACCGCCGCCGCGGTGCGGGCCAAGGACCGGCGCGACGGCTCGTTCCTGGCGTTCATCCCGCCGGATCGCGTGCGCGCGGCGGCGACGGTCACGGGCGCGCGCCTGGGCCCGCTGCGCGACGTCAGCGCCACCGTCGACGGCACCGCCACGGCGCGGCAGCGCCGCTACGATCTCCTCTCCGACCTGGCGCCGCCGCCGGACGGTTACTTCCTGCTCGGCGCCGAGCTGCAGGGCACCCTGCGGATCGACGACCAGCCGCTCACCTTCGCGCTGGCGGGGCAGAACCTCACCAACGCGCGCTACCGCGACTACACCTCGCTGCTCCGCTACTTCGCCGATCAGCCCGGCTGGCAGGTCCTCCTGCGCGTGACCGGGCGCTTCGACGCGGCGGCGCAGCCCTGACCTCCGACCTCCGTCCCCGAAAGGACCTGCCATGACCAAGCTCCGCATCGCGCTCCCCATCGCCCTCGCCACCCTCGCCGCCGCGTGCAGCGACGACGGCGGCACCACCAACGCCGAGGAGGTGATCAACACGATCACCCTGACGCTCACCCCCACGACCGGCGCGCCGGTGGTCGCGGTGTGGGACGACGCCGACGGCGACGGCGGCGCCCCGCCGACGATCGATTCGATCGGCCTCCTGGCGGGCACCACCTACGCCACGACGGTGCGCTTCCAGAACACGCTCGAGACGCCGCCCGAGGAGATCACCGACGAGGTGCGCGACGAGGGCGACCAGCACCAGGTGTTCTTCACCGGCCCGGCGGTCAACGGGCCGGCCTCCGACCAGCCGGCCGCCGCGCTGACCCACACCTACGGCGATCAGGACGTCGGCGGGCTGCCGATCGGCCTGACCAACACGATCGTCGTGGGCTCGGCTGCCGGGGGCGACCTGATCCTGACCTTGCGCCACATGCCGCCGATCAACGGCACGGCGGTCAAGACCGCCGCGGCGGCGATGACCGTCCGCGACCGCGGCTTCACCGCGCTCGGCGGCGAGAACGACGCCCAGGTGACGTTCCCGGTCGCGATCGCGACGCCGTAGCCGCGGCGCAGGCGCGCGCCGGCGGCCGGGCGCGGTACAGTGCGGGCTTGCGCCACGTCAAGGGCACGCTGTTCGTCGACTACGTCCGCATGCTGCGCGGGCACAAGGGCGTCGACTGGGCCCAGCACCTCCCGCCGGAGGACGTCGCGCTCCTGCACGCGCGGATCGCGCCCGACGCCTGGTACCCGATGGACGCGTTCGAGCGGCTCGGCAACCAGATCCTGCGCTTCGTCGCGATGCACGACCTGCAGGCGGTGCGGATGTGGGGCCGGTTCTCGGTCGACGCCCTGCGCCACGCCCAGCCGGCGCTGGTCGCGCCCGGCGACCCGATCGAGACGCTCAACCGGTTCCGGGTGCTGCGCGCGACGTTCTTCGACTTCGACGCGCTCGACGTCCTGCTGCTGCACGACCGCGAGGCCGAGCTGGTGATCCGCTACCACATGGGGCCCGAGGCCGAGGAGGCCGCGGCGATGCAGACGCTGGGGTTCTTCGAGCGGCTGCTCGAGGTGGCCGGCGCCACCGCGGTGCGCGCGCGGTTCCGCACCCGGGCCTGGATCGACGAGCCGCGGACGCTGCTGGCGATCACCTGGGCCGACGGCGGGTGACGGTTTGCGGTAACCTCCTCGCAACTCCGGGAAGGGTTGTCGACAACCCTTCCCCCGCGGGGCCAGGTCCCCACGGGTCCCCCATCCAATACGCGAGATCGTGAGCGGGGATTCGGGTTCTGCTCATCCCTCGGAGATCCCATGCGAACCACCGCCGTCCTGGCCCCCCTCGTTGCGCTCGTCGCGGCCGCCGCGTGCGACACCCGCGCGACCGCGTCCAACAGCGGCGGCGCCGTCGCCGAGCGCCCGTCCGCCGAGCTCGAGTCGTGCGGCGCGACCGCCGACTGCGCCGCCGGCCTGCACTGCTTCGATCGCACCTGCGTCCGCGAGGCCCGCTCGACGCTGGGCGACTACCTGGCGGCCCGCGGCGCCCGCGCGGCCTCGATCGAGGCGGCGATCGCCGACTACGCCGAGGCGCTGGCCACCTACGAGAGCGAGAAGCTGACGGTGCCGCCCGACCTCGACTGCGCCTACGGCCGGGTGCTGGCCAAGGCCAAGGCCAAGGTCGAGAAGGCCGAGCTGGCGGCCCGGGTGCTGCACCGCTGCCTGCTGGCGGTGCCGGTGGGCTCGGCGCTGCGCGAGGAGGCGCTGGCGGCGCTGACCGACCTCGACGGCGTCGGCCTCGACCCCAAGCAGATCGCCAAGCCGGCGCTGGCCGACCTGTACCTGACCCGGGCCCCGGCCAAGCCGGCCACCGACAACCTGACCATCACCGTCACCGCCGATCCGCCGGTGGCCGCCAAGAGCTTCCCGGTGATCACCGAGCGCCTGGCCGCCGCCGATCTGCGCGCCCAGCTGGTGAGCTGCTGGGACAAGCACCAGGCCAGCGGCGCGCTGAGCGCGCGGTTCCCGCTCAAGGTCACCTACAAGCCGAGCGAGTTCGACGACGAGCCCGGCGTGTACAAGCTGGTGATGGATCCGGTGACCGACGCGGCCAGCGCCTGCGTCCAGGCCGTCGCGGCGCCGGCGCTGTCGGCCACCAAGGGCGTCAAGGACAAGCTCGAGACCACGCTGGTCGTCACGATCAAGTAGCGATGGTGGTCCCGCTGCAGCAGCCGGGTTGGCAGATCGCGGCGATGGGCCTGGCCGCGGCGGTGGCGCTGCTGTGGGGCCTGGTGCTCGGCGGCGTGGTCGGCCTGGCGCTGGTCGCGCTGGCGACGGTGTGCGGCGCCGGGGCGGAGCTCGCGCGGCGGAACCTGCGGCACCACGAGGGCTGGGCGGTGGTGGTCGGCGCCGACGCGCTGGAGCTGCCGATGGCGCCGGTGCGCGGCCGGCACCGCGAGCGCATCGCGTACGCGCAGATCGCCGGGCTGCGCGAGTCGCCCGACGTGCTGGTCATCCAGATGGTGCCGCCGGTGCCGACCCGGTGGATCCGCGCCCGGGACCTGGTCGGCGGCGACCTGGCGGCGCTGGCCGCCGCGATCCGGGCCCGCGGCGTCGGGCCCGCCGACAAGCAGGTTGGCGAACGGCCCCGGGCGTGATACCCGCTGGAGCGTGACCGACCTGGCTCCCGAGGCACGCCCTGCCACCGCCGACGCGGTGCCCGACCTGCGGGCGCTGACGCTCGACGACGCGATGGCGTTGGCCGTGAAGCTCGGGCTGCCCAAGTTCCGGGGCGAGCAGGCCTGGCGCTGGGTCCACGGCAAGGGCGCGGTCGACTGGGCCGAGATGTCCAACATCGGCCCGGCGGTGCGCGAGGTGTTCGCCGCCGGCGCCCGGATCGGCACGCTGACCGTGGCCGAGGTGCAGCGGTCGCGCGACGGCACCAAGAAGCTGCGGTTCACCACCCGCGACGGCTACGCGATCGAGAGCGTGCTCATCCCCGACGGCGACAAGACCACGCAGTGCATCTCGTCGCAGGTCGGGTGCGCGGTCGACTGTCAGTTCTGCGCGACGGCGAAGCTGGGCCTGACCCGCAACCTCGACGCCGGCGAGATCGCCGATCAGGTGTACCGGGCCAAGGCGCTGCTCGCCGCCGAGGAGCCCGACCGCCGCATCTCCAACCTGGTCTACATGGGGATGGGCGAGCCGCTGCACAACTACGACAACGTCATGCGCTCGCTGGCGATCCTGACCAACGACCTGGGCGCCGGGCTGTCGCAGCGGCGGATCACGGTGTCGACGGCCGGGCTGGTGCCGCGGCTCGAGAAGCTGGGCGCGGCCGAGGTGCGGCCCAACCTGGCGGTGTCGCTGAACGCGCCCAACGATCGCGTCCGCGACGCGATCATGCCGATCAACAAGAAGTGGAACATCGGCAAGCTGCTGGCGGCGATCCGCGCCTACCCGCTGGAGCACCGCCGCCGCGTCACGTTCGAGTACGTGCTGCTGGCCGGCGTCAACGACGGCCTGCCCGACGCGCGCGAGCTGGCCAAGCTGCTGCGCGGCATCAAGTGCAAGGTCAACATCATCCCCTGGAACCCGCACCCCGAGGCGCCGTACCAGCGGCCGGCGCCCGAGGTGATCAGCGCGTTCCAGGAGGAGTGCAAGCGCCACGGTCTGCCGACCTACCTGCGCACGCCGCGCGGCGACGACATCGACGCGGCGTGCGGGCAGCTGGCCAACCGCTCCAACGGCGCGCTGCTGGTGCCGCTGCGCAAGCGGCCGGGCGCCGGCACGTCGGCCGCGGCGCCCGCGGTCGAGTGAGTCAGGGCGCGATCACGCAGCGGCGTCGCGCGGCGTCGCAGCCGTAGCCGGTCGGGCAGCCATCGCCGCCGTACGCCGGGTCGCACGCGATCGGCGCGCAGGTGTCGGTCGGCACGCACGCCTGGAACTGCGCGCCGCCGACGAACGCGTCGGACACCTGCAGCGCGTACAGGCCGCCGAGCGGGCAGGGCTCCAGCGGCGGCGTGATCGTCGCGTCGCGGAGGCGCACCGCCGCCGGATCGCAGACGAACGGCCCGTCCGGCACGGGGATGACCACCGCGGCGCTGCACGCGACCGCGGTGCCGACCAGCGCGCCGTCGGTGCACGTGTAGTAGTTGCACTCGTCGCCGGGGGGGCCGAAGCACAGCTCGCCCGGGGCGCAGGGGCGCCCGCTGGCGAAGTGGCACACGGCGTCGGCGGAGTCGTCGGCGCACGCCGCGAGCAGGAGCGAGGCGGCGAGGCAGAGGCGAAGGAAGCTAGGCATGCGGTGATCGTGCCGCGCGCGCGCGACCGCGGGAATGGCGCGGCGCGGTCCCGGTGATCGGCCGCACGCGGGCAATGGCACGACCTGACGGGGTGGCGCGCGTCGCGCGGCGCGGCGGATTGTGCTTGATCGACGCGCGCGCCGTTGGCAGGGTGAGCGCCATGTCGATGTTCCGCTAAGCCGACGGCGTCCCGGCTGCCGTGCGCGACCTCGGTCGCGCGTGCCCTGGAACCGCCACGCCGGCGCGATCGCGTCGGCCATCGGCCCCGCCGCGTCCGCGGCGCGGGCGGAGCATCGTCATGTCTGCCACCTCGCTGCGTCGGCACCATCGCCGCGCGCTCGATCACGTCTTGCACCGCGCCCACCGAGGGTGGGCGGAACCCGAGGCCCGCGCGGCCTTCGTCGAGATCCTCGCGGCCGTGCGCGCGCGCTCGGATCTGCTGGCGGCCGCGCCCACCGTCGCGCGCGGCGCGCCGCGGTTCGAGCACGTCGACGCGCTGATCCACCTGGCGCGGTGGTGGCGCGAGCACCGCGCGCCGGTCGCCGCGTGGCCGGGGCGCCGCGGGCACCCGCTGGTGATCGTCGACGACCTCGCGCGCCACGTGCTCGGGCTGTACCCGACGCCGCGGTTCCTGGCGCGGGCCTGGTTCGCCGATGACCGCGACGACGCCGACGCGTGGCGCGGCTGGGTGATCGCCCACGGGCGCGGCACGGCGTTGCGGCGCCTGCCGCTGCCGATCGCGCTGACCCGGGCGATGGAGCACCACTTCCTGGCCACCCCGGATCACCTGCCGGTCCGGTTCGCGCTGCGCTGCGCCGAGGTGCGAGCACTGGGCGGCAGCCTCGGGCTCGGCTACGCGGTGGCGATGTCGCGGCTCGGCCGCACGTTCACCGACGGCGCGTACTGGCGCGCGGCGCTGGCGTGGATCGTCCGCTGGGAGGACGAGGTGCCGCCGGACCACCTGGGGCCGGTGCTCGACTACCTCGACGCGGCGCGCGCGTGGACCGCGCGGCCGCCGGTGGTGGGGCGCACCGCGACGTCGCTGTGGCGGCACGTCGTCGCGTGGCACACCGCGCTGGGCAAGGGCGAGGCTGGCGGCGCGCGGTGGCCACCCGCGGGCTGGGCGGG
This sequence comes from Myxococcales bacterium, assembly GCA_016794525.1. Lineage (GTDB taxonomy): Bacteria > Myxococcota_A > Polyangia > Haliangiales > Haliangiaceae > UBA2376. Next base: position 20,512 of record JAEUJY010000164.1, read on the forward strand.
GCACGTCGAGCGCGAGGCCCTCGGCGACGGCCGCACGCTGTGCTGGGACGTCATCGAGCTGACCGACGCCGGCGCGCTGGCGTTCGAGGGCAACGCCATGCGCCACTGCGTGTTCAGCTACCAGGCCTGGTGTCGGAGCGGCGCGTCGTCGATCTGGTCGCTGCGGCGGCGGGTCGAGCGCGGCGACGACTACGGCCAGGCGCGCGCGGTGCTGACGATCGAGGTGGCGCCGCGGACGCGGACGATCGTCCAGGTCCGCGGCCTCGCCAACCGCGTCGCGCGCGGCGAGCCGCTGGCGGTCGTCGAGCGCTGGGCCCAGGCCCAGGGGCTGGGCTGGGCACCCGACGCGCTGGGCACCCGTCCGGCGGTGCCGGCGGCGCCGTGACGCGGTAGGATCACCCCATGGCGACGCGGCCGATCATGCCGGTGCCGGACGACGGCGAGGAGCTGGCGCGCCTGCGGGCGATGTCCGACGACGAGCGCGCGGCCGCCTTGGTCGGCGTCATGCGCGCGGCGGCGCAGCTGCTCGCGGCCAACGAGAACCGCGAGCGTGTCTTGTGGCGGCGCGAGCCGTTGTCGGCCGAGGCCGAGGCCACCTGGGCGCGGCTGCGCGCGGCCCGGCGAGCCCGGTCGTCGTGATCGAGCCGTTCGATCCGCTGGCCGCCGCGTTGCGCCTCGCCGCCGAGCTGGAGGCGCGGTCGATCGCGTACGCGATCGGCGGCGCGCTTGCGCTGTCGCTGTGGTCGGAGCCGCGCGCCACCAACGACGTCGACCTCAACGTGTTCGTCGAGCCCGACGCGCTCGGGCCGGTGTTCGCGGCCATCTCGGCGGCGGGGGCGCTGGTCGAGCCAGCGCAGGCCACGCGCGACGCCGTGGCACGCGGCATGTTCATCGCGCGCTGGCCCAGCGGCCACCCGCTCGACGTCTTCACCCCGTCGATCGAGTTCTCCTACGAGGCCGCGCGCACGCGGGTGCGGCGCAAGGTCGCCGGCGCCGAGGCGTGGTTTCTGTCGGCCGAGGGCATCGCGGTCTTCAAGCTCTACTTCTTCCGCGGCAAGGACCGCGTCGACGTCGAGCGCCTCGTGCAGGTGCGCCCGCAGCTCGATCGGGCCTACATCCGTGCGCGGCTGGTCGCCGACCTCGGCGCCGACGACGAGCGCGTCGCGTTCTGGGACGCCGTCGTCAGCCGCGCCGGCTGAGCGAAAGACCCTCCAAGGTCTCAGCGCGCGAGGGCGGCGAGCTCGGCGGTCGAGAAGAAGAACGCGATCTCTTCCTTCGCGGTCTCCTGCGCGTCCGAGCCGTGGACGGCGTTGCGCTCGATGTTGGTCGCGAACTCCTTGCGGATCGTGCCGGCCTCGGCCTTCTCCGGGTTGGTCGCGCCCATGACGGCGCGGTTCTTCGCGACCGCGTCCTCGCCCTCGAGCACCTGGACCACCACCGGGCCCTCGGTCATGAACTTCACGAGGTCGCCGTAGAACGGGCGCGCCGCGTGGACCGCGTAGAACGCCTTGGCCTGGGCCTCGGTGAGGCGGACCATCTTCGACGCCACGATGCGCAGGCCGGCGGCCTCCAGCTTCTGGGTCACGCCGCCGATCACGTTCTTGGCGACGGCGTCGGGCTTGATGATCGAGAAGGTGCGTTCGATGGCCATGGGAGTCTCCGCGGGGTAGGGGGAACGCCACGGCGGGGGGGCCGGGGCGCGCGGAAGCTAATCGACGGAGGGGGGGGCGTCAAGGCCGGGACCGTGGCCGTGGCCGCGACCGCGACCGCGACCGTGGCCGTGGCCGCGACCGCGACCGCGACCGTGACCGTGACCGTGGCCGCGACCGTGACCGCGACCGTGGCCGCGACCGTGGCCGTGGCCGTGGCCGTGGCCGTGACCGTGACCGTGACGGCGGCCGTGGCCGTGGCCGCGACCGCGACCGCGACCGTGACCGTGACCGTGGCCGTGGCCGTGGCCGTGGCCGTGGCCGTGACCGTGACCGTGACGGCGGCCGTGGCCGTGGCCGTGGCCGTGGCCGTGGCCGTGGCCGGAATCGGGGGCGGGTCAGTCGAGGGTGAAGTGGGTGGCGAGGGCGTCGGCGACGGCGGCGGGGGCGTGGCGCATCAGCATGTGGCCGGCGTCGGGGATGGTGTGGCGGCGGACGTCGGCGAAGCAGGCGAGGCGGCGGCCGAGATCGTCGTCGGGGAGGCGGAGAGTGGAGGCGCCGCCGTCGAGGTAGAGGACCGGGGCGGTGACGGCGCGCCAGAAGCTGGTGGCGGCGTCGAGGCGGAACGGGTAGGGGCCCTGGGTCAGGTGCAGCGGATCGTGCTTCCAGGCGACGCCGTCGCCGAGCGCGCGGGTGCCGTGGGCGGCGAGCGCGCGGGCGCGGGCCTCGGTCAGGCGCGGGTCGTGACGGCGCAGCCGGGCGGCGGCGTCGTCGATCGACGCCATGACCTTGGGCGTGCGCGCGGTGGTCGACCAGGTGTCGATCCAGCCGCGGGCGCGGGCCGGCAGGTCGCCGCTGGCCTCGGGGATGCCCAGGCCCTCGAGCAGCGCCACCCGCGCCGGCCGCGACGGCCGCGTGCCGGCCCAGTACGAGACGATCGTGCCGCCCATCGAGTGACCGGCCACCGACACCAGGTCGCCGCCGACGCGGTCGATCACCGCGTCGAGATCGGCGACGTAGTCGAAGAAGTGGTAGTAGCCGCCGGCGCCGATCCAGTCGCTGTCGCCGTGGCCGCGCAGGTCGACCGCGATCACGCGGAAGCGCTCGGCGAGGCGCTCGGCGACCTCGGCCCAGCCCCAGGCCAGGTCGAGGAAGCCGTGGACGAGCACCAGCGTGTGATCGCCGGCGCCCCACTCGAGCAGGTGGTACGTGAGCCCCGTCGGCAGCGCGATGCGGCGCGAGCGCGGGCTCACGGGGTGGCGGTGATGCGGCGGACGCGGCCGTCCTGGGTGACCACGTAGATCTCGCCGGTGGCGTCGTGGTTGACGTGGGTGAGCGCGCCGACGTTCGGCACCACCTCGCGGTCGTTCATCGCCTGGCCGGCGGTGAGCTTGAACGCCCACAGGCCCTGCTGGCCGTAGTCGCCGTAGAAGTACGTGCCGACGAGATCGGGGAAGCAGGTGCCGCGGTACACGACGCCGCCGATCACCGAGATCCAGCCGCTGTTGTGGCTGTGCTCGGTCACCGGCTCGGTGCGACCGGCGGTGAGGCAGCCGGTCATGGGCTCGTAGCAGTGCCGGCCCTCGCGATCGTCCCAGCCCCAGTTCATGCCGGGCACGTTGGGGCCGGCGTTGACCTCCTCCCACGCGCCCTGGCCGACGTCGGCGATGTACAGGTCGCCGGTGCCGGTGTCGAAGCCGAAGCGGAACGGGTTGCGCAGGCCCTTGCCCCAGATCTCGGGGCGCGGGTCGGCGGCGCCGTCGGGCGAGCTGGCGAACGGGTTGTCGCTGGGGATGCCGTACTGCTTGGTGCCGGTGCGCGCGTCGACGTCGATGCGCAGGAGCTTGCCCAGCAGCTCGGCGTCGTTCTGGGCGCGATCGCCGGGGTCACCACCCGAGCCGCCGTCGCCCATCGCGATGTAGAGCTTGCCGTCGGGCCCGAACTCGAGCCACCCGGCGTTGTGGTTGGCGAACGGCTGGGGGATGACCAGCACGTCGCGGCGGCTGGCCACCGGCGCGGTGTCGTTCCCGGGCGCGGCGGCGGTGAACTCGGCGATCACCGTCGCGCCGTCGGGCTTGCGGGTGAAGTCGACGTAGAACTTGCCGTTGGTGCCGAACTGCGGGTGGAAGGCGATGCCGAGCAGGCCGCGCTCGCCGCCCGACAGCACCGGCCCGGCGGTGCCGCCGAGGTTCAGGTACGGCGTGGTCACCAGCGCGCCGTCCTTGATCAGCCGGATCGCGCCGGTCTGCTCGACGACGAAGATCCGGCGATCGCCGGGCGGCGACGCCAGCCCGACCGGCGAGTCGAGCCCCTGCGCCACCGGGGTCAGGACGATGTTGGTGCCGTTGACCGGCGTGCAGTTGGCGCTCGGGCCGTCGATCGGCGTCGCGTCGATCGCCGTCGGGCCGTCGACGACCGCCGTGTCGGGGCCGAGCCCGTCGTCGGTGACGCTGCCATCGATCGGCGACGAGCCACCGCCACAGGCGGCGAACGGCAAGGACAAGGCGAGGGCGGCGAGGCGCTGGCGCATCGGGCGACTATACGCCCGCCCGGGGCGGCCTCAATCCTTGGGCGCTGACCGCTGCTGACGCTCGGCGGCCTCGCGCTTGGCGGCCCAGCGCGCGACGGCGATCATGATCACGCCGGCGGCGGCCAGCGGGGCGAGGAACACCCACCCGATGAACTGGCCGTGAGCTGCCCTACCGTACGTGTAGACGGCGATCACCATGCCGATCAGCAGCACGACGGCCGCGGCGATGTAGCCGAACAGCTCGACCTTGCGCCGGCGGATGCTGGCCTCGAGGAGCGCGACCAGCTCGGCGGCCTTCTCGGGCGGCAGCGCGCTGATCGCCTGCTCGATGCGCTCGCGGAACGCCGGATCGTTGAGCTGCTCGGCCAGCTCCTTGGGCTTGATCGGCGGCGGAGCGTCGGCGGCAGGCGGCGGCGGATCGCGGCGTGGCTTGGCCATGCGCCGCGCAGCCTACCCCGGAACCGCGCCTTGCGCTCCGGTCGCGGCGCGGGCATGGTGCCGCCGATGCAGCGCCTCCGCGATGATCTCGGCCGCGACGTCTGCTTGCTGCGCCCGCCCCGGCGGGTGGTGTCGCTGGTCCCGAGCGACACCTACACGCTGTTCGCGCTCGGCTGCGGCGAGCGCGTCGTCGGCCGCACGACCTACTGCGATCAGCCGGCCGACGCGGCGGCGATCCCGACGGTGGGCGGCACCAAGGACGTCGACGTCGACGCGGTGCTGGCGCTGGCGCCCGAGCTGGTCATCGCCAACCAGGAGGAGAACAGCCGGCCCGCGCTCGAGCGCCTGGCCGAGCGGGTGCCGCTGCTGGTGTCGATGCCGCGCCGGGTCGCCGACGGCGTGGCCCACGTCGCGCGGCTGGCCCGGGCGCTCGACGTCGCGCGCGCGCCGGCGGTGGTCGACCTGATCCGGCGCGGCTACGAGCTGTGCGCCGCGGCGCCGCCGCCGGTGCGCGCCACCGCGTTCGTGCCGATCTGGATGGACCCGCTGATGACGTTCAACGCCGACACCTTCGGCGCCGACGTGCTGGCGGCGGTCGGCATCGGCAACGCGTTCGACGAGCGGCTGCGGCTGTACCCGCTGGCCGCCGATCTGGGCAAGGCCGCCGCCGCCGATCCGCGCGGCCGCGATCAGCGCTACCCGCGGGTGACGATCGAGGAGGTCGCGGCGCGGGCGCCGGCGCTGGTGCTCTTGCCCGACGAGCCGCACGCGTTCTCGCCCGCCGATCGCGCGGCCCTGGCGGCGGCGGTGCCGGGCGCGCGCCAGGTCGACGTCTCGGGCCGCGATCTGTTCTGGTACGGCGCGTGGACGATCGAGGCGCTGCCGCGCCTGCGCACCGCCGCCGCCTCCTGGTAGGGTGCCGGCGCATGGAGCGCCTCCACGTCGTCGACGGCCACGGCTACATCTTCCGGGCCCACTTCGGCCTGATGAACGCCTCGTCGCGCAGCGAGCGCAAGGAGGTGCGGCTGTCGACCAAGGAGGGCATGCCCACCGGCGCGCTGTACGTCTTCGCGCGGATGCTGCTGCGGCTGCACGACGACGTCGGCCCCGAGCGGATCGCGGTGGTGTTCGACGCCGGCCGCAAGAGCTTCCGCACCGAGATCTTCCCCGAGTACAAGGCCAACCGCCCGCCGGCGCCCGAGGACCTGGCGATCCAGATGCCGCGGTTCGCGCCGCTGGTCGAGGCGCTGGGGTGGCCGGTGCTGGCGATCCCCGGCGTCGAGGCCGACGACGTCGTCGCGACGCTGGCCTCGGCGGCGGCGGCCCGCGGCTGGGAGTGCACGATCTACTCGGCCGACAAGGATCTGATGCAGCTGGTCGGCGAGCACACCGCGGTGATCGACGCGATGCGCGCGCAGACCTACACCCGGGCCGCGGTGATCGAGAAGTTCGGCGTGCCCCCGGAGCGCATCGCCGACTTCCTGGCGCTGCGCGGCGACACCAGCGACAACATCCCCGGCGTCAACGGCGTCGGCGACAAGACCGCGGCCGAGCTGGTCAACGCCTACCCCGATCTCGAGGCGCTGATCGCGGCCAACCCCAAGGTGCGCGGCAAGCACCCGCTGGGCGATCCGGCGCAGGTCGAGCGGCTGCGCGTCTCGCGGCGGCTGGTCGAGCTCGATCGCCAGGTGGCGCTGCCGACCGCCGTCGAGGAGCTGCGCGCGCGGCCGTGGGATCGGCCGGCGCTGACCGCGATGTTCCAGGAGCTCGAGTTCGCCAACCTGGTCGAGAAGGTCGAGCGCACCGTCGAGGCGCGCGCCGACGCGGTGCCGCCGCCGGTCGCGGCGATCGAGGCGCCGGCGGCGCTGGGGCCGGCGCCGGTGGTGGCCGACACCGCGGCGGCGATCGCCCTTGCGTGCGCCGCGGCGCGGGCGGCGGGGCGGGTGGCGCTGGCGGTCGAGACCACCGGCCGCTTCGATCGCGCGACGGTGATCGGCGTGGCGCTGGCGGTGGCCGGCCACGCGCCGGCCTACGTGCCGCTGGCCCACCGCTCGCTCGCCGCCGGGCCGCCGCCCAGCGACGCCGCGCTGGCGCCGCTGGCCGCGCTCCTGGCCGACGCGACGGTGGGCAAGGTGATCCACGACTCCAAGCACGCCGAGCGCTGCCTGGCGCACCGCGGCTGGGCGGTGGCCGGCATCGTCGACGATCCGATGCTGGCGCAGTTCCTGATCGACGCCAGCGCCGAGCCCAGCGTGGCGACCCTGGCGGCGGGCGTCGGCGCGACCTTGCCCGAGCACGCGGCGGCGGTGGGCAAGGCCGGCTCGTTCGAGGCCGCGGCCCCGGCCGAGGCCGCGGCGTGGCTGGGCGTGGCGGCGGCGGCGACCGGCGCGGCGGCGCCGCGGCTGCGGGCGCAGCTCGAGGGGCGCAAGGTGATCGCGCTCTACGACGACCTCGAGCTGCCGATCGCGCGGATCCTGTGCGAGCTCGAGCGCACCGGCATCTGCATCGACCGCGCGCACTTCGAGAAGCTGTCGGCGGAGGTCGCGGCGCAGATCGCCGGGCTCGAGGCGCGGATCGCCGAGCTGGGCGGCGGCGACGTCAACGTCGGCTCGCCCAAGCAGCTGGCGGCGCTGCTGTTCGAGCGGCTCGGGCTCGAGAGCGACCGCATGAAGAAGACCAAGACCGGGTACTCGGTCGATCACGAGGTGCTCGAGAGCCTGATCGACGCCCACCCGATCGTGCGGCCGATCCTCGATCACCGCGAGCTGACCAAGCTGCGCGGCACGTACCTCGACGCGCTGCCGCCGCTGGTCCACCCCAAGACCGGCCGGCTGCACACGCTGTTCAACCAGGTCGTCGCGGCGACCGGCCGGATCTCGTCGCAGGATCCCAACCTGCAGAACATCCCGATCCGCACCGAGGTCGGCAAGGCGATCCGCAAGGGCTTCGTCGCCGCGCCCGGCAAGGTGCTGCTGGCCGCCGACTACTCGCAGATCGAGCTGCGGATCATGGCCCACCTGTCGGGCGATCCGGTGCTGTGCAAGGCGTTCCGCGAGGGCATCGACGTCCACGCCCAGACCGCGTCCGAGGTGCTCGAGCTGCCGCTGTCGGCGATCACCGCCAAGGAGCGCCGGATCGCCAAGGCGGTCAACTACGGCCTCATCTACGGCCAGTCGGACTTCGGCCTGGCCCGCGCGCTCGACATCGGCAAGAAGGACGCGCGCGAGTACATCGATCGCTACTTCGCGCGGCTGCCGACGGTGCGGCGGTTCATGGATCAGCTGGTGGCCGACGCCAAGGCCGCGGGCGGCGCGCGCACGGTGCTGGGCCGCTGGCGCCCGATCCCCGAGCTGGCGTCGAAGAGCCCGGTGGCGCGGCGCGCCGCCGAGCGGGTCGCGCAGAACACGCCGCTGCAGGGCTCGGGCGCCGACATCCTCAAGCGCGCGATGGTGGCGTGCCACGCGCGGATCGCCCGCGAGGGGCTGCCGGCGACGATGCTCCTGACGGTGCACGACGAGCTGGTGTTCGAGGTCGATCCCGATCGCGCCGACGCGATCGGCGCGGCGATCAAGCAGGAGATGGAGCAGGCGTTCGCGCTCGATGTGCCGCTCGAGGTCGATCTCGGCGTGGCGCGGTCGTGGGCCGACGCCTGACCCCGTCGCGGCGCGACCGAAACGAGCGCGCGCGCCGCGGGCCAGGTACACTGCCGGCGTGCGCACGGCGTCCTGGCTCCTGGGCCTCCTGACGATCGCCGCGTGCGGCGACGCGCGGCGCGCCCCGCCGCCGGCGCCGGCCCCCGAGCCACCCGCGGCGGCGGCGAGCGCGACGCCGCCGGCCCGGGCCGACGCGGCCACGACCCCGGCCCGCGATCCGCTGCTCGGCACCTGCGCGGTGGCGGCGGGCGCGGCGACGATGACCGCCGACGCGCTGGTCGGGGCGCTGCTCGACGAGGCCGGCCAGCGCCTCGACGCCGGCGCCTACGCCGACGCGTTCACCTGCGCCGACATGGCGGCCGACCGCGCGCCGCGCTCGATCGAGGCCCACCACCTGCGCGGCGCGGCGCTGGCAGGGGCCGGCCGCGACGACGAGGCCCGCGTCGCCTACGACCTGGCGCTGGCGCTCGATCCCGAGGATCCCGAGACGCTGCGCGCGGTCGCCGACTTCTACGTCAACGTGATCGCCGACAAGACCCGCGACACCACCGCGCTCGGCCTCGAGCTGGCGCGCCGGGGCAGCGCCCGCGCCACCGCGCGCCGCCGCGGCCAGGCCGACCTGCGCGCCGAGCTGGCGCTGATCGAGGCCCAGGGCTGGAACGATCTCGGCCGCGCCGACCTGGCGCTCGAGCGCGCGGCGGCGGCGGTCGCGCTCGACGGCACGCTGACCGACGCGCTGCACGAGCACGGCGTCGCGCTGTTCAACCTGGGCCGGTTCCGCGAGGCGGCGGCCCGGCTCGAGCAGGTGCTGGCGGCGCGCCCCGACGAGCCGTACGCCCACCACATGCTGGGGCTGGCGCTCGAGCAGCTCGGTCGCGGCGCCGAGGCCGCGACCCACTTCGCGCGGGCCCGCGCGCTGGCGCCCGACGAGTTCCCGCCGCCGGTCGAGATCACGATGGCCGAGATGGAGGCCGAGATCCGCCGCGCGGTGGCGGCGCTGCCGCCCGAGACCCGGGCCAAGGCCGCGCTGGTGCCGATCACCGTGGCCGACGTCCCCGATCCCACCGACCTCGCCGCCAGCGATCCGCCGTTCCCGCCGACGATCCTCGGGCTGTTCCGCGGCCTGCCGCTGGGCGCCAGCCCCGAGCCGGGCGAGCACCCGCCGGCGCGGGCGATCGTGCTGTACCGGATGAACCTGGCCCGGGCGGTGCGATCGCGCGCCGAGCTGACCGAGCAGATCGATCGCACGATCCGCCACGAGCTGGGCCACCTCGACGGCCTCGACGAGGACGATCTGCGCCGCCGCGACCTGGAGTGACGCCCAGCGCCGGCGGCGCGCGCGCCTCGTGAGGGGGCCTCCGTGAGGCATGCCCCGGGTGGAGAGCTGGCGACAGGCTCTCCCAGGAACTCGTGTACCATCGGCGGGTCATGTCCGACCGCGTGGCCCCGGCGCCGTTGTCGCCGGCCGACGAGCGCGCCGCGCTGCCCGAGCGGGCCGCGCTGGCCGCCGCGCTGCACCGCGAGCGGCAGAAGCTCGAGCTGGTGACCGAGGTCGGGGCGGCGCTGTCGTCGACGCCGGATCTCGACTCGCTCCTGCGCCTGCTGATCGACAAGGTCACCGAGCTGATGGACGCCGATCGCTCGACCTTGTACCTCCTGTCGGAGGACGGGACCGAGCTGTGGTCGAAGGTCGTGCAGGGCAAGGACACGCTGGCGATCCGGCTGCAAGTCGGCGAGGGCATCGCCGGCTGGGTCGCGCAGTCGGGCCAGGTCGTGAACATCGCCGACGCCTACCGCGACACCCGGTTCCAGCCGGCGGTCGACCTGCGCTCGGGCTACCGCACGCGCTCGATCCTGTGCGTGCCGATGCGCAACCGCGCCGGCGCCGTCGTCGGCGTCGTGCAGGTGCTCAACAAGCGGGCGCAGGCGCTGGCCGAGACCCGCACTGACGAGAACATCAGCGCGACCCTGAGCCTGTTCTCGCCGTTCGCCGCCGAGGACGAGGAGCTCTTGCTGGCGCTGGCCAGCCAGGCCGCGGTGGTCATCGACAACTCCAAGCTGTACCTGTCGGTCCTGGCCAAGAACGCCGAGCTGGCGCGCACGACCGCGCTGCTCGAGGCGCGGTCGCACGAGCTCAACGTCCTGTACGAGGTCGAGAAGGAGCTGTCGGCGGCGACCGACCTCGACGGCTCGCTGGCCCGCATCCTGGGCCGCGCGGTCGATCTGCTGGGCGCCGAGGCCGGCTCGATCGCGCTCCTGACCGCGGCCGGCGACGCGCTCGAGCTGCGCACCGTGCAGGGGCCGGCGGCGGCCAAGCTGCGCGACGCGCGGATCGCGCTGGGCCAGGGGCTCCTGGGCTGGGCGGTGGCGCGGCGCGAGCCGGTGATCGCCAACCAGGCCGACGGCGACCCGCGCTACGCCCGCGAGTTCGCCCGCGAGCACGGCGTCAGCGCGCGCTCGCTGATGGCGGCGCCGGTGCTCGACGGCGAGCGCGTCGTCGGCGGCATCGAGATCCTCGACAAGCGCGCCGGCGACTTCGACGACGCCGACCTGCGGCTGCTGGTGCTGGTGGCCGGCCAGATCGGGCAGGCGATCAGCCTGGCGCGCAGCCGCGACGAGACCCGCGACCAGGATCGGCTGGCGTCGATCGGCCGCTTGATGGCCGGCGTGCTCCACGACCTCAAGACCCCGATGACGGTGATCTCGGGCTACGCGCAGCTGATGGCCGGCTGCGACGACGCGGCCCAGCGCGAGAAGTACGTCGAGCACATCCTGCGGCAGTTCGACGTGATGAGCGGCATGACCCGCGAGGTGCTGGCGTTCGCGCGCGGCGATCGCGACCTGATGGTGCGTCGGGTCTACATGCACAAGTTCATCGACGAGGCGGTGGCGCAGCTGCGCCAGGCCTTCGCCGGGCGGCCGATCGCGATCGAGGTCGAGCTGGGCTACGACGGCGTGACCCACTTCGACGAGACCAAGATGCTGCGGGTGCTGCACAACCTGGCCCGCAACAGCGCCGACGCGATGGAGGACGGCGGCCACGTCTGGGTGCGGACCCGGCTCGAGGGCGAGCACCTGGTGATCGAGACCGCCGACGACGGGCCCGGCATCCCGCCGGCGCTGCGCGGCCGGCTGTTCGAGCTGTTCGCGTCGGGCAAGAAGGGCGGCACCGGCCTGGGGCTGGCGATCGTCAAGAAGATCGTCGACGACCACGGCGGGACGATCACGTGCGACACCGGCCCGCGCGGCACGACGTTCACGATCCGCCTGCCGCACCGGGGCTCGCGCACCAGCGATCACCCGCCGATCCGTTGAGCATGGCCGGCGCGATCGTGACGGTGGCCGGCCTGACGCGGCGGTTCGGCGCGCGAGCGGCGCTGGCCGACGTCGGCTTCCGCGTCGCGGCCGGCGAGCTGTGCGGGCTGGTCGGCGGCAACGGCGCCGGCAAGACCACGCTCCTGCGCATCATGGCCGGCTTCCTCGACGCCGACGCCGGGCGGGTCGAGCTCGACGGCGTCGACGTGGCGGCCGCGCCGCGGCGGGCGGCGGCCCGGCGCGGCTACCTGGTCGAGGGCGCGCCGCTGCCGCCCGAGCTGAGCGTCGGCGCGTACCTGCGGCTGCGGGCGCGGCTGCGCGGCGTCGCGGTCGACGTCGCGGCGGCGCTGGCCGAGGTCGGGCTGACCGGGCGCGCGGGCGACCCGCTGGGCGCGCTGTCGAAGGGCCAGCGCCAGCGGGTGGCGTGGGTCGAGGCCAACCTCGGCGCGCCGCCGGTGCTGCTGCTCGACGAACCGGCCGCCGGCCTCGACGAGGAGGAGCGGGCCGCGGTCCGCGATCGGCTGGCGGCGGGGCGGGGCGCGCGCACGGTGGTGTGGGCCAGCCACGAGCTGGCCGACGTCGAGGCGGTGGCCGATCGGATCGTCGTGCTGGTCGGCGGGCGGGTGGCGGCGGCCGGCGCGCTGGCCGAGCTGCGGGCGGCGGCCGGCGTCGACGCGACCGCCGGGCTGCGCGCCGTGGTCGCGGCGCTGGGGGCGCGGGCGTGACGTCGGCGCGCGTGACGACCGCGCGGCAGGTGCTGACGATCGCGCGGATGCAGCTGGCGACGGCGCTGCGCTCGCCCGTGGCGTGGATGCTGGCCGCCGGCTTCCTGGTGCTCGAGGGCGTGTCGTTCGCGTCGCTGGTGGCGGTGCTCGCCGATCCGGCGCGGCCGGCGCCGATCGGCGCGGTGCTCGAGGGGCACTTCGGCGGCACGCTGCTGGCGTGGGCGATCCAGCTGACGGTGCTGGCGGCGATCGCGGCGCGCGCGGCCGACGATCGGCGCACCGGGCAGTGGGAGGTGCTGGTGGCCGCGCCGATCAGCGAGGGCGCCGCGATCGTCGGCACCTGGCTGGGCGCGGTCGCGCTGTACGCGATCCTGTGGCTGCCGACCGTCGCCTACGTCGCGATCGTGATCGTCGCGTCGCCGGGCGACGCCCACGTCGATCCCGGCCCGGTGCTGGCCGGGTACGCCGGCCAGCTGCTGATCGGCGCGGCGGCGCTGGCGCTGGCGCTGGCGGCGGGCGCGGTGGCGCGGCAGCCGATGGTGGCGACGGTGGCCGGGTTCGCCGCGCTGCTGTCGTGGCTGGTGATCGGCGAGCTGCCGGCGCTGGTGCTGTCGCTGGTGCGCGACCACGCCGACCTCAGCCGCGCGCTGGCGCGGTTCGCGCCGCGGCCGATCGCGATCGGCTTCGCCCGCGGGGCGATCGATCCGGCGGTGCTGGCGTGGCTGGGCGGCGCGACCGCCGGCGGCCTGGCGCTGGCCACCGCGCTGGTGGGGCTGGGGCGGCGCCGCACCGGGCCGCTGGTGCTGGCGGTCTACCGCGGCGCGCTGGCGGTGGTGGCGGCCGGGCTGCTCGCGACGCTGATCGCCCGCCACGCCGAGGTGTGGGACGTCAGCGCGCGCGGCCGCAACCACCTGGCCGCGCCGACGGTGCGGGTGCTGGCCGCGCTGCCGGCGCCGGTGACCGCGACGGTGGTGCGGCCCGGCATCGCGACGCTCGATCCGCTGTACGACGAGGTCGATCGGGTGCTGGCGATGATGGCGGCCAAGCAGCCGCGGCTGCGGGTGACCCGCTGGGATCCGGCGCGCGATCCGACCGCGGCCCCGGCGGCGGCGGCGGCGGCGGCGCTCGACGAGCGCGAGCTGGTGCGCGGCGGCGCGGTGATCCTGGCCCGCGGCACCCGGCAGCGCGCGGTGGCGCTGCTCGACCTGGTGGCGGTCGGGCGCGACGCGATCGCCGCGCCGACGTTCACGACGGTGGCGATCGAGCAGGCGCTGGCGCGGGCGCTGGCCGAGCTGGCCGACGACACGCCGCGGATCGTGTGCACGACCCGCGGCCACGGCGAGGTCGGCGCGGCCGCGTGGCAGGCGGTGTTCGCGCGGCTGGCCGACGACGCGATCGCGGTCGAGCCGATCGACGGCACCGCCGACGTGCCGGCGCGGTGCGCGGTGGTCGCGGTGCTGGCGGCGCAGACGCCCTTGGCCGCCGACGATCAGCGCGGGCTGGCGGCGTACCTCGATCGCGGCGGCCGCCTGCTGGTCGCGGTGAGCGGCGATGGCGCGCCGGGCGCCGGCGTCGACGTGGTGCTGGCCGGCTGGGGCGTGGCGATCGGCGCCGGCTGGGTCGACGATCCCGACGGCGCGATCGATCTGCCGCGCGGCGTGCGGGTCATCGAGGGCTACGCCGATCACCCGATCGCGCGCGGCTTCCAGGGGCGACGCCCGACGGTGTGGCAGGCGGCGCGGCCGCTGACGGTGGCGGCGCCGGCGGTGGCGGTGGTGACGACCTCGGCGCGCGGGCGCGCGGTCGACGGCGATCGGGTGGTGGCCGGCCCGGCGCCGCAGGTGTTGCTGGCGGCGGCGACGCGCGGCGACGCGCGGGTCGTCGTGGTGAGCGGCGCCGAGGGCGTCGCGATCGATCCGGCGGTGCGCGGCCACGGCACCGACCTGCTGGCGGCGCGAGCGCTGGCGTGGCTCGCCGGGCGCACGCCGGAGGTCGCGGTGCCCGAGAAGCCCGGCGATCAGGTGCGGCTGGTGCTGACCGCGGGCGAGCGCCGCGCGGTCGCCGGCGTGGTCGTGGTCGGGCTGCCGCTGCTGGTGGTGGCGATCCTCGCGCTGTGGGCGCGGCGGCGGCGCGCGTGAGCCGGTCGGCGTGGTCGACGCTGGTGGCCACCGCCGCGGTCGCGGTGCTGGCGGCGTTGGTGCTGCTGACCGGGGCCGGCCCACCGCCGGTCACCCGCGGCGAGCTGGTGCCGGGGCTGGCGATCGGCGCGGTCAGCCGCGTCGAGCTGCGCCGCGGCGATCGCGCGGTCGTCGTCGACGTCGCCCGCGGCGTGGTCACCGCGCCGACGGCGGGGCAGGCGGACCCCGCGGCGGTGGCCGATCTGCTGTCGTCGCTGGCGTCGGCCCGCGTCGATCGCCGCGGCGGGCCGCGGATCGCCGCGCCGCGGGTGACGATCGTGCTCGACGTCGGCCGCGCGGTGACGGTGACGCTGGGCGACGAGGTCGCGGCGACCGGGCAGGCGTGGGTGGCGGTCGACGGCGAGGTCGCGCTGGTGCCGGGCTGGGTCGGCCGCGCGCTCGATCGCGATCCCGATCAGCTGCGGCAGCGGCGGCTGGTGGCGCCGGGCGCCGAGCCGGCCGCGCTCGCGGTGCACGTCGGCCGCGACCTCGACCTGGTGCTGGCCGGCGCGGCGCTGGTGCGCGCCGACGGCGGCGGCCGCACGACGCGGCTCGCGCTCGAGGTGCGCCGCGCGCTGTGGGCGGCGGTGGCGGCGCTGCGGCTCGAGCAGGTCGGGCCGCCGGTCGATCCGGCGGCGCCGCCGGCCGGCTCGCTCGACGTCCGCGTCGGCACCCGGCCGGTCGAGCTGCGCTGGTTCGCCGCGTGCGCCGCCCCGGGGCTGGTGCAGGTGGCCACCACGATCGGCGACGGCTGTGTCGCGCAGGCCGCGATCGACGCGGTGATCGCGGCGGCGCGGGTCGCGGCCAGCGACGCCGGCATCGCCGCCACGCCGCTGGTCACCGCGGCGCCGGTGGTCGCGCTCGAGCTGCCGGGCGGCGCGCGGGTGCGGCAGGACGGCGGCGGCTGGGTGATCGAGACCGCGGCCGGGCGCTGGGACGCCGACGCCGATCGGGTGCGCGCGCTGCTGGCGGCGCTGGCGGCGCCGGCGCGGCCGCGCCCGCGGACCGCCGACGATCAGGCCGGCGCGGCGTGGGCGGTGATCGACGCCAGCGGCGAGCGCCAGGCGTGGCGGGTGCGCGTCGCCGGCGCCGCCGCGACGATCGTCCGCGCCGACGAGCCGGTGGCGCTCGAGCTGGATCCGGCGGCGGCGGCGGCGGTCGCGGCCGGCGCGCTGGGGCTGCGCGATCGCCAGCCGCTGCGGCTCGACCCGACGCAGGTGGCGCGGGTGCGCGCGACCGGGCTGGCGCCGGCGACGATCGTCCGCGGCGCGGTGCTCGGCGAGTGGCAGGTCGAAGCCCCGGCGGGCGCCGCCGCGACCGCCGCGGCCGCCGCGCTGCCGGCCGCGCTGGCCGGCCTGCTGCTCGATCGCTGGGCCGCGCCCGCCGCCCTCGGCCGCGTGCGCCGCACGCTCACCGTCGAGCGCGACGCCGAGGGGCCGCTGACGATCGCGATCGGCGCGGCCGACGCCACCGGCTGCTGGATCGCGGTCGACGCCGCGGCGGCGGGCCACGCGCCGGCCGCTACCTGCGCCGCGCTGCTGGCACCGCTGGCGGCGCGCTGAGGCGACGAGCCCCAGCGCTTGTAGGTCTGATTGGACGAGCACAGGTCGACGCGGCGGGAGTCTCGCGTCGCGGGGGGAGGCTCGCTGATCATCCATCACATCTCCACGGCGGCCGACCGGGGGAAGGGGCGGCCTGCCCGCGCGACCGCGATGCCTCAGACCAGCGGGCCAGGGCGCTCCCACAGGCTGGGTGCCGGGCCGCCGCGCTTCCAGCCGCCCTGCATGAGCCAGGTCTGCGGCGCCGCCGTCGGCATCGGCTCGAAGTCCTTGGGCCACGCGAACGGCACGCCGTCGCGCTCGGCCCAGCCGGCGAAGGCGACGCCGCTGGCGTAGCGATCGAGCGGCGCGCGGCGCTGGCCGAGGCCGGCGTGATCTTCGCGGTGGCGGCGCCAGTTGTTGAGCACGTAGGCCAGCGCGTGGCGCGCCTGGCGCGGGCGAGTGAGCGACGTGGCGTGGTAGCGGTCGGTGAAGACCCGGCCGGTTCGCGGCACGCCACCGGCGAGGGTGACCGCGCGGTTCAGCCGCTTCGCGGCTGAGATGCACAGCGCGCGGACCCCGTTGGCCAGCGCGCGACGATCGTCGGCCTCGCACAACAGGTGGATGTGGTGGCGCTGGATCGACAGGTGGACGACGCGGAAGTCGGCGCGGCCGACCAGCGCGATCATCGCGGCGCGGACCGCCGCGTAGGCCTGCGGGCGACGCAGGCGCCCGACCTGCCGGGTGACGCGGAGGACGACGTGGAGCGGCAGGCGGCGATCGTGGAACGGCCGCACACGGTGCTTGCCGCGGGGCCGGCCGCGCAGCGTCCGCTTGCGTCCGGCGCCGGCGCGCTTGCCGCCGTGGCCGGTGGGGTTGCCCGCGCGCCGTGGCGCACCGCCGGTCCCCGGAAGTCCCAGTTGCTTCGCCCGCCGCGCCCTCATCATGATTAGGCGAATATATCATCGACGAGGATGACGTCAAGCGCCGAGGACGATTCATGGGCTCCAGTCTGCGATCGCGACGCGGGCCGGCGACCGCGAGCGTGGAGGCGGCTGGCTCCCAGCGCGCTGTGGAGTTGCCGGCGGTGCTGGACAACCGCGCCCGGCGGCGCGCGGGCGCGGCCGCAGCGCTCGGTCGCGCGGTTGCCCACACCGCCTTGAAGAACGGCGCGGCCAGGAGCGCGACCTCCGCCGCGATCGTCGGGGCGCCGTTCTTCACAACCCACACAGCGCGGACCGCGATCCCTGATCACGTCGTTCGTGATCCCAGAACCAGAGCCGCGGAGCCCTGGCCCGATCCAGGCGCCCTCCCCGTCGGGGTGCAGACCGGGTACATGGGTGACAGGTAGACCGGAGACATGGGTAACACCTGCAGGCAGGGTGGCCGCATGCCTTGGGCCCCTGGTGGGGCTGCCAGAACGGTTGCGCAGCGACAACGGCCACCCGTTCGGCGTGGCCTGCCAAGGCCCGATGAGCCGCCTCAGCGCGTGGCTCATCAAGCTTGGCGTGCGGCCTGAGTACATCAGCGCCGGGAAGCCGCAGCAGAACGGTCGCCCCGAACGCTTCCGTCGAACGCGGAAGGCGGAGACCGCACGACCTCCGGCGCGGTCCATCGCGGCGCAGCAGCGCCGCTTCGACACGTTCTGCCGCGAGTTCAATCGCGACCGGCCCTACGTGTTACCCAGGTCCTAGCTTGCACCCATGGCCCGACGGGGGAGGGCGTGGCGACACGCCCTCCTGGAACTCAGTACCGGAGCGCGACCGAGAAGTGAAACCGGCCGCGCGGGTCGTCGCCGAGCTGCGGCGCGATCGGCACCGCGTACTCGCCGCTGAACGCGCCGATCGGCAAGAGCACGCGCAGCGCCATGCCGGCGGCCGGCCGCACGTCGCCGAGCTGCACCGAGCCCAGGCTGTTGGTCACCAGGCCGGCGTCGGCGAACAGCGCCGACGCCACCGGGAACCCGGCGAGCTTCCACAGCGTCACCTGCAGATCGACCGTCGACAGCGCGCGGATGTTGCCGCCGGCGGGCAGCACCCGCACCTGCGTGGTCTGGCCCAGCGGCGGCACCGGCTCGGTGATGATCTCGGTGGCCAGGCGATCCTCGTCGAAGCCGCGCACCGTGACGTCGCCGCCGGCGAAGAAGCGCTCGACCTCGGGCAGCAGCACCGCGCCGCCCAGCGGCACGCCGTGGTCGTAGCGCCCGTCGAGCCGCAGCTGCACCCGGCCGCTGGTGAAGAACACCTGGCCCAGCCCCGACAGCTTGAGGAAGGTGTCCTGACCGAGCAGCCACGGGCTGGCGTACGACACGCCGGCCTCGGCGCGGAAGCCGTGGTCGGGCGCCAGCGGGTTGAGGTTGCCCTGGGCGTCGCGGCGCTGGTCCCAGGTCAGCCGCACCCCCAGCGTGCCGGTGCGGGTGCGGATCGGGTTGGTCGTCAGATCGCCGGCCGGCCCGGCCGGGCGGATCAGCTCCTCGTCGCGCGACAGCAGGCGCACGTCGTAGCGCAGCGCCACGCCGATCAGCCGGGCCTGGTGGCGCTCGTCGGCCTCGCGCTGCCAGGTGCGGATCGCCGACAGCGTGCCGCCGTAGGTGAACAGGTCGCCGAACCGCTCGGTGATCTGGTTGCGCACGTACCCGGTGAGCTCGGTGTCGAACTGGCCGCGCACGACGCTGCGGGCCAGCCAGTGCGGCAGCCGCAGCGTCGCCTCGGCCGCCTGGTACTCGGTGCCGGCGGTGAGGTTGGTCTCGACGCGGATGCCCAGGCCGCCGAGGTTGGGCAAGGACGGCTTGGCGCGGACGAACCAGCCGTTCTCGAGCGATCCGCCGCCCTCGAGGTCGAGCTGCGCCGACACGTCCTTGCGCTCCTCGACGCGGACCAGCACGTCGACCTGATCCTGGCGGTCGTCGTCGAAGCCGAGCAGCTTGATCGACACCGACGAGAACAGGTTGGTCGCGCGCAGCCGGGCCGGGCCGCCGCGGTACAGGTCGCCGGTCAGGAGCTCGCCCCGATCGAAGCCGAGCTCGTCGCGGATGATCCAGTCGCGGGTGCGGAAGTTGCCGCGCACCAGGACGTGGCCGATCCGCAGCTCCTGCCGCTCCTCGACGTTGATCGTCACCAGCGCGGCCTGGCCGTCGGCCGACAGGATCGGCTCGGGGATCGTGACCTTGGCCCGCGGCCGGCCGACGTTCCAGTACCAGTCCTCGAGCCGCTTGCCGGCGGCGTCGATCGTGTCGCGCACGTAGGGGTCGCCGACCTTGAAGCCGAGCCGGGTCCGCACCTGGCGCTCGTCGGCCGCGGTGCCGCCGCCGGTCGCCGCGCCCTCGAAGACCACGTTGATCTGCGAGATCGTCGTGCGCGGCCCCTCCTCGATCGAGAACCGCACCCGCAGGTCGCCCTCGGCGCGGCCGACCGCGCGCTCGGCGGCGGCCAGCGCGGCGGCGCCCCAGCCACCGGCGGTCGGGGCCACCGCGACCGCGACCTTGGCCCGCAGGTAGCCGCGCCGCCGGTACAGCCGCTCCAGCGCGGCGACGTCGGCGGCCAGCTGGTCCGAGGTCGGCGCCGAGGTGCCGCCGAACAGCGAGAACGACGCCGGCTTGGTGCCGATCGCGCCGGTCAGGTCGCCGCTCGACAGGCTGCACGGCTGCGCGCCCAGCGGCCCGCGACACACCATGTCGACGCCGCGGACCGCGCGGGCCCGGCCCGGCTCGATGCGGAAGACGACGCGGTCGAACGCGCGGAACCGCACCCGCTCGTAGCTGACCATGACGTCGAAGTGGCCGCGCGCCTGGTAGTAGCGCTCGATCGCCCGCGCCGACGCCGCGACCTCGAAGTCGTCGACGGTGGTCGCGGTGGCGAAGGTCAGCGCCGCGGTGAGATCCTCGTCGGGCACGCGGTCGGGGTCGTTGCCCTCGAAGACCACGTCGAGCTTGCGCCGCTCGTCGACCTTCACCGTCAGCGCGACGGTCTTGGTCTTGCGGTCGAACGAGGTCAGCGGATCGAAGTCGCTGGCCACCCGCACCGCGGGGAAGCCGCGGCGCTGGAACATCCGGGTGATCTGCTCGAGATCGGCCTGCAAGCGGCCGCGGGTGAACCGGCCGGGGCAGGTGGGCGGCAGCGCCAGCCGCAGGCACACCCGGCGGTGATCGAACACCGCCTGGAGCTCGTCGGTCGGCACCGCCAGCGCGCCGCCGGCCTGCGAGGTGTTCTCGACCTCGACCCGGCCGATCCGGTAGGCGGCGCCGAGGTTGGCGTTGACCGCGACGGTCGCGCCGTAGGCGCCGCGGCGGGCGATCGCGATCGTCACGCTGGCCTCGAAGTAGCCCTCGTCGCGCAGGTAGGTGCGGATCCGCTGGGCCTCCTCGTCGAGCAGCCGCTGGCGCAGGCCGTCGTCGTACGGGATCGACGCGCCCGGGCGCAGCCGCAGCCGCCGGCGGATCTCGTCGTCGAGGAACACGCCGCGATCCGAGATCGAGACGTCGACCCAGCGCACCACCAGGATCGGCGTGACCTCGAGCGTCGCCTTCCAGCCGCCGGCCGGCAGGCGGGTGGTGCGGACGTCGAGCAGGCGGTAGCCGATCGCCTCGCACACCTCGCGCAGCTCGCGGCGCGCGTCGTCGGTCAGCGTCTGGCGCTTCTTGACCTCGGGCTCGAGCACCGCGCGCACCGCGTCGGCCTTGTCGATGAACGTGCCGGTCACCTCCCACTCGGTCCACTGCACCGGCGGCGCGGCGGCCGGGGCGGGGCTGGCGGGGGCGGTGGGCTGGGTCGCCGGCGCGGCCGTGGGCTGGGTCGCGGTCGGCGCGGTGGCCGCCGGCTGCGCGGTCGCCAGCCCAGGCCACGTCAGCGCCAGCAGCGCCGCGAGCGCGGCGCGTCGCCTCACCGCCACGGCGACCGCCACGAGGTGCGCAGCACCAGCTTGGCCTCGAAGTCGCTGATGTCGCGCTCGCCGGCGTCGTCGTAGTTCTTCGACAGGTACGACGCCTCGGCCGAGGTCTGGCTGAGCAGCCGGTACTCGAGGCGGGCGTTGACCGTCGAGCCGCGGGTGGTGCGCTCGAGATCGCCGACGAAGCGGCCGTTCTCGAACACCCGGGCCTCGCCGTGGAAGCCGAACGAGCCGAGGTTGAACTCGATCCGGGCGACGTCGAGGCCCGACAGGTCGCGCAGCGTGTCGGCCACCGCGCGGGTCAGGAGGTCGCCGGCGGCCTGGCGGAACAGCTCGTCGGTGTAGCCCTGGCTGGTGTCGGTCGACGGGTTGATCCGCGTCGGGTCGGTGCCGATCGCCGCCTGGCCGAGGTTGCGGCGGAACTCGTCGGGGGTGCGGCCCGAGATGATCAACGTCAGCGTCTGCGCCTTGTTCAGCCCCGACGCCGTGTACAGGTCGAAGTGCGGCTGGGCCAGCGACTTCTCGAGCCGCAGGATGATCAGGTGGTCGGTGCCGGTGGGATCCCGGTAGTCGGCCTCGCTGGTGATGTCGAGCGTCGGCGTCTGGCCCAGCGGCAGCAGCCGCTCGAACTGGATCGCGCCGGTGGTGCGGGTGAAGCGCGCGCGCAGGCCGGGGATCTTGAACGTCCCGCGCTGCACCAGGATCGTGCCGTCGAGGCGCGGATCGCGCGGCGTGCCGGTCAGCGCCAGCCCGCCCTCCATGTCGATCGAGGCGATGTTGTTGGCCACCGAGAACCGCCGCGCGTCGACCGCGAGGTCGAGGCGGGCGTTGGCCAGGAGCGGCGACGACTCCCAGAACGGCGCCGACGACGGGCCGCTCGACGCCGCCGGGCGCAGCACCTCGCCGAGGTTGAAGTCGACCAGGTAGCGGCCGCTGACCAGCTCGACCTTGCCGGCGACCTCGAGCTGCCCGCCGTCGAGCACGACCTGCAGCCCGTCGACGTTGACGATCAGGTCGAGCTTGCGCGGCACCCGGTACGGGTAGGCCTCGAGCGAGCCGGTCAGGTCGGCGGCGCTCTTGGTGACGTCGAAGTCGACCAGGTCGAGCGTGCCGTGGATGTTGCGCAGGCGGCCCTCGCCGTCGATCGAGCCGCCGACCGCGTCGACGTCGACCACCAGCTTGGCCGGGTCGTCGACGTCGTTGGTGATCGCGACGGTGCCCTCCGACAGCGCGATCTCGCGGCGCAGGCTGCGGGCCAGGAGCGTCAGCGGCCGCGTCGGATCGAACGTCACGGTGCCGTCGATCTGCGGTCGCGCGCCCTTGCCGAACAGCCGCAGGTTGACGTCGGCCGCGCCGCTGGCCGACGCGATCTCGCCGGGCGCGCCCAGCACCAGCATCTCGCCGCCCAGCGTGCCGGCGACGATCACGCTCCACTCGGCGGGCACGCTGCGGTCGAGGACGATGCCGCCCGACACCGACAGCGACGCGCGGTCGACCGAGAAGCCGTCGTCGACCTCGAGCGACAGGCCGGTGAACGACAGCGATCGCCGCCCCGGCCCGGCGCTGGCCCCGGTGGCGTCGTCGATCTCGATCTTGCCGGCCGGGATCCGCAGCCACGCCTCCTGGCGGGTCGGGCGGACGCCGACGTCGAGCAGGTCGAGCGTGGCCTTGAGCCGGGGCGCGCGCGGCTGGCCGGTGATGCGCACCGTCAGCTCGGCCTGGCCGCGGGCGTCGTCGAGCAGGCGGCCGGCCAGCGGCAGCGCGCGGGCGATGTCGAGCGTGCCGTGCGCCGACAGATCGAGCCGGGTCGCGCCGATCGTGCCGACCACCGCGATCGCGCCGAGCTCGGTGGTCAGCGTCGCCGGCTGGGCCAGGTGCAGGTCCTTGCCGTCGTAGGTCGCCGACACCGGCGCCGCCAGCCGCACGTCGAGCGGCAGCGGCGCGTCACCCAGGCCCGCCACCGCGAGGGTCGCGGATAGCTCGGAGAGATCGACGCTGACGTCGAGCGGCGCGCGCGGGTCGGCCAGCGCGGTGCGGACCCGGATGCGACCGCTGGCGGTGACGTGGGCCATCGGCAGGCCGGCCAGCGCCGCGAGATCGACGAAGGTGTCGAGCGGCAACCGGCTGAACGTCAGCGTGACGTCGAGCTTGTACGGCGCGGTCGTGCCGAGCCGGCCGCCGATCGTCAGGCGGTCGTCGAGGAAGCTGGCGGCGACGGTGACCGCGCCGGGCCCGGCGGCGGCGAACCGCAGCGCGCCGTCGCCGAGGAACCCGCCCAGGGCCCACGCCCGGCTGACCCGCAGGCTGCCGGCCAGGGTCGGGGCCTCGATCGTGCCGCCCAGCGCCAGCCCGTCGGCGTCGAACACCGCGCCCGCCGGCCAGGCCTGGCCGAGCAGCGCCGCGACCGCGGCCAGCGGCACCGCCTCGAGCGCCAGCGCGCCGCCCAGCCGCTGGTTCTTGTCGGCCGAGACCTGCGCGGTGATCTGGCCGCCGGCCTGCCGGCGCGCGCGGGCGATGACGCAGCGGCCGCCGCGCTTGGCGACGTCGAGGCACGCGGCGTCGGCGGCCGGCGGCGCCGCGCTCGGGCAGGCCTTGATCGCCGCCGGCGCGCGCCCGAGCCACACGCCGACGTCGGCGAACGGCTGGCCGAGCACGGTGAGCCGGTTGCTGCACAGCCAGCCCTCGGCGACGGTGCGGGTCGGGTCGAGCGAGCCGCGCAGCGTGAGGTCGGCCGACAGCCGCCCGCCGGCCTTGCCGGCGACGACCGGCAGCCGGCCGATGTCGACCTCGGTGGCGCGGATGCGCAGCCGGTCGAGCGTCGTGACGGTCTCGCCGAAGCGGATCACGCCGTCGCCGCGGATCGCGCGCCCGAGCTTGGGCAGGCGGACGTCCTCGACGGTGAGCAGCGGCGCGCGGTACGCGAAGCGCGGCATCGTGACGGTGCCGACGACCGGCACGTCGAGCATGACGACGTCCTCGCCGAGGATGGCCTCGCCCTCGGAGTAGACGTGGCCGCGGAACGCGATGTCGTCGAGCGGCGTGCGCTGCGCCTGCCGGTGCGGCCGCGCCGCGGTCACCGCCAGCGCGACCCGCGCGCGGGGGCGCACGTGGGGGGCGCGGTCGGCGCGGCGGTGGGCCCGGGCGGTGGGGCGCGGCGCGCGGCGCGCCGGCTTGGTGGCCTTGGCCGGCGTCTTGGGGTTGGCGCACTGGCTGGCGCGCTGCAGCGCGAGCAGGTCACCGACCCGCCCGGACGCGTCGCGGATGTCGAACGGCGGCAGCTTCTTCGACCGCGGATCGAGGGTCACGCCGACCCGCGCCGACGACGACCGGAACTGCACCTGCATGTCCTGGACGGTGACGGTGCCGAACGTCTGATCGGCGAACACCGTGCCGCCGTAGGCGTGGACCGCGCCGATCCGCAGGTCGAGCTCGTCGAGCAGCGCCTGGATCGCGGTGTCGCCCTTGTAGCGGCGGGCGCGGAAGTGGCCGGCCAGCGTCGAGCCGATCACGTCGCGCTGGCACTTGGGCAGCCAGCGCCCGAGCTCGAGCGGGCGGGTGATGTCGATCGTCGCGTTGACCAGGAACGGCGCGTCGTCGGAGCCGTCGCCCTCGAACGCCGCCGACAGCGTCAGCTCGCCGCCCACGCCGCGGGCGATGAACTTCTCGACGTTGCCGGAGTTGACCGCGAGGTCGTAGCCGGCGTTGAGGTTGTCGAGCTCGAGCAGCACCGAGTCGCTGACGCCGGTGACCGGATCGGGCGGGACGAAGTCCTTGAGGTCGTAGGTCAGGCCGCTGATCGCCAGATCGATCCGCGGGTAGAAGACGATCGGCCCGGTGATGTCGGCCTTGACCTTGACGTCGTCGCCGCCGAGGTCGACCAGGATCGACTGCTTGAGCATCGGCCCGGCGTTGTCGACGGTGGCGGTGATCTGCCACGAGCCGCCGTACGGCGTGTCCCAGTAGTCGATCATCGCGCCCTTGATGCGGGCCTTGGCCTTGCTGGTCGAGTCGAGGGCGAGGTCGAAGGTCAGCGTGTTGGCCACCGGGCTGGCCGGCCACGTCGTCGGGATCTGCTTGAGCGTGTTGACCGTCAACCGATCGAGCGGGAAGCGGTAGTTGCCCTCCCACTGGCCGTCGCTGCCGCGCTCCCACGGGATGTCGATCTCGCCGGGCCCGCCGGTCGGCGCCAGCGCGAAGTAGAACTTGGGCACCAGCGCGTCGGAGGCGTCCATGTACAGGAAGCCGGTGGCGCTGACGTCGTGGATCAGCGCGCGGAAGCCGTACTTCTTCTGGCTCTTCAGGCCGCTCCAGATCTCGAGGTCGAGATCCTCGATCGTGAAGTCGCGCAGGTCGAAGACCGGCTTCGACGACGACGAGATGCCGACGTAGAAGCCGGCCTTGCGCCGGCCGTAGAACGCGGCCAGCAGGCTGAAGACCTTCTTGTCATACTCGTGCAGCTTGTACGGCTCGGCCACCTCGCGCAGCAGCACCCGGCCGCCGCGGACGTGGATCTTGCGCAGCACGAAGTCGTGGTGGCCGAACATCAGCGCGTGGATGTCGATCTCGGCGGTCAGGAGCGGCGACTCGAGCACGAGGTTGTGCTCGTCGTCCCAGACCTTCACGTTCTTGATCGTCAGCGGGATCCAGCCGCCGCGGACCACCGCGCCCAGCCCCGACACCGGCCACTCGACCGACTCGGCCTCGATGCGCCCGCGCATCGAGCGGTTCATCATGTCGGTGATCGTCGTCGCGAGGTCCGGGCCCTCGAAGCGGATCCGCAGCACGGCCACGGCGAGCCCGGCGAACAGCACCAAGCCCAGACCGGCGGCGACCAGCCACCGGCGCAACCGGATCGCGGGGCGGGCCAGCACGCAGCGGTACGTTAGCAGGTCGGGCCGCGGCCCGCCCCGTCAGCGGGTGCAGTACTCGACGGGGGAGGGCGAACCGTCCCGCACCACCACGCACGAGGTGACCGACACCTCGTCGGTCTCGAACGTGATGGCGACGTTGTCGCCCAGCTGCGCCGGGAACGGCGCCGTCGGGCCGACCGAGCCGTCGGCGCGCGCCGTGGCGATGATGCCGGTGCCCGCGTTGCGGTTGAAGATGTAGACGACCGCGTTGGAGTAGTTGGGCTCGGCCGCGTAGCTGAACGTGGCGACGCCGCCGGTCGCGTCGACCGCGAAGGTCATCTCGGTCGGCTCCGGCGGCGGGATGGGGATCGACGGCGTGATGCACCCCGACAGGGCGATACACAGCGCGGCGATGGCCAGGAGGCGAGCCTTCACGCCCCGTAGTCTACGCAACTTCTGGTCCAGCGTCGCCCGCCTGGCGTATCGCCGGGTTGCCAGCCGCCGCATGCCAACCTGCTTGGCACATCGCCACCCTGGTAGACGGCTCCAGCTCCGACTCCGACTCCGACCCGGCTCCGGCCCCGGCTCCGACTCCGGCTCCGACTCCGGCTCCGGCTCCGGCTCCGGCTCCGGCTCCCCGTCTCCCCCGAAACGCCGAACGGCCCAGATCCTCGCTGAAGGATCCGGGCCGTTTTGGGAGGGGGCCCCCGGCGAATGCCGGGGGAGGGTCTTTTCGAAAGACCCTCTCGGTATCACCTCGTGCGCTTGACCTTCATCGGCAGCATGATCGACACGCCGACGCCGGCGAACAGGTGGTGCAGGAAGCGGCTGTCGTCGTCCTTCACCGCCAGGTCGGCGTTGAAGTCGGCGCCCGACGGGTTGTCGGTGAACGCGTAGTCGCGCACGGCGAGGTCGATCGCCATGAAGTCGTTCACGAAGACGTGGATGCCGCCGCCGAGGTACAGGCCGGGCTTGAAGCCCGAGTTCAGCGGCGGGTCGTCGTTGGGGTTGTCGTCCGGCACCGGGCCGTTCTGGCCCATCTCCGGCGCGCCCGGGTTGGTGTCGTCGCACACCGACGCCTCACAGCTCGAGGTCAGCTGCGCGAACGCGACGCCGCCCTGGAAGTAGAAGTCGAAGTTGACGAACGCCTTGCCGAACGCGGCGAGCTTGCCGTACCACGGGGTCACGCTGGCGTAGGCCGCGCCGTGGAACGGCATCTTGTTCAGGTGCTGCGAGAACTCGGTCTTCGACGGCTCGCGGCTGCCCGACGACGCGCCCATCGGCGGCGTCGGGTCGGACTCCTCGAGCGTCTTCAGGACGCGCTCGGTGAGCTTGGTGTCGATCGACGCCGAGCCGACGCCGATGACGCCGAACGACAGCATGTCGTTCAGGTGGTACTCGAGCTTGAGACCACCGCCGACGAAGTGCCGGAAGTCGGCGTTGATCGTCGACTCGAACATCGGGGTGGCCTCGAGGCGCTTGGCCACCAGCAGCAGGCGGTGGCGGACCGCGGGCTGCGAGTCGAGGTCGCTCTTGTTTTCGGCGGCGGCGAGGCCGGGACCGGCCAGGAGGCCGGCGGCCAGCACGCTACCAATCAGCAGACGGGCGTTGTTGGTCACGGTTGGCTCCAGCTCTCAGCGGAAGGTGGTGTACTCGAAGCTCGGCGGGATCCAGAAGCTGGCTCCGAGCTGGAACATCACGTTGTTGATGAACGCCGTCTCGGCGTGGTCCTTGGCGTCCGACGCCGACGTGTACATCATGCGGTCGGTCGGCTCGAACTTGTCGACGAAGATGTAGTCGCGGATGCCGAGGTTCACGGTGAACCACTTGGCCAGGAAGAACCGCATCGACGCGCCGATGTTGGGCGTGATGAGGATGTTGGTGAACGCGTCGTAGCGCGGGTCGCGGGGGATCACCTCGGACTGGGTGATGCCGACGCCGGCCGTGAAGTACGTCTCCCAGTGGATCAGGTGCTTGTCCAGCACCGCGAACTTCCCGTAGACCGGCACGTAGTGGAAGTTCAGGGCGGCGGCGAAGTTGTACTTGTTCACCGTCGGCAACCGCCGGGCCTGACGACCGACCAGGTCGAACGGCTCGCGGAAGTTCTTGGCGAAGTACTGGCCCTCGACGCCGACCGCCAGCACGTCGGTCAGGTAGTAGTTGATCTGCGCGCCGGCGCCGGTGTGCCGGATCATGTTGTCGTTCATGGTCGTCGCCAGGAACGGCATCAGATCGGTGCGGCCGAGCTTGAGGAACGGCTTGCGCATCACCACGACGATGTCCTTCCAGGACACCGGCTTGACGTCGCGGGTGGTGGTGTCGATCTTGACGGCGTCCGAGGTGTCGGTCGCCAGGTCGGCGTTGAGATCGCGCTCGGGCGGGGTGTCGCCCTCCATCTCGATCTCGCCCTCGTCGACCCCACCGGCGGGCTGGTCGTCGCCGTCCATCTCGATCTCGTCGTCACCCGCGGGAGCGGGGGTGGGCTTCGGCTGCGCGAAAGCAGTCGGGAGACCGACGGCCCATGTGAGCGCAGCCGCACCGACCAGGGCGGCAAAGAAACTGGAGTGGCTCTTGGTGCGTCGCATGAGGTGAGATGGTCTCCGGGCGAGGGGTCCGGTTCGGACACGGCGAACGGCTGAAATCCTAAATAATTTCGAGCCGTTACGACGTGACTCGCTCAACTGCGCGCAATATTACACGCGCGATTTTCAATTCACAAGACCACGCGGGACATTCAGTGGTTGCGCGATCCGCGGGGGGAACCATGCGGAAATGCGTGGCCCGACGCCAGCCGATCCGTCACCGGAGTTGCGACGACGCTCACTCCGCGGCGGCGATGTCGGTGTCGTCGTACAGCGCCGCCACGAACGCGGCGGGATCGAACGAGCGCAGGTCCTCGAGCTTCTCGCCGACGCCGATGTAGCGCACCGGCACCTTCAGCTCGTCACAGATACCCAGGATCACGCCGCCCTTGGCCGAGCCATCGAGCTTGGTGATCACGATGCCGGTGATCTCCATCGCGTCCTTGAAGGTCTTGGCCTGGGTGATGGCGTTCTGGCCGGTGGTCGCGTCGAGCACCATCCAGGTCTCGTGGGGCGCGCCCGGCATGGCCTTGTCGATCACCCGCCGCACCTTCTTCAGCTCGTCCATCAGATCGGTCTTGGTGTGCAGGCGGCCGGCGGTGTCGCAGATCACCAGGTCGGCGCCCTCGTCGACGCCGCGCTTGACCGCCTCGAAGATCACCGAGGACGGGTCGCCGCCCTCCTTGCCGCGCACGACCGGGCAGTTGGCCCGCTTGGCCCACACCTCGAGCTGCTCGGCCGCGGCCGCGCGGAAGGTGTCGCCGGCGGCGAGGATGACCTTCTTGCCCTGGCCCGCGAGCAGCGCGGCCAGCTTGCCGATCGTCGTGGTCTTGCCGACGCCGTTGACGCCGAGCACCAGCAGCACGAAGGGCTTCTTGGCGCTCCAGTCGACCGGCGGCGCGCCGACGTCGAGGATCGCGGTCGAGGTGGCGCGGATCTTCGCCCAGATCTTGGCGGCGTCGGCGAGGTCGTCCTTGCCGAGGCCCTTCTTGACCGACTCGAAGATCCGGTCGGCGGCGCGCGGCCCGATGTCGGCGGTGAACAGCACCTCCTCCAGCGCGGGCAGCACGTCGGCGTCGATCTTCTTCTTGCCGAACAGCTTGCCGAGCTTGGCCACGAAGCCGCCGCGGGTCTTGGCCAGGCCGGTCTTGAACGCCTCGGTGGTCTCGTCGTCGCTCGCCTCGCGGGCGGCCGGCGCGGCGACCTCGTCGTCGTCGTCCTCCTCCTCCTCGGGCTCCGGCGTCGGCGGGCGCTTGCCGCCGGCCTGCGGCTTGCGCTTGCGCTTGCGCTCGCGCGGCGCGCGCTCGGGGGCGGCGCTGCCGACCACCCGCTCTTGCACCGACTTGCTGCTGCGCGCCCGGCTGTTCTCGCCGGCGCGACGCAAGAGCATGATGAACAGACCGACCACCGACAACACGACCACCAGCGTGACGAGCTCGCGAACCATGGGGGCCGGGACTATACTGCAACCCCGGCCGCGCGCTCGGCGATCGCGGCCGCGGCGTTGGCCTCCACGGCGGGCAGGACGTCTTCGTCCGGCACCCGGCCCGAGAAGTAGACCTCCTCGATCTGGGCGGTCAGGGCGGCCAGCGCCGGCGGCGAGCGCCGGGCCCGGACGTGGTCGACGATCTGCCGGGGCGACCAGATGCCCCACAGCTCGGGGCGGGGCAGGAGCGGCTGGGCGGCGCTGCGGTAGATCGCGAAGGCGCGCTCGCGCACCGGCACCAGGTCGACCCGGGCGCCGCGCAGCTCGCCGCGGTGGGGGATCGTCACCGCGAACCGCTCGCTGACGTGGCCGGCGGCGCGCACCGTCGCGGTCCACTCGCCGGAGGGCAGCGCCTCGAACGCGAACCGCCCGTCGGGGCCGCTGAGCGTGGTGCGCGCGTCGGCGCCCAGCGCCAGGTTGATCGTCGCCTCGGCCAGCGGCCGGGTCCGCACCGAGTCGCGCACGGTGCCGGCGAAGCCGTGGTCGCTGGCGCGGCGCAGCGTCGACACCAGGCTCGGGCGGGCGACGTCGAGGCCGCCGCGGGGCGGGGCGTCGACCCGGGTGGCCTCGGGGGTGGCCTCGGCGGCGTGCCGCTCGCGGCGGCGCCGGGCCCACACGAAGCCCAGCGCGGTCAGGACGGTGGCGGCGAACGCGGCGATCGTGATCGCGACCGGCGCGGGCCGCGGCGTGCCGACGGTGATGAACACCGCCGGCGACTGGCTGCCGCGCAGCCACGCCTCGCGCGGCTCGGCGGTCAGCACCAGGCCGTGGCGGCCGGTGCCGAGCAGGCTGGCCTCGACGTCGATCCGGAACTTGCCGTCGGCGCCGGTGGTGGCGCTGCCGAGGCGGCGCTTGTCGTCGCCGGCCGCGGTGACCGTGACCTTGGCGACGCCGGCGCCGTCGGCGTCGACCACCCGGCCGCGCAGGTGGATCGTGGCGTCGTAGGCCGCGGTGGCGGGCGCCTCGACGGTGGTGGTGGTGTCGCTGGCCAGCTCGATGACGACGGACGTGGTGGCCGCGGCGTGGCCGGTGTCGCCGGCGAAGCGCGCGGTGAGGCGGCGGCTGCCGGCGCCGAGCGCGTCGGCCCGGCGGATCAACGTCGGTTGCCCGCTGCGCATCGCGACGTCCTTGTGCGGCTCGTCCTTGTCGGTCGGGCTGATCCGCACCGTCACCGGCACCACCAGCGGCGCGCCGTCGGCGGTGGTGACGACGGTGACCAGCACGCCCTGCGGGGACACGCTGGTCGAGACGGTCATGTCGACGGTGGCCTTGCTCGGGTCGACGGTGGCGGGCTCGGTGCGCGCGGCGTCGATGCCGTCGCCGCCGGGGAACGCCAGCGCCACCTCGACCGGGCCCGGGCCGGCGGCCACCTCGACGTCGAAGCTGCCGTCGGGGCGCGTGATGGCCTCGGCGGTCACGCCGGCCAGCGCGATCTGGACGGTCTGGCCGCCCAGGCCGGCGCCGGTCGTGTGGTCGTGGAGCTCGCCGTGGACCCGGACCTGGCCATCGGCGGTGCGGCGGACGCTGCCCAGCGTCAGGTCGGCGCGGGCGCGGATCGACACCGTGGGCGGGGCCGCGGCCACGCGCCCGGACGCCGTGATCAGCAGCGCCAGCGTGACGAAGGCGACCAGCGCGCGAGCCACGGCGAAGGTGATAACACGGCCAAACCGCTGGCGCTGTGCCGCGACCACGGGGCCGCCGCGATCCGGATGTCAGAGGGGGGATCGACCCTGCCGACCGCAGGAGCGATCCCGGGATCTCTCTGCCGAGGAGCCGAAGCCTTACATGCGTATCAAGCGGGTCGAAGTCATCGGGTTCAAGTCGTTCTGCGACCGCGCGGTGCTCAACATCGAGCAGCCGATCACCGCGGTCGTCGGGCCCAACGGGTGCGGCAAGTCCAACATCGTCGACGCCATCCGCTGGTGCATGGGCGAGCAGTCGGCCAAGCACCTGCGCGGCAAGGCGATGGAGGACGTGATCTTCGCGGGCTCGGAGACCCGCGGCCCGGCCCCGATGGCCGAGGTGTCGCTGACCTTCGACGACGTCGGCTTCTCCCACGAGACCCTGGCCGCGTCGATGCAGAGCGACGAGGCGCAGGCCGAGGCGGTGCTGGCGCAGGTCGACGCGGTCCCAGACGTCGACGCCGCCGCGCTCGAGGGCGAGCTGCCCCCGGCCGAGGGCGCCGTCCTCGAGGCGCCCGCCGCCGCGCCGCCCGCCGACGCGGTGGCCGAGGCCGCGCCGCCGGCGCCGCTGGTCGACGCCGACGGCCAGGTCGTGCCGTCGGCCGCCGCCGAGGTGGCCGAGATGCTGGCCGACGAGCCCCCGGCGATCGACTTCACCCAGTACACCGAGGTGACGATCACCCGCCGCCTCTACCGCGACGGCACGTCGAACTACCTCATCAACAAGGTGCCGTGCCGCCTGCGCGACGTTACCGACTTCTTCCTCGGCACCGGCGTCGGCACCAAGGCCTACGCGATCATCGAGCAGGGCCGCATCGGCCAGATCGTGTCGTCGCGGCCCCAGGACCGCCGCCTCATCATCGAGGAGGCGGCCGGCATCACCAAGTTCAAGAGCAAGAAGAAGGCGGCCGAGAAGAAGCTCGAGCAGACCAAGCAGAACCTGCTGCGCATCTCGGACATCGTCGCCGAGCTCGACAAGCGCATGGGCACGCTGCGCCGCCAGGCCCAGAAGGCCGAGCGCTACCGCAGCTACAAGCAGGAGCTGCGCGACCTCGACCTGTGGAAGGCGTCGCACCGCTACCTCGAGCTGCGCGCCGACGCCGCCGCGGTCAACGAGCGGCTGACCGAGGCCACCGCCGATCGCGAGAGCGTGCGCGCCGACTTCGACGTCAAGGACAGCGCGGTGATCGCCGAGCGCGCCGAGCTGGCGCTCGAGGAGCGCCGCATCGCGACCTTGCAGGAGCAGCTCTACGAGCTCGACAACCGGGTGCGCCTGGCCGAGTCGAAGATCGGCTTCCAGACCCGCGAGGCCGGCGAGCTCGACGAGCGCGCGGTCGAGCAGGCCGCCGAGCGCGAGCGCCTGGTGGCGCAGCGCGCCGACGCCGGCGTCGAGCTGGCGGCGCGCCAGGCCGAGCTCGAGGGGCTGGCCGCCGAGGTCGCCGCCGGCGAGGCCGCCGTGGCCGCCGCTGCCGAGGCCGCGACCGCCACCAAGCAGGAGCTGGCGGCGTCGCAGTCGAGCCTCGACCGCGCCCGCGGCCTGATCGCGACCGCCCGCGCCGACCAGGCCAAGGCCGAGGCGCAGGCCGAGGCGATGGTGCGCCGGCGCGAGGAGAGCGACCGCCGGCTGGCCCGGGTCACCGACGAGCTGGCCCAGGTGTCCGAGCGGCTGCGCGAGGTCGAGCGCGAGAGCGTGCGCGCCACCGAGGCGATCGCGACCCTGCGCCAGACCCGGCTCGATCTCGGCAACCAGGCCGAGACCTGGGAGGCGCGCCAGGAGCTCCTGGCCGAGCAGGTCGCGGCCGGCGAGTCGCGGGTCGAGATGCTGCGCACCGAGACCCACCGCCGGCGCTCGCGCCTGCAGTCGCTGGTCGAGATCCAGGAGCGCTACGAGGGCTTCGCCCGCGGCACCCGCGCCGTCATGCAGCGCTCCGACGAGATCGCCGCGCGGGTCGGCGCGACCCGCGGCGCCGCGATCCGCGGCCTGGTCGCCGACGTCGTGCGCGCGCCCGAGACCCTCGAGCTCGCGGTCGAGGCCGCGCTGGGCGATCGGCTGGGCGGCGTGCTGGTCGAGGACGCCTCGGTCGGCGTCGCCGCGATCGGCTACCTGAAGAGCGCGTCGGCCGGCCGGTCGGCGTTCGTGCCGGTGCCGCTGGCGCCGGCGGCCCCGGCGTCGCCCGACCTCGAGGCGGCGGTGGCCGAGGCCGACCACGTCGGCGCGTCGAGCTGGCAGCTGCCGACCGACGACGGCGGCGGCATCGTCGTCGAGGACCGCACCGCGATCACCGCGGCGGCCCAGGCGGTGGGCGGCGAGGGCGTGCTCGGCCGGCTGGTCGATCTGGTGCCGCTGGCCGAGGGCTTCGCCGGCGTCGCGGCCAGCCTGTTCGGCGACGCGGTCGTCGTCGACAGCCTCGAGCGCGCGGTCGCGCTGCACCAGGCCGGCGCCGCCGCGACGCTGGTCACCGTCGACGGCGACGTCGTCGACGCCCGCGGCGTCGTGGCCGGCGGGTCGCGCGACAACCAGGGCGCCGGCGTGCTGGGCCAGAAGCGCGAGATCCGCGAGCTCGAGGAGATCGTCGCCCAGCTCGACACCGACCTCACCGAGGCCACCGCCGCGCTGGTCACCGCCAAGACCGAGCTGCGCCAGGTCGAGAAGGCGCTCGAAGGCCTGCGCCGCGAGGCCCACCAGGGCGACCTGGCGATCATGAGCCAGGAGAAGGACGCGGCGCGCCTGCGCAGCGAGCTCGATCGCGTGCGCGAGCGCGCGACCCAGCTGGGCAACGAGCGGGTCGAGCTCGACGAGCGCCTGGCGACGATGGGCCGCGAGGCCGACGACGTCGCCGCCCGCCGCGCCGACGCCGCGGCCCGCGTGGATCAGCACGAGCGCGAGCAGCTGGGCCTGATCGACGGCGTCACCGCCGGGCGCGATCGGGTCGACGCCGCCCAGGCCGAGCTGACCACCGCCCGGGTCCGCGCGGCCCAGCTCGGCGAGAAGCGCGCCGGCCTCGAGTCGGCGATCCGCGCGCTGACCTCCAGCGAGCGCGAGCTCGGCGGCCGGATCGAGCGCATCGACACCGCGCTGACCACCGGCAAGGCGCGCTCCGACGAGCTGCGCGCCGACGCCGCGACGCTGGCCGAGGAGCTGGTCGGCGTGCGCGAGCGCCGCCGCGAGCTGGCCGGCGAGTTCGAGGCCGGCCGGCGCGGCTACGACGAGCGCCTGCAGGCGATGGCGTCGCTCGAGATCGAGGTCCGCGACCTGCGGGCCCGGGCCGAGCGCCTGACCGCCGAGGTCAGCCAGCTCGAGCTGCGCGCCGCCAACCTGGCCACCGCGCACACGACGCTGGTCGAGGGCATGCTCGAGCGCTACCAGCTCGAGCTGGTCGACGTGGTCCCCGACTACCACCAGCGCGGGCCGGTCAGCGCCGCCAACGACGAGCGCGCCCACGAGCTGCGCGAGCTGCTCGACCGGATGAGCGGCGACATCAACCTGACCGCGATCGACGAGTACGGCGAGGTGGCCAAGCGCCACGAGTTCCTGACCGCGCAGCAGGCCGACCTCGAGCACGCGGTCGACCAGCTCGAGAAGGCGATCGACAAGATCAACAAGACGTCGCGCCGCCTGTTCAAGGAGGCGTTCACCGCCATCAACACCACCTTCAAGGAGGTGTTCCCGCGCCTGTTCCGCGGCGGCCAGGCCCACCTGTCGCTGTCGACGGGCAAGGACGGCGCCGAGATCGACATCCTCGAGGCCGGCGTCGAGATCTTCGCCCAGCCCCCCGGCAAGAAGAACTCGACGGTCGACCAGCTGTCGGGCGGCGAGAAGGCGCTCACCGCCGTCGCGCTGGTGTTCTCGATCTTCCTGATCAAGCCGTCGCCGTTCTGCATCCTCGACGAGGTCGACGCCCCGCTCGACGAGGCCAACGTCGATCGCTACAACGAGATCGTCCGCGAGATGACCGACCGCTCGCAGTTCATCGTGATCAGCCACAACAAGCGCACGATGGAGTCCGCCGACAACCTGTACGGCGTGACGATGCAGGAGGCCGGCGTGTCGAAGCTGGTGAGCGTGAACCTCGCCAAGCTCGGGAAGCAGCAGGCCGCCGCGTAAGGGGCCGCGGTAGCGGGATCGCGGGGACGCGCACCGGAGGGGTGGCGTCCCCGTCGCCGTTTCGGGCCGTGCCCGTGCCCGTGCCCGTGCCCGTGCCCGTGCCCGTGCCCGTGCCCGTGCCCGTGCCCGGCTCCGGCTCCGGCTCCGGCTCCGGCTCCGGCTCCGGTTCCGGCTCCGGCTCCGGTTCCGGCTCCGGCTCCGGCTCCGGCTCCGGCTCCGACTCCGGCTCCGGTGCGGTCAGTGGTGGTGGGCGTGTCCCGCGTGCGGGTCGCTCGGGGGCGGCGGTGACGGCGACGTCTCGACGGGGCGCGCCGCGTCGCTCGCGGGCGCTGGCGTCGCGGCGGGCGCGGCGGTGGGGCGGGAGGCGCGGCGCCGCCCGCTGGGCCGCACGGCGGACCGCGGCTCGGCGGCGGGGGCGCGGACCGTCGCTGGCGTCGCTGGCGCCGCCACCGCGGCGTCGGCGGCCTCCGCCGCCGGAGCGGCCTCGACCAGCACCGGCGTGGCGGGCGCGGTCGGCGACTCGGCGGCGGTCGGCGCGTGCTCGCCGTGGGCGCCGCGCTGCTCGTTCGGCGCGCACGCGGCGAGCCCGAGCAACATCACCGCGACGGCGGCGACGGCGGCCCCGCGGCGCGGCGCGCGGATGGCGAGCCCCGCGACCCCGGCGGCGACGAAGGCGATCGCGGCGGCGCCCTGGAACGCGGCGGCGCCGCCGGCGTGGATCGAGCCCTCGCCGCTGGCCACCGCGACCATCGCCGCCAGCCCGATCGCCGAGCCCACCTGGTAGGTGGTGTTGACCAGGCCCGACGCCACGCCGCCGTCCTCGGCCGAGGCACCGGCGGTGGCGGTGATCATCGCCGGGATGTACGCGAGCGACATGCCGACCGCGCCGAGCAGCGACGGCAGCAGCACGTCAGCGGCGAACGAGCCGGTCGCGGGCATCCGCGCGAACAGCACCAGCGCGAGGCCGAGCGTGCCCAGGCCGATCACCAGCGCGGCCTTGGGGCCGAGGCGCCCGACCACCTTCTCGGTGGCCGCGATCATCAGCACCATGATCGTCAGCGTCATCGGCACCAGCGCCAGCCCGCTGGCGAACGCGCCGTAGCCCAGCGGCCCCTGCAGGTACATGTTGAGGAAGAACCAGGTCGGGATCCACGCGGCGCCGAGCAGCGCCATGACGACGTTGCCGACGACGAGGTTGGGCGCGCGCACCAGCGCCGGCGGCACCAGCGGCGCGCGGCGGGCGCGCTGGATCACCACGAAGGCGACCAGCAACCCGGCGGCGATCGCCAGCAGGGCGCCGGTGCGCGCGACGGTGACGTCGGGCTGGTTGGCGGTGACGATCGCGTAGACCGCGAGGCCCAGCGCGCCGGTGACGGTCAGCGCGCCGGCCAGGTCGACCGAGCCCGGGCGGCGGGCGCCGCGCGGCAGCCACGCGGTCGTGGCCGCGAGCACCAGCGCGCCGATCGGCACGTTGATCAGGAAGGTCCAGCGCCAGCTGAGCCACTCGGTGATGACCCCGCCGAGGAACACCCCGGCGGTGCCGCCGGCGGCGGCCGAGGCGCCCCAGAAGCCCAGCGCCGTGCGCAGCTCGGCGGGGCGGGCGGCGAACCGCGCCATCACCATCGCCAGCGCGGCCGGCGCGATCAGCGCGGCCCCGGCGCCCTGCGCCGCCCGGGCGACCAGCAGCGCGCCGGGCGTCGTCGCCAGGCCGGCGACCAAGGACGCGGCGGTCAGCACGCCGAAGCCGATCGCGAACAGCCGGCGCGGCCCGAACAGATCGGCGAGCCGTCCGCCGAGCAGCAGCAGGCCCCCGAACGCCACGACGTAGGCGTTGAAGATCCACTGCAGGCCGGCGGCGTCGAAGCCGAGCGCGCGCTGCAGCGCGGGCAGCGCGACGCCGACGATCGACGTGTCGAGGATGACCAGGAACTGTGCGGCGCACAGCACGAACAGGGCCCGCCAGCGGCGCGGGTCGGGAAGCGAGGGCAGGGGCGGTGTCGTCACGAGTGGCTCCTTGGTGAGTTCGCGCTGGCGACGCACCGCCCCCGGCGCGATTACACCGGGCGCGGTCGCGCCGCGTAGCCGGCCTCGGCGATCGCGTCGATCAGCGCCGCGACCGGCGCCGCCGCCGGGTCGTGTTCGACGGCGACCAGCCCGGCGCGCAGCTGGACGTCGACCTTGCCGACGCCGGCGAGGTCGCCGAGCGCCTGCGAGATGTGGCGGATGCAAGACGGGCAGGTCATGCCCTCGACGGTCAGGATCGTGGTGGGACGGTCAGACATGGGTGACTCCTTTCATCGACCTCGACGCAGCGCGCGGCGCGGGCTTACGCCTGCCCGGTCGGGCAGGTCGTCGCAGGCGCCGCTGTAATGCGCGGCCGGGGCGTGCGTCGTGGTGACAGGAGCCGATGCCATGACCCTCGATGCCGTCCCCCCGCACACCACCGACCTGCCGGTCCTCGGCATGACCTGCGCCAGCTGCGTCCGCCGCGTCGAGCGCGCGCTGCGCGCGGTGCCGGGCGTCGCCGACGCCAGCGTCAACTTCGCGACCAGCCAGGCCCGGGTCGACCACGATCCGCGCGCGGCCACCACCGACCAGCTGATCGCCGCGATCGAGGCCGCCGGCTACGCCTCGCCCCGGCCGGCGCCCGCGGCGGCCCGCGCCGACGCCCTGGCCGCCGCCGAGGCCGACGCCGACCGCGCGATCCGCCGCGATCTGATCGTCGCGGTGGCGCTGACCGTGCCGCTGGTGGTGCTGGCGATGAGCCACGGCCTGATCCCCGGCACCGGCGGCGTCGGCGGGCGCCTGGCGCAGTTCGCGCTGGCGACGCCGGTGGTGTTCGGCCCGGGGCGCCGGTTCTTGCGCCAGGCGTGGGCGGCGCTGCGCCACCGCGCCGCCGACATGAGCACGCTGGTGTCGATGGGCGTGCTGGCCGCGTGGGGCTACTCGACGGTCGGGCTGGTGGCGCCGGCGGCGTTCCCCCACGCCGGCCACGGCGCCGCGCCGCACCTGTACTTCGAGGCGGCCGGCGCGATCGTCACGCTGGTGCTGGTCGGCAAGCGGCTCGAGACCCGGGCGCGCCGGCGCCTGTCCGACGCGGTGCGCGGCCTGGTCGCGCTGACGCCGCGGACCGCCCGCGTGCTCGACGACGACGGCGAGCGCGAGGTGCCGATCGCCGCGCTGCGTCCGGGCGCGCGGGTGCGGGTGCGTCCGGGCGAGCGGATCCCCGCCGACGGCGAGGTCGACGGCGGCGGCTCGGCGGTCGACGAGGCGATGCTGACCGGCGAGAGCCTGCCGGTCGACAAGCGGCCCGGCGATCCGGTGTTCGGCGGCACCGCCAACACCAGCGGCGCGCTGACCATCCGCGTCACCCGCACCGGCGCCGACACCGCGCTGGCCCGCATCGTCGACGCGGTCGAGCAGGCCCAGGGCGCGCGCGCGCCGATCGCGCGGCTGGCCGACACGGTCAGCGCGGTGTTCGTGCCGATCGTGCTGGCGCTGGCCGTGCTCGCGTTCGGCGTGTGGCTCGCGCTCGATCCGACGCCGGCCGGCCTGGCGGTCGCGCTCGAGCGGTTCGTCGCGGTGTTGCTGATCGCGTGCCCGTGCGCGCTGGGCCTGGCGACGCCCGCCGCGGTCGCCGTCGGCACCGGCCGCGGCGCCGAGCTGGGCGTGCTGATCAAGGGCGGCGCGGTGCTCGAGTCGGCCAGCCGGATCGACACCGTCCTGCTCGACAAGACCGGCACCGTCACCGAGGGCAAGCCGACGCTGACCGACGTGGTCGCGCGGGCGCCGTTCGCCGAGGACGAGCTGCTGGCCGCGGTGGCGGCGGTCGAGCAGCCGAGCGAGCACCCGGTGGCGGCCGCGATCGTCGCCGGCGCGCGCCGCCGCGGCGTCGCGCCGCTGGCCGACGCGGTCGACTTCCGGGCCGAGGCCGGCGCCGGCGTCGAGGCGATCGTCGCCGGCGCCCGGGTCCGGGTCGGCACCGCCGCCTGGCTGGCCGCCGCCGGGATCGACGCCGCCGACCTCGAGCCGACCGCGGCGGCGCTGGCGGCGCGCGGGCGGACCCCGTCGTTCGTCGCGATCGACGGCGCGCTCGCCGGCGTCGTGGCGGTCGCCGATCGTCCCACCGCCGAGGCGCGCCAGGCGATCGCCGCGCTGCGCGCGCTCGGCCTCGAGATCGCGATGGTCACCGGCGATCGCCACGCCACCGCGGCGGCGGTCGCGGCCGAGCTCGGGATCGACCGGGTGTTCGCCGACGTGCGGCCCGAGGGCAAGGCCGCGGTGGTCGCGGCCGAGCGGGCCCGCGGCCGCCGGGTGGCGATGGTCGGCGACGGCGTCAACGACGCGCCCGCGCTGGCCGCCGCCGACGTCGGCGTGGCGATCGGCTCCGGCGCCGACGTCGCGCTGGCCACCGCCGACGTCGCGCTCCTGCGCGGCGGCGTCGGCGGCTTGCCGCGGGCGCTGCGGCTGGCCCGCGCCACGCTTCGCACGATCCGCCAGAACCTGTTCTGGGCGTTCGTCTACAACGTCGTCGGCATCCCGCTGGCGGCCGGCCTGCTGGTGCCGGTGACCGGCTGGTCGCTGTCGCCGATCGTCGCCAGCGCGGCGATGGCGCTGTCGTCGGTGTCGGTGCTCGCCAACTCGGTGGCGCTGCGCCGCTTCGAGCGGGCGCCGGCGGCCCGCGCCACCCCGCCGTGGCTGGGCCTCCGGCCGCGGGTGATGGAGTAAGGTGATGACGATGGAGCCCGACGCCACCGCGCCCGCGACCGAGGCCGTCGCCGCGCCGACCCCCGAGGTCGTCGCCGCGCTGGTCGCGCACCACCGCGCGTTCCTGAGCTTCGTCCAGCGCCGCGTCGGCGATCGCGCGCAGGCCGAGGAGATCCTGCAGGCCGCCTTCGTGCGCAGCCTCGACAAGCTCGACACCGTCCGCGACACCGCCGTCGGCTGGTTCTACCGCGTGCTGCGCAACGCGATCGTCGACCACCAGCGCCGCGGCGCGGTGGCGGCGCGGCGCCTCGAGGCCTACGCCCAGGCGCAGCCCGAGGCCGTCGACGAGGAGCTGCACCGCGTCGTCTGCGCGTGCGTCGGCGACCTCGCCGCGACGCTCAAGCCGGAGTACGCGGCCGCGCTGCGGCGGATCGAGATCGACGGCGTCGCGGTCAAGGACTACGCCGCCGAGGCCGGGATCTCCACCAGCAACGCCGGGGTCCGGGTGTTCCGCGCCCGCGAGGCGCTGCGCGCCCAGGTGGCCCGGGCCTGCGGCACCTGCGCCGACCACGGCTGCCTCGACTGCACCTGCGACCGGGCGCCCGGCCACGCCTGCGGCGGCTGACCGCGGGTGCGCGCCGCGCCGGGTGCGCTACGCTGACGGCGATGCCGATCTCCGATCGCGACCCCGCGACCGCTCGCCTCAAGCCGCGCCCGTGGCTGCCGATCGCCGGCGCCATCGTCGGCGGCCTGGCGGGCTTCGCCTTCTACTACTTCTACGGATGCGACAGCGGTTGACCCAGCCGGGAGAACCCGCTGCTCATGACCGGCCTCGGCGTGAGTCTCGGGCTCCTGGCGACCGTGAGTCGCTGATCTGGTGACGATGTGCCGCACGCGAGCGGCCTCCCGTAGCGGCGCCGCGGGAGATATGATGGCCCTGTGGCGACGCAGGCCTTACTGGCCCTCGCGGGCGGGCTCCATCACGCGGCAACCCTGGCCGCGGCGATGGACATGGCGCTCGTGGCCATCACCGCGGCGACGCGTTATCGCCGAGCGTGGTTGGCCGTGCCGCTGGCTGACGCCGCCGGCCTCGAGATCGTCGGCTACGCCCTCCCGGATCGTCAGCTGGTCGCGCAGCGGATGGCGGCGGTGGACATCGCGAAGGACGCGTACCTCACCGACGCGCTCACGCTGCCCGAGCCGTTCGTGATCCCCGACATGCGGCTGGAGCCGCGCGCCGACCAGGCGCAGGTCGAGTTCTTCGGCAACCGCACCATCGTCAACGTGCCGATGATGCGGCTCGGGGGCGAGCGGTTCGGCGCGTTCACGGTCGGCACCTTCGCCGCCGAGGGCGTCATGCCGCCGACCCCCGACGAGTTCGACGTCATCGTCCAGGTGGCGGCGCTGGTGTCGGCGGCCGCGGCGCGGATCCGGGCGGAGGACGAACACCGTCAGCTGGTCGTGCAGGTGCAGGCGGCGCAGCGCCTCGAGGCGCTCGGCCGGCTGTCCGGCGAGGTCGCGCACGACTTCAACAACCTCTTGACCACCATCACCGGCAACGCCGAGCTGGCCCGGACCCAGCGCGAGCTGGCGCAGGTCTGGCCGTGCCTCGACGACATCCTCGCCGCCGCGCAGCGGGCCACGGCGCTGACCCGGCAGCTGCTGGCGTTCTCGCGCAACCAGCCCCGGCAGCCGCGCCCGCTCGCCATCGATCCGCTGCTCGCGCAGTTCCAGCCGCTGCTGGCGCGGCTCCTGCCGGCCGGCGTGGTGCTCGACGTCCGGCTCGGCGCCGACGTCGCGGTGGTCGCGGATCCGGGCCAGCTCGAGCAGGTGGTGATGAACCTGGTCGTCAACGCCCGCGACGCGCTCGGCGGCGTCGGGCGGATCGAGATCACCACCGCGGTCGAGCCGCCGGCCGCCGGCGGGCCCGCCGCCCCGCACGTCGCGATCTCGGTCGCCGACACCGGCCCGGGCATCCCCGACGAGGTGCGGGCCCGGCTGTTCGAGCCGTTCTTCTCGACCAAGCGCGCCGGCGCCGGCACCGGGCTCGGGCTGGCGGTGGTCGACAACGTCGTCCGCCAGCACCACGGCTGGGTGACGGTCGGCAACCCGCCCGACGGCGGCGCGCGCTTCACCGTCTACCTGCCGGTGCACGCCGGCGCGGCCGCGCCCGCGACGGCCGCGCCCCGCGACGAGCGGCCGATCGCCCCGGCGCGCGCCGCGGCCCGGGTGCTGGTCGTCGACGACGATCCGGCGGTGCGCGGCGTGGTCAGCCGGATCCTGACCGGCGCCGGCTACCAGGTCAGCGCGGTCGGCGACGCCGAGGCCGCGCTGGCCCTGCCGACCCTCGGCTCGCTCGCGGCGGTGGTCACCGACCTCGTGCTGCCCGGCCTCGACGGCATCGGGCTGGCCCGGCGCCTCGCGGTGACCGCGCCCGCGCTGCCGGTGCTGCTGATCTCGGGCTACGCGCCCGACGGCGTCGACACCCGCGGCACGCACCTCCTGGCCAAGCCGTTCACCCGCGCCAGCCTGCTGGCCAAGGTCGACGAGCTGGTCGGCGTCGCCGCGGCGTGAGCGGCGGCCGGCCCGCTACTTCGAGATGCCGCTGAGCGCGCCGCCGCCGATGGCCAAGAGCGCGGCGAGGTCGTGGTCGTTGAAGCGGATCATCGCGCCGACGTAGGCGTCGCGGCCGAACCGGTACTCCTCGAACTGCGTCGGGACGTCGGTGGCGCCGGTCTGGACCAGGAGCGTGTCGCTGGGGTTGAGCGCGTCGTCGATGCCGCCCAGCACGTAGACGCCGCGCATGAACTCGAACGCCGCGGCCAGCTTGACCCGCGGGTACTGATCGAACGACGCGTCGAAGACGTCGACCGACAGCTCGAGGCCCTTGCCCCACCAGCGCACGTCGGCGTCGAGGCCGACGCCGCCGCTCGACTCCTTGATGCCGTAGCGCAGCGTCAGCCAGTCGAACCGCTTGGCGAACTGGAACGTGAAGCGGAAGTCGTCGGAGATCGTCGTCGTCCGCACCCACTGATCGCTGCCGCTGCGCGGGTCGAACACCAGCTGGGTGTCGGGGTAGCCGCCGCGCGGGCCGCGCTCGATCTCGATCAGGTAGTACTTGTCCGGGCGCGTGTGCAGCTCGACCGAGATGTAGTGCCGGGCCATGCCGGCGAAGACGTTGTACTCGCTGCGCAGCCCGACGTAGGTCTGCATCTTGAACAGCGTGCCGAGGAAGCCCTTGGCGTCGTCGGTGATCTCCTCGACGTTGTCGGCGATCGTCGGGTCGTTGACCAGCCGGCCCAGCGTGCCGCGGTCCTGATCGATCTTGTCGGTGATGCTGGCGGTCGAGGCGATGACCTGATCGACGAGGTCGAGCTTCTCGCGCACCTTGTCGCCGGTCGCGGCGACCTCGTCCTTGGCCGACTGCACCAGCGCGCGGGCCTCCGACGACGCGGCCTCGAGGTTGGCCAGGATCGCCTGGACCCGGGCGTCGGCGCCCCCCGACAGCGAGCGGATGTCGGCCGCGACCGCGTCGATCCGCGCGACCGCCTTGTCGGCGCGGTCGAGGATGTCCTTGACCGTCTGCGACTCCTGCTGCACGAGGCTGTCGACCCGGTTGGCCACCGACGCGATCGGGCCGTTGACCAGCCGGCGCATGTCCTCGGACAGGTCCTTGACCGACAGGAGCACGGCGTCGACGTTGGGCAGGCTCTGGTCGATGCGGCGGAGCAGGGCGTCGGGCGAGGTCGACTCGACCACGCGGACGATCTGGTCGCCGTTCTTGAGCCGGGTGGCCGGCGCCAGCTCGCCGGTCTCGGCCGCGCCCTCGGCGCTGCCGGGGTCGATCTCGAGGTAGTGATCGCCGAGCAGCGACGCCGCCTTCTTGAACACCACCGCGCTCGACCACACCGCGACGTCCGCGCGGATCTTGAACCGGACCTTGGCGTAGCGGCCGTCGATCTGCAGGCTGGTGATCTCGCCGACCGGCAGGCCGGCCACCACCACCTTCGAGCCCACCGGCATGCCCGAGGCGTCGCGGAACCGCGCCCACAGCGTGATGTTGTTCGAGCCGGCGGGGTCGGCGCCGAGGCTCTTCCACACGACGTACGCGCCGGCCAGGAGCGCCAGCACCAGCACCCCGACCTTGACGCCGGCGGCCACCGGCCTCACGGCGCGGCTCCCGCGGCGGCGACGCCGGAGGTACGGATGAACTCGTACAGGTACGGGATCTCGGACCCGCGGATCTCGTCGACCGTGCCGGCCACCAGGATCTGACGCTCGTGCAGCATCGCGATGCGATCGGCGATGCGGAACACGGACGCCATGTCGTGGGAGATGACCACCGAGGTAACCTTATACCGGTCCATCACGCCCAGGATCATGTCGTCGACGTTGCGGGTGGCCAGGGGGTCGAGGCCGGTGGTCGGTTCGTCGAAGATCAGGATCTCCGGCTCGAGGACCAGCGCCCGGGCCAGGCCCACCCGCTTCCGCTGGCCGCCCGAAAGTGATCCCGGATACATCGCCTGCATGCCGTCGAGGCCCAGCGCCGCCAGCCGGTCGCGGACGATGTCCTTGATCTCGGCCTTGGACTTCTTGGTGTGCTCGCGCAGCGGGAAC
Organism: Myxococcales bacterium; assembly: GCA_016794525.1. Classification (GTDB taxonomy): domain Bacteria; phylum Myxococcota_A; class Polyangia; order Haliangiales; family Haliangiaceae; genus UBA2376. Next base: position 65,450 of record JAEUJY010000164.1, read on the forward strand.
GCGCAGTTCTCCTCGACGGTCAGCGAGTCGAACAGCGCCGAGAACTGGAACACCAGCCCGAACTTGCGGCGGAACAGCGACAGCGGCTGGGTGCCGAGCGCGAACACGTCGGTGCCGTCGACCCAGATCGAGCCGCGGTCGGGGCGCAACAGGCACATGAAGTGCTTGATCAGCACGCTCTTGCCGGCGCCCGAGGCGCCGATGATCACGTTGACCTTGCCGCGCTCGACGTCGAGGTCGAGCTTGTCGAGCACCAGCTTGGCGCCGAACGACTTGGTCAGCCCGCGCACCCGCAGGTGCCAGCGCGGGTGGGCCTGGGCCAGCGGGACGTCGTCGGCGTCGCTCACCGGACCCCGGTGTCCGAGGACATCACCCGCAACAGGATGTCCGACAGGAAGTAGTCGCTGATCAGGATCGTCACCGACGAGAACACCACCGCGCGGGTCGTGCCCAGGCCGACGCCGCGGCCGCCGCCGGCGGCGTTGTAGCCCTGGTAGCAGCCGATCAACGTCACGATCAGCCCGAAGACGATCGACTTGAGCATGCCCTGGGCGACGTCGGTGGTCGTCAACAGGTCGCGGGTGTGCAGCACGAACTGGCCGTGGTCGACGTGCTGCACGACCACCGCGAGGAAGTAGCAGCCGACCATCGCGACGATGAAGAACAGGAGCGACAGGATCGGCGCCATCAGCATGCCGGCGATCAGCCGCGGCAGCACGAGGAACTGCAGCGGCGACACCGCCATCGACTCGAGCGCGTCGATCTGCTCGGTGATGCGCATCGTGCCGAGCTCGGTGGCGATGCCGGCGCCCGAGCGCCCGGCCACCATCAGCGCCGACAGCACCGGCGCCAGCTCGACGGCGAGCGCCTTGCCGGTGGTGCCGCCGGCGAACGACTCGAGCTGGAACTGCCGGAACGCGTAGACCGCCTGCAGGCCCATCACCGCGCCGGTGAAGAACCCGACCAGCAGCACGATCGGCAGGCTGCCGACGCCGATGTACTCGCACGCCTCGAGGTAGTTGGCGGGGCGGAACGGGCGCCGCGGCAGCCACGCCAGCGAGCGCGCCAAGAGGATGACGTGGTCGCCGAACCGATCGAGCAGGCGCACGACCGGGCGGAACGCGTCGCCGACGCCGGTCACGACCTCGGCGCCGAACGATCGCCGGGGCGGCGGGCTGGGGTTCACGCGGGGAGCCTCGGCACGCGCTTCGAGATGCCGCAGGTCACCTCGTACTCCGACAGCCCGGCCCAGCCGGCCAGCTCGGCGGTGGTGACGTGGTCGGCGCCGAAGCGTCCGGAACCCGGACCGAGCAGGACGACCTCGTCGCCGATCGCCACGCCGGCCAGGTCGGTGACGTCGGCGATCGCGATGTCCATCGACACCGCGCCGACCAGCGGGCAGCGGCGCCCGGCGACCAGCACCTGGCCGGCGCCGGTGACGCGGCGGGGCAGGCCGTCGGCGTAGCCGACCGGCAGCACCGCCACCAGGCTGTCCCGCGTCATGACGCCGAGGCCGCCGTAGCCGACCCGGGCGCCCGCCGGCACCCGCCGCAGCTGGGCGACATGGGTGACGAAGCGCAGCGCCGGGCGGCGCGGGGCGCGCAGCGCGGCGTCGCTGGCCCAGCGGCCGTTGCCGTACAGCGCCAGGCCGACCCGCACCAGATCGCGGCGGGCCCGGGGGAACATCATCGCGCCCGAGCTGTTGGCGGCGTGGCAGGTCGTGACCGGCGCGCCGGTCGCCCGCACCGCGGCCACCGCGGCGTCGAACGCGTCGAGCTGGGCCCAGGTGGTGGCGTCGGGCTGGGCGGGATCCTCGACGTCGGCGTTGGCCAGGTGGGTCATCACGCCGACCACGTCGAGGCCGAGCGTCGCGGCGCGGGTGACGACCGCGACTACCTCGCCGGGCGCGACGCCGAGGCGGCTCATGCCGGTGTCGACCTTCACGTGGATCGCGACGCGGGTCTGGCGGCGGCGCGCGACCGCGGCCAGCTCGTCGAGATCGCCGGGCGCCGACACCACCGGGGTCAGCGCGCGCGCGACCATCTCGGCGCCGCCGCCGGCCTGGGCCGGGCCCATCACCAGCACCGGGCCGCGCACGCCAGCGTCGCGCAACTGGACGCCTTCCTCGACGAGGCTGACCGCGAACCCGGCCACCGCGCCGGCGGCCTCGAGCGAGCGCGCCACCGCTGGCGCGCCGTGGCCGTAGGCGTCGGCCTTGACCACCGCGCACACCGCGGTGCCGGTGAGCCCGGCGATCAGCTGCGCGTTGTGGGCCAGCGCCGCGAGGTCGATCTCGACCGCGGTCGGGCGGATGCCGGCGCCGGTGGTGATCGACGGGGACGCGACCGTCCGAGCGGGAGACTCCGGCACGCCTAGAGGCTTGGCGCGTTCGGCCGTGGCTGTCAACCCAAGCGCCTGGATCTGCGGGGGATCGGCCGCCGCCGACGGCGCGGGCGAGGGCGCGCCGCGCGCGCCCGACCTCACGCCGCCTTCTTGCGCTCCGAGCGCTCGATCAACGCCGGCGTCACGATCAGCGCGCGGCCGCGGGCGATGATCAGGCCGTCGCGGGCCAGCTGGTTGAACGCGCGCGAGATGGTCTCGCGGCACGAGCCGATCATGTTGGCCAGCTCCTGCTGCGTCGGGCGGCGGCGCACGACCAGGCCCTCGGCCGAGTTCGAGCCCTCCTCGCGGGCCAGCCCGACGAGGCGGTGGATCAGGCGCTCGTTGACGTCGCACAGCGCGAGTTGGGCGATCGTCTCGTCGGCCTTGCGCAGCCGGCGCGCCATCTCGCCGAGCAGGTTCATCGCCGTGCGCGGGTGCGCCTGGATGTGCCGCATCAGGTCGTCGCGCGACAGCGCCAGCGCCGCGGTCGCCTCGAGGGCGATGCAGGTGGCCGAGCGGCTGCCGCCGTCGAACAGCGACATCTCGCCGAACGAATCGCCCGGGCGCAGGATCGACAGCGTGACCTCGCGGCCGCTCTCGCCGCACAGCACCACCTTGACCCGGCCCGACATCACCACGAACACCGCGTCGCCCGGCTCGTCCTGGGACACCACCGCGGCGCCGGCCGCGATGCGCCGCACGGCGACGCGCTGCGACAGGTCTTCGATCGCCGAGATGGGCAGGGCCGCGAACAGGTGGGCCCGGGCGATCGACGCGCGGATGCGCGCTGGATCTTCCGGGTTCACGGTCGCCCGTCCGAGGACGGTGGAGATGGTGGTAGCCGGAAGTTGAGGCCGAACGATGCCGAGCGCCATGGCGGACTCCTTGGGTTCGTGTCCAGGCGAAGCGAGTGACCAAGCCAGGGGACGGCCGGGAGTAAAGCAAGGCAGGTGCCGTCGCCCCGCTCTCGACGATCTCCGCTGTTCTTGACGGTTTGGCGACAGTCCCCAGACCCCCACCGTGACCTCCGCTTCACATTTCCGTTGGCACCCGCGGCGTGGGTGTCATGGTTTCTGTCGCGCGGGTCACACTCTGCGCGTCGCGTCAGTGTCGGGTGCGACCCCGACTGCGGTGAAATCCCGACGGAAAGTGCCGCAGTCATCAACGCCGCCGCCGACTGTGAGGTGGGCCACGAACCGGGCTCGCGATCGCGGCCGCCGTGTCAGGGGCCCGCGGCCCGCGCTCACGGCGGGTAGAGGGTGCCGCAGCTCGTGACCGACGCCGGCGTGCCGGGCTCGGGCGTCATCGGACCGTCCCCGCCGTATTGCTGGCGCTGCGCGGTGGTCAGCGTGCGCGCGCCGGCCACCGCGCCCAGCACCGTGGCGCCCTCGGTGGCGCTGCGCTCGAGCGTGCCCGGCGCGACCGCGTACAGCCCGAAGTGCGGGCGGAAGCCCTCGGCCCACTCGAAGTTGTCGGTGAGGCTCCAGTAGTAGAAGCCGCGCACGTCGACGCCCTCTTGCTTGGCGCGCTCGATCTGCTCGAGCACCCGCACGATGTTCTCGGCGCGGCGCGCGCCGGTGTCGGTGGCGATGCCGGACTCGGAGACCACCAGCGGCAGGGTGGGGTAGCGCGCGCCCATCTTCACCAGCACGTCGTGGATGCCCGGCGCGTAGAACTCGTAGCCCATCGTCGGCACGCAGTAGCTGACGTCGCCCGGCGGCAGGCACGAGCCGAAGTCGAACATGCCGAAGCACGGCGACACGCCGAGCTCGCGGATCGCCGCCGACTGGCCGGTGACGCCGGTGCGGAAGTAGTACTGCACGCCGAGCCAGTCGAGCTTGCCGCGCCAGTCGGGGTGATCCTCGTCGAGCTGCCCGTCGAGGTCGGCGTCGAAGCCGCCGCGGGTGATCGCGTCGATCGGCAGGTAGTGGTAGACGTACTCGACCTTGTCGCGGGCGGCGACGTCGCGCGGGTCGGTCGACGGCTGGTTGTTGCCGGCCGCGGTCCAGTCGGCGACCGACAGCGTCAGCCCGACCGCCGCCGCGACGCCGTCGCCGTCGGCGTCGATCGTGTCGTTGGCCTTGATCGCGTCGTACATCGCGGCGTGGGCCGCGAGGTAGTCGCGGACGATCGGGATGAAGTCGGTGAACAGGGTCGAGATCGTGAACCGGCCCGGCGGGAACGTGCCGATGCCGTAGGCGGCCAGCAGGTAGTTGACCGGCTCGTTGAGCGTGCCCCACTCGTCGACGCGATCGCCGTAGCGCCGGGCCAGCTCGCCGGCGTACTGCGCCATCTGCGCGATCACCTGCGGACCGCCGGCGCCGCCCAGGCCGCACAGGTTGGTGTCGGTCGGCTGCCCCGGGGTCGGGTTGTTGGCGCAGATCGGATCGCGGGGATCGGCGATCCACACCGGGTTGGAGAAGTGGTGGACCGTGAGCATCGGCCGCACGCCGGCGGCGATCAGCGCGTCGAGCACCTGGCCGTAGTGGGCGAAGGCCGGCTCGTCCCAGGCGTCGCGGGTCGGCTCGACCCGGGCCCACTCGACGCTGAAGCGGTAGCTGTCGAGGTGCAGCCCGGTGATCAGCGGCACGTCGGTGAGCGCCCGGGTGTAGCCGCCGACCGCGTCGCCGATGAACTCGCGGCCCTTGCCCATGCCGCCGGCGGCGACCGGTCGGGTCCACAGGTACCAGTCGGTGTTGGTGTTGCCGTCCTCGATCTGGGTCGCGGCGCTGGCGGCGCCGAACCGGAACCCGGTCCTGCCGGCGTCGCCGACCAGCGGGCCGATCGTCCCGTAGGTGATCGGCGCCGGCGGCGGGGTGGCGCCGTCGTCGCCGCAGGCGGCGAGGCCGACGATCAGCGCCGCGATCGAGGCGGCGCGGCGCCGGGCGCGGGAGGCGAGCATCCAGGGGCGAGCGAGACGCGCGAGCATCGCGGCATGGTGCCAGCCGCGGGCCGGCGGATCACCCCTCTAAAGCCCCGGAACTCCTGCCGTGATGTGCCTTGACTCCGAGGGCGACGTCCATATACTCCTGCGCCTCCCGAGACAACCCGTGCGTCCGCCCCACCAGCCCAGCTCGCCGTACCACGTCGCCGTCCGCGACCTGCCGGTGACCCGCCACGTCGACGTCGCCCCGGCGTTCGTCGCCGAGGCGGTGGCGGGCATGCCGCTGCGCGAGGCGCTGGGCGACGAGCACGGCCCGGTCGTCGACGGCGGCGAGGTCGACGTCGAGCTGACCGCCGACGGCGACACGATCTTCGTCCAGGGCGCGATCAAGGGCACGATCGCGATCGCCTGCAGCCGCTGCGTCACGCCGATGGCGATCACCTTCGACGAGCGGGTCCGCGTCACGTTCGTGCCCGCCGCCGAGCTGGCGCCGGCCGACGCCGCGGCCACCGCCGAGGACGACGGCGTCGAGCTCAGCTCCGACGAGCTCGACGTCTTCCCCTACGCCGACGAGCAGATCGATCTCGCGCCGCTGGTGCGCGAGCAGTTCGTGCTGGCGGTGCCCTACGCGCCGCTGTGCCGCGAAGACTGCCAGGGCCTGTGCCCGCAGTGCGGCGCCGACAAGAACGTCGCGCCGTGCACCTGTACCCGTCCTGCCGATCCGCGCTTCGCCGCGCTGGCCGGCGTGAAGCTCCCGTCCTAGTCCCACGTCTGACCCGAGAGTAAGTCATGGCCCTTCAGAAGCGTCGCCGCGGTCCCGCTCGTACTGCCCAACAGCGTTCTGCCTGGATGAAGAAGTCCGGCGAGAACCGTCCCGCCGTCAACGCGTGCCCGAACTGCTCGGCGCCGCGCATCCCGCACCGCGTGTGCATGGCGTGCGGCTTCTACGACGGCCAGCAGATCACGGCCGGCAAGCAGACCGAAGCCGGCGAGTAGCGTTGATTGGTTGAAGAGGGTCTTTCGCAAAGACCCTCCCCCACGAGACGTGGGGCCCCCACCCGAAACGCGAGACTCGGGGGGAGCATTCTGACCAACGTGACCACGCCGCTGGTGATCGCGGTCGACGCGATGGGCTCCGATGGGGCGCCCGGGCCTGACGTGGCCGGGGCGGTGGCGGCCGTGCGCGAGGCGCCGCTCGAGGTCGAGCTGTGCGGCGACGGCCCGCGGCTCGAGGCCGAGCTGGCGCGGCTGGGCGCGCGCCACGAGCGCGCGGTGCGCGTCATCCACGCGCCCGAGGTGGTGACGATGGACGACCACCCGGCACAGGCGTTCCGCGCCAAGCGCGCCAGCTCGCTGCGGGTGGCGATCGATCGGGTGAAGTCGGGGGCCGCCGCCGCGGTGATGTCGGCGGGCAACAGCGGCGCGGTGCTGGCCCACGCGCTGTTCGTGCTGGGCCGCAGCCGCGGCGTCGAGCGGCCGGCGCTGGTGACGGTGTTCCCGACCACCGCCGGGCCGCTGACCCTGTGCGACGTCGGCGCCAACGTCGAGCCGCGGCCGAGCATGCTGGCGCAGTTCGGCGTGCTCGGCGCGGCCTACGATCGCGTGGTCCACGGCCGCAGCCGGCCGCGGGTGGGCCTCCTGGCCAACGGCACCGAGGCGGGCAAGGGCACCGAGCTGACCCGCGCCGCCGCGCCGCTGCTGGCGGCGGCCGCGGCCCGGGGCGACTTCCGCTACGTCGGCTACGTCGAGGGCTCGGGGATCTGGGACGGCGCCGTCGACGTCGTCGCCACCGACGGCTTCACCGGCAACGTCGTGCTGAAGGCGTGCGAGGGCGTCGCCACCGCGCTGTTCGGGCTGGTGCGGCAGCGGCTCACGGCCACGCCGCGGGCCAAGCTGGGCGGCGCGCTGGTGGCGCCGGCGCTGCGCGATCTCGGCCGGCGGATCGACTTCGCCGAGACCGGCGGCGCGCTCCTGGCCGGCGTCGACGGCGTCGTGGTGATCGCCCACGGCCGCAGCGACACCACCGCGATCAAGAACGCGGTCACGCTGGCCGGGCGGTTCGCCCGCGCCGACCTGGCGACGAAGATCGCCGCGGCGGTGCGCGCCGCGGTGGCGGCATGACGCCGGCGCCGGCCGGCCCGGGCGTGGGGTTGGCTAGTACTCGAGCGACGTGATCGTCCGCGACGCGGCGGGCCCGACCGGTGCCGGCCGTTGCCGCGGTTGCTGCCGGAAGTCGTCCCACCGCAGGTCGCTCTGATCCACGACCTCGATCGTCGACGACATCAGCCGGTCGCCATCCAGCCCCGGTGACGTCAGCGGCGGCGGCAGCGCGGGGACCCGGAACTCGGTCGCCCCCGGCGGCAGGTACACGGTCCAGGTGGTGAGGAGCGCGCCGCCGCCCCCCGACGTCAGCGTGAGCCGGACGTAGCCCGTGGTGCCGGCCGCGTTGCCGGACCACGTCAGGCGCGGGCGGCCCGGCACCGGCGTGGTGATCGAGGGCCCGCCCAGCCGCGGCGGCAGCGCCGCCGTGACGTCGACGGCGACGGTGGCCGGCGGCGGGGAGGCCATCGGCGGCAGCGTCGCTTCGCGCCGCTGCGTCCAGGTGCCGCCGGTGCCCGGCACGAGATCGTGCACGACCAGGCGGGTCGCCTCGGCCGGCGCGGCGTCGTAGGCGAGGTCGAGGGTCGGCGGCAGCGGCGCCGCGTGGCCGACGTCGCCGAGGACTCGCCACGGCAACCGCGGCGAGCCGGTCCGCTGCAGCTCGATCCAGTCCCAGCCGGCGGCCGGTGGCTGCGCGATCGCCAGCGCCAGGTGCGCGGTGCGCGGCGTCTGCCACGGGCCGAGCGTCAGGCTGGCGCCGAACGGGACGTCCTGCGCGACCGCGAAGCCGACCTCCTGGGCCGGCCCGGGGAACGGCGCCGAGGTCGCCAGCGCCTCGACGTCGATCAGGTCGTCGGTGCGGCAGCCGTCGAGCGAGGTCGGCGCGCTGGTCACTAGCGCGCCGGCGCAGTCGCTCGTGACGGACACCCAGCCGCTGCCGACGGCGATCGGCGGCAGCGTGACCGCGATGCTGCCGCGCACGGTGGGGCGGGGCGGGGCGTCGGCGATCACGATCTGGTCGCCCGGCTGCACGCCGGCGATGGTCGTGTAGTACGCGTCGCCGTTGAACCACAGCGCGGTCAGCTGGTCGCCGGGTTCGACGTGCACCATCGCGGTGCCGTCGGCGGAGGTTTGGGTCGCGCTCCGCGCCTGCCCGGTGGACGCCGACACCGCGACCCAGAGCCCGTCGACGGGCGCGGCGGGGCCGCGCTGGATCCGGACCGTGAGGTTGGGCGCGCCGGCGTCGGTGGCGCCGGCGTCGGTCCCGTCGGCGTCGCTGGCGCCGGCGTCGGTCGCCCCGTCCACCGCCGCGTCCACGGCGCCGGGGGCATCGAGATCGGGCCCGTCGGCCGGACTCGACGCGCCTCCGTCGCACGCGGCCACGATCATCCACAGCACACCAGGTAGCGCTACCCGCACCGTTGCTTGGTGTCGCCCGCGCGCCCGAGCGTTCACCCGGGCCTTCGCCCCTCTGACGCGCTGCGTCCCCGGCGCGTAGCCACGGTGGCACCGCGCGGAGTTTTTCGCGCGTCGACCGGCTTCCCCCGCGACGGGGGCTGTGCAAGAAAGCCCGTCCATGACCACCGCCCTCCTGTTTCCGGGCCAAGGCTCGCAGCGGGTCGGGATGGGCCGCGACCTGGCCCACCGCTTCGAGCTGGCGCGCGCCACCTACGCCGAGGCCGACGCCGCGCTCGGCTTCGCGATCTCGGCCCTGTGCTTCGACGGGCCCGAGGACGACCTCACGCTCACCCAGCACAGCCAGCCGGCGATCCTCGCGACGTCGATGGCGGTGTTCCGGGTGCTGGTCGCCGAGAAGGGCCTGCGCTTCGACGCGGTCGCCGGCCACTCGCTCGGCGAGTGGACCGCGCTGGCCGCGGCCGGCGCGATCGGGTTCGCCGACGCGGTCCGGCTGGTGCACCTGCGCGGCCAGTTCATGCAGGACGCGGTGCCGGTCGGCGTCGGCGCGATGGCGGCGCTGATGGGCCTCGAGCTCGGCGCGACCCGCGGCCTGTGCGCCGAGGCCAGCGCGCCCGGCGAGCCGTGCGAGCCGGCCAACCTCAACGGCGGCGGCCAGATCGTCATCTCGGGCCACGCGGCCGCGATCGATCGCGCGCTGGCGATGGCCAAGGCCAAGGGCGCGAAGCGCGCGGTCAAGCTGCAGGTCAGCGCGCCGTTCCACTGCTCGCTGATGAAGCCGGCCGCCGATCGCCTCGCGGCGGCGCTGGCCGACGTCGAGATCAAGGCGCCGGTGGTGCCGGTCTACGCCAACGTCTCGGCGGCGCCGACCCAGGACCCCGCGGTCATCCGCCGCCAGCTGATCGAGCAGGTCACCGGCACGGTGCGCTGGGAGGAGTCGGTGCAGGCGCTGGCCGCCGCCGGCGTCACCCGCGCGTTCGAGCTGGGCGCCGGCAGCGTGCTGCGCGGCCTGGTCAAGCGCATCGCCGACGGCATCGACTGCACCACCATCGGCGAGCCCCACGAGGTCGACGCCTTCACCGCAGGAGCGTAGCCATGGCCATCATCGATCGCGCACTCGAAGGCAAGGTCGCCCTGGTCACCGGCGGCTCGCGCGGCATCGGTCGCGCCATCTGCGTCGCGCTGGCCAAGCGCGGCGCCACCGTCGTCGTCAACTACGCCGCGCGGCGCGACGCCGCCGACGAGACCGCCGCGCTGGTGACCGCCGCCGGCGGCAAGGCCGCGGTCAGCGGCTTCGACGTCGCCGACTCGGCCGCGGTGGCCGAGGCCATCAAGCAGATCGGCAAGGACCACGGCGGCCTCGACATCCTGGTCAACAACGCCGGCGTCGCCATCAACGGCCTCTTGCTCCGCTACAAGGACGACCAGTGGCAGCGCTCGCTGCAGGTCAACCTCGCCGGCGCGTTCCACTGCGCCCGCAGCGCCGCGAGCCTCTTGCTCCGCGCCAAGGAGGCGGGCCGCATCGTCAACATCACCTCGGTGGTGGGCGAGAGCGGCAACGCCGGCCAGGCCGCGTACGCGGCGTCGAAGGCCGGCCTGATCGGCCTCACGACGTCCCTGGCCAAGGAGCTGGCGTCCCGCGGCGTCACCGTCAACGCGGTGTCGCCGGGCTTCATCGACACCGACATGACCGCCGAGCACCTGCCCGAGGCTGCGCGCGCCAAGCTGCTCGAGCAGATCCCCCTGGCCCGGATCGGTATCGCCGATGACGTCGCCCACGCGGTGGCGTTCCTGGCCGGACCGGAGGCCGGGTACATCACCGGCCAGGTGCTGCGCGTCAACGGCGGCTTGCTGGTGTGAGCCGCCCGCGCCGCTGTTGCCGGCGCTCCCCGTTCCGTACTAAGAGAACCCGTCGAAAGGATCCCCCGTGAGCGATATCGAGAAGAAGGTCAAGGAACTCATCTGCCAGCAGCTCGAGGTGTCGGAGGACAAGCTCAGCCCTGAGGCTTCGTTCATCGACGACCTGAAGGCGGACTCGCTGGCCGTGGTCGAGCTGGTGCTCGCCCTCGAGCAGGAGTTCGGCATCGAGATCCCCGAGGAGGACACCGAGCGCATCAAGACGGTCGGCGACGCGATCGGCTACATCAAGAGCCACGCGAAGGCCTGATTCGGCCACCCGGGGCGCCCGCGCCCCGGCCCTTCGATTCCCCAGGCGCGCGGTCGGCCGCCGCCGAGCGCGCGCATCGCCTGTGCGTCATTCGACGGAGTTCTCCATGCGCCGTGTGGTCATCACTGGTCTCGGTCTGGTCACGCCGATCGGCATCGGCGTCGACGCTACCTGGCAAGCCCTGCTCGCCGGCAAGAGCGGCGCGGGTCCGATCACCAACTTCGACGCCACCGGCTACGCGTCGCAGTTCGCGTGCGAGGTCAAGGACTGGGCGGCGGCGGCGCCGACCTGGTTCGACAAGCGCGAGCTGAAGCACTACGACCGCTTCCTGCAGTTCGGCGTCGCGGCGGCGATGATGGCCATGGACGACGCCGGCTTCGCCGACCGCAAGGTGCCGGCCGGCGAAGAGGATCGCTGGGGTTGCTACATCGGCGCCGGCCTCGGCGGCGTCGAGACCATCGAGAACACCCACGACACCGGCCGCAGCAAGGGCCCGCGCTACGGGTTCTCGCCGTACTTCGTCACCGACATCATCATCAACATGGTGCCGGGCATGGTCACGATCCGCACCGGCGCCCGCGGCCCCAACTTCTCGCACGTCTCGGCGTGCTCGTCGGGCGCCCACTCGATCGGCGAGGCCATGCGGCTCATCCGCCACGGCTACGCCGACGGCATGATCGCCGGCGGCTGCGAGGCCACGATCACGATGCTCGGCGTCGGCGGCTTCAACGCGATGCGCGCGATGTCGACCCGCAACGCCGACCCCGCCGGGGCGTCGCGGCCGTTCGACAACGATCGCGACGGCTTCGTGATCGGCGAGGGCGCCGGGGTGGTCATCCTCGAGGAGCTCGAGCACGCCCGCGCCCGCGGCGCCCGCATCTACGGCGAGGTCCGCGGCTACGCCGCCGGCTCCGACGCCCACCACGTCACCGCGCCGGCCCCCGAGGGCATCGGCGCGCAGCGGTGCATGCGGGCCGCGCTGGCCGACGCCAACCTGGCGCCGACCGAGATCGGCTACATCAACGCCCACGGCACCTCGACCGACGCCAACGACAAGAACGAGACCGCGGCGATCAAGGCGGTGTTCGGCGACCACGCCAAGCAGCTGGCGGTGTCGTCGACCAAGTCGATGACCGGCCACATGCTGGGCGCGGCCGGCTCGGTCGAGTGCGCGATCTCGGCGCTGGCGCTGACCCACGGCGTCTTGCCGCCGACGATCAACTACACGACGCCCGATCCCGACTGCGACCTCGACTACGTGCCGAACCAGGCGCGGCCGCAGCGGGTCGACGCGATCCTGTCCAACTCCTTCGGCTTCGGCGGCACCAACGCCTGCCTCGTCCTGGCGCGCGTCTGATGCGCTGGTTCGTCGGATCGGATCACGCCGGGTTCGCGCTCAAGCGCCACCTGTCCGAGTTGCTGCGCGGGCTGGGCGACGAGGTCGCCGACCTCGGCACCGACAGCGAGCAGTCGGTCGACTACCCCGACTACGGCGCGGCGGTCGGCCGGGCGGTGGCGTCGGCGCGGACCCCGACGCTCGGCCTGATCATCTGCGGCACCGGCGTCGGCATCTCGATCGCCGCCAACAAGGTGCCCGGCGTGCGCTGCGCGCTGTGCACCGAGGCGTTCACCGCCACCGCGTCGCGCGCCCACAACGACGCCAACGTCATCGCCCTCGGCGCGCGGGTCATCGGCGCCGGCGTCGCCGAGGCCTGCGTGCGGGCGTTCCGCGACACCGCCTTCGAGGGCGGGCGCCACAGCCGCCGCGTCGCCAAGCTGACCACCCTCGACGACTCGTCCCGCTGATGCGTTGCCCGTTCTGCGGCGCCGACGAGGACAAGGTCAACGACTCGCGTCAGTCCAAGGACGCGCGCGAGATCCGGCGCCGCCGCGAGTGCCTCAAGTGCGGGCGCCGCTTCACCACCTACGAGCGCATCGAGGAGTCGATGCCGGTGGTGATCAAGAACGACGGCCGGCGCGAGCCGTTCGATCGCCACAAGATCGAGCGCGGCATCGGCTTCGCGGTGATCAAGCGCACCGTGCCGGCCGAGCAGGTGCGGCGGATCGCCGAGGACCTCGAGCGCGAGATCAGCGAGCTGGGCCTCGACGAGATCCCGTCGCGGGCGATCGGCGAGCGGGTGCTGCCGCGGCTCAAGGCGCTCGACCAGATCGCCTACGTGCGGTTCGCGTCGATCTACCGCGACTTCCGCGACCTCGACGAGTTCGCGCGCGAGCTCGAGGCGATGCAGGGCGAGGACGGCAGCGAGTGACCGTCACCGACGCGGCCGACCAGCGGCACATGGCGCGCTGCCTGGCGCTGGCCGCGCGCGGCGGGCGGACCTCGCCCAACCCCCAGGTCGGCTGCGTGATCGTCTCGGCGCGCGGCGAGGTGCTGGCCAAGGGCTGGCACCGCGGGCCCGGCACCGCCCACGCCGAGGCCGACGCGCTGGCCAAGCTGGGCGGGCGCGCGCCCGGCGCGACGCTCTACGTCAACCTCGAGCCGTGCAACCACCAGGGCCGCACGCCGCCGTGCGCGCCGGCGGTGATCGCCAGCGGCGTGGCGCGGGTGGTGATCGGCGCGCTCGACCCGATCCCCGGCCACGGCGGCGGCGCGCGGCGGATCGCCCGCGCCGGCATCGCGGTGACCGCCGGCGTGCTGGCCGACGCCTGCCGCGCCCACAACCGCGGCTTCTTCACCTGGGGCGAGCGCGGGCGGCCGTGGTTCACGCTCAAGGCGGCGGCGACGCTCGACGGGCGCATCGCCACCTCGACCGGCGAGTCGCAGTGGATCACCGGGCCGGCCGCGCGGGCCGAGGTCCACGCGCTGCGCGCGGCGCACGACGCGGTGCTGGTCGGCATCGGCACCGTGCGCGCCGACGATCCGCGGCTGACCGTGCGCGACGCCAAGGGCCGCGATCCGATCCGGGTGATCGTCGACTCGCGGCTGCGCACGCCGGCCACCGCGGCGTGCCTGGCGCCGGGCGCCCGCACGATCATCGCCGGCCGCGCGCCGGTGGCGCTGGCGCGGGTGCGCGCGCTGACCGCCGCCGGCGCCGAGGTGTGGTCGCTGCCGGCCACGACCGACGGCCACGTCGACCTGGGCGCGCTGGCCGGGGCGCTGGCCGCGGCCGGCGTCACCAGCGTGCTGGTCGAAGGCGGCGGCGCGATCCACGCCGGGCTGATCGCCGCCGGGCTGTGCGACGAGCTGCAGCTCCACGTCGCGCCGATCGCGCTCGGCGGCCGGCGCGGCGGTCCGGCCTGGCTGGGCGGCGCCGAGGTCGCGCGGCTGGCCGACGCGGTCCGCTTCACGCCGATCGGCTGCCGGGTCACCACCGACGGCGACACGCTGCTGACGTTCGCGTCGGCGCCCGCCCGGCGCCCGGCGCGCGGCCGCGCGTCGTAAGCTCGGCGCGCCATGGTCCACCACCGCGCCGCCGTCGCGCTCCTCGCGCTGGGCGCGCTCGCCACCTGCGGGCGTGGCCGCCGCGCGCCCGACAGTCGCCTCGAGCCAGCGCGCGACGCCGTGGCGGGGCGGCCGCGCCTCCGGCAGTGCACCGGCCGCCCGTTCACGCCGGCGCCGGCCGAGTCGTGGCGCCACCGCCACGCGTCGCCGATCACCACGCTGGCCGGCGAGCCGCGCCACGCCGCCGACGACGCGATCGCCGTGGCCGGCGGTCCGCTGGTGATCGCCGGCAAGTTCGCCTACGGCATGGTCAGCAAGGACCTCGAGGAGGAGGACGTGCTGGTGTTCCTCGACGACTGCACCGGCTGGGTGGCGCTGGGGCGGCACACCACCGACGAGGAAGGCCGGATCGCGGTGCCGGCGCCGGCGCTGCCGGTCGGCGTGTACCAGGTCGAGCTGCAGGTCGCGGGCGATCAGAGCCGCGCCACCGGGTGGCTGTGGGTCGTGCCCGCCGGCACCCACGTCGTCGTGACCGACATCGACGCGACGCTCACCACCAGCGATCGCGAGGTGTTCGCGCAGATCCTCGACGGCAGCGTCGTGCCCGAGCCGTACCCCGGCGCCGCGGCGCTCACCGTCGCGCACCGCGAGCGCGGCCACGTCGTGATCTACCTGACCGGGCGGCCGGCGTGGCTGGCCGACGCGTCGCGCGCGTGGCTGGCCCGGCTCGGCTTCGCGCCCGGCCCGCTGCGGCTGGCGCGGGCCAAGCGCGACGTGCTGCCGCACGACGACGGCGTCGGCGCGTTCAAGCGCGGGCAGCTCGCCGGCTGGCGCGCCGCCGGGCTCGTCGTCGACGCGGCGTACGGCAACGCCAGCACCGACCTCACCGCGTACCTGGGCGCCGGGCTGCCCGCCGACGCGGTGTGGATCATCGGCCCGCACGGCGGCGAGCAGGGCACCCACGCGGTCGCCGGCGACTGGACGCCGCGCGCCGCCGCGGTCGCGCAGGGGCCGCGGGTCGCGCAGCCGTTCGACTGGTGAGCGCGGCGCGTCGGCGCGCGGCGACGGTCGGATGGTGCCGGAGATTTTCGTTGCCGGTCGCGGCGGGCTCTGGCAGTGTGGCGGCCACGTCGAGATCGTGTGGGCCGTGTATCGCCCGCCGCCGACGCCGAGGGACGTGTCATGGCGAAGCTGAACCAGATCCTGGCCATCGAGAAGGGCCTGAAGACCCGCGTGTACGCGGAGTTCACCGAACTGCACAACGCCACCCAGAAGCCGGGCCTGATGAACGGCTTCCACAAGGCGTACCAGCCGCGCGACGAGGAGGGCGAGACCTATCCGCCCGAGTCGCAGAAGGTGCAGCACAACGCGAGCGAGGTGTTCGAGCGGGTGGCCGCCATCCTCACCGAGCTGTTCGACATCACCGCGACCAAGGACTGGGCGAACTGCCACGCCAAGGCCGACGTGGTCATCGACGGCCGCGTCCTGCTCAAGGACGTGCCGGCGACGTACCTGCTGTTCCTCGAGAAGCAGCTCTCGGATCTGTCGACGTTCGTCGCCAAGATGGCCGAGCTCGACCCCGGCTCCGACTGGTCGGTCGATCCGTCGACCGGGCTGTTCCGCACCGAGCCGCAGGCCACCCAGCGCACCAAGAAGGTGCAGCGGCCGATCGTGCTGTACGACGCCACCGAGCACCACCCGGCGCAGACGCAGCTCATCACCGAGGACGTGATCGCCGGCCAGTGGGTCACGATCAAGCACTCGGGCGCGCTGCCGGCGCCGCGCAAGAAGCTGCTGCTCGCCCGCATCGAGCGGCTGTCGAACGCGGTGAAGTACGCCCGCGAGCAGGCCAACGCGATCGAGTCGCCCGATCAGAAGCTCGCGAAGGACGTGTTCGCGTACCTGTTCGCGCCGTGAGATAGGCGCTTCCGGTTCCGGCTCCGGCTCCGGTTCCGGCTCCGGTTCCGACTCCGGCTCCGGCTCCGGCTCCGGTTCCGACTCCGGCACCGGCTCCGGCTCCGGCTCCGGTCCCGACTCCGGTCCCGACTCCGGCTCCGGCTCCGGCTCCGGCTCCGATTTTCGATCCACAGGCACGAGGAGGTGCCCACCCCGTTTCTCCGTTGGGAGACAAGCTCAGACTCAGATTCAAGCTCAAGGAGCAGTCGACCAGGCGTGGAGGTTCGAATCCTCCCGGGAGCACCGACGGTTCGCCGTCCGTGACGTCCCGCCCCCGTGGCGAAACTGGTAGACGCGGGTCGCACAATCGCGGCCTGTCTGGTCCGGCTGACGCAATCTGAGACTCTCTCCCAGCCTCAACCGGCCGAGCTCGCCATCTCCATCGTCGTCGCCCAATGCCCAGGATGCCGGTTCGATTCCGGCAGTCGGCGCCATCTATGCCGACTTGGACCAAAGGCAAGTCATGGGTACTAAGACCTGAGCGACGACAACCGCCGTTGGCGTGCGAACACGGCACCTGCGCAGGGATGCTGCGCAGTCCGAACCCCGGAGTAGGCTACACTCCCGGGGTTCACTATTTTCGGCGCCGCCGCGGGCGCTGGGGTCAGCCCCAGTGCCGCGCGAAGTGCTCGACGAGGATCGCATCGTCGACGCCGCTGGGCAGCCAGCCGGCCGGGAACGCCGTCCCGCGCTCGATGGCCAGCGCGACCCGCGCCGCGCGCGCTCCCCAGCCCGGGGCCGCAGCGACGGCGAGCGACCATCGCGCGGCCACGACCTGGCACGCCCACGCGCTGCCGGCGACGAGCGCGTCAGGCGTCGGCCAGCCGCCAGGCAGCGACTCGTGCAGCAGGCGCACCAGCAGGTCGCGCGCCGCCGCGTCGCCGTCGCCCGCGCGCAGCGCTTCGGTCAGCAGCTGGCGCTCGAGGTGGAACGAGGTCACCTCGGCGAGCCCGAGGGTGGCGGCCATCGTGTCGAGCGAGGTCGTCGGCCGCATCGCCAGGAACTCGCCGACCGAGCGGTAGCCGAGCGCCTCGAGCCGGGCGGTGATGCGCTCGCCGAACAGCGTCTCGACGGCCGCCGCGAGGGTGTGGTTCGGCGACGTCCCGCGATCAGCGTACCGAGCCCGAGCGTCTGCACGCGCCACGCGAACTGGAACGTCGCCGAGCTGTTGCTCGCGTCGACCAGCACGACGAGCTTGCCGCGGAACCGGGGACGCGCCGGCGCCAGCGTCGCGGCGCCCGGCTCGTCGGCCAGCCGGAACCACGCCGGATCGGCGGTGGCGATCGCGTCGTCGCCCCAGTCGAAGAAGCTTGCGTCCCAGGTGTCGAGCGGCGGCCGCAGCGCCGCCGGCACCGCGCGGTAGCGGACCCACCGCTCAGTGCCACGCGCGGCGATCGGGCGGGTGATCACGTGGGCGAGGATGCGGTCGCCGACGTCGCTGCCGCCCTCGTTGCCGCGCAGGTCGACGATCAGCCGGGCGCCCTTGCGTCGGGCCACCGCGGCCATCGTCCGGTCGAGGTCGGCTTGCCAGTCCCACCGCGTCCGGTACGCGACCCAGGTCGGCATGCGCAAGTAGGCGGTGGTGGCGTCGAGCCAGGTCAGCGCCCACAGCGGCGCGTCGTCGGTGGCGGCCGGATCGGGCGCCGCGGCGACCCGGTCGGCCGCCGACATGGCCGCCACCTCGATCTGCCGGACCTGGCCGTCGGGCGCGACCAGCTTGAGCGCGTACGGGGGGCTGATCGTCGGCGCCACCAGCGGCAGGTAGATGTCGAACGCCTCGACGCGATCGCCGCCGTGGATCTCGAGCGACGCGAGCCGCTTCGCGCGGTTGCTGCCGTCGGCGCGGCCGAGCGGCAGCAGCCGGGTCAGCAGGTCGCCGTCGGCGACGCCGTCGATGGCGCGCACCCGCGTCCCCGGCGCCAGCCGGGCGTCGTCGACGAACGCCCGCGTGATCACCATCGCGCCGTCGATCCAGCGGAACGCGAACGGCAGGCGCGGCCCGTCGAGCACCGCGGCCGCGACCGCGTCCGACTGGTTGTGCGGGTTGGGGAACGTGTGGCCGCAGGCCAGCCGGGCGGTGAGCCGCGCCAGCGCCAGGTACACGTCGGCGACGCGCGGCCGGTCGCCGAGCGCGGCGGCGGTCGCGGCGAACGCGGCGTCGAGCTCGGCCGGCGTCACGTAGCGGTGCAGCCCGGGGTGGAGCGCGTCGAGGGTCGCGCGCAGCGTCGCCAGGTCGGCCGCGACGTCGGCGGCGGTGAGGCCGGGGGCGGCGTCGACGACCGGCGGGACGGCGGGCGCGTCGACGGTGGCGGCGACGGCGGCGTCGGCGGCGTGCGCGGGGAGGCGCGGCGGCGGCGGGGCGGGCGCGGCGCACGCGGCGAGCAGCACACAGGCGAGGGCGCGCACCTGGCTCGGACGCGGGCGCGGCTGTGTCGGTTACGTGGCCGAGGTGATCGCGTGCGGCATTTTTCCGGACCGTCGCCGGCGCCGCGACCGATGTGGGCCGATGTCCGCGGCGCGTCGTGGCGCCGACTTGACGCTCCGCGGCGGCGCGCCCGACGTGGGATCGCCGCCCACCTGGTGGACCTTGCGGCCTACACCGGGGGCCTCGGTAACGTTCGCGCGCCAACGGTGTTTCTCTGAAGTCACTTCTCGAACTCTGGAGGTCCTCGTGAACGCTCGCTTCTCGACTGCGATGGCTCTGGTGCTGGGTGTGGCGGCGGCGTGTGGTGGTTCCGGGTCGGACGTGCTCACCTACGACGAGTTCAAGGCGCAGGCCTTCCAGGAGCCGGACACCGGCGCCTACGTGCTCAACGGCGACGAGCTGGTCGAGTCGGAGGCGGCGATGCAGGACCTCTACGACCGCTACCTCGACTCGGTCGCCGCGGCGGCCGATCGCGCGGACGGCCTCGGCAGCGCCGCGTCGAACCTGATCGTCAACCGCGTCGGCGGCGCCGACGATCGCTGGCCGGCGGCCACCGCCGCCAACCTCACCTACTGCGTCAGCCAGTCGAGCTTCGGCAGCCGCTACGCCGCGGTGGTCAGCGCGCTCGACTCGGCCACCGCCGCGTGGGAGGCGACCGCGCGGGTCAACTTCGTCCACGTGACCGCGCAGGACGGCAACTGCCGCTCGAACAACAACAACGTCGTGTTCAACGTCCGCCAGGTGACCACCACGCAGTACCTGGCGCGCGCGTTCTTCCCGAGCTCGTCGCGCCGCAGCCGCGAGGTGCTGATCTCGACGTCGTCGTTCGGCAACATCGCGCCGTGGACGCTGACCGGCGTGCTGCGCCACGAGCTCGGCCACACGATCGGCTTCCGCCACGAGCACACCCGCCCCGAGAGCGGCACCTGCTTCGAGGACAACAACTGGCGCGCCCTGACCGCGTACGACGCGTCGTCGGTGATGCACTACCCGCAGTGCAACGGCACCCAGAACGGCGACCTGGTGCTGACCAACCTCGACAAGCAGGGCGCGAGCGCGCTGTACCCGTGAGCGGCGCGCCCCGCGCCGGTCGTTCCAGCGAGCCGTTCCGTTGAGCACCGGGCGGCGCGTCGGGAGTCTCGCGCCTCGGGGGGCGGCTCGTCGGGGACCTAGCCCCGACGAGGGGGCTCGGCGGCGAGCCCTGGAACTCACCCGCCGCGCTTGAGCGCGCGCTTGAGCTGGGCCAGGAAGTCGCGGGCGATCGGGCGGGCGAACAGGAACGCGGCGGGGACGTAGGCGGCGGCGCCCACGGCGATCTCGATCGGCACCAGCGCCGCCGGGTGGGTGACGCCGACGGCCTGCAGGCCGTGGCGCGCGCCCAGCACCGCCGCGGCCATCACCGCGCACGCCAGCAGCGGGCGCACGAACGCGCCGATCATCGGCCCGGCGGGGATGCCGTCGAGCTTGATCACCACGCCGATCGTGATCAGCGACTGCACGCCGAACGCGATGCCGACCGAGCCCGCGGCCCAGGTCGGCCCGAGGTGCTGGAAGCCGATGATGCAGCCGAACAGCAAGACGACCTTGGCCGCCTCGAGGATCATCAGCGTGCGGTTGCGGCCGTAGCTGGCCAGGTACGACGACACGCCCCAGGCCATCGGCCGCACCACCGACAGCACGCTCAGCACGGTGAGCAGCGGCGCGACGCCCTGCCACTTCGGCGACAGCAAGAGCGCGATCAGCGAGTCGGCGACGGCGCCGAGCCCGACCGCCATCGGGAACACCGCCAGCGCCATCAGCCCGGTCGAGCGCACCACCGCGGCCTTGCGCTGATCGGGATCGAGCGACGACATCGCCGGCAAGAGCACGCCGCTCATCTGCTCGCCGAACTGCACCGCCGGGATGTCGGCCAGGTTGTAGGCCATGTTGTACATGCCCGCGACGCCGGTGCCGAAGAAGCGGGTGAACAGCAGGTTGTCCCAGTAGCGCGACGCGAAGTTGAAGACCTGCGAGACGCCGGCCGGGATGCCGAACCGCATGATCTCGGTGAACCTCGACCACTGCCACGGCGAGCGCGTGAGCCAGCCGAAGCGCGTGTAGCGGAGGATCAGGCCGGTCGTCACCGTCGACTGGACGATGTTGCCGATCACGATCGCGTCGCCGCCCAGCGACGTGGCGGCGGCCAGCGTCAGCGCGGTCACCGTGAACATCAGCTCGCCGGCGCCGTTGGCGATGGCCAACTCGCGGAACCGCATCTCGCGGGCGAGGATCTTGTCGGGCACCGCGCCGAAGCGGCGGATGAACACCGACAGCACCAGCCCCGGCAGGTAGCCCGACAGGTGCGGCGCGTCGAACACCGGCTCGAAGGTCGGCCCCAGGAACGCGGCGATCGTCAGGCCGATCACCGCGAACGACCAGTTGGTCATCGCCGCGTGGTAGGTCGCGGCCGGCGACTCCGGGCCGCGCACGATCATGTACTGGTTGAAGCCCCAGTTCGACAGCCAGTTGGCGGTCTGGGCCAGCACCATCGCCGCCGCGACCTCGCCGACGACGTCGGGGTCGAGCAGGCGGGTCATGTACAGCGTGCCGATCAGCCCGATGACGCGGGCTCCGACCGACGACGCGACGCTCCACAGGGCTCCGCTGGCAGCGCGCTTTCCGACCGACATGCCGGTTCAGCCTCGCACGGTCAGGCGCGCGACGCGCGCAGCGACCGCACGATCTTCAGGTGGGTGGGGATGACCACCGCCAGCGTGACCAGCGCGCCCACCGACAAGAGCACGAACCCGATCTCGGGCAGGTGGACCAGCGCCAGCACCAGCACCCCCAGGTCGATCGCGTCGCGGCGGATGATCTGCGCCGCGAAGTCGGCGATCGCCGCGCCCAGGCCGCGCGGGCCGTCGGCGCGGACGCCGGGGCCGATCTGCAGGGCCTTGGTGTAGTCCTGGTTGTTCGACGAGTGGATGACGAAGATGCAGTACCAGTAGATCAGCACCAGCGAGGCGACGGTCATCGCCAGCGCGGCGCCGGTGATCGGCAGCGCGTGCCAGTCGGGGTGGAGGTGCGAGACGTGGATGCCGATGCCGGCCACCAGCGCCAGCCGGGCCATGTCGTCGCCGATCGCGTCGAGCCAGGCGCCGGTCTTGGACATCTCGAGGCGCAGGCGCGCGACCTCGCCGTCGTTGGCGTCGACGATGCCGCCGGCCACCAGGATCGCCAGCCCGATGATGTGATCCATCCGCGACGGCCCGGCGGCGATCGCGCAGCCGACCAGCGACAGGATGATCGAGATGACGCTGATCGCGTTGGGGGTGAACGGCGAGCGCAGGAACAGCTTGGTCAGCGGCCGGGCCAGCGGCCGGTAGAAGTAGCGGCACAGCCACGAGTCGAGCGGCTTGTCGACCAGCTCGTACTGCCACTTGTCGGCGGCCCGGACCGCCGCGCGATCGGGCACCGGGAAGCGGGCGCGGCGCGGCACCGGCACCGCGGTCGAGGCCGTCGGGTGCGCGGTCGCCGACGCGCCGAGGTCCGCGACCAGCGCGGCGATCACCGCGGCGGCGTCGCCGCCGTCGACCACCAGCGCGCCGACCGCCGCGTCGCCGCGGGCCGGATCGATCGCGTGGCGGGCGCCGGGCAGCGCGGGCTCGAGGGCCTCGATCAGCTCGGCCGCGACCACCTGGTCGCGGGCGTCGATCACCAGCAGCGCACCGGTCAGGCGGGGCTGCGCGGCGCGGAGCTCGTCGGCGCTGGTGACGACGACCAGGCGATCGCCGGTGAACCCGGCGCGGGTCGCGACCCGCCGGCCGCGCTCGCCCAGCGTCAGGCCGGTCACGATGCGTCGGTCGCCGGCCGCCGTGGCCAGCACCAGCGCGGTGCGTTCAGGTCCGGTCATGGGCGCGCAGTCTGCCAGGGTTCCTGGGGCTCGACGAGAGGGCAGGACACGGTTCCTCGACGGACCACGCGTCATCCACCCAACCCGCGCCGCACGCTCCGGGCCGTTTCGGGTGGGGGCCCCACGTCTTGTGGGGGAGGGGCTTTGCGAAAGCCCCTCCTAGCAACACGCGGGCGACATCGTCGCCAGCGCGCGGTGCAGCGCCTCGGCGACCCGCTCCATCTCCAGGCCGATCGTGATGCGCACGTAGCCGTGGAACCGCGCGCTGATGTCGCGCACGTAGATGTGGTCGTCCTCGAGCCGCTTGCACAGCTCGGCGGTGCGGCCCTCGGGCACGCGCACGCAGACGAAGTTGCCGGCGCCGCCGGTGCGGACGTCGATGCCGCGGCTCTCGAGATCGGCTACGAACGCCTCGCGCGCCTCGTGGGTGGCCTCGATGTACGGCTGGTAGTAGCTCGCGAACTCGCGCAGCGCCGCGGTGGCCGCGACCTGGGCCAGCTGGTTGACGCTCTTGGGGTTGTAGAACGGGCGCAGCTCGTCGAGGGTCGCCGGGTGGGCGATGACGTAGCCGCAGCGCACCGACGCCAGGCAGAACGCCTTGGAGAAGGTGCGGGTGACGACGACGTTCTTCATCGACATCGCCAGCGGCGCGCAGGTGATCGGGCGGCCGGTGCGGGCGTCGATGCCGGCGAACTCGTGGTAGGCCTCGTCGACGACGAACGTGATGTCCGGGAACCGGACCGCCAGGGCGCGGACCTCGTCGGCCGCCCACTGGATGCCGGTCGGGTTGTTCGGCGAGACCAGGTACACCATCGACGGGCGGTGGTAGGCGATGCCCGCGGCCAGCGCCTCGGGGTCGGCCACGAACGGGTCGTCGAGGTCGAAGCGGACCAGGCCGGCGCCGGTGCCCAGCACGTTCACGCAGAAGTGCTCGTAGGTCGGGGTCGGCGCCAGCGCCGACTTGCCGGCGCCCAGCATGCCGTGGCACAGCAGGATCAGCGCGTCGTCCGAGCCGTTGGTGATGAGCAGGTTCTCGGTGCCGACGCCGCAGTACGTCGCCAGCTCCTGCTGCAGCGCCTCGCCGCCCGAGAGCTGCGGGTACCACTTGAGGAAGGCGCCGTCGTTGGCCTGGATGTGGGCCACCATCGCGGCCGAGACCGAGGCCGGGGGCGCGATCGTCCCCTCGTTCCAGTCCAGCTTCTGCACCGCCGACGGCGGCAGGTCGCTCCGCAGGATCTTGTCCAGCGACGTGGTGGGGCTGTAGCGGGGCAGCCCCTGCGGCTCGCGCCGGGCGTCCCGGACCGCGGCGAGATCGACCACGTCGGAGTCGTTGGCGGAGACGATGGCGAGCTGAGAGCGGGGGGCCATTTGGGCGCTGACCATGCAAACCCTGAACCGGCGCGGATTTCGCGTGGTTATGTCGGAGGATGTCGGCTTTTCACCACTTGTTGACGGGTGTCTGACACCGAGGTGACGTGGATGGGTCAGCGGGGTGCCGCCCGGGGCCGCCGTGCCAGATCCGGGCCGGCGGGATCGCATGCAGGATCAAGG
Organism: Myxococcales bacterium; assembly: GCA_016794525.1. Classification (GTDB taxonomy): domain Bacteria; phylum Myxococcota_A; class Polyangia; order Haliangiales; family Haliangiaceae; genus UBA2376. Next base: position 89,626 of record JAEUJY010000164.1, read on the forward strand.
GTTCGCGCCGGGCCCGGGGCCAGGCTCCGCCGGCTCCAGCTCCCGGATCCGGCGGTCGGCCCGGACCACCTCGAGCGTGCGGACCGTCAGCATGATCACCATCTGCAGCACCTGGGTACCGGCCAGGATCCACACCATCAGCGGCAGGCGGTCGATGACCAGCGCCAGGCCGAGCCAGAACCACAGGTCGACCTCCTCGAACCGCCAGATGCGGCCGAGCATGGTCAGGCCCCAGCGCAGCCACTCGCCGGTCGTGCGGGCCGGCGGCCGCGACACCACGATCGGCCGGGTGCGGGCGGCCACCGCCGCCGCCGGATCGACCCGGGCCTCGAGCCAGCGCACGCGTTCGGTCTCCGCCACCGCCAGCCACTTCACGTAGCCGCACACGTTCATGCCCAGCACCGAGGCCAGCGCCAGCGCCTGGTAGTACGCCTCGCCGGTCTCGACCGCGGCGCGCCACCCGGCGACGCCGACGATCACCGTCCAGGTCACCATGTCCGAGGCCTTGTCGTAGAACGAGCCCAGCTTGGTGAAGGCGCGGCGGTAGCGCGCCAGCGTGCCGTCCATGTGATCGAACAGCACGCCGACCTGCAGCAGCACCGCCGCCCAGATCCAGTGGCGTGGATCGAGCATCAGCGCCGCGGCGCCCAGCTTGGCCAGGTTGCCGATCGTCGTGCAGCGGTTGGGCGTCAGCCAGCGCCAGTCGGCGATCGGGTACAGCACCGCGATCGTCAGCGGCCGGATCACCAGCGCGGCGTAGAACTCGCCCGACTGGTAGTTGCGCAGGCGCGTAAGGCGGTCGCGATCCATCCGGGCGCGCGATACCACAAACCATCCGCGCTGGGTGATCGGGCAGGTGTCAGGCGACGTTGGCAGGGCTATTGCGTGTAAGGTGCACACGCCGATGGCCGGGTCGACCGAGATCAAGAGCGACGTCAACCGCGGCCTGGCGTGGATCGGCCTGGCCAGCTCGCTGGTCGGCGTCCTCGACTTCCTGGCGATCCTGCTGATCCTCGGCTTCTGGATCGACCAGGAGCAGTACGGCATCGCCACGATGGCGGTGTGGATGTTCCCGATCCTCGATCAGGTCACCGACCTCGGCCTGTCGGCGGCGGTGATCCAGCGCGACCGCACCGACGACGACGTGATCTCGTCGGTGTTCTGGATCAACTTCGCGATGGCCGGGCTGTTGTTCCTGGTGCTGCTGATCGGCGCGCCGGCGGCGTGCGAGGCGTTCTACGACCACCGCGTCGTCGGCTGGCTGCTGGTGGCCTACGGCTCGAAGCTCCTGTGGCAGAACGTCTACTTCATCCCGGTGGCGCTGATGAAGCGCGAGCTCCGCTTCAAGGAGCTGTCGGTGATCCGCATCATCGCCAACCTCACCGAGTTCGCCGGCAAGGTCGGGTTCGCCGCCGCCGGCTTCGGCATCTGGGCGTTCGTGCTCGGGCCGCTGGGCCGCGTGCTCGTCACCGGCATCGGCGCGCAGATCTGCCACCCGTGGCGGCCCAAGGCCGTGCTCAAGCTGCGCGAGACCTGGGACCACGCCGCGTTCGGCATCAAGGCGTCGGCGTCGCAGATCCTGTTCTTCACGTACACCAACCTCGACTACCCGGTGGTCGCGCACTACTTCGGCGCGGCCGCGCTCGGCGTCTACCGCTTGGCCTACGAGGTCGTGCTCGAGCCGGTGCGGATGATCTCGAACGTCGTCGTCGACATCGCGTTCCCGACGTTCGCCAAGCTGCGCCACGACCGGCCCAAGCTGATCGCCCAGTTCGTGTCGTTCACCCGCATGAACCTGGTCACGGTGATGCTGTACTCGGCGATCGTCTTCGTGGCCTGCGAGGAGGTGATCACGGTGTTCTTCCCGAAGTTCGGGCTGACGCCGGTCGACTCGGTGCGGGTGCTGCTGGGCGTCGCGGTGCTGCGCTCGCTGTCGTACGTGCTGCCGCCGCTGCTCGACGGCATCGGCCACCCCAGCCGGACGCTGATCTACACGATCGTCGCCGCGGTCGTGCTGCCCGCGTTCTTCGTGATCTCGGCGCACGTGCTGGGGCCGCGCTACGGCTTCGAGTCGGTGGCGATCGCGTGGGCGGTCGGCTACCCGATCGCCTTCGTCGTGCTGCTGTTGCTGGTCACGTACACGATCGACCTGAAGGTGATGGAGTTCCTGCGCCAGGTGATCGGCGTGCCGCTGTGCATCCTGGCCGCGGCCGCGGTCGGGCAGGGCGTCAAGTGGGCGACGATGGAGCTGCCGCTGGCGGCGCGGCTGATCGCGGTCACGGTCGTGATCGTCGGCGTGGCCGGCGTGCTCTTGGCCTACACCCAGGGGCTGTCGCCGGCCCGGGCCCGGGCCGCGCTGCGCGGTACGCCGCCGCCGGTGGATCCGCCCGCGGACGCGCCGCCGGCAGCGTAGGTCGGCCTGGCTCGGCCTAGCGCGCCGCGCCTTCGCGGGCGCGGACCAGCGCGTCGGCGCGCGCCAGATCCTCGACGTTGTCGATCTCGGTGACCATGCACGCGTGGACGTCGACCACGCCGAACCGGACCTCGCCGCGGCGGATCAGCCGCAGGTACGCGCCCTCGTAGTACTCGTTGGTCAGGCCCTCGTCGCGCAGCGCGTGCAGCTCGCGGAACACCTTGGCGGCGGCGTCGGCCGACAGCCGCGAGATGCCGATGTACTCGCCGGCGCAGGTCGCGGGATCGAGCTGCTTGGACAGGCCGGTGACGTCGCCGGCGGCGTCGACCTGGGCCTTCATCGTCTCGTCGTCGAGCTCGTCGCGGACGTCGACCGCGAGCAGCGCGTCGCCGGGCGCCGCCAGCATCTTGGGCAGCAGCGCCGGGTCGAGGATGACGTCGCCATCGAACTGCAGCACGGCGTGGCCGCGCACCGCCGGCTCGGCCACCGCCAGCGACCAGAAGTTGTTCCACGGCTCGTACATGTCGTTGAAGATCACCGTGCACGCGGCGAAGCCGTTGGCGGCCAGCTCGGCGCGCAGCGTGTCGACCCGGTAGCCGCCGACGATCACGACGTCGGCGAGGTCGAACCCGGCGGCGGTGAGGTGATCGAGCTGGCGGAACAGGATCGGCCGCCCGGCCACCGGCACCAGCACCTTGGGACGATCGTTGGTGAGCGGGGCCAGGCGCGAGCCCATGCCGGCGGCGAGGATGATGGCCTTCACGGCCGGGGACGATAGAGGATCGCGCGGGCCGGCGCGAGCCCGCTTGCTGCGATCGCGCGGCTGTGGCATCACGCGCGCGTGTCCGAGGTGTTCGTCGACTATGCCGGGCGCGAGGCCGTGGCCGCGATGCGGCTGGGCGGGATGTCGATCGTCGAGCGGGTGCTGCGCGAGGCGGCCCAGGCCGGCGCGACCCGGGCGCGGGTGCGGCTGCCGGCGGCGGCGCGGCCGGCGCTGCCGCCGCTGGCGCTGGCGGTCGAGTTCACCGACGGCGACGCCCCGGCCGACGCCCGGCCGGTGGCCGGCGACGTGATCGCCGGCGTGACGGTCACCGACGCCGGGTCGCGGCGGCGCGCCGAGCGCGCGCTCTTGCAGGCGTGCCGGCGCAGCTACGACGGCCTCGGCGACACCTACGTGATCCGGCCGGTGTCGCTGCGCCTGACGCCGTGGTTCGCGCGGGTCGGCCTGACGCCGAACCAGATCACCGTCGCCAACACCGTGGTCGGCGCGCTGGCGTGCGCGCTGTTCGCGTGGGGCGGCGCGCGCGGGAACGACGGCGGCCGGGCCCTGCTGGCGGCCGGCGGCGCGGCGATCTTCCTGCAGGTCGTGCTCGACTCGTGCGACGGCGAGCTGGCCCGGGTGCGCCACCTGTACTCGAGCTTCGGCCGGATGCTCGACAACGTCTCCGACGACGTGATCGACATCGGCATGACGCTGGCGCTGGGCTGGGCGGTGGGCGGCTGGTGGTGGCCGGTGGCGATCGCCAGCGCGGTGGCGCGCGCGTCGTGCGCGGCGATGATCTTCCGGGCGGTGGCGCGCATCGGCAAGGCCGGCGACGTGCTGGCGTTCCGCTGGTTCTTCGACCGCGCCGAGGCCGACCTGGCCGACCGCTTCGAGCACAAGCTGACGCCGCTGGCGGTGCTGCGGTCGTTCGGTCGCCGCGACGTCTACACGCTGGTGTGGGCGGTGTGCGGGTTCACCGCGGTGCTGCTGCCGGGGCTGATCCTCGGGCTGATCGTGGCGTTCGGGTACTTCGGGCTGTCGGTGGTGCACCGGGCGGTACGGGCCCGGACCCCGGCGGCCGAACGCGTCGGCATGTGACCGGATTCAGGGGCTGTCGTCTGGCGCCGCGCTCGTGCTAGATGACGCCCGTGTTCACCGGCCTGATCGAGGACCTCGGCACGATCGTCCGCGCCGACCGCCGCTCCGACGCGCTGGTGCTGACGGTGCGGCCGGCGGCGATCGCCGCGGCGGCGCTGGGGCTGGGCGAGTCGATCGCCCACGACGGCGTGTGCCTGACGGTCACCGCGATCCACGGCGACAGCTACGAGGTGCTGGCCGGCGCCGAGACGCTGGCCAAGACCACGCTCGGCGAGCGCCGGGTCGGCGATCGCCTGCACCTCGAGCGCGCGCTGGCGCTGGGCGCGCGGCTGGGCGGCCACCTGGTGGCCGGCCACGTCGACGGCGTCGGCGAGCTGGTCAGCCGGGTCGACCGCGGCGCCAACCTGGTCCTGACCTACCGGCCGCCGGCCGCGCTCCTGCGCTACGTCATCGTCAAGGGCTCGATCGCCATCGACGGCGTCAGCCTGACGGTCAACACCGTCGACGAGACCACCTTCGCGGTCGCGATCATCCCCCACACCGTGGGCGCCACCCACCTGGGCCAGCGTCGGCCCGGCGCCCGCGTCAACCTCGAGGTCGACCTCATCGGCAAGTACGTCGAGAGGTTGGTCGCCCCGTACCAGGAGAAGCCGTGATGCGCCTCGCCACCCCGTCCGCTCGCGTCGAAGCCGCGCTGGCCGCCATCCGCGCCGGCCAGATGGTGATCATGGTCGACGACGAGGATCGCGAGAACGAAGGCGATCTGGTGCTCGCCGCCGACAAGGTGACGCCCGAGGCGATCAACTTCATGGCCACCCACGCCCGCGGCCTGATCTGCCTGGCGATGGACGGCGCGCTGATCGACAAGCTCGAGCTGGCGCCGATGGTGCGCGACAACCAGGCCAGCCTGGGCACCGCGTTCACGGTGTCGATCGAGGCCCGCCACGGCGTCTCGACCGGCATCTCGGCCAAGGACCGCGCGACGACGGTGCGGGCGGCGATCGCCGACGACGCGCGCCCCCACGACCTGGTGTCGCCGGGCCACGTCTTCCCGCTGCGCGCGCGCAAGGGCGGGGTGCTGGTGCGCACCGGCCAGACCGAGGGCTCGGTCGACCTGGCGCGGCTGGCCGGGTGCAAGCCGGCCGGCGTGATCTGCGAGATCATGAAGGACGATGGCGAGATGGCGCGGATGCCCGAGCTCGAGGCGTTCGCCGCCCAGCACGACCTGGTGATCTGCTCGGTCGCCGACCTGATCGCCTACCGCCTCGAGCGCGAGCAGATCGTGCGCCGCCGCCGCGAGCACGGCATGCGCCCGGGCTTCCTCGGGCCGGGCGAGCCGTGGCGGGCGTTCGTCTACGACACCGAGGTCGAGGACACCGAGTACCTGGCGCTGGTGCGCGGCGCGCCCGAGGCCGCGGCCGGCCCGGTGCTGGCGCGGGTCGCGGTGCTCGACCCGGTGGTCGACCCGCTGGCGCTCAAGCCCGACGTCGAGATCGCGCTGCGCCAGATCGACGAGGCCGGCTGCGGGGTGTTCCTGTACGTCTACAGCCGGACCCGGACCAGCGTCGAGCGGGCCTTCGCCAAGCTCACCGAGGGCGCGCCCCGCGCCGGCGTGCGCTCGCCCGAGGCGTCGAGCGAGGCGCTGCGCGACTTCGGCCTGGGCGCCCAGGTGCTCGCCGATCTCGGCCTGTCGAAGATCCGGCTCTTGTCCAACAGCGACCGCAAGATCGTCGGCATCGAGGGCTTCGGCATCGAGGTGGTCGAGCGCGTGCCGCTGACCAGCCGCGCGCTGCGCGGCGCAGATCGGGCCGCGGCCACCGCCGCCGGCGCCGAGGTGAGGTAGATTGCGCGCCATGCCGACCGTCCTCGAAGGCCAGCTGTCCGCCGCGGGCCTGCGCTTCGCCATCGTCGCCAGCCGCTTCAACGGCCTCATCGTCGAGCCGCTGATCGCGGGCGCGGTGGACGCCATCACCCGCACCGGCGGCCGCGCCGACGCGATCACGATCGTCAAGTGCCCGGGCGCGTTCGAGCTGCCGCAGGTGGTGCGGCAGGTGGTGGCGCGTGGCGGCGTCGACGCGGTGATCGCGCTGGGCGCGGTGATCCGCGGCTCGACCCCGCACTTCGACTACGTCGCCGGCGAGGCGGCCAAGGGCGTCGCCAGCGCGGCGGCCGCGGCGCCGATGCCGGTGGTGTTCGGCGTGCTGACCACCGACACGATCGAGCAGGCGCTCGAGCGGGCCGGCGTCAAGGCCGGCAACAAGGGCTTCGACGCGGCGATGGCGGCGATCGAGATGGCGCAGCTGTTCCGCGCGCTCGGGACCTCGGCGTGAGCGAGTCGGTCACCACCCGCCGGGCCGCGCGCGCGCTGGCGTTGCAGGTGCTGTTCGGCCTCGACGACGGGCTCGACGACGGCGACGCCGCCGGCGCGGTCGCCGCCTGGGCCGATCGCTTCGAGCTGCCGGCCGATCAGGCGGTGCGCGAGCTGGCCACCGGGCTGGTCGCGCTGGTGGTGGCCCACGGCCGGCGCGGCGGCGTCGACGACGCGATCGTCGCCGGCTCGCGCAACTGGCGGCTCGAGCGGATGGCGCGGGTCGATCGCAACATCCTGCGGCTGGCGGTCGGCGAGCTGATCCACGCGCCCGAGACCCCGGTGCGGGTGGTGATCAACGAGGCGGTCGAGCTGGCCAAGCGGTTCGGCACCGCCGAGTCGTCGGCGTTCGTCAACGGCGTGCTCGATCGCATCGCCGCCAACCTGGGGCGGCGCGCCGACGGCGAGCCCGCGAGCGAGCCCGAGGCGACGTGAAGCTGTCGCTCTTGCCGCTGGATCTCGGCAAGTGGGACGAGACGCCCCGCGAGGCGCTGCTCCTGCCGGTGTTCAGCGACGAGCGGCCCCTGCGCGGCGCGGCCGGCCTGAGCGACTGGCGGCTGTGCGGGCGCCTGACCCGGCTGTGCAAGGCCGGCCGGCTGGTCGGCAGCCGCGGCGAGACGATGATGCTGCCGCCGGGCCGGCGCCTGCCGTTCAAGCGGGTGTTCCTGTTCGGGCTGGGCCCGTCGAGCGGCTACCGCGACACGTCCCTGCGCGACGACCTGCGGTGGATGCGCGAGGTCGTCGCCGCCGCCGGCGTGCGCGACTTCGCGCTCGAGGCCCCCGGCCGCGCCACCGGCGTGATCGGCGCGCGGCGCGCGCTCGAGGTCGTGCTCGAGGAGACCGATCGCGGCGACGGCGCGGTGTGGCTCATCGACGGGCCCGCCGGCCACAAGGACATGGCCGAGCTGCTGCGCCTGCAGGGCCGCCGAGACTGAGCGTCAGGGGCGTCGCCGCGCCTCTCGGGCGGTTGGTCGAGCGCACTCGAATCCACGAGGAGGATCTCGCGTTTCGGGTGGGGGCCCCACGTCTTGTGGGGGAGGGTCTTTGCGAAAGACCCTCCAAGGTCAATTGACGGCGCCGCGGCAGGGCACCAGCTCGCACAGCAGCTTGCCGACGTGCTCGGCGACGCGATCGAGGCGGGCCACCGGGTCGAGGCGCTCGAGCAGGGCCTGGCGCTCGTCGTGGTCGTAGACCAGCGCGGCGGCGATCGCGTCGGCGCAGGCGCCGGGGCACGCGCACGACGCCAGCAGCGACCGCAGCTGATCGCCGCCGCGGTCGAGCGCCTGCGACAGCCGCTCGCACAGCGCCAGCAGCTGGCCGTGGGCGCGGCCGAGCTTGTCCTGGCAGCACGGCGCGTCGGGCAAGAGGCGCGCCGCCACCTCGCGGTAGCTGCGCTCGGCCGGCAGCTCGCGGCTGACGTCGACGCGGCCGACGCCGCGCACGACCATCATGTAGCGGCCGTCGGCGGTCTCGTCGCAGGCGATGATCCGGCCGATGCCGGCGTGGGCGTAGACCGGCGGCCGGCCGTGGTAGTCGCGCTGGTAGCCCGGGCGCAGCCGGGCGATCGCGAGCAGCCGGTGGCCGGCGAGCGCGTCCTGCACCATCTCGCGGTAGCGCGGCTCGAACACGTGCAGCGGCATCAGCCCGCCGGGCAGGAGCACCGCGTTGGGCAGCGGGAAGATCGGCAGCCGCGCCAGCTCGGCGTCGGTGATCACGTCGTCGACGCAGCACGGGTCGAGCGCGGCGGCGTCGCTCATCCGAACACGTCCAGGCACGAGCCGGTCATCGCGGCCGGGGCGTCGGCGGCCAGGAACAGCGCCGTGGCCGCGACGTCGTCGACGGTCATGGCCGGGGAAGCGCCGGGCATGCCATGGCGTAGCATGTCGGTGTCGACCGAGCCCGGGCAGATCGCGTTGACCGCGACCTCGCCGCGCCACTCCTCGGCCAGCGCCCGGGTCAGGCCGACCAGGCCGTGCTTGCCGGTGCAGTACGCGGCCAGGAGCGGCGTGCCCTGGCGCCCGGCGATCGACGCGACGTTGATCAGCCGGCCGCGGGTCGCGCGCAGCGTCCGCGCGAAGGCGCGCGCGACGTAGAACGGGCCGTCGACGTTGACCGCCATCATCTGCCGCCACTCGCCGTCGGTGATGTCGGCGGTCGGCTTGCGCAGGACGATGCCGGCGTTGTTGACGACGATCGCGATCGGCCCGAGCGCGGCGCCGAGGCTGCGCGCCATCGCGTCGACCTCGTCGGCCTTGCCGATGTCGGCGGTGGCGGTGGCGACGGTGGCGCCGGCGGCGCGCAGCTCGTCGGCGAGGCGCTCGAGGTCGGGCACCGAGCGCGCGGTCAGCCCGACCGCGGCGCCCGCGGCCGCGAACCGGCGGGCGATCGCCGCGCCGATGCCGCGGCTGGCACCGGTGATGACGCAGGCGCGGCCGGCGAGGCTCACGGGTCGTCGGGGTCCTTCTTGGTCGACGTGTCGCGCTTGGCCTTCTCGGCGGCGAGCAGGTCGAGCTGATCGACCATGACGTTGTACGGGTAGGGCAGGGGGCCGGCGTTGGTGCAGGCGAACTCGGCGTGGCCGTTCCAGTCGTTGACGTCGAAGCTGTAGGCCGGGTCGTTGTCGCCGCCGGTGCCGGCGCAGTCCTCGAGGTAGCGCCAGCCCGAGCTGTCGATCTTCTCCCACACCCGCTCGAACTCGGTGACCGTGAGCGACTGGGTCTGCTCGTCGCGGGTGCCGTCCTGATCGGCCTTCCACTGGACGATCCGCGGGCCGGCCTCGCGGCAGTCGATCATCACCCCCAGCTCGTGCGCGGCCAGGCCGCCCATCACGACGTAGCTGGCGGTGCGGTCGTTGCACTGGAAGTTGCGGTTGCGCTCGAGCTCTTCCTTGTACGGGTTGCCGCAGGCGGCGGCGACGACGACGCCGCCGAGCCCGACGACGCGCAGCGCCCTCACAGGCCGTAGTCTCCCGCCAGCGACGCGCGGAACCCGTCGGGCGCCACGGTCGTGTGCTGGTAGTTCGGGTGGTCGATCGTCAGCGCGATCGGCGTGCCGGCCACCGCCAGCGCGGCCTTGGCCGCCGGCGGCAGCGGGAACCGCAGGTACTGCACCGCCGAGATCCGATCGTCCTCGGCGCGCCCCGGCTCGAACGCCGCCGGCAGGCGGTGGTCGCCGATCACCAGCGCGACGTGCTCGTCGAGGCCGACCAGCTTGCCCAGCTCGACCCGTGGGTCGGCGTCGGCGGGCAGCTCGACGAACAGCGTCGCCGACAGCGAGTCGTCGGTCGGCATCAGCGCGTTGTAGACCTCGATCTCCGCCTCGATCTGCGGATCGGCGGTGAGGCCCTCGGCCCGGCACATCTCCTCGATCTGCAAGGTCAGCGTGTGGCGGTTCTCGAAGACCAGGCTGACCCGGTCGCCGACCAGCAGCCGGCGCGGCCGCTTCCATTCGATGACGCGCCGACGGTAATCGTCGCGGATGGGCGCGTACTGCGCAGGACCCCGGATGTCCCTGCGCGTGATCGGGCGAACCAGGCTGTGGCTGATCGTCACGCTTCTTCGTGTAGCACCGCTGGCGGCTCCCGGGACGGCCTTGACATGTGACACGGCGTGACACATGATGTATCACGTTGTGACACGAAGACGCCCCAGCGAGTCCGACCCCGAGCCGCCCAAGGACGACGACAAGAAGGAGCGCGTGCTCCACACCCGCGTCCCCGAGCGGCTCGAGGCCGAGCTGAAGGAGCGCGCCGCCGACCTCGGCGTGTCGGTGTCCAACCTGGTGCGCAACGTGCTGACCCACGCCTTCGGCCTGGTCGGCGACATCGTCGCCGACGGCGCCCAGGTCGCGCGCTCGGCCAGCGGCGGCCGGCGCCCCGCCGAGGCCCCGGCGCCCGCGGCGCGGCCCGGCGACGTCGTGGGCTGGCAGCCGATGATCCTGGGCAAGAACGCGGTGTGCGCCGCGTGCAACGACGTGCTCATGCGCGGCGCCGACGGCGCCGTCGCCATCACCGACGGCGCCGGGCCTCGCCCGATCGTGTGCCCGCGCTGTCTCGAGGAGATCCGCCATGGACGAGACCCGTTCGCGTGAGCCGACCCCGCCGCCGTCGTTCTTCGGCGCGGTCTCGGAGCTGCTGAGCAAGACCGGCGCCCACCTCGATCGGCTGTCGGTCGATCTGGCGCGCGACCTGGGCGAGGTGGCGCGCGGCGGCGTCGCCGTCGCCGACGCCGCCAAGGCCGAGTGGCTCGACGTCAGCGCCAAGGTCGAGGCGGCCTGGGCCCAGGCCCGGGCGCAGTCGCGCGGCGTGCCGCGGGTGACCCGCGTCGTCCGCGCCGGCCTGGCCATCGCCGCCACCGCGCGCTGGTACCGGCTGCGCGCCGCCGCGGCGGGCTTCGACGCGATCCTGCCCGCCGACCACCGGCTGCTGGCCGAGCGCACCCGCGCGGTGTGCATCGAGCTGCGGGGCGGCGTGCTCAAGCTGGGGCAGGTGGCGTCGTGCCGGCCCGATCTGATCGGCCCGATCTGGGCCGGCGCCCTCGCCGAGCTGCAGGACCGGGTGCCGGCGGTCGACGCCGCGGCGATCACCGCCCGCGTCGAGGCCGAGCTGGGCGCGCCGATCGCCGATCGGTTCGCCGCGTTCGACGCCGAGCCGCTGGCCGCGGCGTCGCTGGCCCAGGTCCACGGCGCGCGCCTGGCCGACGGCCGCGCGGTCGCGGTGAAGGTGCAGGTGCCGGGCATCGACGACGTGGTCCGCGCCGACGTCGCCGCGCTGGGCATCCTCGCCGGCGCGCTCGGCGATCTGGTCCCGGGCGACCTGGCGGCGATCGCCGCCGAGCTGGGCCGCGCGCTCACCGGCGAGCTCGACTACGTCGCCGAGGGCGCGGCCGGCGCCGAGGTCGCGCCGACCCTGGCCGGCACCGCGCTGTTCGTGCCGGCGGTGGTCGCGTCGCACTCGACGCCGCGGGTGCTGACCACCGATCGCGTCGACGGCCGCCGCCTGACCGAGGCCCTCGACGCCGCCGACCGCGCCGAGCGCACCCGCATCCTGCGCGCGCTGTGCGACGGCATCGCGCGCCAGATCTTCCGCGGCGGCGTGGTCCACGCCGACCCGCACCCCGGCAACTTCCTGTGCACCGCCGACGGCCGGATCGCGGTGCTCGACTGGGGCTGCGTGCTGCGGCTGACGCCGGCCGAGCGCGGCGGCTACGCGCGGCTGATGCTGGCGCTGGCCGCCGGTGACGGCGCCACCGCCGAGCGCGAGCTGCGCGGGCTGGGGTTCGGCGGCGACGGCCCGGCGCTGGCCGACATCGCCGCGTCGATCACCGCGGTCATGCGGCCGGGCGTGTCGGCGGCCACCGTCGACTGGGAGGCCCAGGCCCGCAGCTTCGTCGCCGACGTCAGCGTCCGCGCCAAGGCCGCGGCGGTGACCGTGCCGCGGTCGTTCGTGCTGCTCGGCCGCGTGCTCGGCACGCTGGCCGGCCTGGTCGCGGTCTACAAGCCCGACCTCGAGCTGGCCCAGATCATCGGGCCGCACCTGGCGGCCGCGCTGGCCGCGGCCTGAGCGGCCGCGCTCAGCTCGCGGTCGGCCGCGCGACCTGCGCCACGCGCGCCTCGAGGCGCGCGCGCTGCTCGGGGCGGCTGGTATGCAGGCCGATGAAGTTCTCGATCGTGTGGCGTCCCCAGTGGACGTCGCGATCGTACTCGGCGAACGGGCGCAGCCGCTGGCGATCGAAGAACAGCACCTCGTAGCCGCGGTCGCTGAGCCACGCGGCGAGCTTGGCGGGCGCGCCGGGGTTGTGCTCGTCGTTGCATTCGACGAGCAGGTTGGGGCGGTGCCGCGCGATCGTCTGCTCGCCGCCGGCCAGCACGGCCAGCTCATGGCCTTCGACGTCGACCTTGATGAAGCCGACCGACTCCCAGCCATACGCGTCGAGGGGGCGCACCTCGACCTCCAGCTCCTCGACGCGCGCGACGACCTCGTTGGTCAGGGCGTTCTTGGGCTCGATGGTCGCGCGCCCGTACTCCCAATCACCGCTGGCGCTGTACGGGAGGCGCATCTTCACCCGGCCCGCCTCCGACGACACCGCGACTGGCTCGATGTGGCCGCGCTTGCCCTCGAACACCGCCCGCAGCATCTCGTGGAACAGCGGGATCGGCTCGAACACGACCACGTCCGACGAGTTGGCGCGGATGCGATACGTGTACATCCCGACCTTCGCGCCGATGTCGATCCCCGTCTTGTCGCGGTCGCACAGCGCCGGCAGGAGCTCCATCTCGCGCTCGTAGTTCGCCCGGGCCAGCCTCCGCCACAGGTGGGTGATGCGGGGCAGCCGGCGGTACATCCACATGGGGCCGTTCATGCCGACCCGGCATGCAAGCGCCGGGCAACGCCGGGTGGCCTGGCCCATCGACAGATCTCGGGTGGATACGAGGGCCGCGGTGTCGAGGGCTGGTCGGGGGTGTCGAGAATCCACCGTTGCCCGGTGGCGCAAATCCGCGGCGGCGGGGCGCTACGGTGCGACCGTGCGCGGTAGTGTCCGCGCGATGTCCGGGTTCATCGACCGCGAGCGCCTGAAGCGCATGCGCAACTTCCAGAGTCAGGATTGGTATCCAGCGGTCGCGATCCGGCCGTTGACGATCTTGATCATGCTGGTGATCGGCGACTGGAAGTTCCTGACGCCCAACCGCCTCACGACGATCGCCAACCTGTTCAAGGTCGCGACCGTCGTGTTCCTGGTGCCGGAGTGGACGGCGCGACTGGGGTTCGCGCCGTGGCCGGCGACGGTGTGGGCCGTCGTGTTCCTGCAGCTCGGCATCATCTTCGATCACCTCGACGGCACGATGGCGCGCTACCGCCGGACCTTCACGACGCTCGGCTCGTTCTACGACAAGTCGAGCGACATCGTGACCTGGTTCGCGATCTGCGCCGCGCTCGGCTGGCGCGCGTACGCCGGCACCGGCGACGCGTTCTTGATCATCCTCGCGACCGGGTCGGCCGGGTTCCTGGCCTTCCGCGGCTACATGAAGTGGCTCAGCACCGCCGAGCACGAGAAGCTGCGCTGGCGCGAGGCCGCGGCCGATCCGGCCGGCGTGATCGCCCGGCGCACCGCGCCGCCGAAGATCAGCGAGCCGCCGGTGCGGACCGCGGCCGAGTGGTTGCGGTGGTTCGGCAGCCGCACGCTGCGCATCTTCTGGTTCGAGGAGATGGACCTGTTCTTCTGGGTCGGCCTCGGGCTCTTGCTCGATCGCCTGACGCCGCTCCTGTGGTTCATGTTCGTGACCCAGGGCGCCGGCTTCGCGGCGATCTTCGTCTACCGCCACGTCGAGGCGCACCGCGTCGACCTCGCGATGCGCAAGCCGCCGGCGTGACCGCCGCCGCCCGCGCTCAGGCCGGCTTGCGGCAGGCGACCCGCAGCTCGCTGCCGGCGCCGAAGAACCGCACCAGCGACGACATCGCCACGGGCACGTCGAAGGCTGCCAGCAGCCAGTCGGGATCGCGGGTCATCTTGGTGCCGAACCACCCATTGAGCGTGTGGCGGAACCCGCGCAGCCAGCTCGAGGCGCCGGTGCGGGTCGTGATCTGGACGTCCTCGAAGCCCGTACGCTCGAGGTACGCGCGGATCGTGGCGGCCTCGAACTGGAACAGGTGGCGCGGCGCGTCGGTGCTCCACCAGTAGCGCCCGAACAGCGCGGCGTGGATGCTGCGGAAGTTGGGGACGCACAGGAAGAAGCGTCCGCCCGGCTTGAGGTAGCGGTAGGCGTTCGCCAGCGCCAGGCTGGGCGTGTGGGTGTGCTCGAGCACGTGCCACATGTACGCCGCGTCGAAGGTCCCCTCCGGGTGCGCCAGCGCCTCGGCGGTGCCGACCTCGACCTTGTGGCCCTTGGCGCAGGCGCGCTCGACCGCGCTGGCGGCGAACTCGACACCGTAGGTCTCCCAGCCGAGCTTCTGCATCGTATCGAGCAGCTTGCCGCTGCCGCAGCCGATGTCGATGAAGCGCCCGCCCTGCTCGAACGGCGGGATGAAGTACCAGGAGATGTCCTGGCGCACCCGCACCCGCAACCGCTGCAGCACCCCCGGCGCCGGCGCGCCCTTGCCGCCGGCCAGCTGCTGCCAGCGCTGCAGCGGCCGCGCAACGTTCATGTGGGCGCCGTAGTCGGCGGGGTAGTACTCGCCGATCACGCTCGGCCCGGGACGAGGGTTCAGGAAGCTAAGCGCGCAGCCGGTGCAGCGCACCAGGCGGAACTGCTCGCCGGTGAACAGCAGGTACTCGGGGTAGACCTTGCGCGGCGCGAACTCGGTGCCGCCGCACAGGTCGCAGCGTTCGATCCACTCGAAGCCCGGGCGGAACGCGAGCTGCTTACCGAACGCGACGAGCTCGCGGCCCGGGCCGGGTGGGGATGACGCGGCGGCCGGGGATTCGCTCGGGATGTCCACGGCCGTCTTTACCTTCTCGCTCCCTGCCGAGGCAAGCCGGACCGTCCCCGCGGCCGCGCCGGTGGCCGTCCTTTACAGCGGTCGAATGACCATGTTACCCGTGGCGTCATGTCGACGTGGCCGGCGCTGAAGGCGGACGAGATCGCCGCCGTGATGTTCGATCTCGACGGGACGCTGGTCGACACGATGGGTGGGTTCGCCGACCTGGCGGCGCTGGTGATGGCCGCCCGCCATGGCGCCGACCCGGTGGAGGCACGGGCGCGTTACCTCCAGACCTCTGGCATCCCGTTCTGCAAGCAGCTCGAGGTGATCTACCCGGGCCACGCCGCCAACCAGGCCGCGTCCGACGAGTTCGAAGCGCGCAAGCTGGCGGTGTGCGAGGCGGCGATGATGGACGCCGACACGCTGACCGGCCTGCGCGCGCTGGCCGCCGACGGCCTCAAGCTGGTGGTGTCGTCGAACACCGGCCAGCCGGTCGTCCAGACGTTCCTCGACCGCGAGGGCTTCCCGTTCGACCTCGCGCTCGGCTTCGACCCGGCGATCGGCCTGGCCAAGGGCGAGCCGCACGTCGCGCAGGTGTGCGCCCGGTTCGGGGTCGCCCGCCACCAGCTGCTGTTCGTCGGCGACTCGCTCAAGGACGCCGAGCTGGCGCAGGCGGCGGGCGTGCCGTTCGTCGGTCGCCTCGGGACGTTCTCGGCGGCCGACTTCCGCCGTCAGAACCCGCAGGCGGCCACGGTCGCCAACGTCATCGAGCTGCCGTCGCTCCTCGCGGCGGCCCGAGGGAGCCACCCATGAACGCGATCATCCTCGCCGCCGGACTCGGCAGCCGCCTGAAGGACCTCACGACCGCCACCCCCAAGGCGCTGATCGAGGTCGGCGGACGACCCCTCATCGACTACGCGCTGGCCTTCGCGCGCGCGGCCGGCGCGACGCACCGGATCGTCGTCGGCGGCTTCCACCACGACGAGGTGGCGGCCCGGGTCGCGGCGGTGGATCCCGACGCCCAGGTGCTCGAGAACCGCGAGTACCGCAAGGGGAACCTGATCTCGATGCGGGCCGGCCTGCCGGGGCTCGCCGCCGGCGCCGACTTCTTGCTGATGAACACCGACCACGTCTACCGCCCGACCATCGCCGCGGTGGTGGCGGCGGCGTGCCGCGCGGCCACCGAGGTCACCGGCTTCTCCGACACCGATCGGACGCTCGGCGCCGACGACATGAAGGTCGCCGTCGACGCGGCCGGGCGCGTCGCCGACATGGCCAAGACCCTGGCGCGCTGGGACGTCGGCTACGTCGGGATGACGTTCGTGCCCGCCGCGCGCCGCGCCGACTACCTCGCCGCCGCCGAGGCCGTCCTCGCCGCGAAGGGCGAGGCGGTCCACGTCGAGTCGATCCTGGTCGAGCTGGCGCGGCGCGGGACGCCGCCGGCGCTGGCCGACATCAGCGGCCACGGCTGGCTCGAGATCGACGAGCCGCACGAGCGCGATCACGCCGAGCGCGTGCTCGCGGCCGAGCGCTGGTGGGCGTGAAGGCGCGGCCGGGCGGCCGCGCGCGCGATCAGTCGTAGTACTCGGCGCCGAGGTGGGTGATCAGGTCGTCACCCTTCAGGTAGCGCAGCGTGTTCTTCAGCTTCATCAGCTGGATGAACAGGTCGTGCTCCGGGTACAGGCCGGTCGGCGCCTGGGGGCTCTTCCAGTAGAACGACAGCCACTCCTGGATGCCGTGCAGGCCGGCGCGCTTGGCGAAGTCCATGAACAGCACGAGGTCGTGGACGATCGGCGCCGCAAGGATCGAGTCGCGGCACAGGAAGTTCACCTTGATCTGCATCGGGTAGCCCATCCACCCGAAGATGTCGATGTTGTCCCAGCCTTCCTTGTTGTCGCCGCGCGGCGGGTAGTAGTTGATCCGCACCACGTGCGACACGTTCCCGTACAGCGACGGGTACTTGTCGGGCTGGAGGATCTGGTCGATCACGCCGAGCTTGGTGACCTCCTTGGACTTGAACGACTCGGGGTCGTCGAGGACCTCGCCGTCGCGGTTGCCGAGGATGTTGGTCGAGTACCAGCCCTGCAGGCCGAGCATGCGGGCCTTGAAGCCCGGCGCCAGGATGGTCTTCATCAGGGTCTGGCCCGTCTTGAAGTCCTTGCCGGCGATCGGCACGTGGTTCTCGCGGGCCAGCTCCATCAGCGCCTCGGTGTCGACCGCCAGGTTGGGCGCGCCGTTGGCGTAGGGGATGCCCAGCTTGAGCGCCGCGTAGGCGTAGATCTGCGACGGCGCGATGTTCTCGTCGCTGGCGCGCAGGCCGGCCTCGAACTTGGCGAGGCTGGAGTGGACGTCCGACGGCTTGCGGTAGACCTCGGTCGAGCCGCACCAGATCAGCACCATGCGATCGCAGCCGTGCTTGGCCTGGAAGGTCTTGATGTCCTCCATGACCTGCTCGGCCAGGTGCATCTTCGACGTGCCGGTCTTCTTGTTGGGCCCGTCGAGGCGCTTGACCCACTGCTGGTCGAAGACGGCGGGCATCGGCTTGATCGCCGACAGCTCGTCCTTGATCGGATCGAGGTGCTTGGTCTCGAGCACGCCGGCGCGGACCGCGGCCTCGTAGGCGTTGTCGGGGATCGGATCCCAGCCGCCGAACACCAGGTCCGGCATCTCCGCGAGCGGGACGTAGTCGCGGATCTTCGGGGTGTTGTTGTCGGTGCGCTTGCCGAGGCGGATCGTGCCGAGCTCGCACAGCGAACCGACGGGCGGGGTCAGGCCCTTCCGGATCGAGAGGTTCCCGGCGAAGTATGTGGTCGCGACCGCTCCCATGCCGGGGGTGAGCACGCCGAGCTTGCCGGTGGCCGGCTTGATCTCGACACCTTTCTTGAGCGCCATGTCCTGATCTCCTGAGTGAAGCTCGCCCTGCGGCGCGAGCGCCGAGGTAGTACCGCAAACGGCGCGGGGGCGGGGGGCTCAGGCGCGGCGATCGTGATGCGGGCCGCAGCCGAGCGATTTGACAGACCGTCGATGCAGGTCGAGACTGCCGGACGATGTCCGACACCGCCGTGATTCTCGCCGCTGGCCGCGGGACGCGCCTCGCTGGCAGCGGTGACGCCGAGACCTTCTCCAAGCCGCTGATGGCGGTCGGCGGCAAGACCATGCTCGAGCGGTGCATCGCCGGCTGTCGCGCCGGGGGGGCGCGACGCATCGTCGTGGTCACCGGCTTCCGGCACCAGCTGATCGAGGCCGAGGTCGCGCGCCTGAACCGCGGCGACCTCGAGACGGTGTTCAACCCCGCGTGGTCGAAGTCCAACGGCATGTCGGTGTACGCCGTGCGAGACCACGTCGACGTGCCGTTCGCGCTGATGATGAGCGACCACGTCTTCGAGCCGTCGATCCTCGCCGACCTGCTGGCCCTCGAGCCCGCCGCTGGCACCGTCACGCTGGCGATCGATCGCAAGATCGCCGAGGTGTTCGATCTCGACGACGCCACCAAGGTGCTGGTCGAGGGCGACAAGATCGTCCAGATCCACAAGCAGCTCGCGACCTACAACGCCGTCGACTGCGGCCTGTTCCTCTGCACGCCGGCGGTGTTCCCGGCGCTCGGTGAGGTCGTCGCGCGCCGCGGCGACACGACGCTGTCCGAAGGCCTGGAGATCATCGGCGCCCGCGGCCAGTTCTTGCCGTTCGACATCGGCGACCGCTGGTGGCAGGACGTCGACACGCCCGAGATGCTCGAGCAGGCCTCCGCGCAGCTCGCCAAGCGCGGCCTGTAGGCCTCCGCGCCGCCGGGGCAGGGCTTCGCGAGAAGCCCTCCATCAGGTCAGATCACGTCGCAGAACTCGATCCGGCGCGGCACCTTGTACGGGGCGAGGTTGCGCGCGCAGTGATCGATGATCTCTTCGGGCTGGCAGCGGGACTTGGGGACGACGCGGGCGATGACCATGGCGCCGGTCATCGGGTCGTCGATAACGAGGGCCTGGGCCTGCTTGACCTTGGGGAACGACTCGAGGCAGCCCTCGACCTCGCCGAGCGCGACCCGCTTGCCCTCGACCTTGACGACGTCGTCCTCGCGCCCGGTCAGGAACAGCTTGCCGCTCTTGTCGAGCTTGCCGCGGTCGCCCGAGCGGAACCACCCCTGCTTGTCGATCGCGCCGATGCCGGGCGAGGCGGGCGTCTTGCCGACCTCGTGATCGTAGGGGCCGAGCGCGTGCGGCGACAGCGCCTTGGAGCGGACCCAGACCAGGCCCTCCTTGCCGACCACCGGCTTGCCGTCGGCGCCGGTGACGCGCACGTCGACGCCGGTCAGCGGCTTGCCCACCGAGGTCGGGTTCTTGCCGGTGTCGTCGAGGGCGATCGTCGATGCCTCGGTCGAGTGGTAGCAGGACATGAGCTTGATGCCGTACTTCGACGTGAAGTCCTCGGCGATCAGCGGGTCGAGCTTGGAGCCGGCGGCGAGGTAGCGCGGGTTGTCGACCTCGAGCTTCTTGGCGGTCGGCTGGCGGTTGAGGTCGGCGTACATGTGCGGCGTGCCGGGCAGCACGTCGATCTTGTGCTCGCGGATGAGCTTGCCGATGCGGCGCGCCGACAGCTCCTCCTCGAGGTACATCGTCGCGCCGAGCCGCAACGTCGGCAGGAGGCCCAGGTCCCAGCCGTAGGCGTGGAACAGCGGCACCGCGACCAGGAGCCGGCTGTCGGCGTCGAGGTCGAGGGCGGCGATCGCCTGATCGGTGGCCGCGACGGTGTTCTTCTCGCTGCGCAGCACCGCCTTGGGGTCGCCCAGCGAGTCGGAGGTGAACAGGATCGCCAGCGGGTCGACGTCGAGGTCGAGCTGGTTGTGCTTGTAGACCGAGCAGGTGAGCAGCGTGCCCTGGAGCCGCCGCCGCACCTCGGCGCCGGCCTCGGGGTTGGCCGACACGCCGCCGGCGGCGCTGGCGGCGCCGATCGCGCCGCCGCCGGGGGCGGGGGGCACGGTGGTGCGCTGGCTGCGCGGGCGCGGCGTCGACGCGGCCGGCTGGGTCGGCGGCGGTGGCGTGGTCTGCCCGCTGGCGCTGATCGAGCCCTCGGAGCCGCGGGGCCGGGTGACCAGCGCGCGCAGCGGCGCGGCGGTCAGCATCAGCTCGAGCTCGCGGGCGCCGGTGGTGGGATCGATCGGGACGATCGCGGCGCCCAGCTTGGACAGCGCGAGCGCCAGCACGACGAAGTCGGGGACGTTGCCGAGCATCAGCCCGACCCACGCGCCGTCCTTGATCCCCATCGCCTTGAACTCTTGCGCTCGGCGATCGACCCGCTCGAGGAGCCCGCGCCACGACAGGTAGTTGTCGCGGTAGACCAGAGCCTTCTTCTGGCTCCCTTGCGCTTTGGCGGCCTTGCTGAGCCAGTCGTATAGAAGGGGCATGGTGGCGGGCGCACATAGCGCGCCGCGCGGCACTGTAGCAGCGTCAGCCCGATGGCTCAAGCCTGCCGGCTCGCAAAGCCAGTGCGTGCTTGATCCCGGGGCCGCTTTGGCCATACTCGCCGGCCCATGGAACCCACCGACACCCCCGACGGCGACCTGCGCGTCGAGCTCGACGGCCTGCGCCGCCGCCTCGACGATCACGCGCTGCTCCTGCGGAAGGTCCAGCAGGGCACGACCGAGCTGGCCGAGTCGGTCGGCCGGCTGGTCACCGGGCAGCGCCGTCGGGATCGGTGGGTCAGCGTCAACTCGTTCGTCGCCTACCTGCTGTTCACCGCCATCCTGGGCGGCGCGATGCTGGTGCTGTACCGGTCGCGGGCCGGCCAGCTGGTGCGCGACCGCGACAGCGCCGTGGCCGAGCGCGACCTGGCCCGGGCCCGGGCCAAGACCCTCGACGATCAGCTGACCGCCCGCACCGCCGCCGGCGAGCAGGCGTTCGCCTATTACCAGCTCCTGACCACCGGCAAGCGCACCGAGGCCGTGACCCGGTTCGGGGAGCTCGACCAGGCCAACCTGACCGCGACCGAGCGCGCGGTGTTCGAGCAGGGCCACAAGCAGGCCCGCGCGGAGATCATCGACGCCGGGTACCTGACCGGCCTCGACGCGGCCCGCGCCGGCGATCACGCCAAGGCGATCTCCGAGCTGCGCCGGGCGCTGGCCTACGAGGACGAGGGCCCGCGGGCGGCGCAGATGCGCTACTTCCTCGGCGTCGCGCTGCTGAAGACCAACGCGCCCAAGGACGCCCGCCACGAGCTCGAGCTGGCGCTGGCCGGCCGGGTCGAGCAGGCCGGCGCGACCGACGCGCGCTACTACCTGGCGAGCGCGATCGAGGCCATGGGCGACCTCGACCAGGCGCGCCGCGAGTACGACAAGTTCGCCAGCGCCGCGGCCCAGCATCCGCTGGCCGCCGCCGCGCGCCGCAAGGCGATGGCGCTGGCCCGGCAGACCAAGCCGAGCAATTGACGCGGGCCGCCGCGGCGCCCGCGACGGTTGCGCTGCGCTAGGCCGACTTCTGCTGGCGGGCGATGGTCGCGTACTTGGTGTCGACGCCGAGGATGTGCGACTTCAACCAGCCCTTCAGGAACTGGAAGAAGGCGGGCGCCAGCACGGTGTCGCGGCTCGCCACGAAGGCGCGCTTGTGCTCGTCGAGCTTCTCGAGCAGCTGCTTGTGGATGATGCCGTGGAGCTTGCGATCGGCGAACCCGATCCGCTCCATCAGCGCCTCCTCGTCGCGGAAGTGCGTCACCGTGAACGCGGCGAGGGCGTCCACCGCGGTCAGCACGGCGGCCTTGGGCGCGCCGGCGTCGCAGACGGCCTGCAGCTTGGCCATCAGCTGCAGCAGCACCTGGTGCTCGCGGTTCATCGACGTGACCCCGATGTCGTAGGCCGGATCCCAATCGAACATGCCCATGGTGCCCTCTGCGGTGTGGTGACGAGCCGTGCGGTCGATCGAGCGACTCGACCGGTCGCGGGCTGCTGGAAGGGCCGACCGATGCGACCTGCTGCCGCAGGCCTACGGTAGAGTCCCGGCCATGGCCCCCGCCCCGCGCCGCGACCCGCGCCGCTTCATCTACGTCGGCCTCGACGTGGCGTTCACGATCCTCTACCTCGTGCTGCTCACCACGACGCTGCACAACCGGCACGCCGGTGCGCGCATGGTGCTGTACTTGCTGCCGGTCGCGTCGACCGCGATGGCGATCGGCACCGGCGCCGGGCGCCGCTGGGGCTGGTGGCTGACGATCGCCGGCGGCGCGACCTTGCTGGCGTGGACGGTGGGCTTCGTGATCCTGCTCCTCACCACCGCGGCCTACCTGTCGGGGGTGTACGGCGCGTTCGGCAAGGCCGCCGCGTCCGGGGCGATCCTGGCGGTGTTCCTGGTGATCGAGGCGGTCGCGTTCCTGCCGGCGCTGCAGCTCAAGTGGGCGCTGACGCGAGCCGGCCGGCGCGCGTTCGGCCTGGCGCCGAAGGCTGCGGCGTGACCCGTCGCCGCGCGCTGGCGCTGGCGGCGGTGTGGATCCTGCCGTCGGCGCTGCTGCTGGCCTACGTCGCGGTGGTCTACCGCACGTGGCGCATCGAGGTGCCGCCGCGGCTGGGGCCCGAGGCGCGCGCCGCGGTGGTGGCGTCGCTGCGGGCGGCGCTCGACGGCGGCGCCGTGGCGCCGGCCCACGCCGAGCTGAACCGCCGGCTCCCCCACGACGGGCCGGTGGTGGCGACCTTGTGGCTCGACGGCGTGGTCGCGGCCCGGGTCGAGGGCTACGGCCCGACGATCGCGGCGGCCACGGCGGCCGCCGGGCAGCTCGCCAGCGCGCACCCGCAGGTCAAGGCGTTGCCGGCCGCGTCGCGGGCCCGGGCGCGGTGGAAGGTCGACGTCGTCGTCGGGCGCGGCCCGGTCGAGCGCGATCACGCGGTGCTGCAGCTGGTGGCGCTGCACCCCGGCGTCGACGGGCTCGGCGCGACGATCGACGAGCCGGGCGCGCCGCTGCCGTCGCTGCTCCTGCCCGACGAGATGTTCCTCGAGGGCCTGCTGGCGAAGAAGCCGCTGACCAAGCTGATGCCCGAGATCGGGATGGGCGTCGACTTCGCGCGCGCGGACTTCTTGCTGGCCAAGCGCACCCAGCGCTCGCCGGCGCAGTGGAAGACCACCCGCAAGCGCTACTTCCGCTTCCGCACCGACGCCTTCGTCGAGACCGCCGGCGGCGTCACGCCGCCGCTGCAGCTGACCCGCGGCCTGCCGCCGGGGCCGCCGGTGACCGCCGCCGGCCTGCGCGCCGCCGCGCTGGCCGGGGCCCGCTACCTGGTCGAGCACCTCGGCCCCGATGGCCGCTACGTCTACGAGCAGAACCTGACCACCGGCCGCGCGATTCCCGGCTACAGCCTGCCGCGCCACGCCGGCACGACGTACTTCCTGGCCGAGGTCTACCGCTTCACCAAGGCGCCGTGGCTGCGCGAGCCGATCGAGCGCGCCGCGACGCTGATGGTGAGCCTGTCGGAGAAGGGCGGCTGCAAGCGCACGCTGCCCGACGGGCGGCAGCTGGCGTGCGTGCTCGAGGGCGGGCGCAAGGCCGACCTGGGCTCGACGGCGCTCGGCGTCGTGGCGCTGGCCGAGTACACCCGCGCCACCGACGACCGCCGCTACCTGCCCGAGGCCACCGCGCTCGCGGAGTGGATCCTGTGGATGCAGCGCCCCGACGGCTCGTTCCGCCACATCTACGACGTCACCACCGGCGTCGCCGACGACAAGACGATGCTCCTGTACTTCTCCGGCGAGGCGGCGCTGGCGCTGGCGCGCATGTACGCGATCACCGGCGACGTCCGCTACGCGCAGGCCTCGGAGCGGGCGCTCGACTGGCTGGTGGGCTGGTACGACTTCTTCATCGGCGGCTTCCTCTACGGCGAGGAGCACTGGACCTGCATCGCCGCCGAGGCGCTGGTGCCCTACAAGCAGAAGGCCAGCTACCGCGACTTCTGCGACGGGCTGGCCCGGTTCTGGGGGCAGAGCCAGGCCCACCCCGGCGACTACCCCGACCAGCCGGACCTGGTCGGGTCGCACAACCTCACCCCGTTCGTGATGCCGCAGAACACGCCGGCCGGCTCGCACACCGAGGCGCGGATCTCGACCTACCTGCTGGGCCAGGCCGCCGGCCACCCGCGCGCCTGGCTGCGCGACGACATCCTCGAGACGCTCGGGTACCTGATGGCGCAGCAGATCGGCCCGCACAACGACTACGCGGTGTCGCCCGCGGCCCGCGGCTTCGGCGCGCTCGCCACCCATCCGGTCGATCGCACCGTGCGCATCGACTACGTCCAGCACGTGTGCTCCGCGATGATCCGCGGCGCGGCGCTGATCGAGTAGCGGCGGGCCGCGGCGCTCGACGTTCACCCGGCCGCGGCGGGGTGGCCGTGCTAGGATCTCGTACGGTGAGCGACTCCGACAAGCGTACCCGGATGGGGACCCCGGCGCCGGCGGGCGCGGGGGCCGTGGTCAGCGTGGCGCCGGCCCCGACGCCGGCGCCGAACTGGTCGGACTCGACGCAGGCCGGCGAGGTCAAGCCGATCACGCAGAGCGCCGCGCCGGTCTACGTGCCGCCGAGCGATCCGCTGATCGGCCAGGCGCTGGCCGGCCGCTACCTGATCCAGAAGAAGCTGGGCGAGGGCGGCATGGGCGCGGTCTACCTCGCGCAGCACACCGTCCTCGAGAAGGCGGTCGCGCTCAAGGTGCTGCACGGCGAGTTCGCCCGCAAGCCCGACCTCGTCGAGCGCTTCATGCAGGAGGCGCGGGCCGCGTCGCGCATCCGCCACGAGAACGTCATCGACATCTCCGACTTCGGCTCGACGCCGGACGGCATGGTGTTCTTCGCGATGGAGCTGCTCAACGGCCACGATCTCCACGAGGAGATCGCGCGCGCGCGGCTCGCCAAGACCCGGCTGCCGTGGGAGCGCAGCCGCAAGATCTTCCTGCAGATCTGCGCGGCGCTGTCCGCGGCCCACGGGCACGGCATCATCCACCGCGACCTCAAGCCCGAGAACATCTACCTGGTCGAGTGGCTCGGCCACAAGGACTTCGTCAAGCTGCTCGACTTCGGCATCGCCAAGCTCACCGAGGTGAGCGAGGGCGATCGCAAGCTGACCCGCACCGGCATGCTGTTCGGCACGCCCGAGTACATGTCGCCCGAGCAGGCCCGCGGCGAGAACGTCGACCACCGCGTCGACATCTACGCGATGGGCTGCATCCTCCACCAGCTGGTGACCGGGCGCGTGCCGTTCGAGGCCGAGAACTTCATGGGCATCCTGAGCCTGCACCTCACCGAGCCGCCGCCGGAGATCCCGCTCGAGGTGCTGACCGAGATCGGCGCGCCCCACGAGATCGCCGCGATCGTGGCCAAGGCGCTGGCGAAGAGCCGGGCCGAGCGCTGGGAGACGATCGACGAGATGGCCAACGCCATCCGCGCGCTCCACGGCGAGGACGCGCAGCCGGTCAACGAGCCGAAGGTGCCGCGGGTGCAGTCGCAGGCGCCGCGCGGCACCGCGCCGGTGCGCACCGAGTGGAAGGGGCAGGTGTCGGTGCCGACCGACGACGCCGCGCCGCTGCCGCCCCCGCCGCGCTCGAAGCTGCCGCTGATCCTCGGCGGCATCGCCGCGGTGGCCGCGCTCGGCGTCGGCGCCGTGGTGCTGCTGGGCGGTGGCGGCAAGGCCGCATCGACCGCGCCGCCGCCGGCCGTCGCCACCGGCAGCGTCGGCACCGCCGGCGTCGCGGCCCCGCCGGTGCCCGACGCGCCGCTGCCCGCGCGCGTGACGATCGCGCTGGCCTCGAAGCCGGCCGGCGCCGAGATCTACGACATGACCACCAAGGAGGTGGTCGGCGTGACGCCGTTCGAGTTCGAGCTGCCCGGCGGCCGCGAGCCGCGGCGCTACACGCTGCGGCTGACCGGCTACGCCGGCAAGCTGATCGAGCTGGTGCCCAGCGAGAACGTCAGCTACGAGGCCGAGCTCAAGGCGCTCGTCGGCGGCGCGCCGACTGCGCCCGAGCCCGCCGTCGAGGTGGTCCCGCAGAAGCACGGCAAGACGCCCGGCAGCGGCGCCGTGGCCCGCCCCGGCAGCGGCACCGGCACCGACGGCCCCGTCGCCGTCCCCGACGGCCCCGCTACCATCCCGGGCAGCGGCAGCGACAAGCCGCGCGGCTCCGGCAAGCGCCCCGGCAGCGGCTCCAGCCACGACCTCGGCCCCGGCCCCGGCACCTCCGTCGTGAAGCCGCCCGATCCGCCGCCCGGCCCCGATCCCGATCCAGACCTGATCCCGCTCAAGCCGCCAGAGCCCTCCGCCACGCCGTGACCAGGAGAGGGTCTTTCGCAAAGACCCTCGTGTTGCCAGAGAGGGTCTTTCGCAAAGACCCTCCCCCACAAGACGTGGGGCCCCCACCCGAAACGCCAGAGCGTGGCGCGGGGATCGGGTGATGAGATCGAGACGAAGTGCCGGCGCGGAGGGGGAGGGAGCCGGAGCCGGTGTCGGAAACGGGAGCCGGAGCCGGAGTCGGAGCCGGAGCCGGAGTCGGAGCCGGAGCCGGAGCCGGAGCCGGTGTCGGAGCCGGAGCCGGAGTCGGAACCGGAGCCGGAGCCGGAGCCGGTGTCGGAGCCGGAGCGGGAGCCGGATCCGGAGCCGGTGTCGGAGCCGGAGTCGGAGCCGGAGCCGGAGTCGGAGCCGGAGCCGGAACCCGCGCCCGCGCCGGAACCCGCGCCCGCGCCCGCCCCCGCGCCCGCGCCCGCGTCCGCCCCGAGATCGGGCGCCCGCTCCGTGCCGCAGCCCCGCCGGGGAGTAGACTTCCATCCGCCATGAACCAGCGCACCGGTCGCGCCCGCGTGGGTGACGTCGAGATCGCCTACGACATCTTCGATGGCGGGCCGCGCCGGATGGTGCTGGTGATGGGCATCGGCGCGCAGCGCGTGTTCTGGGACGACGCGCTGTGCGCGCGGCTGGCCGATCAGGGCTTCGCGGTGGCGCGGTTCGATCACCGCGACATCGGCGAGTCGACGCGGCTCGATCACCTCCCGGTGCCGCGCCCGGGCCGGACGATGATGCGCGGCATGCTCGGCCTGCCCGTGCCCGCGCCCTACACGCTGTCGGACATGGCCGCCGACGTGATCGGCCTGGTCGATCACCTGGGCTGGGACCGCGTTCACGTGGTCGGCGCGTCGATGGGCGGCATGATCGCGCAGCACCTCGGCTTCGAGCACGGCCCGCGGCTGGCGTCGCTCACGTCGATCATGTCGACCACCGGCGCGCGGCGCTACACGCTCCTGACGCGCCCGGCCGCGCTGAAGGCGCTCATGGGCAAGCCGCCGCGCACCGCCGACGAGTCGGCCGAGTACGCGGTGTCGCTGTTCAAGGCCATCGGCGGCCCCGGGTTCGCGGCCGACGAGGAGGCGCTACGCAAGAACGGCCGGCTGGCGTTCGAGCGCAAGCCGTCGCCGCGTGGCTTCTGCCGGCACTTCGCGGCGATCGGCGCGTCGGGCGATCGCACGCAGCGGCTGGCGGCGATCCGCACGCCGACCCTGGTCTTCCACGGCGCCGCCGACCCCCTGATCGCGGTGGCCGGCGGTCGGGCCACCGCCCGGGCCATCCCGGGCGCCCGGCTCGAGGTCGTCGACGGCATGGGCCACCACATGCCGCCCGGGGTCTGGGATCGCCTGGTCGGGGCGATCACCGCCAACGCCGCGCGCGCCTGAATCCTGCGACCGCGAGGGGGCGTCGCGCGACCAACGGGGATGCGACGCCTGTTCGTGATCTCGCTGGTGGCTGGAATCGCCCTGTCGGGCTGTGTCGTCCGGACCCGGCCCGGGGCCGTCTACCGCGGCGGCCACGGCGATCGCTCGTCGGAGCGCCACTGCCACGATCGCGGGGGCAAGCACCACAAGACCGTCTGCCACGCGCACCCCCACGGCCCCGGCCATCACTGAGCCCGGCCCGCGCGGGCCGTGATACCAACGCTGGCGTGAGCGACGACGAGCCTGTCCGGGACCTGACCTCGGCGCTGAGGTTCCTGCAAGTGGCGGTGGCCAGGCAGCGCGAGGATCACGAGCGCGTCGACGCGACGCTCGAGGCGCTGATGGCCGCGCTGATCGAGGCCGGGGTGATCACCGACGAGGCGATCGACGATCACTTGATGGTGGCGAGCCGCACGGCGCGCCAGCGCCGGCCCGAGGAGCTGTCCGTCCGGCTGTGGTCGGGGGACGACAAGTACGCCATCCCCGATCCGGGCATCGACTGCGAGGCGCGCATGCACCTGTGCCAGGGCCGGTGCTGCAGCTTCGACTTCCCGCTGTCGGAGCAGGATCTCGACGAGGGGCAGGTCCGCTGGCGCCACCACCAGCCGTACATGATCGCGCAGCGCGAGGACGGCTACTGCGTCCACAACGATCCCGCGACGCGGGGCTGCGGCGTCTACGCGCACCGGCCCGGCACCTGCCGGCAGTACAGCTGCCGCACCGACAAGCGCGTGTGGATCGACTTCGAGGCGCGCATCCCGGCGCCGCTCGACGTGCGCCCGCGGCTGATCGAGATCCGCCGGCCGGCCAAGAAGCCGACGCCGTAGCGACCACCGCGGGCGCGCACCTGCGGGAGGTCCGGCAAACGCCGTGATAGCCTGATTTCCACATGGCGGCGACTTCGCTGAATGAGGTGGAGGCGATGGCGGATCGTGGGGAGCGCATCGCGGCCTACCGCGCGCTCCTGACCGCCGAGCCGGCGCACTCGCTGGCGTGGTTCAACCTCGCCGTCGACGAGCTCGACGACGGCGCCGTGGTGGCGGCGCGGCGGGCGCTGCTGCGCGCGCTGACCGTCGACGAGGGGCTGCGGGCCAAGCTCCTGCCGCGGCTGGTCGAGCTGGTCGACGTCGGCGGGATCACGCTGACGACCGAGCTGGCGGTGTCGCCGACGATGCTGCTGTACAGCGGCAAGGCCGACGACGGCAGCGCCGCGCTGGTGCGGGCGCTGCGCGATCGCCCGCCGGCCGCGGCGCTCGCGGCGTACGACGCCCACGCGAACCTCGCCGGCTCGCACCCCGATCTGATCCGGGCGCTGCGGGTCAGCGCGCCCAGCGGCGGCGAGCGGTTCCAGATCCTCGAGTACGCCCACGGCCAGCCGATCGGCGTGCTCTTGCGCGGCGCCGGGCCGCACCAGGGCTTCGCGATCGCCAAGGTGCCGCGGGTCGACGTGCGCGTCGCCAGCGCGCTGGCGATCGAGATCCTCGACGTCGTCTACCGCAACCGCGCCGAGGTGGTGCTCGAGCCCAACCCCGATCTGTGGATCCGCACCCGCGGCGGCGTGCTGGCGCTCGGGCCGCCGGGCCTGAGCCCGTCGGTCGAGTGGATGACGCCCGAGGAGCGCGACGGCGCGGTCGACCCCGAGCGCGGCCTGGCCTACCGGGCGGCGCTGACCCTGTGGGTGGCGATCGCCGGCGTCGCGCCCCCGACCTTGCACCTGTCCGGAACCCGGACCATCGACGCGGCGGCGCTGCCCGAGCCGCTGCGGGTGCTGGCGCCGACGCTGCAAGCCGCGGTCGACCGCGATCCGGCGGCGCGCCCGACGCTGGCGGCGCTGCTCGAGCGCGTGCGCGGCCTCTTGCAGGGGCCGATCACGATCGACGGCCAGGCGCCGCCGGCGATCCCCGGGTACCGGCTGCTCAAGCCGCTGGGCGAGGGCGGCTTCGGCGCGGTCTACGAGGCGGTCCGCGCCGCCGACAACACCCGGGTCGCGGTGAAGATCCTCCACCGCCACCTGGCGTCGAGCGGCGAGGCGCGGATGCGCTTCTTCAACGAGGCCGAGATCGCGTCGAAGGTGCACCACCCCGGCGTCGTGCGCGCGCTCGATCACGGCAGCGCCGACGGCACCGACTACATCGCGATGGAGCTGGTCGACGGCATCTCGCTCGATCATCACCTGGCCCGCAGCGGGCCGCTGGCGCCGGCCGAGGTGGTGGCGCTGGGGCGGCAGACCGCGGCGGCGGTGGGCGCGGTGCACCGCACCGCCGGCGGGGTGATCCACCGCGATCTCAAGCCCGGCAACCTGCTGCTGTCGAGCGAGCTGCTGCACGTCGCCACCGGCCCGAGCGCGCCGACGATCGCCGGCGCGCAGTGGACGGTGAAGGTCACCGACTTCGGCATCGCCAAGCTGCTGGGCGAGCCGACCGAGCGCGGCCTGCCGTTCACCCAGACCGGTCAGTGGAACGGCACGCCGCCGTACATGGCGCCCGAGCAGTGGCGCCAGGAGGCGGTCGATCCGCGCACCGACGTCTACGCGCTCGGCTGCGTGCTGTACGAGTGCCTGACCGGCCGGCCGCCGTTCGTCGGCTCGCGACCGTACGAGCTGCTCGAGGCTCACCTGCACAAGGCGCCGGCGCCGCTGCCGGCGACGGTGCCGGCGCCGCTGGCGGCCGCGGTGATGCGGATGCTGGCCAAGCGGCCCGAGGATCGCTTCCCCGACATGGCCGCGGTCGAGGCCGCGCTGGTGCTCGACCCGCCGACCCCACCGCCGCCGGTGCCGCCCCCGACGCCGCCCACGCCACCGCCGGCGCCGCGCTCGCGGCGGCCGCTGTGGATGGCGGCGGGCGCCGCCGCGATCGTCGCCGCCGCGGTGGCCGGCGCGGTGCTGGTGCCGCGCTGTGGCGGTGGGCACCCCGCCACGGTCGTCGACGCCGCGATCGACGCGCCGCCGACGCCGTCGATCGACGCGCCCGCCGCGCCGATCGACGCGGCGATCGATGCGGCGGGCGACACCGCCGACGCGCGCTGCGCCGATCGGGTGCTGCTCGAGTGGCCGCCGGCGGTGTGCGCCGGCAACGCCGAGGGCGTCTGGGAGTGGACCGCCGCGGCGGGCTGCGTGAGCCGGCGCTTCACGATCGCCGAGCTGCAGGTCGAGCTGCGCCTGCTGCGGCGCCGCCCCGGCAGCGGCTTCGAGTGGCTGCCGGCCGATCTCGCGCTCGAGGTGTACGGCCCGACCGGCATGGGCGTGCGCATCCGCGACGGCGGCGGCGCCGACCTCGGCAACGTGCTGATCGGCTACGCCGGCGGCGACGCGCGCGACGGCGGCCTGCGCAACACCCGCAAGGTCGGCAACCGCACGATCTGGTCCGCGCCGGCGTACCTGTCGCGCCAGGGGTTCTGGTGTGATCCGGCCGGCCACGTGCTGACCCGCGCGCGCCCGCGCCAGATCCCGTGACGCCCCGCGCATCCCGCGCACACCGCGCGGCGGCGCCGCGTCGGGCTGCGCGGCCCGTCAGGGCCCGGCCCACTGATCCGGGGCGCGCGCGCGGACCGAGGCGCGCCGTCCGCCGGCGCCGTCGCTCAGAGGTGGATCGCGTGGCCCAGGGCGTCCTCGGTGGCCTCCTTGATGGCCTCGGCGAACGTCGGGTGGGCGTGGATCGTGTAGACGAGGCTGTCGGCGTTGACCTCGGTGGCCTTGGCCAGCGTCAGCTCGGCGATCAGGTCGGTCACCGCCGGGCCGATCATGTGGGCGCCGACCAGCGCGCCGGTCTCGGCGTGCCACAGCACCTTGACGAAGCCGGTGCCCTCGCCGGCGGCCATGGCCTTGCCCAGCGGGCGCCACGGGAACTTGCCGACCTTGATCGGCACGCCGCGCTCCTTGGCCTTGGCCTCGGTCAGGCCGACCGACGCGATCTCGGGGTGGCAGTACGTGCAGGCCGGGATCGTCGTGTAGTCGACCGCGACCGTCGGCGCGCCGGCGATCTGCTCGGCCACCCACACGCCCTCGGCCGACGCGGTGTGCGCCAGGCCGCGGCCGATGACGTCGCCGATCGCCCACAGGCCGTCGCCGCAGCGCAGGTGATCGTCGACGACGATGAAGCCGCGCTCGAGCTTGATGCCGTGGTGCTCGAGGCCGATGCCCTCGGTGTTGGGGGCGATGCCGGCCGCGCACAGCACGACGTCGGCGGTCAGCTCGACCGGCCCGCCCTTGGTGGCGTCGACCGGCTCGACCGTGACGGTCGCGTGATCGCCGGCGTTGGTCGCGCGGGTGATCTTGTGGGCCAGCTTGAGCTTGATGCCGCGGCGATCGAACGCCTTGCCGAGCTCGGTCGAGACCTCGGCGTCCTCGTTGGGCACCAGCCGGGGCAGGTACTCGACGATCGTCACCTCGGTGCCGAGCCCGCGGTAGAAGCTGGCGAACTCGACGCCGATCGCGCCGGCGCCGATCACGATCAGCGACTTCGGCTGCGCCGGCAGGGTCATCGCCTTGCGGTACTCGATGATGCGCTCGCCGTCGAAGACGATGCCGGGCAGCGGCTTGGCGCGGGCGCCGGTGGCGAGGATGACGTGGCGGGTGTCGAGCGTGCGCGTGCCGCCGGCGGTGAGCGCGACCTGCACCTGGTGCGGGCGCCACGCGCCGGGCCGCGGCGCCAAGGTCGCGGTGCCGGCGACGTGCTCGATGCCGTTCTTCTTGAGCAGGAACGTGACGCCCTTGGAGATCTTGGCGGCGACGTCGCGGCTGCGCTTGATCACCGCCGGGAAGTCGACCTCGACCGGGCCGGCCTTGAGGCCGAACTCGCCGGCGCGGTGGAACAGCTCGAGCACCTCGGCGGTGCGGAGCAGCGCCTTGGTCGGGATGCAGCCCCAGTTGAGGCAGATGCCGCCGAGCTCGGCCTTCTCGACGCAGGCGACCTTGAGCCCGAGCTGCGCGGCGCGGATCGCCGCGACGTAGCCGCCCGGGCCCGAGCCGATCACGACGACGTCGAACGGCTTGGCCGGATCGTGGGCGACCGGCGCGGTCATAGCGCGAGCGCCTCCGGCGCCTCGAGCTGCTCGACGATCACCGCCAGCAGCTTGGCGCCGAGCGCGCCGTCGATGACGCGGTGGTCGCAGCTGAGCGTCAGCGTCATGCGCTTGCCGACGACGACCGCGCCGCCCTTGACCACCGGCTCCTCGCTGATGCCGCCGACCGCGAGGATCGCGGCCTCGGGCGGGTTGATGATCGCGGTGAAGCGCTCGATGTTGAACATGCCGAGGTTCGACACGGTGAACGTCGAGCCGGTGATCTCGTGGCCCTTGAGCTGGCGGTCGCGCGCGCGCTTGGCCAGGTCGGCGATCTCGGCGGCGACGACGCCCAGGCCCTTGAGGTCGGCGTCCTTGACCACCGGGGTGACCAGGCCGTCCTCGATCGCGACCGCGACGCCGACGTGGACCCGCTGGAAGCGGCGGATCGCGTCGCCGACCCACGCGGCGTTGCACGCCGGCACCCGGCGCAGCGCCAGCGCGGCGCTCTTGACGATCAGATCGTTGACCGAGACCTTGCCGCGATCGCCGAGCAGGCCGTTGAGCCGGGTGCGGAACGCCAGCAGCGGCTCGGGATCGAAGCGCCGCATCAGGTAGAAGTGCGGCACGTCGCGCTTGGCCTCGGTCAGGCGCGCGGCGATGCGCTTGCGCATGTTCGACGCGGGCACGTCGATCCAGTCGCCGGCGGCGGGGCCGATCGTCGCCAGCGCGGTGTCGCTGACCGGGTGCGGCTCGAGCGCGGGCGTCGGCGGCGCGGCGGCGGCGACGGCGATCGCGGTGGTGGCGGGCGCGGCGGCCGGTCGCGCGCCGCTGGCGGCGTCGCGCACGTCGCGCTCGACGATGCGGCCGCCGGGGCCGGTGCCGGTGATCGTGCGCAGGTCGATGCCGAGCTCGACCGCGAGGGTCTTGGCGAGCGGGGAGGCGAGGAGCTTGCCGCCCGGGGCAGCGACCGGAGCCGGAGCCGCAACCGGAGCCGGAGCCGGAGCCGGAGCCGGAGCCGGAGCCGCAGCCGCAGCCGGAGCCGCAGCCGCAGCCGGAGCCGCAACCGGAGCCGGAGCCGGAGCCGCCGCGCCCGCCGCGCCCTGCGCGATCAGCGCGGCGATGTCTTCGCCGGGCTTGCCGAGGATGGCGACCGGCGCGCCGAGCTTGACCGTCTCGCCCTCCTTGACGAACAGGTGGAGGAGCGTGCCGTCGTCCTCGATGTTGAAGTCCATGTTGGCCTTGTCGGTCTCGACCTCGGCCACCAGGTCGCCCGGCGACACCTTGTCACCCGGCTTCTTCACCCACCGCACGAGCACGCCCTCTTCCATCGTGGGAGAGAGCTTCGGGAGTCCAATGATCTGGGCCATCTGATTCCTCTGATGCGGGCCATCGGCCCGCGGTCTCGCGCGCTGTCCGCGCCAGGTCAATCCAGGTAGAGGGCGCGCCGGACCGCCGCGATCACGTCCTTGACCTGCGGCTGGACCTCGTCCTCGAGGTTCTTGGCGTAGGGCATCGGCACGTCGTCGGAGCAGACGCGCTCGACCGGCGCGTCGAGCGCGTCGAGGCACTGCCGCTGCACCTGGTAGGCGATCTCGGCGCCGAACCCGGCCTGCGGCCAGCCGACCTCGACGATCACGCAGCGGCCGGTCTTCTTGACGCTGTCGCAGATGATCGCGGTGTCGAGCGGACGCAGCGTGCGCGGGTCGACGATCTCGGCGTCGATGCCCTGCTTGGCCAGCTCCCGGGCGGCCTCGAGGCAGACGTGGACCATCCGCGACCACGCCACCAGCGTCACGTCCTTGCCCGGGCGCTTGATGTCGCCCACGCCGAACGGGATCAGGTACTCGGCCTCGGGCACCTCGCCGGTCATGCCGTAGAGGGTCTCGCCCTCCATGAACACCACCGGGTTGTCGTCGCGGATCGCGGTCTTGAGCAGGCCCTTGGCGTCGTACGCCGTCGACGGCAGCACCACCGACAGGCCGGGCACGTGCGCGTACCACGACTCGAGCGCCTGGCTGTGCTGCGAGCCGACCTGGACCGCCGGGCCCGACGGGCCGCGGAAGACGATCGGGATGTTGAACTGCCCGCCGCTCATCTGGAACATCTTTGCGGCGCTGTTGACGATCTGATCGATCGCCACCAGCGAGAAGTTCCAGGTCATGAACTCGATGATCGGGCGCAGCCCGACCATCGCGGCGCCGACGCCGACGCCGGCGAAGCCCATCTCGGCGATCGGCGTGTCGACGACGCGGCGCTCGCTGAAGCGCTGCAAGAGGCCCTGCGTGACCTTGTACGCGCCGTTGTAGTGCCCGACCTCCTCGCCCATGACGAAGACGTTGGCGTCGCGCTCCATCTCCTCGCGCATCGCCTGGTTGAGCGCTTCGCGGTAGCTGATGACCGCCATGGCTACTGGGCTCCCTTCATGACGTAGGGCGTGTAGGCGTCGGCCGGGGCGCTGTCCTCGGCGAACTTCACCGAGTCCTCGATCTCGGCCTTGACGTCGGCCTCGAGCGCCTCGATCGCGGCCTCGGCCATGCCGACCTCGAGCAGCCGCAGCCGCGCGCGGTTGAGCGGGTCGCGGCGGCGCCACTCCTCGACCTCCTCCTTGGTGCGGTACAGGCCAGGGTCGCTCATCGAGTGGCCGCGGAACCGGTAGGTGACGATCTCGACCAGCGTCGGCTCGCCGGTGACCCGGGCGCGGTCGACGGCCTCGGCGATCCGCCGCTTGACCCGGATGACGTCGTCGCCGTCGAAGCGATCGCGCGCCATGCCGTGGGCCAGCGCGCGCAAGGACACGTCCTCGACCGCGAGCGAGCGGTACAACGGCGTGCCCATCGAGTACTGGTTGTTCTCGCAGATGAGCACGATCGGCAGCTTCCACAGCGCCGACAGCGACAGCCCCTCGGCGAAGCCGCCGATCGTCGCGGCGCCGTCGCCGAAGTAGCAGACCGTGACCCGGCCGTCGTTGCGGTACTTCGAGGCGAACGCCGCGCCCGCCGCCAGCGGCACGTGGCCGCCGACGATGCCGTGGCCGCCGAGGAAGTTGGTGGGCTTGTCGAACAGGTGCATCGACCCGCCGAGGCCCTTCACCAGCCCGGTCTTCTTGCCGTACAGCTCGGCCATGATCGGGCGCGCGGCGATGCCCTTGGCGTAGGCGTGGCCGTGCTCGCGGTAGGTGGCGACGACGTAGTCGTCGGGCTTGAGCGCGGCGATCGAGCCGACGCACACCGCCTCCTGGCCGATGATGAGGTGGAGGAAGCCGCCGATCTTGCCCTGCGAGTAGGCCTTGGCGGCCGCCTCTTCCATGCGGCGGATCGCCAGCATCTGTCGGTACAAGGGCGCCAGTTCGTCGACGGTGGTTGGGACGGCCTGCTCGGGCTCGACCCGCGCCGAATCGGGTAGCGTCATGGGTGGCGCACCATAGCGACTCGCCCTCGCGCGCGCACGCCGGCCGCGCGGCTTTTGCGTGGCGATCCAGCGCGCGCGATGGCGCGTCGCGTCAGCGCGTTGCGGAAGTCAACGCGTGAGGTCGAGCGTGAGCACGCCGTTGCTGCCGATCGAGCTGCCGGTGGCGAAGCCGCCGCGCTGGCCCGACAGCCCGAACGACCACAGCTGCACGTCGGTGTAGCTCTGCGGGAGCTTGTCGTAGAAGAACGAGCCGGGCGGGCACGGGACCGGGCGGACGGTGTGGGAGGTGCCGGTCGACGGATCGATGATCGACAGCTCGAGCTCGCTGATGCTGGCGCAGGCGGTGGCGTTGGCGGGCTGACCGGCGATGGTCCAGGTGACGCGGAGCGCGTACGGGTTCGCGGCGCACTCGCCGACCCGGGTGCAGCTGGCGCCGGGGCAGTCGGTGTCGCTGCTGCACGCGCCGCCGTCGACCGCCTCGAAGCAGCCGAGCAGGGGGAGCACCGTGAGCACCGCCAGCGCGCGCACGTCCCCATGGTAGCACGCGCGCGATCGCCAGCCATCGCGATCGCCTGCTGCGCCAGGTCGGCGATGCCAGGTCGGCGCACCGCCGCGCAGCTCTGGCGCGACCGTCGCGCAAGGCCGCGTCCGGCCACGCGCCTGCGGCTGGATCACGGCGTGCAAATCGCGGCCGGCATGCACCTCACCCGCGCGATCTCGATGGCGCTCTGCGGCCTCGCCGCGTGCGCCGAGCCGCCTGACCTCGCCGCGACCGAGTCAGCCGACCAGACCCGGCTGGTCCTCTACGTCCGCGCCGCCAACCCCGACGGCGCCCCCGGCAGCGACAGCGCCGGCGACGGCACCCTGGCCGCGCCGTACCGGACGGTGCGGCGGGCGTTGGCCGCGGTGCCGCTCGACCTGCAGAACACCCGCTACGTGATCGACTGCACCGGCGCCGGCGTCGAGGACGTCGGCCCCGACGGGCTCGTGCTGCCGCCGATCCGCAGCAACGGCGGGCTGACGTCGATGCCCAGCCCGCTGCCCCACCCGAGCTACGACCTCGAGGGCGTGCTGACGATCCACGCGGTGCCCACGCCGCTGCACGCGATCGCCGTCGGCGAGCCGGTCGTGCTGTCCACCGATCCGGGCGCCGGCCTGGTGCGGCTGCAGGTGCCGGGCCGCGCGTGGGCGGTCGACGCGTGGAAGGGCATGATGGTGAGCGGCGCCGGCCGCGGGCAGTACGCGGTGATCGCCGGCAACACCGCCGACACGCTGCAGCTGGCCTACAACGACTACGCGCCGGCGTTCACGCCGCCGCTGACGATCGAGACGCCGTCGTGCGGGCTGGCCAACGCGACGGCCACCTCGACCCGCGCCGCGGTCACGGTGCGCGGCATGACCGGATCGCTGGTGCTGGCCGGGCTGCGGCTGGCGGTCGCGCACCCCAACGCGGTCGCGCTGATCGACGACGCGCCGGTGATCGCGCGGTTCCAGGCGATCGACACCGACGGGCTCGCCACGGTCAGCGGCGCCGCGCTGTACCGCACCGTCCACGTCCGCGGCAGCACGCCGCTGCCGGCGTGGCCGTCGAAGAACGTCGGCCGCCAGGTGCGGCGGGTCGGCGGCACCCACGGCTTCGTCGACGCGTTCTTCGAGGACGTGCAGTTCTTCCACGGCGGCGGCGCCGGCGTCGACGCGTCGACCCAGATCGGCGGATCGATCCTCGATCGCTGCGCCCACGTCGGCGAGGACCTCGCGGAGGAGGGCTACAGCGGCAACTGGGAGATCCAGAACAGCTGGCTGCGCGGCACCCGCGGCCACGGCTTCGCGGCGCCGGCGGCGCAGCGCAGCTACCTTTTCCACGTGCGCATCGACGACTCGGTCGGCGACGCGATCCGCGCCGACGGGCCGGGCTACCTGGCGCTGATGCACGTGACCGGCGGCGGCAACGGCGGCGTCGGCGTGCGCGCGATCAACGGCGGCGCGGTCCGGATCGCCGATCCGCCGACCCGCACGACCGTCGCGGGTACCGCGGGCGAGCTGCAGGTCGGCGGGCGCGCCCGGCGCAGCTGGCTCGGCTTCCGCACCGAGGCGCCGGCCTACAGCGAGGCCGACTTCGCGGCCGACACCGGCGACGGTTCGCGGATCTGGGAGGAGCCGTCGTGCTGCGGGCTGTGGACGCTGTGGGGGCAGGGGGCGAGCCACGAGTTCGCCAGCAACCACGCGCTGGCGATCGATTCGGGCGGCGACGTCGTCGCCGGCGGCCAGACCGCGTCGCCGGCGCTGACCTTCGCCGGCGAGGTGGCGCTGCCGGGCGCGGGCGGCTGGGACGGCTTCGTCGTCAAGCGCGGGCCGACCGGCGCGGCGCGGTGGGCGCGGCGGTTCGGCGAGGTGATCAACGCGGTCGCGGTGGTCACCACGGACGGCAGCGACCGCGTGGCGGTGGTCGGCAGCTATGCCGGCGCGACCGATCTGGGCGGCGGGCCGCTGCCGATCGGCGGTAGCTACGACGCGCTGGTGGTGATGCTCGACGCCGACGGCCGCCACCTGTGGTCGACGGGGTTCGGCGGCCCCGGCTACGATCGGGCCGCGGCGGTCGCGATCGATCCGGCCGGCGACGTGCTGGTCGTGCACAACACCGACTGGAACCCGTACGGCACGACCGGCGCGATGACGCTGACCAAGCTCGCGGGCGCGACCGGGGCGATCGTCTGGCAGCGGCCGGTGCCCGCCGTCGGCGGCTCGGCCGGCTTCGATCTGGCGACCGGCGCCGACGGCGACGTCTACCTCGTCGGGTCGTTCGGCAACCCCGGCGGCGGCAGCCTCGACCTCGGCGGCGTGGCCCTGACCTCGACCTGGTTCCGCCGCGGCTTCGTGGCGCGGCTCGACGGCGCGACCGGGCTGGCGCGCTGGGCCCAGGCGATCGACAACTCGACCCACAGCGATCTGTACGCGGTGGCGGTGGCCGGCGACGCGGTGTTCGTCGGCGGCGCGTCGCGCGGGTGGGCGACGCTGGCGGGCGGGCCGCCGGTCACGGTCGGGGGCGAGTACGACTTCTTCGTCGCGCGGCTCACCGCCGCCAGCGGCGCCCACGTCTGGTCGCACGCGCACGGCGGCCCCGCCTACGAGCAGGCGTTCGACGTCGCGCTCGATCCCGACGGCACGCTGGTCGCGACCGGCATGGCGGCGTCGGCCAACGTCGACTTCGGCGGCGGGCCGCTGGCGGTCGCGCCGTCGCCGGCCGAAGTCGTCGTCGCGCGCTACGACCAGGCCACCGGCGCCTACCGCGCCGCGATCGCGCGCGGCAGCAGCGGCGACGACGTCGGGGTCGGCGTCGCGGTCGATCCGCGGACGCGCAACGTCATCGTCGCCGGCTACGCCTCGGGCGGGTTCGCGTTCGGCGACGGCTGGGACGGCGACGCGCTGGGCGGCTACGGCGTGTTCGTCACCGCGCTGGGCCGGCTGTAGGCG
Source organism: Myxococcales bacterium (assembly GCA_016794525.1). Taxonomy (GTDB): domain Bacteria; phylum Myxococcota_A; class Polyangia; order Haliangiales; family Haliangiaceae; genus UBA2376. The sequence goes on from JAEUJY010000164.1 coordinate 129,275, forward strand.
CGCGCACGCGCGACCGCCGCGCGTGTGGCGAATTGCCCCGCGGTCGTGCAACCGCGCGCCGCGAGCCGCCTCTAGCAGTGGCGCAGGGCCCACGTCGGGTCCGCGCCTCCTGGAGGTCTGCCGATGGCTGGCTCGCGCCGCCGTGCTCTCAGTTCGTTGATCGCGTTCGCGCTGCTCGCCCCGGCGGCCGCCCCGGCGCTCGCCGACGACACCGTCTACAAGCGCACGACGCCGGTGAAGGTCGACGTGTCGATCAGCGAGCGATCACGTCCGCCGCGGCCCAAGGTCACGGCCGCGCCGCCGCCGCTGACCGCCGACGCCGCGCTGGCGATCCGCGGCAAGGTCGTGCCGATCCACAAGCAGCAGATCGAGCTGTACAAGCAGCTGATCGAGTCGACGCCGGCCAGCGACGTCAACGAGCTGGCCGACGCCCACTTCCGGCTGGCCGACCTGTACCTGCAGGACAACCGCTACCACCGGCTCAAGGCGACCGAGGCGACGATCGCCGCCGACCAGGCGCGCGGCGCCGATCGCGCGACGCTGGCCCGCCAGGCCAAGGCCCACCAGACCGAGGCGGCGGCCGAGCTGCGCGCGGCGCTCGCGGTGTTCGCGGCGCTCGCCGCCGACGCGCGCTTCCGCACCTATCCGCGGATGGACGAGGCGCTGTTCGGCTTCGGCTTCGCGCTGGCCCAGGGCGGCGACGGGGCCCAGGCGCGGGTGATCTACCAGCGCCTGCTGCAGGACCACCCGCAGTCGCGCTACGTGCCCGACGCCTACGTCGCGTTCGCCGACTACTTCTTCGGCATCGACGAGCTCGAGAACGCGGCGAGCTTCTACCAGCAGGTGCTGCAGTTCCCGCAGGCCGCGATGTTCGACTACGCGAACTACCGGCTGGGCTGGGTGTACCTGAACCAGCAGCGCCCCGAGGACGCCGGGCGGCAGTTCGTGCAGGTCGTGCGCGACACCGCCGGCGACGCGGCCCAGGCCACGCTGCACGCCGCCGCGCTCAACGACTTCGTGCGCGCCTACGCCGACTTCGGCCAGGTGGGCAAGGCGTGGGCGGCGTTCGCCAAGCTCGACGCCGATCGCGCGCCGACGATGTACGCGGCCTTGGCCGCGCTGTACCTGGACCAGGGCAAGAGCGACAAGGCGATCTTCGCGCTGCGGCAGCTGCTGGCCGCGGCGCCGGGCCACGCCGACGTGTGCCGGTGGCAGGCCGACGTGGCGCGCGCGACGCTGGCGCTGCCGGGCGCGACGCTCGACGACAAGGCCGCCGAGATCGCGCGGCTGGCGGCGCTGTGGGGCGCGCTGCGCCCGACGACGCAGCTGCCGGCCGACGCCCGCACCGACTGCCACGACGACGCCGCGGCGATGGCCGGCGAGCTGGCGCGGGCGTGGCACAGCGAGGGCGTCAAGACCAAGGACCCGACGGTGCTGGCCGCCGCCGACCGGCTGTACGGCGCGTACCTGGCCGAGTTCGGCGACGCCGCCGACGCCGGCGAGGCCGCGTACTACCGCGCCGAGCTGGCGTGGGTGCGCGCCGACTGGGAGCGCGACGCGCGGCGGCAGACCGCGCGGTGGCAGGAGGCGGGCGCGGCGTTCACCGCGGTGGTCAAGGCCGGCAAGGTGTCGCCGGCGTTGATCAAGGAGTCGGCCGACGCGGCGGTGCGCGCGTGGAAGAACGCGCTCGACGTCGATCCGCGGCCGAGGCTGGCCGCGGCGGTGACGGCGGCCGGGAAGGTGCCGCCGCCGGTGCCGATCCCCGACGCCGAGCGCGCGCTCCTCGGCGCGATGGCCGACTACGCGACCTACGTGAAGGACCCGCGCGACCCCGAGCGGATCGGCATGACGTTCCTGCAGGCCGAGGTCTATCGGCACTTCCACCACTACGACGAGGCCATCCCGCGCTACGTCGACCTGATCGAGCACCACCCCGCGCACGAGACCGCGTACTACGCGGCCAACCTGCTGCTCAACGTGCTGGTCGAGACCGGGCAGACCGATCAGATCGTGCGGTGGACCGGCTACTTCGCGGCGCACCCGGAGTTCTTCACCGCCGGCGGCGATCAGGATCGCGGCGAGCTGGGGCGGCGGGTCGCCGAGTACGAGGTGATCGCCGGGCGCGAGCGCGCCGAGCGGCTCGAGCGCGAGGCCCGCGCCAGGGGCGACCTGGCCGCGTTCGTCGCGTGCGGCGCGGCGTACCTCGAGCTGTTCAACCGCAACCCCGAGGCGACCAAGGCCGACGAGCTCTTGTGGAACGCCGGGCTGTGCTTCGAGCAGGGGCGGTCGCTGTCGACGGCGATCGAGGCGTTCACCGAGCTGCGCACGCGGTTCCCGGCCAGCCCGCAGGCGGCCAAGGCGCTGGCGCGGCTGGGCGCGGTCTACGCCCAGGTCGCGTACTACGACCGCGCCGCCGGCATGTTCGAGGAGTACGCGAAGAAGTACGCCGGCCAGGGCGACGCCTACGACCTGATGAACGACGCGGTCTTCTACCGCAAGGGCGCCGGCCAGGACGATCAGGCGATCGCCGACACCGCGTACTTCATCAAGACCTTCGCGCGGCGCCAGCCCGCGGTCGCGGCGGCGGCCTTCTTCGGGCTGGGCGCGATCTACGAGAAGCGCGGCGACCAGGACGCGATCGTCGCGCACTACCGCGCGTACCTGCAGCGCTACCGCGACCACGGCGGCGCCGACAAGGTGATCGCCGCCCAGGCCCGCATCGGCCAGGTGCTGTGGGCGACGAGCTGCCCGGTGGCCACCGTCGACGGCGCCTGCGTCAAGGTCCACCGCGAGCGGGCGGTGGCGACCCGCGGGCGGCGGCTGGCGGTCGGCGTCCGCACCCAGTGCGGCCCCGAGACCAAGATCAAGGTGACCGTCGTGCCGCGCGATCCGGCCAAGGTCAAGCAGGCGCAGGCGGCGTTCGCCGCGGCGATCGCCGCGTACGAGGCCCACGCCGGCACGCTGGGCGCCGAGGCCAAGGCGGGGCGCTACTGGTACGCGCAGGCGCGGTTCCACCAGGCCGAGGTCGAGTACGAGGCGTTCCTGGCGATGAAGTTCCCCGCGGGGCTCGACTTCGATCCGGCCAAGCCGGCGGTCGCGGCGCGCTCGCTGCGCCGGTTCGAGGCGTGGTACGGCGCCAAGGACAAGCTGTCGGCGACGATCGGCGCGCGCTACGCGGCGCTGGTGAAGCAGGTGCAGGATCCGGCGACGGCGATCGCCGCCGCGGCGCGGTTCGGGCAGGTGCAGCAGAACTTCGCCGACGCGCTCTACACCGCCGAGGTGCCGGCGCAGCTGCGGCCGTACGAGGAGGCGGTCGACGCGTACTGCGAGACCCTCGAGGCCAAGGCCGCGCCGCACACCGACGCGTCGCTGCTCGGCTTCGAGAAGTGCCTGCAGGCCTCGACCGACTTCGGCTGGTTCTCGAGCTGGTCGGCCTTGTGCGAGCGCGAGCTGGGGCAGCTCAAGCCGGAGCGGTTCCCGACCGCCGGCGAGCTGCGGGCCGCCCCCGACGCGGCGATCGCGGTGGCCGACGTCGAGCCGGTGGTGGCGCGGCTGGAGTAGTCACGCCGGCGGCGCGCTACGGCGCGGCGGCGTAGATCGGGTTGCCGTAGATCCACGGCAGCTCGCGCTCGGCGTAGGCGGTGCCGAGCAGGCCGAGGTACGGGCCGAGGTGGCGCGGGACCATGCGCACCTCGGCGCGGTAGGCGCCGGGCTGGTCCATCGCCGCGGTCAGCGTGGGGCCGGCGCCGCTGGCCAGCTCGGTGACGCCGCCGGCGTCGACCCGGACGATCCGCGCGGTGATCGTCGGCGCGGGCAGCGTCGATGCCAGCTCGGCGACGGTCGGCACGGTCAGCGTGAACGTCGCGCCGGCGGTGGTGGCGACGGTCGCGCCCATCTCGTAGGTGGTGGCGCCGGCGGCGGCGACCGCGTCGAAGCCGACCGGCGTGCCCAGCAGCTCGAACGCGACGAACATCCGGCCGGCGGCCAGCGCGGCCTCGATGGCCTGCGGATCGTCGGGCTGCGCGGTCAGGACGACGTTGGCGAACCACCGCATCATCCGGCGGTACGAGTCGCCGCGCTCGCCGTCGCGCAGCATCACCGGCAGCGTGTTCTCGTGGGCGTCGGTGCCGGCCGAGCCGGACACGTGGCGGCCGGCGCCGAGCAGATCGTTCCACCGGGCGAGCGCCGGCGTCGACGGCTCGAGGAACGACAGCAGCGCCAGGTCGGGCTCCGGGCCGTCGGGGCTCTGCTCGGCGAACTGCAGCACCGCCTGGATCGCGCCGTTGGCGGGCAGGCCGAGGTAGTCGCGCCGGATGTTGGGATCGAGGTTGGCGTGCAGGTTGTAGATCTCGATGCCGTCGGGCGCGAGGGCCTCGAGCTCGGGCGTGGTGCGCTGCTCGGTGTGCGGGATCCACACCAGCCCGCCGGCGTCGTGGAAGGCCTGCACCGCCGCCGGGGTGTCGGCGTTGTAGACGTCGTGGCGCTCGGCGACCGTGCCCGGGACGTGGCGGTCGAGCATGATCGGCATCAGCGGGTTCTCGCCGCCGACGGTGATCAGCACGCGGTGGCCGTCGGGGCAGCGCAGCCGCGACGCGATCGGGCCGCCGCCGCTCGTGATCAGCTCGTCGTCGGCGCGCTGCGAGAACAGCGTCGCGAAGTCCTCGTCGGCCATCGAGTCGTCGTGATCGGTGAGCGCGGCGTAGCCGATGTGCAGCGTGCACAGCGCGGCGCGCAGGTGGCCCAGGCAGGCCTCGTCGATCGCGCGGTTGGGGCCCGGGCGCGGGTTGCCGTCGCACGCGTCGTGGGAGTACGGCGAGTGCAGGTGGATGATGCCGCGCACCGGGGTGAGGCCGCGGCGGACGCCCAGCGCGGTGGCGGCGGGCAGGCCGGGCTGCCAGGCGGGCAGGGCCGCGGCGTCGATCGGCGGCGGGGTGGCGTCGTCGCCGCCACAGGCGGCGAGCGGCAGGACGGCGGCGAGCACGCGAGCCAGGCGCATGGCCGCGACGCTACACCGGCGCCGGGGCGGCGGCGTGGAATTGCGCGCGCGGTCGCGGCATGATGGGGCGATGCAGCGGGCGCTGGTGATCGCGATCGTGGTCGTCGGGTGCGGCAAGCGGGCGGCGGCGCCACCGCCGAGCGGCGGCGGCGACGCGGGGGCGGGGGCGGCGTCCATCGACGCGGCGCGGGCCGCGGTCGACGCCGGCGTCGACGCGCCGGTGGCGTTCGCGCCGCGACCGGCCACCCCCGACGAGCTGGCCGCGGCCCAGGCGTTCGTCGATCGGTGGCTGGCGACCCAGAACGACGGCGACTTCGCCGCGTACCAGGCGCTGTACGCCGAGCGGTTCCGTGGCGTGCGCCGCACCGGACGCGCGGTGCGCCGGTTCGATCAGGCCGGGTGGTTCGCCGACCGCAAGGTGATGTTCAAGCGGCCGATGGTCGTCGCCGCCGAGCACCTCGTCGCCTACGTCGCCGGCCCCGAGCGCCAGGTGTTCTTCACCCAGACCTGGTCGCAGGGGCGGTTCCAGGACGTCGGCACCAAGAACCTGATCCTCGAGGGCAGCGGCGCCGCGACCAGGATCCGCTACGAGGAGCTGCTGGGCTCGCGGGTGGTCCCGGCCACGCCGCCGCCGGCGGTCGCCAGCGCCGGCGACACCTGGTTCGGCTACGACCGGGCCCCGACGCTGGCGACGATGCGGGTGGCGGCGATCGCCGACGGCCGCGCGCGCCTGGCCGGCACGACGAGAGCGCTGCCGCTCATCGACGCCGAGGTGCTCGAGGCGGTGCACGATCCGGCCAACGGCGGCTACGGCGCCGGCGCGGCCCGCGGGCAGCTCGCGCCCGACGATCCGCTGCGCGCGCTGATCGGCCAGCCGGTGGTGGTGCTCGACGAGCGGCTCGGCGAGGCCTGCCGCGGCACGATCGCCGACCTCGCGGTCGAGGCGGCCGGCTACGTCGACGTCGGCCCGGCCGAGCCCGACGAGCTGCCGCCGCTGGTGTGGAAGGCCGCGCCGCTGATCGTCACCGCGGCGGTGACCGCGCCGTGCGCGGGCGCCTTCGTCAAGGGCGTCGACGCGCCAGCGCTGGCCGCGGTGGCCGACCTCGATCGCTGGAGCGATCGCGCGGCGCGCAAGGCCGGCAAGGACCTCGGCGGCGACGGCGTCGACGCCACGCTGGCCGCCGCGATCGACGACGGCGCCCACGGCTTCGCGCTGTGGACGCTCGATCGCGGCGACTCGTGCGAGGCGCCGGAGCTGCACGAGCGCGCGCTGTTCGCGGCCGAGTTGACCGGCGGCGCGTGGCAGCTGGCCGAGGTGGCGCGGCTCGACGGCACCGCCGACCCGCTGGTGGTGGTCGACGTCGACGGCGACGGCGCCCTCGACGCGATCGTCGCCGGCGGCATCTACCGCGCCGGCCAGTTCGAGCTGTGGCGCCCGGTGCTGGCGATCCCGTGGCCGGCCGGGCTGGGCTGTGACGGCTCCACCGACGGCGACTAGCCGCCCGCCCGCGAGGCGAGTCGCCGGGCGACGCGGGACCGCCGCTCCTAGCGCGCGGCCGCGGCGCGCTGCCGGCCGTAGCGCACCAGGAGCGCGGCCAGCGCGAGGCAACCGCCGGCGACGCACGCCCACAGCGCGACGTGGTGGTGGCCGATCGCGTCGAACAGCGCGCCGCCCACCAGCGGCGCGAACGCGATGCCGACGGTCTGCGCCCACGACACCAGCCCGAACGACTTGCCCAGCCGCGCGGCGTCGCCGCTGTCGGCCGCGGCGGTCTGGTGCGCCGGGGCGAAGGCCACCTCGGCGACGGTGATGATCGCGATCGCCACCATCGCGGTGGCCAGCCCGGTGGCGAGCCCGACGGCGAAGTAGCCGGCGGCGAACACCAGCGCCGCCAGCGGCAGGATGCGGGTGACGCCGAGGCGGCCGATCGCGCCCAGCGCCCACCACTGCAGCGTCAGCACCAGCACGCCGTTGACCATGTAGGTGAGCCCGATCTCGAACTTCGACAGCCCCAGCTCGTCGGCCAGGTACACCGTGAACAGCGTGTACATCTGGGTGTGGGCCAGCGCGAACACGACGGTGGCCAGCAGCAACGTCAGCATCGGCGGGTGATCGATCGCCTCGCGCAGCGCCGCGCGCAGCCGCACCGGCGCCAGCGCGCGATCGCCGCCCCCGGCGACGTCGATGCCGCGGCACAGCCACGCGGCGACCAGCATGCCGGCCGCGGCCAGGAAGAACACCGCGCCGTACGGCATGACCCACGACAGCAGGCCGCCGAGCGCCGGGCCCATCGCCCAGCCGAGGTTGGTGCCCATCCGCTGCAGCCCGAACGCCGCGGTGCGCTGGTCGGCCCGCGCCAGGTCGGTGCACAGCGCGTAGGCCACCGGCTCGAAGCAGCCGCGCAGCGACGAGCTGATCACGAACGTCACCGCGATCGTCGCCAGCGGTGCGTCGGCCAGGATCTGGCCGCCGAGGATCGCCACCACCGCCGCGCGGGCCACCAGCGAGCCGACGATGATCGGCCGGCGGCCGATCCGATCGGACAGCTCGCCGGCCCAGGCGTTGGTCAGCGCCTGCCCGAGGTTGGCGATCAGCGCCAGCGCGCCGTACAGCTTGGCGCTGTAGCCGCGCTCGTCGATCACGTAGATGCCGAGGAACGACATCACCAGCGACAGCCCGAGCGTGTTGACCGCGCGCGCCGCGGCCAGCCGCCCGATCCGCGGATCGAGGTCGCGCCAGGCGGCGAAGCGGCGGGCCATCGCCGCATCGGCTACCACGGGGCCGCGGTTGTGTCTTTTGCGGCGTGGGGGTAGCGTGCGCGCGCCATGCGCACGCGACTCGGTCTCGACTATCACTTCGAGGCGGCCCACTTCCTCCCCAACGTCGCCGACGGCCACAAGTGCAAGCGGATGCACGGGCACAGCTACACCGTCGTGGTCACCGTCGAGGGCGAGGTCGATCCGGCGATGGGCTGGGTCATCGACTTCGGCGACATCGACGTCGTCGTCGGGCCGGTGATCGCCGGCCTCGACCACCGGCTCCTCAACGAGCTGCCCGGCCTGGCCAACCCCACCAGCGAGCTGCTCGCGGCGTGGCTGTGGAACCAGATCAAGCCGGCGCTGCCGATCCTCGCCGAGATCTCGGTGTCCGAGACCCCGGCGTCGCGCTGCGTGGTGCGCGGGTGAAGGGCGCGGCGCTGGCGGCGGCGCTCCTGGGCGCGGCGGCGTGCGGCGGCGCCTCGACCGCCCCGGCGATCGGCAACCAGGGCGGCGGCGCCGGCGCGTTGGTCGGGCGCTACGCCTGCCAGCTGACGATCGCCGGCTGGCAGTACTCGCTGTACGCGTGCGAGATCCGCAGCGACCACGGGCGCCTGGTGCTCGAGAAGCTCGAGGGCCAGATGCACGTCCGCGGCGAGGTGGCGCCCGACGGCGCCGGCGGCTTCCGCTGGCGCGGCGAGGTCACGTGTGACTGGGCCGACGGGTGCCGCGGCGAGGCGGCGGCGACGTTCGTCGCGCTGCCCGGCGGGATCGGCTGGGAGGGCCACGCGCCGCCGCACGCGACGGCCAGCGGCGACACGATGGGACCGATCGTCATGACGATCTACACCGAGGCGTACGTGGCGGGGCAGGGCGGCGAGCGCTACGGCGCGTGGGGCGCGGCCGGCTGGAACGGCGGCGCGTACACCGGCGAGGTGCCGGTCGAATGACCGCGACCCGCCTGCGGCTGGTGACGCTCAACCTGTGGGGCACCGAGCCGCCGCTGGCGCGCCGGCTGGACCTGGCGCGGCGGCAGCTCGCGACGCTCGACCCCGACGTGATCGCCCTGCAGGAGGTGAAGCCCCACGGCGACGCCACCACCGCCCACGCGCTGGCCGCGGCCCGCGGCGATCACGTGCTGTACGTGCCGGCGCTGCGCTGGGCCGACGGCGCGTTCGGGCCCGGCACGGTCGGCGGCGAGGAGGGCCTGGCGATCGTGTCGCGCTGGCCGATGCTGGCGCGGCGCGCGCTGCGGCTGCCGTACGCGCGCCCGACCGAGGCGCGGCTCCTGGTGTCGGCGCAGCTGGCCACGCCGGCCGGGCCGATCTGGGTGCACACGACGCACCTGCACTACCGGCTCGACGACGGCGCCGCCCGCGCCGCCCAGGTGCTGGCGATCGACGACGCGATCCGCGCGTGCGGCCGCGGCAACGACGATCCGCCGCAGCTGCTGTGCGGCGACTTCAACGCCACCCCCGACAGCGACGAGGTGCGGTTCCTGCGCGGCCTGCACACGCTGGCCGGCCGGCGCACCCACTTCCAGGACGCGTGGCTGCGGCGCCACGACGAGCCGGGCCGCGGCGCCGGCCCCGCCCAGGGCGTGACGTGGTCGTCCGACAACCAGCACACCCGGCCGCTGCGCTCGCTCGATCTGGATCGCCGCATCGACTACGTGTTCGTGACGACCCGCAAGAAGGACGGCCGCGGCACGGTCCACGACTGCCAGGTCGCGCTGACCGACCGCGACGGCGACGGCGCCGACGCGATCTGCGCGAGCGATCACTACGCCGTGTGCGCCGACGTGCAGATCGCCGCCGGCTGACTCGGAACGCTGCGCGTTCCGAGCTCAACCGGCCCCGTGCCCGCGCCCGTGCCCGTGCCCGTGCCCGCTCTCGATCTCGATCCGGTTCCCGGCTCCGGCTCCGACTCCGGCTCCGGCTCCGGCTCCGGCTCCGGCTCCGGCTCCGACTCCGGCTCCGGCTCCGACTCCGGCTCCGGCGCCGACTCCGACTCCGGCGCCGACTCCGGCTCCGGCTCCGGCTCCGGCTCCGGCTCCGGCGCCGGCGCCGCCCCGCTGGGTGATGCGCGCCGGCCTTGCTAGGGTGCGCGGCGATGGACGACTTTCGCGCCGCCTCGACGCTCACGCCGCTCGGCGACGACCGCTTTGCGTGGGACGTGCCCGACGGCTGGCAGCAGGGCAAGGGCGCGTTCGGCGGCCTGGTGATCGGGACGCTGGCCCGGGCGATGGCGGCGATCGAGCCCGACGGGGCGCGCCGGCTGCGCTCGATCAGCGCCGAGCTGTGCGCGCCGATGCTGACCGGCGCGACGACGGTCGCCGCCGCGGTGCTGCGCCGCGGCCGCGGCACCACCTACGCCGAGGCCCGGGCCACCCAGGCCGATGGCGTCGCCGCGCGCGCCAGCGCGCTGTTCGGCGTGGCGCGGCCGCCGTCGGCGGTGCGGGTCGACGGGGCGCCGCCGGCGTTGCCGCCGCCCGACGCGATCGCGATCGCGCCGATGGGCGAGGGGCCGACGCCGCGGTTCACCCGCCACTACGAGTTCCGCTCGATCGGCCCGTGGCCGTTCGCCGGCGCCGCCGAGCCCACCGCGGCCGGCTGGCTGCGCGAGCGCGGCGTGGTCGCGGCGCCGCGGCCGCTCGACGCCGCCGATCTGATCGCGCTGTGCGACGCGTGGTGGCCGTGCGCGCTGGTGGTCGAGCGCGCGCCGCGGCCGATGGCCACGGTCGCGTTCACCGCCGAGCTGCTGGTCGATCCCGCCACGCTCGACCCCGCCGCGCCGTTCGCCTACCACGCCCACCTCGCCGGCGCCGCCGACGGCTACTCGGTCGAGCTGCGCCACCTGTGGCAGGGCAACCGCCTGGTCGCCCTCAACCAGCAGACGTTCGCCGCGCTGTAGTTGCGGAGGGCTTGCGAAAGACCCTCCAACATCAGGCGGGTGATCCAGGCAGCGATCCGCGCTGTGGGCGTCTCGCGTATCGGAAGGGGGACCCGGCGGGGGCATGACCCCGCCGGGGGAAGGTCTGTCGACAGACCTTCCCAGTAGTTCAGTACGGCTGGTAGTGCGCGATGTCGCCGAAGCGGACCGCGTTGGTCAGCTGATCGGCCTCGGTCCCGCCAGGGCCCACCGGCGGCGGGACGCGGATGACCATCAGCGCGCCGCTGCGGCTGCCCAGGGCGGCCATGACCGCGGGGCGCTGGGCGCTCGAGAACCGGCGCACGGTGGCGACGGTCTTGTTGGTGAGGTCCACCTGGTACAGCTTGAAGTACCCGGACTCCTGGCCGGTCAGCGGCCACAGCACCCACGAGTTGATGTGGCCCTGGACATCGGCCGGCAGCACGCCGTTCCAGGCCTGCCACTGCGGCAGCACCGCGCCGGGCGCCGGCACCGCGTCGCTCGTGCAAGAGGCCTTGGCGGCGACCGAGGTGGTCACCTCGGCGGGGTCGTCGACGCACCCGGCCAGCGAGCCGGCGGCGCACAGGATGAAGGCGAAGTGCTTGAGTTTCATGGGTGGTGCCTCTCGGGTTCGCGCGTGCTGTTTACGAGGGCGCCTGCCGGATCCTTCCCCTCGGGGGAGTGGCAATGGTCAGGCGTTTTCCAGGTCGACGGAGCCACCCGCCGCTTATTCCCGATAGTATCGGGCGACCCCAGCCATGGGATCGTCGATCTCACGGGAAGACGCGGTGGTGCCATCCGTCGAAGCGATCGATGCCCAGGCACGCCGCCGACTCGAAGCGCTCGCCCGCGAGCACGCGGCGTTCCTGCGTGGGCTCGCGCGCAAGCTGTGCCGCGGCACCTTCGACCCCGAGGATCTCGTGCAGGACGTCTTGATGAAGGCGGTGGCGAACTTCGATCGGCTCCCCGCCGACGTCAACCACGGCGCGTGGATGGCCCGGGTGATGCAGAACCTGTTCATCGACCGCCTGCGGTCGCGCGCGTCGCAGCGCCCGATCCCGATCGACGACGTCGTCGTGGCGGCGCCGCCGCCCGACGAGCCGACCTGGTGGGAGCGGCTGGCCCGCGAGGACGTGGCGGCGGCGGTCAAGCAGCTGCCGCCGGAGCTGGGCCGCGCCTTCGAGCTGTTCGCGTTCGAGGGCCGGAGCTACAAGGAGATCGCGGCGGCGCTCGACGTGCCGGTCGCCACGGTCGGCACCCGCGTGCTGCGGGCGCGGCGGCGGCTGCGCGCGCTGCTGGGAGGCCCCGATGAGTGAGCGCGAGGATCTCCACGCGCTGACCGCGCGCTACTTCGACGGCGAGCTGACCGGCGACGACGTCGAGCGCGCGCTCGACCACCTGACCACCTGCGCGGCGTGCCAGCGCGAGCTCGGCGATCACGTCGGCCTCGAGGTGGCGATGGGCCGGGCCGCGGCCGACGTCGCGCCGGTGCGCGCCGCGCCGAGCCCGGTCATCCCGATCGCGGCGGCCCGCGCGCGACGTCGCCCGGCGATCGTCGGCGCGGCGATCGCCGCGGTGGCGGTCGCGGCGATCGCGCTGGTGTGGCTGAAGACGCGGCCGGCCCCGGTCGCCTCGGCGCCGCCGGCGCTGGCGCTGGCCCAGCACCGCGGCGTCGAGGTGCGGTTCTCGGCGCCGGCGTTCGCCGCGCACCGGCCGTACCAGGTCATGCGCGGCGGCGGCGCGCCCGAGACGTTCACGCTGGAGGCGCTGGCCGGGCTCGAGCGCACGGGCGAGCAGGCGGCGCTGGTCGCGGCGCAGGCCTCGGCCGGCGAGCTGGCGCGGGCGCGGGCGGCGCTGGCCACGCTGCCGGCGGGCGCGGCGCGCGACGCCGACACCGCGGCGGTCGAGCTGCTGAGCGGGCACGCCGAGGCCGCGCTCGAGGCGGCCGATCGCGCGCTGGCGCTGGCGCCGGACTCGACCGCGGCGCGCTGGAACCGCGCGCTGGCGATCCACGCGCTCGGGCTGCCGCTGGCCGCCGCCGCCGCGCTCGAGCCGGTGATCGCGGCGGCCGAGCCGGGCTGGGCCGACGAGGCGCGGACCCGCGCCGCGGCGTGGCGCGCCGAGCTGGGCGATCGCGCGGGCGAGCGCGACGCGTTCACCGCCGCCGCCAAGGCGATGGTCGATCGCACCGGCCCGCCGCTCGGCGCCGACGCGCTGGCGCGCCGTCCGGGGCTGACCCGGCTGTACTTCCACTACGCGCTGCGTGGCGCGACGACCCGCGACGAGGCGCTGGCGCTGGCGCCGCTGGCCGAGGCGCTGGATCGCGACGCCGGCACCACGCTCGCCGCGGCGGCCGTGCGCCGGGTCGCGGCCGACGACTTCGCGCGGCGCGCGCCGCTGGCCCGGGCCTACCGCGACCTCGCGCTGGGGCGCGCCACCGACGGCGGCGCGGGGCTGCAGGCCGCGCTCGACAAGCTGCCCGGGCGCTTCGACGATCTGCGGCTGGGCGCGTGGACCCAGACCACCGCGCCGGCGGCCCGCGCGCCGCTGGTCGAGCGGCTGGTCGCCGCCACCGGCGATCCGTGGTTCGAGCTCTTGCTGGCGCGCGATCGCGGCGAGTGGCTGATCCAGGCCGGCGCCTACGATCGCGCCGAGGTCGTGCTGCGCGGCGCCCACGCCGCCTGCGACGCGCGCCGCTGGGCCCACCGCTGCGCGCACCTCGCGCGCGAGCTGTTCTACCTGTACACGGTGATGACCCGCTACGACGCGGCCGAGACCTACGCGGCGATCACCGCGCAGCAGTTCCGCGCGTCGGGCGCGACCGAGCTGGAGGATCAGGCGCTGAGCTTCGTCGCCGAGGCCCAGCGCGGCCGCGGCCGGCTGGGGCTGGCGGCGGCGGCGTTCGCCGAGGTCCGGCTGCGGCTGGGCGAGCGCGACTGCGGCGGCGCGCGCTACGCCAGCCACGGCCTCGCGCTGATCGCGGTGCAGCGCGGCGCGGCCACGCTCGACATCGACCCGCCGCCGCCCGACGCGTGCGGCCAGCCGCCCAACCCGGTCGAGGTCGGCGCCTACGTCGACCTGGCGCGCATGGATCCGCGGCCGGCGGCCCGGGCCCGCGCCGAGGCGTGGATCGCTGCGCTGCGCCGCGCCGGCGGTGCGGTCGACGCCGACCTCTCGGCCGCGCGGCTGGCGATCGACGCCGATCCCGGCGCCGCCGCCGCGATCACCGCGCTCTTGCCCGCGCTCGACGGCGGCGACGACGAGCGCCGGGGCCAGCGGGCGTGGGCGTACCAGACGCTGATCGACGCCGCCGGCCGCGCCGACGACTGGCCGCGGGTGGTCGCGGTCGCCAGCCAGGAGCTGGGCCGCGCCGCGCCGGCCGCGTGCGCGCTGGTGGTCAGCGTCGACAACGATCGCGGCACCGCGGTGGCGATCGGCGTCGACGGCCGCACGGTCGGCGCGCGGGCCACAGTCGCGCGCGCGGTGGCGTGGACCGGCGCGACGCTGGTGCCGCCGGCGTTGCCGGCCGCGCTGGTCGGCTGTCCGCGCGTCGACGTGCTGGCCCGGCCGCCGCTCGAGGGCCGCGCCGACCTGCTGCCGCCGAGCCTGGCGTGGAGCTTCGCCGCGCTGCCGCGGGCCGCCGCCGCCGCGGTGGCCGGCCCGACGCTGGTGATCGGCGACGCGCTGCCGCCGCCGGCGGTGCCGCTGCCGCCGCTGCGCCCGCTGGTGGTGCCGCCCGACGCGACCGCGGTGCGCGGGCAGGGGGCGACGCCGGCCGCGGCGCTGGCCGCGATGGCCACCGCCGCGTACGTCGAGCTGCACGTCCACGGCGAGGTCGACCTCGAGCAGGCCGACGCGTCGTACCTGGCGCTGTCGCCCGACGCGACCGGGCGCTGGGCGCTCACCGCCGGCGACGTGCGCAAGGCGCGGCTGGGCGCGGCGCCGGTCGTCGTGCTGGCGGCGTGCCGCGCCGCGACCGCCGCGCCGTTCTCGCACGCGCGGCTGAGCCTGCCCGACGCGTTCCTGGCCGCCGGCGCGCGCGCGGTGATCGCGCCCGCGGTCGAGATCCCCGACGCCGAGGCCGGGCCGTTCTTCGACGAGATCCGCCGCCGCATCACCGGCGGCGAGGCGCCCGCGGCGGCGGTGGCGGCGGCCCGCGGCGCGGCGATCGCGCGGGGCCAGGCGTGGGCCGCCGGCGTGCTGGTCTTCGAGTAGCGCGGCGCGGGGGCGCCGCCTACTTCTTGGGCAGCGCCTGCTCGATCGCGGCGATCACCGCCGGATCGTCGGGGGTGGTCTTGGGCGAGAACCGCGTGATCGACGCGCCGTCGGCCGAGATCAAGAACTTCTCGAAGTTCCACCGGATGTCGCCGGTGTGGCCGCTGGCGTCGGCGATCGGCGTCAGCGCCTGGTAGACCGGGTGGCGGCCCGCGCCGTTGACCTCGATCTTCTCGGTCATCGGGAACGTGACGCCGTAGGTCGTCGAGCAGAACTCCTCGATCTGCTCGGGGCTGCCCGGCTCCTGGCCGCCGAACTGGTTGCACGGGAAGCCGAGCACGGTGAAGCCCTGGGCCGCGTACTTCTCCTGCAGCGCCTCGAGCGCGCTGTACTGCGGGGTCAGGCCGCACTTCGAGGCGACGTTGACCACCAGGATGGCCTTGCCCTTGTAGTCGGCCAGCGACATCGGCTGGCCCTTGAGCGTCTTGAGCGCGAGGTTCCACATGCCGTCGACCGTAGCACCCGCGGCGACCGCGGGCGGCGCGACGCCCGGCGGCGGCAAGGTCACGCGCTCGGCCTTGGCGCCGGGGCCCTCGACGACCGGCTTGGCGGTGGCCGCGGTCGCGTGGGGCTTGTCGTTGTTGCAGCCGGCGGCGACCAGCACGGCGAGGGCGAGGGCGGGGAGGGCGCGCATCGGCGCAGCCTAGCAGCTCGGACCCGTGGAGACTCGGAGAGACAGCCTCGCTGGCGCCCGGCTGGCGCATCTTCGTGGCGCGGCTGGCGGTCTTCCGGTACACAGGGCAACCGTCATGCGCCACGTCTACGCGGACTTCATCGATCAGGTACTCAAGCCGGCCCGCTACCTCGGCGGCGAGTACCAGTCGGTCCACAAGGACTGGGCGACGGTCGAGGCCACGGTGTGCCTGGCGTTCCCCGACGTCTACGACATCGGCATGTCGCACCTGGGCACGAAGATCCTCTACAGCCTGCTCAACCGCGACCCGCGGATCGCCTGCGAGCGCGCGTTCGCGCCGTGGACCGACATGGAGGGCGAGCTGCGGGCCCGCGGGCTGCCGCTGTGCGCGCTCGAGTCGCAGCGGCCGCTGGCCGACTTCGACATCGTCGGCATCTCGCTGCAGTACGAGCTGACGTTCACCAACGTGCTGACGCTGCTCGACCTGGGCGGCGTCGGTCTGCGCGCCGCCGACCGCGCCGCCGACGCGCCGCTGGTGCTGGTCGGCGGGCCGGTCGCGACCCACCCCGAGCCGCTGGCGCCGTTCATCGACGCGGCGTTCGTCGGCGAGGGCGAGGAGGAGCTGCCGGCGCTGGTGGTGGCGTGGGCGGGGCTGCGCCGGGAGATCCGCGCCGGCGCCCGGACCCGGGCCGACGCGCTGGCCGAGCTGGCCGCGACGTTCCCGCTGTACGTGCCGGCGCTGTACGACGCCGTCGTCGACGAGGCCACCGGCATGACCGTGGTCGGCGCGCCGCGCGATCCGCGGGTGCCGGCGCGGGTGCGCCGCGCGATGGTGCGCGACCTCGACGCCTACCCGTTCCCGACCGACGTGCCGGTGCCGTACGCCGAGGCGGTGTTCGAGCGCGCGTCGGTCGAGATCTCGCGCGGCTGCACCGAGGGCTGCCGGTTCTGCCAGGCCGGCATGATCTACCGGCCGGTGCGCGAGCGCAGCCCGGCGTCGATCATCGCCAGCGTGGTCGGCGGCGTCGAGAAGGCCGGCTACGAGGAGACCGGCCTGACCTGCCTGTCGACCGCGGACTTCTCGAGCATCTCGCCGCTGGTCAGCCAGCTGGCGGCGACGCTGCGCACGCGCGGCGTGTCGATGTCGGTGGCCAGCCTGCGCGCCTACGGCCTGCCCGACGAGATCCTCGACGAGCTGGCCCAGACCCGGATCACCGGCCTGACCTTCGCGCCCGAGGCCGGCACCCAGCGCATGCGCGACGTGGTGAACAAGAACATCACCGAGGCGCACATCGAGGAGTCGACCCGCAAGGTCTTCGAGCGCGGGTGGCACCGGGTCAAGCTGTACTTCATGATCGGCCTGCCCACCGAGGAGGACGACGACGTGCGCGGCATCGTCGAGACCGGCCAGCGCATGCTCGGCGTCGGCAAGCGCATGGTCGGCGGCGGCAAGGCCGAGGTCACGGTCAGCGTGTCGTCGCACGTGCCCAAGCCGCACACGCCGCTGCAGTGGTGCGCGCAGGACACCCACGCCGAGATCCGCCGCAAGCAGGCGCTCCTGCGCATGACCGTGCGCGATCGCCAGCTGAGGCTGAAGTACCACCACGGCGGCGTGTCGTGGGTCGAGGGCCTGTTGGCTCGCGGCGATCGCCGGATGGCGCCGGTGATCGAGCACGCGTGGCGCGCCGGCGCGCGCTTCGACGGCTGGGAGGAGCTGTTCGACGAGGCGCGCTGGCAGGCGGCGCTCGATGCCCACGGCGTCGATCAGCCCGCGTACCTGGGCACCCGACCGGTGACCGCGCGGCTGCCGTGGGATCACATCGACGTCGGCCTCGAGGACGGCTTCCTGCTCGCCGAGTACCGGAAGGCGCTCAAGGGCCGGGCCTCGCCGCCGTGCGGCAAGGTCGCCGGCATGCTGGTGCACCACACCAACCTCGCCGACGCCGAGCCCGATCGGCGCAAGCTGGTCTGCTACGACTGCGGCGTCGCGTGCGACCTGTCGACGATGCGCGCCGACCGCCTGGACGCGCTGCGCGACCTCGGCGCGACCGCGCCGCGCGGCCCGGCGCGCGCGCTGCCGGTGATCGACGGCGACGCGGCGCTCGACGTCAGCGAGCGCGGCGGCGGGTCGCCGGCCGAGCAGGGCGGGGGCGGTGGTGGCCCCGGGCGCCGCGAGCACGAACGGGCCGACCGCGTGCGCAAGAACGGCTTCCACGGCGCCGACGCGCCGTACACCAGCTACCGGCTGCGCTACACCAAGCTCGGCCGCACCGCGTTCCTCGGCCACCTCGACGTGGCCCGGCTCCTGGCCCGCAGCTTCCGCCGCGCGCACCTCGAGCTGGCGATGAGCCGCGGCTTCTCGCCCAAGCCGCGCATCACCTACGGCCCGGCGCTGTCGCTGGGCGTGCCCAGCTTCGCCGAGGTGTTCGACGTCGACCTCCAGCACGGCGACGGCCCGGCGCTGACCGCCGACGAGGTCGTCGCGCGGCTGGGCGCGGTGTGCCCGGAAGGCCTGGCGATCGTCGACGGCGTGGTGCTGCCGCCGGTGCAGCCGGGCCTGGGCAAGCTGGTCACCGCCGCCGACTACGTCGTCGCGCCGGCGCCCGACGGCGTGCGCTTCGACGAGGCGCGGCTGGGCCGGATCGCCGCGGCGTTCCTGGCGCGCGATCAGGCGATCGTGGCCCGCGGCGACAAGGCGATCGACGTGCGCGCGCTGGTGGCCGAGGTCGAGGTGATCGCGGCGCCGGCCGCCGCGCGGCTGACCGCGGCGCTGGGCTGGGACGACGGACCGCTGCTGCGCGCGCGGGTCGGCATCTCGGCCGCCGGCTCGGCCAAGCCGCTCGAGCTGGCCAAGGCGTTCGGCGTCTACGGACCCGACGATCCGCGGGCCCGCCACGCGCTGGTCGCGCGGCTAGCGCTGGTCGGCCTCGACGCGGCGGTGGCGGCGGCCGGGCCGGGCGATCAGGACGCCATCGTCAACGCGGCCCAGCTGGCCAGCGCGTCGGGCACGACGCTGTCGGGCCAGACCACCACCAGCGCGTGATCGGCGCGCAGCGGCGCGGCGGCCAGCGCGTCGAGGTCGAGCCCGCCTGACGGCAGCACGATCAGCGGGCGCTGCCGCAGCCACGCCTCGTCGAGCGCGATCGCCAGGCCGCGGCGGCCGCCGGCGCGGGCCTCGTCGGTGACCGCGGCGACGCCGAGCCGATCGGCGACCTGGCGCGCGGCGATCGCCAGCGGCAGCTCGGGATCGCAGTGGGCGCGCAGCCGGCCGCGCACCGCCGGATCGGCGACGCCGGCGCCGATCAGCGCGACCCGGCCCGGCGTGCCGCCGTCGAGGTAGCGGGCCACCGCGGCGCGCAGGCTGGCCCGGCCGCCGACGACCTGCACCAGCCCCGCGCCGGGCAGCGCGCCGTCGCCGCCGATCTCGGCCCACGCCGCCAGCCGCGCCAGCGTGGCCAGCGCCGGGCGGCGGCCGCCGACCAGCCACGCGCCGTACAGGAGCGCCAGCGCGTGGGCGCCGTCGTCGTCGAGGCCGGCCCGCTGCGCCAGCGCCGCCAGCGGCGAGGCGGCGAGATCGGGCGGCGGGCGCTCGGCGTCGGGATCGGCGAGCAGCGCCCGCGCCCAGTCGGCCAGCTCGACGCGCCACAGCGCCGAGGCGCTGCCGCGCGGCCGGCCGACCCGGACCACCGGCGCCGGGGCCGGCGGCGCCGCCGCGACCTCGGCCGCGTCGGGCTCGGGCCGCGCGGCGCGCAGCCGCTCGCCGTTCATCGTCAGCCGCAGCCCGGCGCCGCCGATCACCGCGTCGCCGTCGAGCGGCGTGCGCCGCGGCCGGCCCTGGCGATCGATCCAGCACAGCGCGGCCTCGCCGGCGCCGGCCACGCACGCGCCGCGCTCGACCTCGGCCGCCATCGGGTGGCCGGCCAGCGTCTGGACGTGGACCCGCTCGAGGCCGCGCGCGGTCTGGACCACCAGCCACGGCGACGCGCCGTGGCCGTAGATCGCGTCGACCGCCGCGGCCGGCCGGTACGTGAACGTCCGGCCGTCGGACAGCCGCAGGAGCAGCAGATCGCCGTCGCCGACCCGGCCGATCCAGATCATCCGGCGATCCGCGGCCGCGCCGCACAGCCGCGGCGGCGCCGGCACCCGCGCGGTCAGCCGCGCCAGCACCCGCTGCGACGGCACCGCGACCACGGTGATCGCGCCGCGCTCGAACACCAGCAGGCGATCGTCGTCGAGCGGCACGACGTCCTCGACCGGCCCCGGCCGCTCGAGCGCCTCGAGCGCGACCCCGGTGGCGCCGACCCGCGCCACCAGCGCGACGCCGTCGGCCGTCAGCACGACGCGATCGCCGAGCGTGCCGATCAGCCGGGTGCGCGGCGGCACGGCGACGGTGGTGGTCGTCGCCAGGTCGGGCAGGTCGTGGACCACCAGCCGGCCCGGCGCCAGCATCGCCAGCCGCGTCGGCAACAGCGCCGCGGCGGTGGCCTCGGCGGCGATCACGCCGTCGGCGATCACCGCCAGGCTGGCGGCGTCGAACACCAGCGCCCGGCTGCCGCGGACGCTGACCACGCTGCGCCCGTCGGCGCTGGCGGCGACGCAGGCCGGGGCCGCGACCGTCACGTGCCCTTCGCGGCCAGCGCGTCCTCGGCCAGCTCGTCGAAGGACATCGCCTGCGACCGGGCCAGCTCGGCCTCGGTGTACAGCCGCGCCGCGATCCGCGCCTCGGCGCCCAGCAACCGCAGCAGGCCCTTGGCCAGCACCGGCCCGGCGACCGGGTGCAGGTACAGATCCTGGGCGCCCAGCATCACCCGCATCAGCGGCAGCCGCGCCACCGTCGGCTTGCGCGCGATCAGCTGGATGCGCTTGAGCGCCTCCTTGAGCCGGTGGCCCGACGGATCGGTGCGATCGAGCGGCGCCAGGAACACCTGCTGCAGGAACGGCTGCGCGAACCACAGCATCCGCGACACCGCCGCCAGCGTCGCCGCGCGGTGGCCCCAGGTCGGCGCCGGGAGCCGCGCCTTGGCCGCCAGGTACGCGTCGGAGGCGTAGACCTCGGTCATGTGGAAGTCGATCGCGATGTGGCGCGACTCGTCGCGGTTGATCAGCGCCATCGCCTGGTGGCTCATCGCGTCGCCGACGTAGTCGTCGAGCGAGCGCAGCAGCGCGACGTCGAGCAAGAGCTCGCCGGCGGTGACGTAGGCGTTGGCGATGTCGGGCGCGGCGAGCTCGATCACCGCCAGGAACGGCCGGCGGAACGCCACCAGCGCCGGCGCCATCGCGTAGCGGCGGTAGCGGTGGACGTCGTAGTAGCGCGCCAGCCGCATCGCCACCGCGGCGTGGCGGTCCTCGTCGGCGACGAAGCTGTCGAAGATCGCCGCCAGCGTCGGATCGGTGGCCTTGGCGCGCTGGGCGCGGAACAGCGCCGCCGCCAGCCGCTCGATGCCGGCCATGTCGACGAACGCCTGCACGACCGCCTGCTCCTTGTCGGGCGGCAGCGCCGGGGGCGGCGCCGACCAGTCGAGGTCGTCGGCGCGCCACTGCCCCTGGCGGCACTTGTCGAGCATGCGCCCAAGATCCACGTCGATATCGTAGGCCCGCCGCCGGCCCCGCTCAACACCTGCGACAACCGGCCTCGCTCGCCAGCGCCGCCGATCCTGGCTACCGTGCGCGCATGTGCCGTCGCGTCACCTGCTCGATCTGCGGAAAGCCCACGTTCGCCGGCTGCGGCGCCCACGTCGAGCAGGTGCTGGCCGGCGTGCCCAAGGCGCAGCGCTGCAAGTGCACCGCCGAGGACAAGGCCAAGGCGCGGCCGTGGTGGAAGATCTGGTAGCTCGGGAAGGCGCGCGCGTCAGGCCGCCGGCGCCGCGCGCCGGCGCAGCGCGATGATCTCGGCCGTCGACGGCACCCGGGCCCGCGGCCCGGTCGGCGTGGCGCCGCGAGCGATGAAGGCCTTCTTCCACGCGGCGAAGCTGCCGCCGGCGGCGTGGGCGTCGAGCACCGCCAGCCCGGCGCGCTGATCGCCCTGGGCGAGCATGTACTCGACCCAGGCCCAGCGCGCCGAGGTCGGGCGGACGATCGCCTTGCCCTTGTAGACGCCCAGGCCGCGGCGCAGCCGCTCGAGCCGATCCTCGACCACGTCGATGCCGGCGAACGGGCTGCCGTCGAGCGGCGTGTGGCGCTTGGCGACGAACGGCGCCACGCCGAACGCGACCTTGGGGTGCAGCTTGGTCAGCTCGCCCGAGAACCGCACCAGCTCGTCGACGTCGGCGTCGGTCTCGGTCGGCACGCCGACCATCATGTAGATCTTGACCGTCGTCAGCTGGTGGCGCGCCGCCAGCGCCGCGGTCGCGAGCAGGTGCTTCTCCTGCGTCGAGCGCTCGACCACCCGGCGCATCCGCTCGGACACGCCGTCGGCCGCGACCGTCAGCGTGCGGTAGCCGCCGCGGGCCAAGAGGCCCACCAGCTCGTCGTCGAGCTTGTCGGCGCGCAGGCTCGAGATGCCGACCTGGCGACCGCCGTCGACGACGCCGCGCACGATCGCGCGGATGTCGGGGTGATCGGTGACCGCGGCGCCGACCAGCCCGACCCGCCGCGCCTCGGCCGGGATGCCCCCCAGCACGTCGGCGGTCGGCACCACGCGCATGCCGCCGTTGGTCGAGCGGCGCATGACGCAGTAGGTGCAGCCGCGCGAGCAGCCGCGCGCCGCCTCGGTCATGAACATGTCGGCCAGCTCGGCGTCGGGGGTGAGGATCTGCGAGCGCGCCGGCAGGAGCTCGTCGTCGGCCGCGGCGATCGGCGGCGGGGTGTCGCCGTGCACCGACGGCAGGTAGAACCCCGGGCGGCCGGCCAGCGCCGCCAGCAGGCGATCGCGGTTCCAGCCGCAGTCGCGCGCGGTCAGCACCAGCTCGCCGGCCAGCGCGTCGCCCTCGCCCATGACGATCACGTCGACGTACGGCGCCAGCGGCACCGGGTTCGAGAACGTCAGCGGGCCGCCGGCGACGATCAGCGGGTGGCGATCGTCGCGCTCGGCGGCCAGCGCCGGGATGCTGGCCAGCCCGAGGCACTCGATCATCCCGAGCAGCTCGAGCTCGTAGGCCACCGAGAACGCCAGCAGCGGGTAGGTCGCGACCGGCTGCGATCGCTCGAGGGTCAGCCACGGCTGGCCGGCGGCGGCCTCGAGGTCGTCGGGGCGCACCGCGCGATCGGCGGCGACGTCGGGGATGGCGTTGAGCCGGCGGTAGATGTGCTGGTAGCCGAGCGACGACATCGCCGCGCGGTACGGGCTCGGGTAGCACAGCGCGATCCGGGTCTCGGCCTCGCGGAAGATCGTGCCGCGCTCCGACGCCAGCCGCGCCGCCACGTCTCGCTGGGCGTCCCAGCGCTTGCTCATCGTTCGCTCATCGGTTGCAGACCGCCTGCTGATCGACCCGGGCCCGCTGCCAGTGGTCGCGCACCGCGACCCAGTACTCGCTGCACATGTGGCTGGGGTAGTTGGCCCGGGTCGGCCGCTTGGCGCTGTCGCACGGATACTGGTCGCTGAGCAAGTCGACCTGGCCGTCGCCGTCGGTGTCGGCGGCGTACATGACCGTCGCCAGCGGGTTGTCGCCGGGCACCGCGCCCACGCCGGGCACGATCTTGCCCTCGGGCTCGACCCGCGCGCCGACCACCAGCGTCGCGCCGTAGTCGAAGTAGCGCCCGCCGAGCCGGCCGCGATCGATGCGGATCGACCAGTTCTCGACGCCGCCGCAGCGGTTGGTGTTGGCGATCGCCTCGGTGATGACGGTCTCGCCGAGGTGCTCGCCGTCGGCGGTCAAGACCGCGCCGACGTCGCCGACCGCGACCGTGCCGAAGCACAGGCCGCGGTCGTCCTCGTGCAGCGAGCAGAACCGCGCGTTGGTCGTGACCGCCGCCAGCGAGCGCGGCACCCGCACCGCGCGGCCGCGCCGGGCCGCGGCCGGCTGGGCCGCGGCGGCGGTCACCACGGCGGTGATCGCCGCGAGCGCGAAGGACGAGCGAGGCCGCACCGGGCGAGTGTACCCTCGACGCATGGCCGCGCCAGGGTTGACCTATCGGATCTCGGTGCCGCGGCCGCACGACCACCTGGCCCACGTGACGCTGGTGGTGCCGACGGCGGGGCTGCGCACGCCGCTGGTGGTGGCGATGCCGGCGTGGTGCCCGGGCAGCTACCTGATCCGCGACTACGCGCGGTTCGTGCGCGACCTCGAGGCCTGCGACGCCGACGGGCGGCCGCGGCCGATCACCAAGCTCGACAAGGCCACCTGGGCGATCGACGTCGGCGACGCCGCCGCGATCACGCTGCGCTACGCGGTGTTCGGTCACGAGCTGTCGGTGCGCACCAACCACGTCGACGACGGCCACGCGTTCCTGCACGGCCCGGCGACGTTCCTGTACCCGGTCGACGGCCGCGCGCTGCCGTGCGCGATCGAGGTCGAGGGGCCGCCGGGGCGGGGCTGGGCGATCGCCACGCCGCTGGCCGGCGGCGACGCCGCGCCGGCGGATCGCTACCAGCTCACGGCGCCGTCGGTCGACGCGCTCTTCGACGCGCCGATCCACCTCGGCCACGACCGCCTCGAGACGTTCGTCGTCGGCGCGACCCGGTTCGAGCTGGCGCTGTGGGGGCCGCGCCACGCCGGCGCCTTCACCGTCGCGCAGCTGGTCGCCGACCTCGGCGCGATCGCCGCCGATCACGCGCGGCGGATCACCGGCGACCCGACCGCGTTCCCGTTCGCGCGCTACACGTTCTTGCTGATGCTGGCCGCCGACGGCTACGGCGGCCTCGAGCACGCCGCCGGCTCGGCCAACCTGTACCACCCGGCGGCGTTCACCACCCGCAAGCACTACGAGGGCCTGCTCGAGCTGCTCAGCCACGAGCTGTTCCACGCCTGGAACGGCAAGCGCATCGCGCCGGCGGCGCTGCTCGACGTCGACTACCAGCGCGAGGCGTACACCCGCTGCCTGTGGGTGATGGAGGGCGTGACCAGCCACTACGATCGGTTCGCGCTGCGCAGCGCCGGGCGGATCACCGCGCGCAGCCTGCTCGACAAGGTGCTCGACGACTGGGCCCGGCTGCAGGGCACGCCCGGCCGCGCCCGTCACAGCCTCGAGGCCAGCTCGTTCGACGCGTGGATCAAGCTGTACCGCCCCGACGAGTCGAACCTGAACACGACGGTCAGCTACTACCTGAAGGGCGGGCTGGTCGCGCTGACGCTCGACCTCGAGATCCGCCGCCGCACCGAGGACGCCCGCGGCCTCGACGACGTGCTGCGCCGGCTGTGGCAGCGCTACGGCGCGCCCGGGGTGCCGCACCCCGAGGACGTGCTGCCCGACTTCGTCGAGGCCACCGGGCTCGACCTCGGCGAGACCTTCGCGCGGGTGATCCGCGGCGTCGAGGATCCGCCGCTGGTCGCCGAGCTGGCCGCGGTCGGGCTGGTGCTGCGCCAGGTCGGCGAGCCCGGCAGCGACGGCGCGCCGCCGGCGTGGCTGGGCGTCACGGTCACCGGCCTGCGGATCACCGGCGTGCTCGACGGCGCGCCGGCGGCGGCGGCCGGGCTGGCGGTCGGCGACGAGCTGATCGCGATCGACGGCTGGCGCATCGGCAGCGACAACGACGCCCGCGCGCTGCTGGCGGCGGCCGGCGTCGGCGCCACCGTCGACGTCGCGCTGTTCCGCCGCGGCCGGCTGGTGCGGCTGGCCGCCGAGGTGGGCGCGGGCCCGCTGCCGCGGTTCGAGCTGCAGACCCGCGTCGACGCGCCGCCGGCGGTCGCGGCGCGCTACCAGCGCTGGCTCGGCGAGCCGTACCCGCCAGGCGAGACGCTGGCGTCGATCACGGTGGCGACCCGGTCGGTCTAGCGGCCGTCGATCACATCGCGTCGACGTCGAGCGCGTCGACCTCGACGGCGTCGATCGCGACGCTGGCGTCGGGCGCGGGGCCGCCGCGCACCACCGCGCACGGCGCGACCGCCACGCCGCCGACCTCGGCGACGCCACCGGGCGCGCGGGCCGGGCCGACGTCGGCCAGCGGATCGTCGCCGGCGTCGTGGGGCTCGAACCGCTCCAGCGTCGCGACCGCGCGGATCGTGCCGTCGGTGGTGCCGCGGGTGAAGCCGCCGCTCACCAGGATCGTGCCGTCGGGCATGCGGGTCAGGCGGTGGCCGTAGCGGGCCAGTCCGGCGGCGCCGGTCGAGCGCGCGGTGGCGTCGGCGGCGTAGCGCACGCTCTGGGCGTTGACGCAGGCCAGCGTGCCGAGGCACGCGAGATCGCCGGCCACCACGCCGCCGCTGATCAGCGCGCCGTGGCGCGGCAGCTGGGCCGCGGCCATGTAGGCCGCGCCGAGGAAGTCGCCGGCCGGCAGCTCGGTGACGACGTCGGTCGCGACGTCGATGCGCACGCCCGGCACCGCGCCGGTGGTGTCGCTGATGGCGCCGGTGACGATGCGCAGGCCGCCGGCGGCGATGATCTCGTCGTCGAGCCGCACCGCGGCGGCGAACGCGCGGTTGACGCCGGCCTGCGGCGCCATCGGGCCGGCGGTCAGCGCGGGGGTAGCGTCGAGCTGGATGATCTTGTCGTACAGCCGGGTGCCGGCGAGGTCGCCGCCCAGCCACAGCGCGCTGGTCGCGGTCGCGGCGACCACGGTGGCGCCGACCCGCGGCACGCCGGGCAGCGACACCGCGATCTCGCCGGTCGGGGTGAGCGCGTCGAGCACGTCGCCGCCGGGGCCGAGGCCGCCGCCGATCAGCCGCGGGCTGCCGAACTCGGCGTCGGGCTGACCGCCGGCGGCCGCCGGCGCGCCGCTGGCGCCGACGATCGGCGTGCGCATCACGGCGCGCGTGCTGGGCGAGTAGGTGAGCAGCTCGGCGGCGATCGGCACCGCGCCGGCGCGCCCCATCGCGGCGTCGGCGGCCACCGGCGCCCACGGCGCCTCGCCCGCGGGCCCGCCGATCGCGGCGACGTTGCCAGCGGCGGCCGCGTCGCCCGCGACCCCGAGGCCGCCGCTGACCGCGAGGCGCACGTCGCCGTTGGGATCGGTCCCGAGCACGACCACCTGGTGGAACGCGCGCGGCGACAGCCCGGCGATCACCAGCGGCGTCACCCGGCCGCTGGCGGGATCGTAGATCTCGGCCGAGGCGGTGACGTAGGCGCCGGCGGCCGGGGCGAAGTCGGCGCCGGCGCCGCTGGCCGGGCCGGCGAGGCCGCCGAGGAACAGCACCTCGCCGGTCGGCAACAGCGTCGCCGAGTGGAACGCGCGCGGCTGGGTCGGCTGGGCCGGCTCGCAGGCGTAGGCGTCGGCGTCGGTGGTGTAGATCGTGACCGTGCCGCCCTTGAGGTCGACGTCGGTGGCCTGGCCGCGGGCGACCAGCGCGCCGGCGTCGGTGAAGTACTCGACCCACAGGTCGACCGGCTCGGCCTTGCGCGGCACCGCCAGCACCGGCGCGTCGCCGCCGCGCGGCAGCACCACGTCGCAGCGCAGCGGGCCGGGGCCGGCGGCGGTGTGGTCGCGGAACGTGAAGCGCACCTTGGTCGCGCCGGTCGCGAGGGGCGGCGTCTGTGGCACGGCGCCGCAGGTGCCGCCGCTGACCGGCGCCAGGCCGACCACCTTGTAGTCGACGCTGATGTCGAGGCTGTCGCCGCAGCCGGCGGCGAGGGCCAGCGCGGCCGCGCCGGCGCCAGCGAGGGAGAGGGCGTGGCTTGACCGCACTACCCGCTGAGGGTATCCCTTCGCGCGCGCGCCGGCCACCCTCGGCGCTTCCCGTTCCCGGAGGATCCGTATGCGTGACGTCGTCATCGTAGGCGCAGCCCGCACCCCCATCGGCAGCTTCCTCGGCGCTCTCGCCGCGGTCCCCGCCCCCAAGCTCGGCGCCGTGGCCATCAAGGCTGCGCTCGAGCGCGCCACGGTCGAGCCGGCCGCGGTCGAGGCCGTCTACATGGGCTGCGTGCTGCCGGCCGGCATGGGCCAGGCCCCGGCGCGCCAGGCCGCGCTCGCCGCCGGGCTGCCCCAGGGCACCCCGTGCACGACGATCAACAAGGTGTGCGGCTCGGGCCTCGAGACGATCATCACCGCCGCCCGCGCCATCGCGGTCGGCGAGGTGACCATCGCGGTCGCCGGCGGCATGGAGTCGATGTCCAACGCGCCGCACCTGGTCCGCGGCCTGCGCGGCGGCGTCAAGATGGGCGGCCTCGACACCGTCGACAGCATGGTCCACGACGGCCTGTGGGACGTGTACTCGAACCAGCACATGGGCAACTGCGCCGAGATCTGCGCGAAGGATCGCGGCATCTCGCGCGGCGCCCAGGACGAGTTCGCCGCCCAGAGCTACACCCGCGCGCTGGCCGCCCAGAAGGAAGGCAAGTTCGCCGCCGAGATCGCCGCGGTGACCATCCCCGGCAAGGGCGGCGACACCGTCGTCGACAGCGACGAGGAGCCGGGCCGCGGCAACGTCGCCAAGCTCGCCGGCCTGCGCCCCGCGTTCGCCAAGGACGGCACCGTCACCGCCGGCAACGCGTCGTCGCTCAACGACGGCGCCGCCGCGGTGGTGCTGATGAGCGCCGACGAGGCCAAGCGCCGCGGCCTGACCGTGCTGGCGCGGATCGTCGCGTCGGGCTACCACGCGCAGGCGCCGGAGTGGTTCACCACCGCGCCGGCCCCGGCGATCGAGAAGGCGTGCGCGCGCGCCGGGTGGAAGCCGGCCGCCGTCGACCTGTGGGAGATCAACGAGGCGTTCTCGGTCGTGTCGATCGCCAACAACCAGCTGCTCGGCCTCGACCCCGCCAAGGTCAACGTCTGGGGCGGCGCGGTGGCGCTCGGCCACCCGATCGGCGCGTCGGGCACGCGCATCGTCGTGACGCTCCTGGCGGCGATGGCGGCCAAGGGCGCCAAGACCGGCGGCGCCTCGCTGTGCATCGGCGGCGGCGAGGGCATCGCGCTGCTCGTGGAGCGCCCGTGATCGCGCGCCTCGGCGTCGTCGGTGGCGGCCAGATGGGCCAGGGCATCGCCCAGGTGGCGGCCCAGGCCGGGCTCGACGTGGTGCTGGTCGACGTGACGCCCGAGCTGGCGGCGGCGGCGATCGCCAAGCTGGGCAAGACCCTCGACAAGCTGGTCGAGAAGGGCAAGCTGGCGGCCGAGGCCCGCGACGCGGCCCAGGCCCGGCTGCGCGCCGGCGCCGGCCACGCCGACCTCGCCGATCGCGACTTCGTGATCGAGGCGGCGCCCGAGAAGGAGTCGCTCAAGCTCGAGCTGATGGCCAGCCTGGGCAAGGTCACCCGGCCCGAGTGCATCCTCGCGTCGAACACCTCGTCGATCTCGATCACCAAGCTGGCGGCGGCCTCGGGCCGGCCCGAGCGGGTGATCGGCATGCACTTCATGAACCCGGTGCCGATCATGAAGCTGGTCGAGATCGTGCGCGGCCTGCCGACGTCCGACGCGACGTACCAGGCGACGATCGAGCTGGCGCAGCGGTTCGGCAAGACCACCGTCGCCGCGCGCGACATCCCGGGCTTCATCGTCAACCGCGTGCTCATCCCGCTGCTCAACGAGGCCTGCTACGCGCTGTACGAGGGCCTGGGCACGCCGGCCGACATCGACACCGGCGTCAAGCTCGGCCTCAACCACCCGATGGGCCCGCTCGAGCTCGCCGATCTGATCGGCCTCGACACCGTGCTGGCGATCGCCAACGTGCTCCACCAGGAGCTGGGCGACGACAAGTACCGGCCGTGCCCGCTGTTGCGGCAGCACGTCGCCGCGGGGTGGCTGGGCAAGAAGGTGGGGCGCGGGTTCTACAAGTACGACGCGACCGGCGCGAAGGCCTGAGGCGGGGGGCGGGGACGGGATCGAGGACGGGGATCGGGTTCCGGCTCCGGTTCCGATTCCGGCTCCGGTTCCGACTCCGGCTCCGGTTCCGATTCCGGCTCCGGTTCCGGTTCCGGGACTACCCGGCGCCGGCGGCGAGGTCGTCGTCGTGGCCGGCGCGGGCGAGCAGGTCGGCGGGGGCGCCGTCGGCGACGACCTGGCCGTGGTCCATGCGGATGACGCGATCGGCGAGCGCGCGGGCCTCGCCGAGCGAGTGGGTGACGGCGATCGTGGGGATGGCGAGCTCGGTGGCGAGCGCGCGGACCAGCGCGATCAGCGGGCGCTTGCGCTCGCGGTCGAGCGCCGAGAACGGCTCGTCGAGCAGCATCACCCGCGGCGTCATGGCCAGCGCGCGGGCCAGCGCGACGCGCTGGGCCTCGCCGCCCGAGTAGGTGCGCGGGCGGCGGTGCGCCAGGTGGCCGACGCCGAGCTTGGCGAGCAGCGCCTGGGCCCGCGCGTGGCGCTCGGCGCGCGGCACGCTGCGCGGCACGGCGTAGGCGACGTTGTGCAGGGCGTTCAGGTGCGGGAACAACGCGAGCGACTGGAACAGGTAGGCGGCGTGGCGCGCCTCGATCGCGACGTGCAGGCCGCGCGCGGTGTCGACCCACACCTCGTCGCCCAGCGCGACCCGGCCGCGGGTCGGCCGCAACAGGCCGCTGATCGCGCCGAGCAGCGTGCTCTTGCCGGCGCCCGACGGCCCGAGCACGCAGGTGATGCCGGGGGCGAACGTCGTCGCGATCGCGAAGCGGAAGTCGGGGCGCTCGACGACGACGTCGACGGTCAGTGCCATCGGGCCTCGTCCTCGCGGTGGCGGTCGCGGGTCAGGCGGTTCACCGCGTAGAGGATCACGACCGCGCCGATCGTCAGCACCAGCGAGCTGGTCGCCGCCGCGTGCTCGCGCTTGGCCTGGACGTGGTCGTAGATCGCCAGCGGGGCCGACTGGGTCTCGCCGGGGATGTCGCCGGCGACCATCAGCGTCACGCCGAAATCGCCGAGGCCGCGGGCGAAGCCGAGCATCAGCCCGCCGATCACGCCGGGGGCGGCCAGCGGCAAGGTGACCGTGAAGAACGCGCGCAGGCGGCCGGCGCCGAGCGTGCGCGCGGCCCGCGGCAGCGTCGGATCGACGCCCTCGAACGCGGTGCGCGCGGCCTTGGCGATCATCGGCAGCGCGCCGATCGACGCCGCCAGCACGACGCCGTGGAACGTGAACGTCAGGTCGCTGCCGACGAGGTCGCGGTACAGGCCGCCGATCGCGCTCTTGCGCCCCACCATCACCAGCACGTAGTAGCCGAGCACGGTCGGCGGCATCACCATCGGCGCGGCGATCAGCGCGTCGAGCAGGTGCCGCCCGGGCATGCGCGGCCGGGCCAGCAGCGCGCCCAGCGCGACCCCGACCACGCCGGCGAGCAGCGTCGCGATCAGCGCCGCTTCGAGCGAGAGGAACAGCGGATCCCAATCCATGATCGCGCCGTCGGTGAAGGTATCACGGCGCGTCGATCGCCGCGTCGACGCCGGCGTCGCCGTCGGCGGCGGCCCGGGCCAGGCACTGGCCGACGACCAGGCGCGACGCGCGATCGCGCAGCGCCGGGCGGGCGACGCACCCGCTGCCCGCGCAGCGGAACAACAGCCGGTTGTGCGGGTAGTCGACGTCGAACTCGGTGGCGGCCAGCGCGCTCAGGCCGAGCACGCCGTCGATCTCGGGCTGGGCCGGGCGCAGCTCGGTGCGCAGCGCCTGCAACAGCGGCTCGTCGTCGGGGACCACCAGCGCCTCGAAGCTGGTCGCCAGCTCGACGACCGACGGCACGCTGCAGAACGCGGCGTCGGTGCACGGGCAGGCGTCGCCGTCGGCGGGCAGGCAGTCGCGGTCGGTCAGCAGGTGGTGCGACGCGACCTCGCGACAGGCGCCGCGCGGCGCCGACGCCGAGCCCACCAGGGCCAGCCCGTCGAGCGTGGCCAGCCGTCCTTCGAGCGGTCCCGACGGCAGCAGCACCGTCGCCGGCGGCAGCTGATCCAGCGTGGGCCCGCCGGTGGCGGCGCGCCACGTGGCGTAGCGGCTCTGGGCCAGGATCGACGGGCCGATGCCGGTCGACAGCACCAGCGCCGCGTCGACGCCGCGCTGGGTCGGATCGGCGTTGGTCGGGTCGGGGGACAGGCACACGCCCAGCGTCGGCCGCAGCCCGGCGAAGGCCAGCTCGGTGCCGTTCACGACCAGCGTGCCGCCGCCGTAGAACGGCGACGGCACCTCGGCGTCGCACACCTTGTCGCGGGCCTCGCCGTCGCCGGCGACGTCGGGGAGGATGGCGATCACGTCGTCGGCGCCGCGCACCCGGAGCGCGTCGCCGCGCAGCGTGTCGGCGCCGATCACCGCGCCGATCGCCGTCGGCGCGCCGGGCAGGCCGACCTCGCACGCCGTCGCGGTCGCGCACGGGTGCAGGAACAGCGGGGTGGCCGAGAACCGCGCGCGGGTGATCAGCGTGGCGTCGGTGGCGCTGCGGTGGCCGAGCAGCGCCAGGCAGACGCCGCGGCGGCGCGGGGTAGCGTCGAGCGGCGCGTCGATCACCGTCAGCGGCGACATGACGTCGAGCACCGCCGGCACCGGCGGGCCGTCGTCGACCCGCACCGACACCATCAGCGCGCCGCCGGCGCGGTCGACGTGGATCGGGTAGGGATCACCCGAGTTCGACTCGTCGGTGCCGCACGCGAGCGCGAGCACCGCGAGCAGGGCCAGCCAGCGCGTCACCCGCCGACGCTACCACGCCGCGGCGGTCGGCAACTCGACCACCGTCGCCGGGCGTCCGTCGACGGTGACCTGATCGCCGACCGCGCCCGCGCTGCGGTGCAGGTACGCCAGCGCCAGCGAGCCCAGCCGCGGCGACACCACCGCCGAGGTGACGGCGCCGGCGTTGGCCTTGGCCGGGTGCGCGACGGTGGCGCCCACGGCCACGGCGCCGTCGCCCTCGACCAGCAGCCCGCGCAGGTGGCGCGCGGTCTGGCCCTGGGCGTGGACCCGGAACACCGGCTCCTGGCCGACGTAGCAGCCCTTGCCGTAGTCGAGGAACTGCGCGAGCGGGGTCTCGAACGGGAAGCAGCCGTCGTCGACGTCGACGCCGTAGCGCAGGAGGCCGGCCTCGACGCGCGCCACCTCGACCTCGGCCGCGCTGGCGCACGGCCCCGGCGGCGGCGCGAACACGTACGGCGCCCGCCACGCGTCGGCGGCCGACGCCCACCGCTTGTGCGCGGCCAGCGGCACCGCGATCGACGCGACGTCGTCCATGACCGCGTACTTGTCGAGCAGCGCCAGCGTCGGCTCGACCAGCGCCGGCTCGACGTGGACCAGCACGCGCTCGGCCTCGACGGTCAGCTCGATCACCGCCAGCACCCGGCCCTTGGGCGACAGGATCGAGCCCCAGGCGTGGCCGCCGATCGGCAGCCCGGTGACGTTGACGGTGGTGAGGCCGTGGAGGAAGCGCAGGCGATCGCCGCCGGAGACGGCGAGGTGGCCCCACGACGAGAAGTCGACCAGCATGGGCGCACCCTAGCAGACGGCGCAGGGCGCGGCAGACCTCAGGCCTGGCGGCCGGCGGCGCGCAGCCGCTCGGCGCGGCGCGCTTGCGCGTCGGCGTAGCGGCGGCGATCGTCGTCGGACTCCAGCACCAGCGGCGGGATCTCGCGCGGGTGCCCCGCCTCGTCGACCGCCACGAAGGTCAGGTACGCCTTCGTGGTGTTGCGCCGCGAGCCGGTGCGCATGTCCTCGGTCTCGACCCGGCAGCCGACCTCCATCGAGGTGCGGCCGGCGTAGTTGACCTGGGCGTGGAGCACGACGACGTCGCCGACGTGCACCGGGTGCACGAAGTCGAGCCGATCGATCGACGCGGTCAGCACGCGCCCCGCGGCGTGGCGCATCGCGGCCACGCCAGCGCAGACGTCGATCCACTGCATCATGACCCCGCCGAACATCACCCCGGCGGCGCCGTTGGTGTGCGTCGGCATCACGATCTGCGTCATCACGCAGCGCGACGCCGTCGGCGTGCCGGTCATGGAGCTACTTCTTCTTGGTCGGCGCGGGGGCCGGCTTCTTCGCGGCCTTGGCGGCGGCGACCTTCTTGGCGATGCGCGCCTTGAGCTTCACCTGGCTCTTGCGGCGGCGCATCTTCAACGAACGGCGGCTGTCTCGACGACCCATGGCAGTAGCTCCTTGAAAGTGCCGCGGAGTATTGGGAGAAGGGGGGGCGCTGTCAACCCGTTGGAGGGTGTGACCGCGGGCCTGTGACCGCGACCGGCCGTGGCGGTGGCCGTGACCGTGACCGTGGCGGTGGCCGCGACCGTGGCCGTGGCCGTGGCCGTGGCCGTGGCCGTGACCGTGGCCGTGGCCGCGACCGTGACCGTGACCGTGACCGCGACCGTGGCCGTGGCCGTGGCCGCGACCGTGGCCGTGGCCGCGACCGTGGCCGCGACCGTGACCGTGGCCGTGGCCGTGGCCGCGACCGCGACCGCGACCGCGACCGTGACCGTGACCGTGGCCGCGACCGTGGCCGTGACCGCGACCGCGGCGCGTCCCACGTGGGAGATGGCGGCGCGTCCCACGTGGGAGATGGCGGCATGTCCCACGGGGGAGTTCGGCGCGTGTCCCACGGGGGAGACGGCGTGGCCGACGTGGGAGATGGCGGGCGCGTCCTACTTGGGAGATGGCGGGCGCGTCCCGGGTGGAAGATCGGGGGCGCG